>NZ_CAJHNI010000006.1:0-11960 GCF_905116885.1 Acidiphilium sp. C61 | reverse complement strand
CCGCCACCGCCACCGCCACCACCGCCGGCCCCGCCGAGCGGAGCTGCGCCGCCGCCGCCGCCTGCCGGCGCCTTCAGCGCGCTACCCACCGCCTTTTCCGCGATCGGCCCGGTCAGCCGCGCATCGCCGCGCCCGGCGACGAGATCATGCGGATTGACCAGCTCGATCGCGATATTGTGCATCGGCGCACCGTTCTCCCGCCATGTTCCCGGCCGCGCGAACGGGTCGCCCCCGGCGCAGCCGGCCAGCAGCAGCGCGCTCGCCCCGAGCAGGATGGCCGCGCGACCGTGCCGCCTTGCGCTGCGCTCGCCCATCGTCGTCCTCATCGCAGGATGAACCCGGCCTGGCCCGGCAGCACGACCGCGTGCCCGCCGCCATTGTCGCGCCGAGAAAGACCCGCTGGATCTGGTTGGGCGGCGACCATCCCTGGTCCGGCGTCATCATCCGCCCCGCCTGGTCCACCGGCTTGACGAGATAGGGGTCACGAGGATCACGAGTTCCTCCTCCTGCCGGTCGTAGCTGTCGGCGCGAAACGCGGCGCCGAGCACCGAATGTCGCCGAGCCCCGGCACCGACTTGTCGGTCTGGTTGCTGCTGTTGCTGAGCAGGCGCGATGGCGAGGGTCTGTCCGCTGCCGATCACGACCGTTGTCGAGGCCGACTGGGTGGACAGCGACGGCACCACGATCGACGTGCCCGCCACCGCGATCTGGAAGGCGTTCTGCGTCGTCGGCGCGCTCACCGTCGGCTCGACATGCAGGATGATGCTGCCGTTATCGAGCACCACGGGGCGGAATTTCAGCTGCACGCCGAAATCCTTGTACTGCACCGTCACCTGGCCGTTCTGCCCGGGCACCGGCACCGGGAAGGAGCCGCCATCGATGAAGCTCGCGCTCTGCCCCGAGAGTGCGGTCAGCGTCGGCTCAGCCAGGATATGCGCGAGATTGTCGCTGTTCAGCGCGTCGAGAATGCTGTCGATCGCGCCGCCACCGGTCGAAAGCCCGGCATTGTAGCTCCCCGCGGCCGGCGTCGCCGGGCTCGATCCGTTCAGCACGTCGAGCGCGCTGAACCCGAACAGGAACTTGCCCACCGAAATCCCATTGCCCGCGCTCTGCCAGTTGATCCCGAGCTGCTGCGTGATCGTGCGCGACATCTGCGCGATCCGCACCTTGAGCGCCACCTGCTGCGGCAGCCGCACCTCGGTCTGATTGACCACGTGGCCGCCCTTGCCGGCGATCAGGTGCGCCTGCTGCATCACCTGGTAGTCCTGCACCGGCGTCGCCACCGTGCCGCGCACCACCACGCCATGCGCAGCACTGCTGATCGCGAGCCGCGCGCCGGGAGCCGTCCGCGCCGCGCCGGCGCGGATTGCCGCGGCGTGATAGGTGCCGGGGGTCACCGCGACCCGGAACGTCGCCACGTCATGCCCCTGCGAATCGGTCACGGCGATGGTGGTGAAGCCCGGCGCGGTGCCGAACACGAACAGCGTATGCGCGCTGGCCGGTCGCACCGACACCACTTTCGGATCGGCGACGAACACGTTCGCCGCGGTGCCGCGCAGCGTCACCAGCCTGCCGCTGCCCTGGGCGATGTTCAGCCGTCCGCCCGCCACCGCCACCGCCGCCGCGTGCCGCGCCTTCTGTCCGGCCGGGGCCGCCGCCGTGCCGCTCCCGATCGCGATCAGCGCCGCCAGCAGCCGCGTCGCCGCAAGCCTGGTTGAAAATCGCCGCGTCGTCCGCGCGGGCGGGAATATTCTGTCCGGTGGTGGAGCCAAGGCATTTTTCCTCAAACGGGACAGGTCTCAGGGGTGAGACGCGCTAGAGGTAAATTTACGGATGTTCTATTAACGAATGGTTGCCGTCGCGGATTTCGCGTGGCGAATTCCGAAAAGCGCCTTCCTGCGTGCGATACCCCCTTGCCGAATGCGCAACCTATGGCATGATCCCCTCAATCAAATTCAAAACTGCGAATAAGGGGAGCTACCAATGTCCAGAAAGAAAACAGCGTTCGCCGCCGCCTTCGCCGGCGCGGCCATGGCGGTGGTGCCGGTGGCGGCACAGGCCGCGAAGCCGATCGTCGTCGGCATCACCTCCGAAATTGGCACCATTCCCGGCAAGGCCATCGCCAATGGCGCGACACTCGCCGCCGAGCAGATCAACGCCGCCGGCGGGATCGACGGCCGGCCGATCAAGCTGGTGATCGAGGACGATCACCTTTCCACCACCGATGCCATCCGCTCCTTCCAGCGCATGGTGAGGCAGGATCACGCCGTCGCCATCATCGGCACCTTCGTCAGCGAGGTGGCGCTGGCGCTCGAACCCTGGGCCGCCCGCCTGCACGAGCCCTACATGATCACCGGTGCGGCCGCCAACGAGCTGTCCGAATACGTCCACAAGGACTTCAAGGCCCATCAATACATCTTCCACGCCTACATGCCGGCCGCCTATCTCGCCCGCGCGGTGTGCGACGCCTCGAAGGCGACCCTGGTCGACCAGTTCCACATGAAGACCGCCGTGGTCATGAGCGAGGACGCCGCCTGGACCAAGCCGCTCGACGCCGGCTACGATTCCTGCCTGCCCAAGATCGGCCTGAAGGTGCTCGACAATATCCGCTTCGCGCCCAACACGTCCGATTTCACCCCGATCTACCAGAAGATCGAGACGCTGAAGCCCAACGTCATCATCGCCGGCTGGGCCCATGTCGGCGTGCAGCCGACGGTGCAGTGGGCGCAGCAGAAAGTGCCCGTGGCGCTCGCCGGGATCAACGCCCAGGCCGGCTCCGACGTGTTCTGGAAAGCCACCAACGGCGCGACCGAGGGTGTGATCACCGGCAGCACCGCCGCCCCGGGCGTTGCCATCACGCCGAAAACCCTCCCCTTCACCGACGCCTATGTGAAGAAATTTGGTTACTCCCCGGCCTATTCGGCCTACTCGACCTATGATGCCGTCTATGCGCTCGCCGATGCGCTGAAGCGTGCGAAATCCACCAAGCCGCTGCCCATCGTCCATGCGCTGGAACAGACCAACATGGTCGGCACCCAGGGCCAGATCGCCTTTCAGGGCGCGAAGAGCAAGTTCGCCCACGCGCTGAAATACGGCCCCGACTATGTCACCGGCGTTGCCCTGCAATGGCAGGCCGGCCAGCAGAAATGCATCTGGCCGCTGAAGCTCGCCAACGCCAAGGCGAAGTTCCCCGGCTTCGTGCCCGTCCCGAAATCCTGACCCGCCCCGCGGTCCCGCCGGCCCTGTCGCCGGCGGGATCTGCCCACGTTTTCGTCTGACCTGGGAGGGTAGGACTTGCTAGCGATCCAGATCCTGATCGACGGTTTCGCGATCAGCACGCTCTACGCGCTCGGCGCGCTGGGCTTCACGCTCATCTTCGGCGTCTCCGGCGTCCTCAATCTCGCGCATGGCGGCCTGATGGTCATCGCCGCGATGATCGCCTGGTATCTCGATACCTCGCTCGGCTTCGGCCCCTATGTCGGCGCCCTCGCCGGCGTCGCCGTCTGCCTCGTCGCGGCCCTCGTGACCTATGGCGGCATCGTCCGCCCGATCGAGAATTCCCGCGCCGTGCCCGCGCATGAGCGCGAGCTGTTCGTGCTGACGGCGACCCTGCTCTGGGGCGTGATGATCCAGGAGTCGCTGTCCTACGCCTTCACCAACAGCCCGATCACGGTGCAGCCGCTGATCGCCGGCACGGTCTCCATCCTCGGCGTCCGCACCCCGATCAACGAGATCTTCATCGCCGCCGTCGCCTGGGCGGTGATGGGCGCGCTCTGGCTGCTGGTCAACCGCACCCAGGTCGGCCGCCGCCTGCTCGCCGCCTCGATCAACCCGCGGGCGCTCACCCTGCTCGGCTTCGAGCTCGACCGGATCTACCTCTTCGTCTGGGTGATCTACGGCCTGCTCGCGGGCATCGCCGGCGTGCTGCTCGGCAGCTTCCTCGGCTCGGGGTCCGATTACGTGCCGGGGCTGACCGGCAGCGCCTTCACCATTGTCGTGCTGGGCGGGCTCGGCTCGGTCTCCGGCACGCTGATCGCGGCCTATATCGTCGGCTACATCGAAACCGTCACCGCCTACCTGGTCTCGCCCTCGCTGCGCGAGGTGCCGGCCCTCATCCTTCTCGTCGTGGTGATCTACATGCGGCCGCAAGGGCTGCTGGGACGGCGCTGATGTCGACGATACCGAAATCCCGCCTGGCCGCGCTCGCGGTCTTCCTCATCGTGCTGGCGCTCTTCCCGCTCGGCGCCAATGGCTACATCCTCGGCGTGCTGACCACCGCCTTCTACTTCGCCGTCTTCGCGATGTCGTGGGATCTGCTGTTCGGCTATGCCGGCGAGGTCAATTTCGGCCCGACCTTCCTGATCGGCCTCGGCGCCTATGGCGCGGGCATGTCGAACGCGCTGCTCGGCCTGCCGGTGCCGCTCGCCATCGTCGTCGGCGCCCTCGCCGCGGTGGCCGGCGGCGTTGCCCTGGCCATCCCCGCATTGCGCCTCTCCGGCCCCTATCTCGGCCTGATCACCCTGGTCTCGGTGCTGCTGCTGCAACAGGCCATCGTCATCTTCGCCGGCGTCACCGGCGGCGAGATCGGCCTCTCGGTGCCGGACGTGCTCTCGATCAGCAGTGCGGCCAACTACGAATACGCGCTCGCCTTCATGCTGGTCAGCGGGCTGATCCTGTTCCTGATCTCCCGCTCCTCGCTGGGGATGATCCTGCAGGCCGCCGGGCAGGACCAGGTGGCCGCGGCAGCGCTCGGCTTCAACGCGACCCGCCACAAGATCCTCGCCTTCGCCGTCTCCGCGCTGTTCTCCGGCCTCGCCGGTGCCTTCCTCGTCTTCTATCTCGGCACCGCCTCGGTCAGCGCCGTGGTCGACATCTCGATCGGCGTGCGGGTGATCATCGCCGCCGTGCTCGGCGGCCGCCGCACCATCATCGGCGGCGCCATCGGCTCGGTCTTCCTCATCGTCGCCGGCGAACTCCTCCGCCCGATCGGCCAGCTCTCCACCTTCGTCGTCGCCCTGATCGCGCTGGTGGTGATCGTGCTGTTCCCGGACGGTCTGCTCGGCCTGCTGCCGCACCGGAGGGGCGCATGAACACCACCACCACCCCGCGCCTCGCCGTCAGCGGGCTGCACAAGCGCTTCGGCGGCCTCATCGCCGTCAAGTCGCTCGACTTCAACCTCTATCCCGGCGAGATCCTCGGCCTGATCGGCCCCAACGGCTCGGGCAAGTCCACGGTCATGCAGATGATCATGGGCGTCGTCCGCCCCACCGCCGGGCAGATCCTGCTCGACGGGCAGGACATCGCCGGCCGCCCGACCTACGACATCGCCCGCGCCGGGGTCGGCATCGTCTTCCAGCACTCCCGCCCGTTGCGGCTGCAAACCGTGCTGGAGAACATCCTGCTCGGCCTGCTGCCCGACAGCCTGAGCCGCCTCCGCCCGCCGCCGGGCGCGATCGAGACGGCGCGGCGAATCGGCGAGGAATGCGGCCTCGGCGAGGTGCTCGACCGCCTGCCGGCAACGCTCCCCTTCGCCGACCTGCGGCGGATGGAACTCGCCAAGGCGATCGCCCGCAACCCGAGCGTGGTGCTGGTCGACGAACCCTTCGCCGGCCTGACCAGTGCCGAGGTGCATGATTTCTCCGCCCTGATCCGCCGCTTCCGCGACCAGGGCCGCGCCGTCATGCTGGTCGACCACAACGTCAAGAGCATCGCCTCTCTGGCGGACCGCGTGCTCGCCCTCTATCTCGGCGAAAAGATCGCCGAAGGCTCCTCCGAGCAGGTGATGCAGGACGAAACCGTCCGCCGCGTCTATCTCGGCGGCGGCATCGAAACCCACGAACGCCCCGAGGCCGAGATCGCCGCCCACAAGGTGCTGCTCCAGGCCGAGGACATCAGCGTCTTCTACGGCAAGGCGCAGGCGCTGGAGAATGTCTCCCTCACCGTGCACGAGGGCGAGTTCGTCTCCATCGTCGGCCTCAACGGCGCCGGCAAGACCTCGCTGTTCAACGCCATCTCCGGCCTCGTCCCGTTCCGCGGCGCGATCAGCTGGGACGGGGCGAAGCGCGCCGGCGAATCGGCGGCGGCAATCGCGCGCGCCGGCATCGTCCAGTGCCCGGAAACCCGCGAGCTGTTCGGCCGCCTGTCGGTCGCCGAGAATCTCGAACTCGCCGGCCAGCGCCTGCCGCCCGGCGAACGCGCCTCCCGGCTCGACTGGCTGCACGAGCTGTTCCCCATCCTGCGCGTCCGCGGCACCCAGGAATCGCGCACCCTCTCCGGCGGCGAGCAGCAGATGCTCGCCATCGCCCGCTCGCTGATGCTCAAGCCGCGCCTGCTGATCCTCGACGAGCCGACCCTCGGCCTCGCCCCGGTCATCCTCGGCCAGCTGTCCGAGGCGCTGTCCCGCCTGCGCGAGACCACCGACATCACGGTCCTTCTCGGCGAGCAGAACGTCACCTTCGCCCTGCCGCATGCCGACCGTGTCTATGTCATCGAGCATGGCCGCATCATCTGGAACGGCACGCCCACGCGCTTCGCCGCGGAGGCGGGAACCGGCTACCTGTAAGGCCGGTTCCGCCGCGTGTTGATCGAATATTAACCCGTCTTCGCCTAGCCTGAGTGTGACCTTTACGTCACGATCTTACGTAAACGATAACGAAACTGCCCTATCCGGAGGTAATGAGATTGTCATTCTTCGTCACGAATGGCACCACACTATCATCCATCCGGATACTCGCTACCCGATCGGATGATATCGCCCCGATCGGCACTCCAGCAGGGGTTTCCCATTCCGGCAGGATCGGGAAATCTCCAAAAAAAAACCGTGACCACCCAACAAGGAGACCGTCCATGACCGACAAGACAGCCTCGAAATTCTCCCGCGCCGCTTTGTCCGTCGCCGGCGCCGCCTTCGGTGTCGGCCTCGCCGTCGCGGCGATGACCCTGCCGGCCCAGGCCGGCGGCCCGCTGCCGTATGACGCGCCGTCGCCGCCGCCCAATGTCAGCGTCGCGATGCTCTACAACCAGTTCGCCTCGGCGACCACGTTCTACACCCAGCACGGCACCAAGCTCGGCCACACCAACATCGAGACCGACGTGCCGATCCTCCGCCTCGTCCACACCTTCAACCCGGTGGACGGCATGCAATGGGGCGCGCAGCTCATCGTCCCCTATGTCTCCTTCCTCGGCAACCAGCGGGTCGGCGGCCAGAGCCTGTCGCACCAGGGCGGCTTCGCCGAGCCGCAGCTCTCCGCCTTCATCTACCCGCTCAACAACCCCGCCGAGGACGAAACCGCCGTCCTCGCCTATTTCGTCAGCCCGCCCTCCGGGTCCTACAACCCCTCGATCGCGCTGAACGCCAGCACCAACAACTGGGTGAACAATCTCGAAATCGGCTTCACCCACAAAATCTTCGGCCAGGCCAAGGGCCGCCGGCTCGACCTCCAGGTCTGGGCCGATGGCTATGTCTATGGCGACACCAGCGTCTCCCCCGGCGTCCATCTGAAAACCGACCCGGTCGGCCAGCTGATCGTCTACGCGCCGTATTATTTCCACCCGCAGACGGCCGGTTATGTCGGCCTGAGCTTCGAGAAAACCTTCGGCGGCAGGGTGTCGGAGGTCAAGGCGGGCGTCACGACCGATACCGGCAACCGCAACGATTTCACCCGCCTCGGCATCATCGCCGGTTCGTTCCTCTCGCCCACCATCTTCGGCCAGGCCGAACTCTCGACCGACCTGCAAACCCGTGGCGGCGCGCGCAACAACGTCGTCTTCCTCGCCCAGGTCGGCAAGGTTTTCTGATCGACTAGAGCATCATCCGATCGGATGGAATCATCTGATCGGATGAAGATGCTCGGTTTATCAATATGATAGAGCACTACATCCGATCCAAAAGGATCGGAAAGTGCTCTAATGCGGGCGCCCGGACGGTCCTGCCGTCCGGGCGCTTTTCATTCTGCCATCCCCGGAGGCAGGGCGGCGCGCAGCATCGCGAGGTTGCGCTCCAGCACCGGCAGCCCATCGCGCGCGGTCTGCTGGAACGCCTGGTTCCGCCCCTCGCGCAGTTCGCCCTGGAACACCGCGATGGCGCTCTCATGGCTGCCGATCTCGTCGCGCAGGAACTCGACGGTCAGGTTCGGCTGCGGGTGATAATTGAGCGAGACGAGTTTTTCCTTGAGGTCGAAGGGCAGGGCGGTGGGCAGTCTCACGCCCTCGCGCGCCGCCAGCGCCTGCAGCCGCGGCGCATAGGTCGCGGCATCGGCGCAAACCTGCTCCACCGCCGCCCGCGCCGTCGGCTCGATCGGCCCGCGCCTGACGAACGAACAGGCGTCGAGATCGAAATTCACCAGTTGCGAGGCGGTGGTGACGAACGCGAGATCCGTCGGCCCCAGCGCCGCCCCAGCGGCGCCTCTGCGGTGGTCGCGCAGCCGCCAAGCGCGAGCAGCGCGCCCAGCGCGGCGAGGCGGAAGCGCGCCCGCCCGGCGCGGCCTCTCGCATCAAGCGGGACAACAGATGCAGCAACGGGTCTGGTTGCAGCTTGCATGATCGTGATCCTCCATGGCGCGCCGGCACTCTTGCCGCGCCCGCCATCGTCCCCCGCGCAGCTGCCGCCGTCATTGATCTAGAGCACTTTCCGATCCGATTGGATCGGATGTAGTGCTCTATCATATTGATAAGTCGAGCATCTTTATCCGATCAGATGATTCCATCTGATCGGATGATGCTCTAGTTCATCGCCCGTGGCGGATTTCGCTTGCCCCATGCAGAAAAATAACCTAGGGTTGCATCGATGTTGGAAAGCAGACCAGAGATGGTTGTTTGACGCCTCATCTCCTCCCATCGATACAAACTGGCCCCGGACATGTCCGGGGCCTTTTTCTTGCCGGGATATTTGTCCCAAATTACGGGATTTTCATAGGTTCTGGGAATGGTCCAGAATTATATACTCGCTGTTAAGTAATTCCCGTTTTGTTCACAGCACCCCGTCTTGCGCCCCGTCTTGCGCCGCTCCCGGCCGGCTCAGCGCGAACAAGCCCGCCACCTCGTCCCGCGCGCCGAGGCCCAGCACCGCATCGGCCAGGCGCTCGGCCTGCGCCGCGCCCAACACCTGCCGCGTCAGCCCGTCGAACTTGGCGCGGAACGCCGCCTCGTCGGGAAACGTCTCCGGCTCGCCCCGCGGCACCACCACGCGCCGCACGAAACGCTGCCCCCGCGCGTGCACCGTCAGCTTGCCGGACATGTTCCGCGGAAACTCGGCCTCGATATCCGGGTCGTTCTCGCAGCGCACCCGCGCCATCAGCGCGCGGATCCCGGGGTCGTCCAGAAGCTCATAGCTCGCCCAGTCCATCCGGCCGGTCGCCAGCGCGGTGGCGATCACGAAGGGCCCGCTGAACTGCGCATCGACGATGTTTTCCGGCCGCGCCTTGCGCGAGGCCGGCTCGCCGATCAGCAGCATCCCCGCGCGCGAGATCCCGAGCGTCGCGTCCTCGATCTCCTCGGCCCGCAGCCCAAGCTCCGCCCGCAGCGCGATCGCCGCGTCGATCCCGGCATGACCCCAGCGGCACGAGGGATAGGGTTTCACCCCGGTCTTCATCAGCTCCCAGTCGGTGCCGAGCCCGGCCAGCACCCGCTCCGGCTCCGGCGCCGGGCTATAGGCGTTGAGAAACCCGTGCCGCCCCTCGATCGGCGCCGCCGCGCCCTTGAACCCCTCGCGCGCGAGGCAGGCGGCGGCCATTCCCGCCATCCCCGCCCAGCCCACCTGGAAGCGCTTGGTCCAGGCCCCGTTGGCGAGGAATTGCAAACTGCCCGCGGTCTGGCTGAGCACGATGCCGAAGCCCGACGCCATCGCCGCCGGGCTCAGCCCGAACACACCCGACCGCGGCCATCGCGCCGAAACTCCCGCAAGTCGCACTCGGATGGAAGCCGGCGTCGTAATGCGCGCCGGCCGGCAGCGCCAGGGCGAGCCGCAGCGCCACCTCATACCCCGCCGCGATCGCCGCGATCACCGTCGCCCCATCCGCCCCCTCATCGCCGCCGCCCCCAGCGCCGCCGGGATCACCGGCGCGCCGGGATGCACGATCGCCGCCGCATGGTGTCGTCGAAATCCAGCGAATGCACCAGCGCGCAGTTGATCAGCGTCGCCCCGGCGGCGGCATAACCGGCCGGATCGGCGAAAACCGGCGCCTCGCCATCCCCCATGCCATCGCCCGCACCGCGGCGATCAGCGCCCTCGTGCTCTCCGCCGCCTCCCGCGCCGCACCGCGTTGCCCACCGCGTCCAACGCCAGCAGGCCGATCCGCTGCGTCACCGCCGCCGGCAGATCCGCCATGCCCAGCCCGGCGGCGAAGCGCGCGAGGTCTCCGGTGATGCCCGCCTCGATGTCCGCGGCGTCGGTCGTCGTCGTCGTGCTCATGCCGTCCCGTCCTGTTCCCTTGTCTCGCCGGCGCGGGCGAGGATCTGCCGCGCCCGCAGCCGCACCGGCGCGTCCACCATCGTCCCGCCAACCGCGACCGCCCCCTCATCCCCGGCGGCGAGGATCTGCGCGCCCAGTCGATCTCGGCCGCCGCCGGCGCGAAGCCGGCCCGCGCCGGGCCGATCTGTTTTGGATGGATGCAGAGCTTGCCGCCGAAACCGAGGCTCATCGCGTGGCGCGCGTCATCCTCGATCAGTGCCGCGTCATCGAGCGCCGGCGTCACCCCGTCGAGCGGCGCCGCCAGCCCGGCGAGGCGCGATGCCAGCACCAGCTCCGCCCGCGCCGGCAGCAGCACCTCGCGCAGATGCGTGGCGCCGAGATCGGCGCAATAATCGATGCTGCCGAAGGCCAGCCGCCGCACCGCCGGGCTCGCGGCGATCTCGCGCGCCATCGCCATGCCCCGCGCCGATTCGATCAGCGCGATCACCCGCGCCCCATCGCGGCGCGCTCGGCCTGCGCTGGCGTCTCCGCCTTCGCCAGCACGATCCCGGCAACCGGCAGTGCGACGATCGCGGCAAGATCGTCCTCGTGCCATTCCGTGCCCGCCGCGTTCACCCGCACGAAGGCGGCAACCCCGGCCGGCAGCGTGGCGAACCCCTCCGCCAGCGCCGCCCGGGCCATCGCCTTGCGCGCCGGCGCCACCGCGTCCTCCAGATCGACGATCACCGCATCGGCGCCGCTCGCCGCCGCCTTGGCATAGCGCTCCGGCCGGTCCGCCGGCACGAACAGCGGCGCGATCGCGGCGAACCCGCTCATGCGGCCCGTGCCTCCATCGTCCGCTTGCCGTCATTGGTCTCGACCCAGAGTGCGAACCCATCCCCTCGCGCCGCGCGCACAGCGCGAACACCTCGAAATCGAACAGCGGCTGCACCCGCGGAAGCTGAAGCTCTCCGGCCGCCGCCCGCCGATCTCCTCGGCGAACTGCAACAGCCAGGTCGCCTGCAACGGCCCGTGCACGATCAACCCCGGATAGAACTCGACCCCGGTGACATAGCTGCGGTCGTAATGGATGCGATGGCCGTTGAACGTCACCGCCGAGTAGCGGAACAGCAGGGTCGGGCTCGCCGTCATCTCCCGCCGCCACGTCGCCGGCGCCGCCGCCTTGTCCGTCCCCGCCTTGTCGGTCACGCTGCCGGCCGCGCTCCACCTGGCCCCCCCGCCTTGCCCGCCCCGCCTTGCCCCGCCCCGCCTTGCCCCGCATCAAGGCCGCGATAGACGATGTCGTGCCGCTCGCGCAGCGCCACCCCCCGCGGTGGCGAGCGTGTGCCGCACCGTCACGAAACACAGCGTCCCGGTCCGCCCCTGCTTGACGACGACATCGCCGATCTCCGAACTGCGCCGCACCGTGTCGCCCACGCGCAGCGTGTCGTGGAATTCGAGCGCGCCGCCCGCCCACATCCGCCGGGGCAGGGGAACCGGCGGCAGGAATCCGCCGCGCGCCGGTGCCCGTCGGCGCCGAGCCGCGCGCCCACCACCGTCGGCGGCGACAGGC
>NZ_CAJHNI010000005.1:2392500-3266126 GCF_905116885.1 Acidiphilium sp. C61 | reverse complement strand
TCAAGGGCCTTCAACACGGCTCGCGTCGTTTCGTTATCGATACTTCTCTTCTCAGTATTTTCCTGCTCGACTATGCCAACACTCATTGATCACGCCCCTGCGAACGCGCCGTCGGCCCCCAATAGATGACGCAGGTGTTCTTCCGTTTGATGGACTGCTTCTCGTCCGGCGGTCTCGATTCTATAAAAGCGCTTCCGCCGTCCGCCGCGTTCGGCGGTCGCTTCTCCCCACCATGATGAAACGAGCCCCTTGCGTTCCATTCGGTCAAGGGTCGTATACAACGCTCCAATACTCGCATCGTGACCAGTCCTCTCCGAGATTCGGTCCAACAACGTGACGCCGTAAGCGTCCTCTGGCTGCTGGATCAATGTCCTGAGTACAGTAAGTTCAAAAGTTCCAAGGGTTCTACGTGGCATTTCTGTTTTGCGAATGTGTCTGCGAGGGAGTGTGTCTGCGAGGGAGTGTGTCTGCGAGGGAGTGTGTCTGCGAGGGAGTGTGTCTGCGAAAGGTCCAATGAGCTTCGTGACAATGTTTTTTACACTTTGTAGTAGATATCATCTGTAGCGATGCCGTGCAAGCAAAATGTTTGATCAGCGGGCAGTTTTCAACGGATCAACCACCGCGGCGACGAAGTTCTTTCACCGCGACACCCTTTATTATGTTTTCCCACAGCCGCCCCGCCGAGTATCGCCGGCAACCCCTTCGACCTGTGCCGCTCTCGGGGCAGCATCCCTCGACCCATTTCTCACAGCTTCTACCGCATGCCTCTGAGCGGCCCGTCTGTATAGAGACGGCCCTTTGAATTGTTCGGTGATCCACCCGGCGATCTCGGGTGCCGGTGTGAGCATGGACGGTCGGTGGCGCGGTGTGGTGCTTGTAGGACGACCGTCATGACGAGCGGGGATCGTGATGAGCGGTGCCAGTGATGCTCTCCGCGACAATCAGTGTAGACGGGACGGTGGAGCTTGATGGTGCGGGTCGGTGACCGTCTCCGTGGTGACCGGTACGCCGGACGTACCCGCCGTGACCAACCTGAGCCCGTTCATCGTCGTCATCCTCTGACCGTGCTCGCCTAAACGGTGGTTTTCGGGTCAACGCGTTATGTCTCCGAAAACCGTATCCGAAAACTGCAGAAAAAAGCTGACAGATTGTCGCGCTATCATATCCTGAAACTGGTCGTCCGAGAACGGACGGCGTGGATGAGTTTCGGGAGAACAGGATGCTTATCGGTTACGCTCGCGTCTCGACGGGTGACCAGAACCACGACCTGCAGCACGACGCCCTTCGCGCGGCCGGGTGCGACCGCATCTGGACTGAGACGGCGAGCGGGGCACGGACGGACCGACCGCAGCTGACCGCGCTGCTCGACGCGGCACGAGCCGGTGACACGCTGGTGGTCTGGCGGCTCGACCGGCTCGGTCGGTCGTTGCAGCATCTGATCAAAGTGGCCGAGGACCTCAAGCAGCGAGAGATCGCGCTTCGCAGCTTGACCGAAGGGATCGACACGACGACGACGGCAGGCCGGTTTGTCTACTCCCTTCTCGGGGCGTTGGCGCAGATGGAACGCGAGGTGTTGGTCGAGCGCACGCAAGCCGGCTTGGCAGCGGCGGCAGCGCGAGGCCGAAAGGGCGGTCGTCCGCGCGCGCTCGACGACGGCAAGGTCCGCGCGGCGCAGGCGATGCTTGCGGCGGGAACTCTCAGCGGCGCCGAGATCGCCAAACAACTCGGCGTCGCGCCATCGACGCTGTATCGGACTATCCCCGGCGGACGGCGCGCTGTGCTGGATCACGCAGCATGAACGACCGGGAAAATGGTTTTGACGACCCCGGCGAAGATCGTGATCAACCGGATCACCCGGTCAAATCGTCGCGCTACACAGCCGATCAGATCGAAGACATGCAGGACGTCGCCGCTGTTCTCGGCCTCGATCTGTCGTTCGATCCCCCCGGCGACATCAAACCCAATCTCTTCACCGACATCCTAGAGACGATGACGCCAGCGGAATACGACCGCCATCTCGACGAGATGGCCGCGCTCCTGCGAGCCGCCATTTCGGCAGCATGGGACCGAGAAGCGAAAAGACAAAAGCGGTTGCAGAAGAAGCGGAAGCGTCGTCGCCAGTGATCGACCGGGCCGATGCCGCAGGTTCCGGGGGGCCTCGAAACCGACCTCAAGAGTGATGATCGGGACCAAGTAGTCGCAGCCGGCGAATCATCTCGGCACTGTCGATCACACCGCTCCAGCGGGCTAGCAGCGGTTCCCTATTGGCGCGAATCCATGAGACGGCAGCGGCCTCGTAGGCCGGGTCCAGCGGACCCACGATGAGATGTGGTTCGGGCTGGACACCAAGGATCGCGGCGTTCGTCGCGTCCATTTGTTCGCTTGGAGAAGTCGCCACGAGCACGACCGCCCGCTGATCGGTCGACAGCATCGTCGGCAGCCAAATCGTGACCGGCAGGCCAGTAGACGACGGAAACAGGACGGCTGTCGTCCAAAAGTCGGCGTCCTCCTCCCGCCATCTATCATTGTGTTGGACGTAGATCGCTTCTGCGATGGCGAGCAGTTCCGGGCTGTCGTTGATGGCGCTGTCGTCCAAGAAACCTAGGTGTGGCGACGAGGGGCTCACCGTCTGCGAGATCGCCGCGGCAACCTCTTTGAAATCCAGACCGTCTTTTTTGAATCTCTCAACAAACGCCCACGCGATTGGCAAATCCGCGAGAGGAACGTGGCCGCCGTCCGCGAGCCTGAGCACAAGCTGCAGCTCGTACGACGTGAAGGTCAGTTCTGCACCGCGCCATGGGATGCGGTGTTCGACATGGACAATCCCATACACGCTGTCCGTGCTCGTCGTCGCCTCCATCAGGGTGCCGGATCGCTGCGCATCAGTGTGACGATCCGCGTCGCCACGGTATCGGCGGCGGCGATCAACGTCGTGTCGGCGACGTGGATGTAGCGCCGTGTCACAGTATGGCCCCGGTGCCCGAGCAGCGAGCCGATGGTCGCATCGGGCAGCCCGAGATCGGCGGCGACGCTGGCGTACGAGTGGCGCAGCACGTGCGGCGTCACGTCGCGTGGTAGCCCCGCGGCACGATAGACGACCCGCTCCCATACGCGTCGAAAATTGGCTATCGGCGCATCCCCGCCGGCCGACTTGAAGACGAATTCACCCGGCGCCATCGCCTCTATCATCTGACACGCAGTCGTGCACAGCGGTCGCATCGACGCGCCGGTCTTGGTCGCGGCAAGTCGAGCGGTTGATCGCGCCACGTCGATCTCCGCGTATCGCAGCCCGAGAACCTCGCCGCGCCGCCAGCCCGTGAGCGCGAGGAAACGGATCGCGGCGAGTGCAGGCGGCCATTCGCCCCCGGCCTCGGCCACATCCAGCGCAGTGCCGAGCGCACGGTATTCGGCGTCATCGAGCCGGCGCTCGCGGCGGCCGTCAGCCGGCTTGATCACCAGCCGGCAGGGATTGTCCTCGCGGAGCCCGCGCCGTACGGCGTACGTCATGATGGCTCCGAGCAGCCCCATCGTCCGGCTCGCGGCACCGCGTCCACCACGGACGTGCGACACGGCACGGAGCCTATCGAGCTTGACCCGTTTGTGCGTTTTGCCCGCGATGATGTCGATCATCATGCGCTCGATGTCCTGCCGCGAGATCGAGGCGACCGGCAGGTGGCCGACCAGAGGACGAATATGTGCGTCGACGCGGCAGTGGTCGGTCGCGATGGTGCTCGCGCTCTTTGCGACCCCGCGCCGCGTCAGTATCCGGCCGGCCGCGGCATCAGCGAGATACTCGTCACAGAGGTCCGCCATCGAAATCACCTGATGCTCGATCTGGCGCTCGCCGCTCGGGTCACCGCCATCGATCACGATCCGTAACAGCCTGATCGCCTCGGCCCTCGCCTCGTCCGGTGTCCATGGCGATCCATGACGGCCTATCGTGTAGGTCCGCTGCCGACCTTCCTTTGTTCGATATCGAAAAACATAGGTCGGCCGTCCACGCTGCCGGCGCGCACCGAAACCAATGACCATGGTGTCCCACACGGTCTCGCCGACTTTGAGCCCCTCGACGATCCGCAATCCAATCCGTGCGCCCAGCTTCCGTACCCCTTCGGTAGCTGGTTCTCACGGATCGGCGATTTGTCTACTGAAATCAGCGAGCATACAGCGAGCAGCAGGTGCCAAAACGCATCGCGTCCTCACCCAAAATCACGAGGATTCCCCTTCCGTCACGACGTTGACATGGCAGGGGTCACAGGTTCAATCCCTGTCGCGCCCACCACTCAAATCCGCGAAATCACACTGTTTTCTCGAAGACGGCCCGGTTGTACCTCCGGCTTTGAGGCTGTTCAGCGAGCACACAGCGAGCGACGCACGCCTTGTTTCCTGCGGTTCTCAGCCGATGGGAAGCGGAGCGAGCGGCGGCATCGAGGTGATGTCCGAGATGGTGGGATAGGTCTCGGGGACGGTCGTTCGAGGCGCCTCGGCTGGCACGACTCGGTCGCAGGTACCGGCGGTAGGAACCAGCCAGCGAGCAACCAGCGAGCAGGCGCAGCCTATAGATCACGCCGTCGTGAGGCTCGGTAGGGGCGGTTACGGACGGCAGAATGCGGCGGAACGGTCATCCCCACGGTCACCCAGACCGCCTGTCGGGCGCATCCTGACCGTCTCTGGACCGCTGCGGCGAGCGTCGACCGTGGCGTCGCGACTGCCGGCACTGGGTCGCGCGCGGCACGTGGGAGGAAGGTCATCCCCACGGTCATCCAGACCGTCGGCCGAGCGCAGGAGATGATCTCGGCGCCGCTGGCGCTCTGGATCATCAAGCCGGACGCTCGCCGCTGAACGGTCCCGCGAGCCGTCCTTCGGCCGTGTCCATCGGCACGCGATGCGCACGTCGATAATCGCGAGGATGTTCGGCGCATCGGATTCCGACATGGCGTCGCCCGAGAGGCCGGATCGATCCGAGAGATGCTCATCCACACCATCACCCAGATCGTCTTGCGGGAGCGCCTTGACCGTCTCGACACCGGTGCCGCGAGGAACCGGAGCGGCGGTGTCATGGCGCGCGAGAGCCGGCGGGAGGACGCGCGAGGTAGGGCGCGATGGTCACCCTCACGGTCGCAGGGACCGTCTTCCCGAGCGCCTGAGATCATCTCGGCGCCGCTGGCGCTCTGGATCATCGGCCCGGACGCCGCGAGATGAACGGTTCCGAGACCGTCTCCATGAGCATGCGCCGATGACCACGCCGATATTCGGCGCACCGGATTCCGTCATGTGGTCTGGCATGAGGGTTGGCGCGATCCGCGCGAGATGATCACTCCCACGGTCACCGAGACCGTCTTCCTGAGCGCTTCCCGACGATCCCCGGATCGCGGCGCGTCACAGAGGATCGCCTGCGCGCTGTGACGGACGGTATCCGCGACCGGCTGCCGAAAGCATCGATCATGGTTGGGTGATGATCGTGTCCGTCGGCGATCACCGCTTCCTCCGGTGATCGCCTCGGGTGCCCCTACGCCGCCTTCTGCGGGTGAGCCTCAATGTGGACCCGCGTGTACGAGAGCGACGCGAGCCTTGCGTTCGACCATTCGCGGATGGTCTCGCCCATCGAGACAGCGTACTGCGGCGCCTGTTCTGTGGCCGCGTGACACCGATTCCTGCGTGTCTCGGCGAGATCGATGATCGCCGTGGTGGCCGTCGGTTCGTCCATGAGGTCCTCGGCGTCGTTCTCGTGGTTGACCGGGGCCTGCATCCCCGTGACCTCGAAGCACGCCAGCGGGCCGTGCATCTGTTCGAGTTGGTCACGCAGCCAATCGATGCGACCCGGCATGCACAGCGCCTCGCGCTTCTTCTGGCGTGCGCCCCGCGCCTGATACCGGATCAGGAATGCAGACGGGGACAAATCCATATAAGTAGTAATTATAGGGGTTTGTCCCCGTGTGACCTGCGCGCGCCGCAGCGCCTTCTTCGCGGCCTCCTCGGAACAGAACAGGTCCGGATAGACACGGCAGGCGTCCGAAGGCGACAGGAGCGCCGCACCGCGCCCGAGCATCTTCTCGACGACATCCGGTGTGATCTCGCGCCACGACGTCAACGTATCCACCGAGAACGGCAGGACGACATCGTTGAGCACGAAGATGCGTGCCGGATTGTCCGCCGTTCGGTTGACGCCGCGAGCACGCCCGACCGCCTGAATCACTTCTGCGTCCGTGATCGCGCGCCGGATGCTTTCGAGTGAGGGATCGACGAAACCCTTCCGAGAAATCGGTTCGCCACGACCATCACGCATCAGGATGTAATCGACGACGTCCGTCAGCTCGGTGATCTCGGGATGCATGCCGGTCAGCGCGACCGCATGGTCACGGTGAGTATGTTGCGTCGCGAGCGGTCGGCCGATCACGAATAGACAGTCCACCACGCCGAAAGCATCGAGACCGGCGATGGCATTGAAATGTGCCACATCGACGCCGGGGATGCCGGTGAATTCGGCTTCTGCGCCGTGATACGTGATCACCAAGCCGGTGCCGTCACCCACCTGCAGCCGAATGAAATCCCGGATGTTACGGATGCGACGGGCGCGCCGTCTGTCCTCGGCGGTGCCCCCCTCGGTAGGAAGCACGGACGTCTTGCCAAAACCACCTGTGAGGAGACCTTTCTTGTCGACCGTCGGGAGCACTTGCGTCACATGCTGATGCGGCGTGGCGGCGCGCAATGAGGCCGTCAGACGCATGTGCGGAAGGAAAGCCCTGACCTGATCAAGGGCCAGTGTGGCATCGAGGTGTAGGATGGGAAGCCGCGAGAGGGCCTCATTGACCTGATGTCGTCCGTACAGGGCCAGCTTCGCCTGCCTGCCCGAAGAGCAACGTTCCTCGATCTTCTGCAGCCGACCGTCCTCCGCGCCGGAGAGCATCGCCTCGATGGCACGCCACATCTCTGCACGGCGCGCGAGAGTGCGGTTCACAGCAGCCTTGTCCAAGGCCGCTTCCCGATCCGCGGCGCTCATCGTCGGCCGGAGTAGGCGTGTCGTGTCCACCTTGCGCGCCCACTCCAGCTTGGCTGCCGCCTGCGCGTCGGCGATGGTCAGCAGGCCGTTGAAGGATGCGGAGGTTAGGAACTCATTTTCGGCCGCGGCGGCCGCTGCACGCTCGACGATGGTGCACCAGCCATAGAGCTTGCGGGTCCCACTCGGATCGGCGGCGCCGTTCGCGAGGACCGGATTGCGACGTACATCGGAGGCGAACGATGAAAGGGTAATGTCACGCTTCTTTTGTACGCCACGCTGCCAGAACCCTTCGTCTACGACCACAATGCCGAAATCGCTGACCGAAATCGGGATCGGCGCAAACAGCGCGTTGGTGGCCGCGATGATGACGTCGGCGGATGCGGCGGCTTGCTTCTGCTGCAAGTACTGACAGCCACCCCGAAACGGGCACTGCGGCCCTCCCTGAGTGCCGCAGACAGTCTTTCCCACGTCGGCGTGGACGGCTTGCGCTTCATTGATCGCGTCGAGGTCACGGCACATTGTCTGACCCGAGCCGGGATCAATGGTATCGCGACCGCGCCAGATGATAGCTTTGATCCCGAGCAGCCTGAACTCCTTCAGTGTCTCATCCGCGAGCCTATGGTGGGGCACGAGCCAGAGCACCCGGTGCGGGCTCCCGGCCGCGCGCGCCTCAGATATGAAGCGGTGCACCTCTCGTCGCACGGCGGAGGATTTTCCAAGGCCAACATCGACGTGCATGGCGAAATGAAGACCGGCTACGCCGGCGTCACCGCTTCCGCTTCGGTGCCACGTCAGAACTTTGTCGATGACGTTCTGGATCTCCCGCACCATTTTGACGCGGACCGCCGCCGCGCTGGCAAGAGCCGGTTCGTGGCGCGGTCCATGGAAACCCGGCACCCGGAGTTTGGCGCACAGAGCGTGGATCGGCCAGTTGGCCGGGTTCCCGGCTTCGAGCCGAGCGTTGATGGCGGTGGGATCGATGACTTCACCCGCGTTCGACTTCGCAGCAATCTGATCGCAGACCGCCGCGATATGCTTCTCGTACTGCTCCGGGGTCATCAGAAATCAGCGTCCATGATGACCTGATCGGCGGGAACCCCGGCCGATGCGGGCGCATGTTCAAGACGGGCCGAGGAGAGCTTCGCGCGGAAGCTGGGCGTCAGGTAGCCGGGCTCGGCCTCCTTCACGCGGTTGAGAAGATGGCCGAAATCGTGCCGCAGCGCGCCACCGTGGCGAAAGGCACACCATTTCTCGTCGACGGACCGGTGCCGGTAGGCTGGGCTCTTGCGGCTGTACTCGTGAGCGAGATCGCGGCCACGGGCGCTGCCACCGGTCGCGCGATAGATGGCAGACAGCACAGCGACCCAGTCATCGTAGCCCGTGTCAGCCGGGAGGTGGGCCACGATGTCGGCGACATCGTTGTCGGTGTAGTCGCTGCGCTCGCGGCCGTGCGGTGCCCACGGTTCCGGGTCTGTCGTCTTCGGCTCATCGTCGCCGATGCCGAAGATCGTGCGGCACCGGGAGAGGAACTCGGCGATCTGGACCGCCTTGATCAGAGGCAGGGTCTCACGCGGAACCCGCGCGAGACCGTCATCCGAGCGGCCCTCAGGCGTGATCCATTCGACGACTCCGAGATCGGGATGGATGCCGTGGACCATGCACTGTTGGCCGAGGCCGAGGATTTCGACCTTGTAGCCGTCGACCTTACCCACCTTCTGCTTTCTCGACTCGCCTTCGGCGCGGTACAGCGCGAGATATCGAGGCGAGGTATGGCCGCGAACGCGCTTTGCCGGCGACGGTCCGAGCGTGTCGAGCAGCGCGGCCGTTACCTCGTCGGCGGCATCCGGATCATCAACATCCACGTCGACGGCGTAGAGGCCGGCGCAGAGAATACCGCTGTTCCAGTCGCGAGCCGTGATCGGATCGGTCCACTCTGTTTGGCCAGCACGGGCACGGGCCTTGGTCGGCCAATCGTGCTCCGAGGGGACCTTCTCGGCACTGGCGAGAGGAACTGGAAGGTAACCACAGCGAAAAATAGAGGACCGGAAATACCGCGCTTCTCCCGCCAAGATCAAATGCAGTTCGGCGTCTGAAGCTGATGAAAAATTTCGATCATTGTCAGCGCCGTCATAAATAGAAGTGTTCATCAAAATAATGCCCAATCAATGCGCCCGGCGTGTCTGCGCCGGGCGTAGTCTTCTGTCAGTTCGTCTCGAAAAAGCCGCTCGTGGCTGTACGCTTGGGGACAGTGTACCCGGCGTCGATCCACGCTTGCACTTCGGTCGCGTCGTACCGAATCAGCCGCCCAACGCGGTAGAACGGCGGTCCGTAACCACGGGCCGCAGCGTTATCCAGCGTTGAACGGGCGATTCCCAAAATTTGGGACAAATTGTCCCGCGTGAGCCAGTTCGTGGTTCGAAAATCCATTTTTCGTCTAATTCCGGCATTTTACCCGAGGCCGAATTGCCTCGTCCATATCTATTTAGCTCGCGATCTTCTCCCACCTGCGCCGGCCGCGAACGGGTCTGCGTCCCAGTCGTCACATTTGGTTCGGCTTACGCTGACACCACCCTCACTCGGCCGGGGATCGCCGTATCGCCGAACAACGCGCCGGTGAAGAATCATTCAAGAACGTCGATCTGTGGAGCCGGCGTGACCTCTTCGTCCAATGCCCACGATAAGTGGTCCGCTGGTCATGTCGGCCCCGGCTCCTCATGTCGAGTTCGGTGCGCTTGCAATACAATTACGGCACTAATAGAACGGCGCTTTGTTGAGGTGTGCCATTGGATGCAGGTGCAAGGGACTCGTAATGCGCCGTCTGAAATTGGTCTTTCGTGCTATCGCGTACGTCGCAAGCATTGGTCTGGTCGGCTGCACGATGATAGGCGGATGGATTCCCGGCACGATCTATAGCAACGACGGGACTGTCCTGAGCTTCTCCATCCAAAAGGAGTTCCACACGGGCGGCATGAAGGCATTCAATCAAAAGACTGGCGAAGCCTTCACAGGTTCATACGTCGGCGTTTTGCCTTCAGCCCAAGCGAGTTCTTTCGGCGTCGCAAACGTAGGTGGCGGTGTTCCCTCAGGCGAAAGTTTCACTACTGTCCGCTCGAACATGGCCAATGCGAGGGGTTTCCTGCACGGCGACAAGGGAACGATGCTAACCTGCAGCATGCAGATTCAGGCGGGGCTCAATCCGCATGGTATCGGGACTTGCACCGACAATCACGACGAGCACTACGATCTGCAGTTCTGAGAGGAGCAGGGGGCTTGGGGTGCTCTCTTTCCGACGACATGCCCTGCGGGCTGTCCCGTTACATAGGAAGCCGCGACGTGCTCGTCTGCGTTCACTTTTGAATTTGTATCTAAAAAATAGGCTTGGCTGCTATTTCCAGCCACTTCACCAACGCGCCGAATGCATGATGAAGTGCCGGGTCGAGACTCGCGAGCCATGCGACCGCTCCCCCCCCTACAATGCTTCCTGCGGTTGCCATTGCCGCGTCTATCGCCTTGTTGAGCTTTTCCGCGCCCCACTTTGCAGTTGCAATGATCGCATTCCGGAGGGGCGACGCCCACCGCTTAACAAATGCGATGGTCGGCTTGGATTTTGACAGTTCGGCGCTGAGTTCTGCGGCGGCATGACGCAGTTCCTCAAGGTTGGCGCCCTCATCTTCTGCAGCTTCGGACTCACTGGCCGGTGGCCGATTGTGGCCAATGCCGATAGGTCGAACCTGATCCAGTTCTGCGCGAAGTTGTTCAACCGCGGCCCGCGCTTCTGCACGAGCGGTACGTTCGCCGAGCGTTCCGTACTCAGCGCTAGGTTCGTCTAGAAAGACATCCAGAGCGATAGGTTCGTCGGGGGGGGCAGTTTCGTCATAATCTTCACGTGTAGGCTTCGAAGCCCAATCGACCGTGCCTTCAGCTTCTATCTCCTGCACCGCTTCGTCGATGAGCCCTTCTGAAACCAAACTCCCAAACTTCGTATATAGCACGTCACGCGCGTCATGCGGCCCTCCCCAAATCCAGAGGTAGCCGCCTTCGGCGCTTTGATAGGGTGTGCGTTCGGCGGGGTCCTCGTAGTTTTGGCCAAACCACTCAATCATTAGCTCCAGCTTTTGCGCCTTCCGCATTCGCCGAAAGGCCGTTCGAGATATGCCAGACGCGGAACCGTCTTCTAAAAATGGGCGATGTTCGGTCATCGTGGGGCCATTGGGTCAAAGTGTAGCACTGCTGCCTGCACATAGACTATCGGGTTGCCCTGCGCCACACTGGCCCTTGATCAGGTCAGGGCTTTCCTTCCGCACATGCGTCTGACGGCCTCATTGCGCGCCGCCACGCCGCATCAGCATGTGACGCAAGTGCTCCCGACGGTCGACAAGAAAGGTCTCCTCACAGGTGGTTTTGGCAAGACGTCCGTGCTTCCTACCGAGGGGGGCACCGCCGAGGACAGACGGCGCGCCCGTCGCATCCGTAACATCCGGGATTTCATTCGGCTGCAGGTGGGTGACGGCACCGGCTTGGTGATCACGTATCACGGCGCAGAAGCCGAATTCACCGGCATCCCCGGCGTCGATGTGGCACATTTCAATGCCATCGCCGGTCTCGATGCTTTCGGCGTGGTGGACTGTCTATTCGTGATCGGCCGACCGCTCGCGACGCAACATACTCACCGTGACCATGCGGTCGCGCTGACCGGCATGCATCCCGAGATCACCGAGCTGACGGACGTCGTCGATTACATCCTGATGCGTGATGGTCGTGGCGAACCGATTTCTCGGAAGGGTTTCGTCGATCCCTCACTCGAAAGCATCCGGCGCGCGATCACGGACGCAGAAGTGATTCAGGCGGTCGGGCGTGCTCGCGGCGTCAACCGAACGGCGGACAATCCGGCACGCATCTTCGTGCTCAACGATGTCGTCCTGCCGTTCTCGGTGGATACGTTGACGTCGTGGCGCGAGATCACACCGGATGTCGTCGAGAAGATGCTCGGGCGCGGTGCGGCGCTCCTGTCGCCTTCGGACGCCTGCCGTGTCTATCCGGACCTGTTCTGTTCCGAGGAGGCCGCGAAGAAGGCGCTGCGGCGCGCGCAGGTCACACGGGGACAAACCCCTATAATTACTACTTATATGGATTTGTCCCCGTCTGCATTCCTGATCCGGTATCAGGCGCGGGGCGCACGCCAGAAGAAGCGCGAGGCGCTGTGCATGCCGGGTCGCATCGATTGGCTGCGTGACCAACTCGAACAGATGCACGGCCCGCTGGCGTGCTTCGAGGTCACGGGGATGCAGGCCCCGGTCAACCACGAGAACGACGCCGAGGACCTCATGGACGAACCGACGGCCACCACGGCGATCATCGATCTCGCCGAGACACGCAGGAATCGGTGTCACGCGGCCACAGAACAGGCGCCGCAGTACGCTGTCTCGATGGGCGAGACCATCCGCGAATGGTCGAACGCAAGGCTCGCGTCGCTCTCGTACACGCGGGTCCACATTGAGGCTCACCCGCAGAAGGCGGCGTAGGGGCACCCGAGGCGATCACCGGAGGAAGCGGTGATCGCCGACGGACACGATCATCACCCAACCATGATCGATGCTTTCGGCAGCCGGTCGCGGATACCGTCCGTCACAGCGCGCAGGCGATCCTCTGTGACGCGCCGCGATCCGGGGATCGTCGGGAAGCGCTCAGGAAGACGGTCTCGGTGACCGTGGGAGTGATCATCTCGCGCGGATCGCGCCAACCCTCATGCCAGACCACATGACGGAATCCGGTGCGCCGAATATCGGCGTGGTCATCGGCGCATGCTCATGGAGACGGTCTCGGAACCGTTCATCTCGCGGCGTCCGGGCCGATGATCCAGAGCGCCAGCGGCGCCGAGATGATCTCAGGCGCTCGGGAAGACGGTCCCTGCGACCGTGAGGGTGACCATCGCGCCCTACCTCGCGCGTCCTCCCGCCGGCTCTCGCGCGCCATGACACCGCCGCTCCGGTTCCTCGCGGCACCGGTGTCGAGACGGTCAAGGCGCTCCCGCAAGACGATCTGGGTGATGGTGTGGATGAGCATCTCTCGGATCGATCCGGCCTCTCGGGCGACGCCATGTCGGAATCCGATGCGCCGAACATCCTCGCGATTATCGACGTGCGCATCGCGTGCCGATGGACACGGCCGAAGGACGGCTCGCGGGACCGTTCAGCGGCGAGCGTCCGGCTTGATGATCCAGAGCGCCAGCGGCGCCGAGATCATCTCCTGCGCTCGGCCGACGGTCTGGATGACCGTGGGGATGACCTTCCTCCCACGTGCCGCGCGCGACCCAGTGCCGGCAGTCGCGACGCCACGGTCGACGCTCGCCGCAGCGGTCCAGAGACGGTCAGGATGCGCCCGACAGGCGGTCTGGGTGACCGTGGGGATGACCGTTCCGCCGCATTCTGCCGTCCGTAACCGCCCCTACCGAGCCTCACGACGGCGTGATCTATAGGCTGCGCCTGCTCGCTGGTTGCTCGCTGGCTGGTTCCTACCGCCGGTACCTGCGACCGAGTCGTGCCAGCCGAGGCGCCTCGAACGACCGTCCCCGAGACCTATCCCACCATCTCGGACATCACCTCGATGCCGCCGCTCGCTCCGCTTCCCATCGGCTGAGAACCGCAGGAAACAAGGCGTGCGTCGCTCGCTGTGTGCTCGCTGAACAGCCTCAAAGCCGGAGGTACAACCGGGCCGTCTTCGAGAAAACAGTGTGATTTCGCGGATTTGAGTGGTGGGCGCGACAGGGATTGAACCTGTGACCCCTGCCATGTCAAGGCAGTGCTCTCCCGCTGAGCTACGCGCCCGCCGATGCGGTGCACCGGGTATTACAGGCCGCCGCCCCGCGATGCAAGAGGGTCGGAGCCGGTCAGCGCGGCGCCATCCGCAAGGCACCATCCAACCGAATTGTTTCACCGTTCAGCATCGTGTTCCCGATGATATGGCAGACCAGCGCGGCATATTCCGACGGCCGTCCGAGTCGCGGCGGAAACGGTACGGCGGCGCCGAGGGTGTGTTGCGCCTCGTCCGGCAGGCCGGCCATCATCGGGGTTTCGAACACGCCGGGCGCGATCGTCATCACCCGGATTCCGTTGCGCGCCAACTCCCGCGCCAGCGGCAGCGTCATGCCGGCCACCCCGGCCTTCGAGGCGGCATAGGCGGCCTGGCCGATCTGCCCGTCGAACGCCGCGATCGAGGCGGTGTTCACGATCACCCCGCGCTCGCCGCCCTCATCCGGCGCACCTTCCGCCATCGCCGCGGCGGCGAGGCGGATAATGTTGAACGTGCCGATGAGGTTTACCGAAATCACCCGTGCGAACCGCTCGAGCGATGCCGGCCCGTCGCGTCCCAGCACCTTCTCGCCCAGCACGATTCCGGCGCAGTTCACCAGCCCGTGCAGCCCGCCAAACGCCGCCCGCGCAGTCGCGACAGCAGCCTCCGCCTGGCCGGCATCCGTCACATCCGTCCGCACGAACCGCGCGGCCGCTCCAAGTTCCGCCGCCAGCGCCATGCCCGGCCCCTCGGCCACATCCGCAAGCATCACGCGCCCGCCCTGCGCGGCAAGTGCACGCGCCGCGGCCGCACCAAGCCCGGAGCCACCGCCGGTGATCAGAAATACCCTGTCGCGAATGTCCATTTTTACTCCACCCCGTCAGATTGCCCGGCGTGCCATCATGCCTGGGCGCCGCCCTCGCCCGAGGCCAACTCTGGAAATGCGCTCTCGGCGAAGCGCACCACCTCGCCCGCCAGCCCAGCCTCGCCGCCCGCCTCGCCGCGCCGCAGCTGCACGCGCCGGATCTTCCCCGAAATCGTTTTAGGCAGATCGGTGACGAACACGATCTCGCGGATGCGCTTGAACGGCGCCAGCCGCGCTCGCGCATGCCGGAAGATCGACAGCGCGGTCGCCCGGTCCGCCACCGCGCCGGGCACCAGCGCGACATAGGCGACCGGCACCGAGAGGCGGATCTCGTCCGGCTTCGGCACCACCGCCGCCTCGGCGACGCTGGCGTGCTCGATCAGCACGCTCTCAAGCTCGAACGGGCTGATCCGGTAATCGGACGACTTGAACACGTCATCCGCGCGCCCGACAAAGGTGAGATAGCCATCGGCGTCGATCTGAGCGACATCGCCGGTCCGGTAATAGGCGCCGTCGGTGCCGCGCAGCGCGCCGGTTGCGGCATCGACATAGCCGCGCATTAGCCCGGCCGGCCGCGCCGCGCCGAGCGGCAGCGCCACCTCGCCCTCGGTCACCGAATCGTTCGCCTGGTCGAGAATGGCGATGCGATAGCCCGGCAGCGGCCTCCCCATCGACCCCGGCTTCACCGCCTGGCCCGGCGAATTGCCGATCTGCGCGGTCGTCTCGGTCTGGCCGTAGCCATCGCGGATCGTCAGCCCCCACATCGCCCGCACCCGGTCGATGATCTCGGCGTTCAGCGGCTCGCCGGCGCAGGCCAACTCGCGCAGTGCTACCTTCCATTGTGCGAGATCGTTCTGGATCAGCAGCCGCCAGACCGTCGGCGGCGCGCAGAGCGTCGTCACCTTGCAGCGGACCAGCGTATCGAGCAGCGCCTTCGCCTCGAAGCGCGGCTGGTTGACGATGAACACCGTCGCCCCCGCGTTCCACGGCGCGAAGAAACTGCTCCAGGCGTGCTTCGCCCAGCCCGGCGATGAAATGTTCAGATGCACATCCCCCGGCTGCAACCCGATCCAGTACATCGTCGAGAGGCTGCCGACCGGATAGGAATAGTGCGAATGCAGAACGAGTTTCGGCTTCGCCGTGGTACCCGAGGTGAAATAGAGCAGCAGAGGATCATCCGCCCGCGTCGGCCCGTCCGGCACGAAATCGGCGCTCTCGCCCCCCGGCGCGTAGGGCGTCCACCCATCGGGCGCGCCGCCGATCGCGATCCGCTGGAACGAGCCTGCCACCGCGTCGAACTTCGCCGCCTGGTCCGCCGTCGTCACCACGAAACGCGCCGCTCCGCGTTCCACCCGGTCCTGCAACTCCTCAGGCGTCAGCAGGGTCGTTGCCGGAATCACCACCGCGCCGAGCTTGATCGCCGCCAGCATCACATCCCAGAGCGGCACGACATTGCCGAGCAGCAGGATCAGCCGGTCGCCCCGCCGCACGCCCTGGGCGCGGAGGAAATTCGCCGTCCGGTTCGAGCGGGCGGACAATTCGGCGAAGCTCAGCCGCACGTCCTCCCCGCCTGCCGGATCGGCGATCCACAGCGCCGGGCGCTGCGCGCTGCCAGCATCGCGGGCGAGATGCGCGTCGAACCAGTCGAGCGCCCAGTTGAAATCCCGCGCCTCCGGCCAGCGGAATCCGGCGGAGGCGACGGCAAGATCGGTCCGGTGGTCGAGAAGGAACTGCCGCGCGGCGATGAAGTCGGTCATGGACGTTTCCTTTGTTCTGGTTCCGCGCCTCGGCACCGCTCAGGCGGGTTTCGACGCCGCCGAGATCGCCCGGAAGATCGCGGAAAAATCCTCGCCGCCATGCCCGGCTTCGGCGAAGGCGGCGTAGATGTCGCGCGCATGGCGGCCGAGCGCGGTCTCGGTCCCGGTCGCCGCCGACGCCTCCATCGCGAGGCCAAGATCCTTCAGCATCAGTGCTGCGGCGAAGCCCGGCCGGTATTCGTGGTTCGCCGGGCTCGCCGGCACCGGCCCCGGCACCGGGCAATAGGAGGTCAGCGACCAGCACTGGCCCGAGGCAGTGGAAGCCACGTCGAACAGTTTCTGCCGGTCGAGCCCAAGCCGGTCGGCCAGGGCAAAAGCCTCGCTCACCGCGATCATTGAGATGCCGAGGATCATGTTGTTGCAGATTTTCGCCGCCTGCCCGGCCCCGGCCCCGCCGCAATGCACGATGCGCCGGCCCATCGCCGCCAGCAGCGGCTCGCCGCGCTCGAACGCCTCGGCGCTGCCGCCGGCCATGAAAGTCAGCGTCCCCGCGCTGGCCCCGCCCACCCCGCCGGAGACCGGCGCATCGAGCGACAGCATGCCCCGCCCCGCCGCCACCGCGTGCGCGGCACGGGCAGAATCGACATCGATCGTCGAGCAGTCGATGAACAGCGTGCCGGCCCGCGCTGCCGGCAGAATGCCGTCCGCCGCCTCATAGACCGCGCGTACGATCGGGCCGGAAGGCAGCATGGTGATCACCGCATCGGCGTCGCGCGCCGCATCGGCGGCAAGCTCGACGATCGTCACACCTGCCGCCGCCGCCGCCTCGCGCGCAGCAGGCACGGTGTCGAAGCCGAGCACAGCATGGCCCGCGCGGACCAGATTGGCGGCCATCGGGCCGCCCATGTTGCCCAGGCCGATGAATCCGATCCGTGCCATGCGTGTCCTCCTGTCAGGTTGTTAGTGCGTCGAGCCCCAGCTCGTCGGCGCCGAGCGGCGCGAAATATGCATCGAGCGCGTCATCGTCCACCGCTTCGAGCGTCGCCGGCTGCCAGCGTGGATTGCGGTCCTTGTCGACGAGCTGCGCCCGCACGCCCTCGACGAAATCATGCGCGGCGACACAGCGCACCGCGACGCGGAATTCGCGGTCGATCGCGGTTTCCACCTTCGCATCGCCCCGCGCCGCACGCACGAGGCGCAGGCTGAGCTTCACCGAGGTCGGCGACATCCGCCTGATCGTTGCGGCTGCCTCGCGCGCCGCCGGTTCGGCATGCGCCTCCAGCGCCGCGAGAATTGCCTCCGCTGTCGGCGCCTTGTAGCAATCGTCGATCCAGGTGCGCGCTGCGAGCAGCGGCGAGGCCGGCGCAGCCGTCGCGAAGGCAGCGATGCAGTCATCGACATCGGCGCCATCGACCAGCGCCGCGAGAGCCGCTGTCAGCGCCGGCAGATGCCGGCTTTCCACATAATGATCGGCGATGCCGCACGAGACCGCATCGGCGCCGGTCATCCGGTGCGCGGTCAGTGCCGCGTGAATGCCGGTCTCGCCCGGCATCCGCCCGAGCAGGAAGGTGCCGCCGACATCCGGCACGAAGCCGATGCCGACCTCCGGCATCGCCAGCATCGTCCGCTCGGTGACGATGCGGTGCGACCCGTGCGCCGAAATGCCGACGCCGCCGCCCATCACGATCCCGTCCATCAGTGCCACGAAGGGTTTCGGATAATTCGCGATATGCGCGTTCATCCTGTATTCGTCGCCAAAGAACGGAAAGGCGAGGCGTTCGCCGCCGCTCTTCGCCGCATCGTACAGCGCGCGGATATCGCCGCCCGCGCAGAGCCCGCGCTCGCCGCGCCCGTCCACCATCACGAAGGCGACGGAAGGATCATCCGCCCAGCGCAGCAGTGCCGCGTCGATCGCCACTTCCATGTCGTGCGTCAGCGCGTTCAGCGCCCGCGGCCGGTTCAGGCTGATCCGGCCGACCCGCCCCTCGATCCGGATGTCGACATCCGCGGTGATCTCCCCGCTCATGCGTTCCGCCCGACCAGGCCGCGCGCAACGATCAGTCTCATGATTTCGTTCGTCCCTTCCAGAATCTGATGCACCCGCAGATCGCGCACGATCTTCTCGATGCCGTATTCGGCGAGATACCCGTAGCCGCCGAACAGTTGCAGCGCGTTGTTGGCAACGTTGAAACCGGTATCGGTGGCGATCCGCTTCGCCATCGCACAGCGCCGCGTCGCGTCCGCCTCGCCGCGGTCGAGTGAAGCTGCAGCCGACCACAGGAAGATCCGCGCCGCCTCCAGCTCGGTCGCCATATCCGCAAGCCGGAACTGCAACGCCTGGAAATCTTCCAGCCGCCGGCCAAATGCCTCGCGCTCGCCCATGTATCGCTGCGCCTTCTCCAGCGCCGCCTGCGCGCCGCCGAGCGAACAGGCGCCAATATTCACCCGCCCGCCATCGAGCCCGCTCATCGCGATGCGGAACCCCTCGCCTTCCGCGCCGAGCCGGAAGCGCGCCGGAATACGGCAGGATTCGAAAATCACCTGGCGGGTCGGCTGCGCGTTCCAGCCCATTTTCCGTTCGTTGGCGCCGAAGCCCAGACCCTTGGCATCCTTCGGCACCAAGAAGGAGGAAATCCCGCGCGGCCCGGCGCCGCCGCTGCGCGCCATCACCAGGTAAAGGTCGGTTGCCCCCGCACCCGAGATGAACTGCTTGACGCCGTCGAGCACGTAATCATCGCCATCGCGCACCGCCTTCGTCTTCAGCGCCGCCGCATCCGATCCCGCGCCCGGCTCGGTCAGACAGTAGCTGGCGAGATGCTCCATGCTCACCAGCGCCGGCAGCAGGTTCCGGCGCTGCGCGTCGTCACCGAACCGGTCGACCATCCAGGCCACCATGTTGTGGATCGACATATAGGCCGAAACCGCGGGGCAGCCGGTCGCCAGTGCCTCGAAGATCAACGCCGCGTCGAGCCGGGTCAGCCCCGAGCCGCCGCTCTCCTCGCGCACATAGATCCCGCCCATGCCGAGGGCGGCACCCTCGCGGATCACGTCGACAGGAAAATGCTTCGCCTCGTCCCAGGCAACCGCGTGCGGTGCGAGCCGCTCATCGGCGAAGCCGCGCGCCATCTCGGCAATCGCGCGCTGCGCCTCATCGAGCGCGAATTGCGGCGTTGCGTCGGATGGCGTCGTGGCGTTCATTGGTTCCTCCCGAAAGCGGCGTCTCCGTCAGCCGATCGGCTCGGGCACGACGGTCTTGACGATCGTCGCATCCAGCGCCTCGAACCCGGCATAGTCGATGGTCTCGTACAATTCGGCGCGCGTCAGCATCGCCTCGACGCAGTTCTGCGCACCGCCATCGCGCCTGATCGCGGTGTAGAGAGTTTCCACCGCCTTCGCCGAAACCCGCAGCGAGGTGACCGGCCAGATCACCATCCGGTAGCCCATTTCCTCGAACTCGGCGGCGGTGAAGAACGGCGTGCGGCCGAACTCGGTCATGTTGGCGAGCAGCGGCACGCCGGGCATCCGGCGGGCGAATTCGCGGAACATATCGGCGCTGTAGAGCGCTTCGGGGAAAATCGCATCCGCCCCGGCCTCGACATACATCTTCGCCCGGGCCACCGCGCCGTCCATCCCCTCGCTCGCCGCGGCATCGGTGCGCGCGATGATGTAGAGATTCCGGCGCGCATGGGCGGCCGCCGCCACCTTCGCCGCCATGTCGCGCGCATCGGCGAGCTTCTTGTCGTTCAGATGGCCGCATTTCTTCGGCAGCAGCTGGTCCTCGATATGCACGGCGCCCGCACCGGCATCCTCGAAGCTGCGCACCATGTGCATCACGTTGAGCGCCTCGCCATAGCCGGTGTCGCCATCGACGACCACCGGAAGGCCGGAGGCCCGCGCCACCTGGCGGACGAAGAAACACACTTCGTCGACGGTGATGATGCCGAGATCCGGCAGCCCCATCGAGGCGGTCATCGCCGCCCCGGAGAGATAACACGCCTCGAACCCGGCCCGCATCGCCTGGCGCCCGGCAAGCCCGTTATGCGCGCCCGGAATATGCACGATCGGCCCGCGCTCGACGAGTTCGCGGAAGCGCAGCCCGGCGGCGCGCTCCGGCAGGCCGGATGCTTGCAGATAGCTCATCGAACCCTCCTCAGCCGCGCTTTTCGAGCGGCACGAACTTGCGATCCTCCGGCCCTACGTAATTGGCCGAGGGACGAATGATCTTGTTGTCGGCGCGCTGTTCCATCACGTGCGCGCTCCAGCCGGCGGTCCGCGCGATCACGAAGAGCGGCGTGAACATCGCGGTCGGCACACCCATCATGTGGTACGACACGGCCGAGAACCAGTCGAGATTTGGGAACATCCGCTTCGCGTCGTGCATAACGCTCTCGATCCGCGCGGCGATGTTGAACATCTTCATCGATCCCGCCTGCTCCGAGAGCGACTGGGCGACGCGCTTGATCACCACGTTGCGCGGATCGGCGATGGTATAGACCGGATGGCCAAAGCCGATGATGACCTCGCGCGCCTCGATGCGCCGGCGGATATCCGCCTCCGCCTCGTCAGGGTCGGCGTAGCGCTTCTGCACCTCGAAGGCGAACTCGTTGGCGCCGCCATGCTTCGGCCCGCGCAGCGCACCGATGCCGGCAGTGATCGCCGAATGGATGTCAGACCCGGTGCCGGCGACGACGCGCGCGGCGAAGGTCGAGGCGTTGAATTCATGTTCAGCATACAGGATGAGCGAGGTATGCATCGCCCGCACCCAGGCATCGACCGGCCGCCGGCCGTGCAGCAGGTGCAGGAAATGCGCGCCGATCGACCCATCGTCGGTCTCGACCTCGATGCGACGGCCATTGGTGCTGAAATGATACCAGTAGAGCAGCATCGAGCCGAGTGAGGCGATCAGCCGGTCCGCCACGTCGCGCGCACCGGCCGGGTTGTGGTCGTGCGCCTCCGGCAGCACGCAGCCCAGGGCGGAGACGCCGCTGCGCATGACGTCCATCGGGTGCGCCGCCGCCGGCAGCGCCTCCATCACCTTGCGCACCGCATCCGGCAGCCCGCGCAGCGCCTGCAGTTTCGCGAGATAGGCCGAAAGCTCCGCCGAGGTGGGCAGCGTGCCATGGATGAGCAGATGCGCGATCTCCTCGAAGCTGCACGTCTCGGCAATGTCGAGAATGTCATAGCCGCGGTAATGCAGGTCGTTGCCGCTGCGGCCGACGCTGCACAGCGCGGTATTACCCGCGGCAACCCCCGAAAGGGCGACCGACTTCTTCGGCTTCGGCGCCGTCGTGGTCTCGCTCATGCTGTCTGTTCCTTGCGTCTCAGAAGATGCCCGGCTTGCCTTCGAGCAGCGCGCCCGCGGGCAAGGCGACATTCAGCCGGTCGAGCTCGCCCGCCGGCAGCCGCGCCAGGTCCTGCACCGCTTCAAGGAAGCGGGCGGCTTCGCGCGGCGAGATGATGCCGTCGGTCAGCGTCTCGAACTTGCGGATATAGTCCGCGCGCTCGAAGGGGCGGGCGCCGAGCGAATGCGCGTTGGCCACCGCCAGTTCGTCGACCAGCGTGCTACCATCCTTGAACCGGATCTCGACGCGGCCGCCGAAGGCCTTCTCGGCCGGATCGGTGGCGTGGTAGCGGCGCGTCCATTCCGGGTCCTCGGCGGTTTCGATCTTGTGCCACAGCGCCACCGTATCCGCCCGCCGCGCCCGCTTCGGCGCGTAGCTGTCGACATGGTGCCAGGTGCCATCCTGGAGCGCGACCGCAAAGATATACATGATGGAGTGGTCGAGCGTTTCGCGGCTCGCCTTCGGGTCCATCTTCTGCGGGTCGTTCGCCCCGGTTCCGATCACGTAATGGGTATGGTGCGAGGTGTGGATCGTGATCTTTTCGATCGCATCGAAATTCTCGATCTGCTCGCGCATCCGGAAAGCGAGGTCGATCAGCGCCTGGCTCTGATACTCGGCCGAATGCTCCTTGGTGTAGCTGTCCATGATCGCGCGCTTGGCCTCGCCCTTGCCCGGCAGCGGCACATGATAGACTGCGTCCTTGCCGCCCAGCATCCAGGCGATCACGCTGTCCTCGCCCTCATAGATCGGGCTCGGCGCGCCCTCGCCACGCATCGCGCGGTCGACCGCCTCGATCGCGAGCTTGCCGGCATGGGCGGGTGCGAAGGCCTTCCACGAGCTGATCTCGCCCTTGCGGCTCTGCCGCGTGGTGAAGCTGACATGCACCGCCTGCTGCACCGCCTGGAAGATCGTCTCCTGCTTCAGCCCGAGCAGCGCGCCGATGCCTGCCGCTTGCGCCGGGGCGAGATGCGCGATGTGATCCTTCTTCCATTCGTGCAGGCAGATCGCCCGCACGAGGTTGATCTGGATCTCGTACCCGGTCGCGATGCCGCGGATCAGGTCGCGCCCGGAGCGCTCCATCACCTGGCCGACCGCGAGGATCGGCGGAATATTGTCGCCCGGGTGCGAATAGTCGGCGGCGAGGAAGGTGTCGTGATAATCGAGCTCGCGCACCGCCGTGCCGTTTGCCCAGGCCGCCCATTCCGGGCTCACCGTCTTGCGCGCCGGCAGGCCGAACACCGTCGCCCCGCCGCGTTTCGCATGGCCGAGCGCCATGGCCCGCGCCGAAACCACCGGCCCGCGATTGACCGAAGCCACCGCCACCGCCGCGTTGTCGATGATCCGGTTGATGATCATCGCCGTCACGTCCTTGTCGACGGTCACCTTGTCCGCCGCCACGCCGGCGATCTTCCAGGCCAGCTGATTATCGCGCTTGAGCAGCGATTTCGAGGGGTGAACACGGACTTCGTGAAGTTTCATGGCGGTTCCGCTCGTGGTTGCAGGATGATGACTAGTCGCAATAGACCCGGCACTTCGCAGATGACAAGCGAATTGCAGCAAGTTGGATCAAAGCACCGCGACGGTATTGCAAATTTTGTGAATTCACCCGTCCGCACCCACGGCGCGGGCCCGCATCGCCTTCTTGTCGAGCTTGCCGACAGAGGTCTTGTCGAGGGCCTCGACATGAACCACCCGGTCGGGCACCGCGTATCGCGAGATCGCGCCGGCATCGGCGCGGGCCTGGACATGACTGCGCAGCGCCGCCTCGTCGGCCTCCATGCCCGCGCGAAGCACGACGAAAGCCACCGGGCGCTCGCCCCAGCGCTCGTCGGGAATGCCGACCACCGCCGCCTCGGAGACGGCCGGATGGGTGAGCAGGATCTCCTCCAGCCCGATCGAGGAAATCCACTCCCCGCCGGTCTTGATCACGTCCTTCACCCGGTCGACGATCCGCAGATATCCATCCGTGTCGATCGTGCCGATATCGCCGGTATGCAGCCAGCCGCCGCGCCACAGCGCCGCCGATGCTTCCGGGTTTCCGGCATAGCCGGGGGTGAGCGCAGGGGTGCGCGTCACCACCTCGCCGACCGACCTGCCGTCATGCGGCACGTCGTTCATCTCGTCGTCGACGATGCGCACCTCGACCAGCGGCCCCGGCAGGCCCGCCGCCATCCGATAGCCGATCTCGGCCTCGACCCGGTCCGGCAGCGTGTCGAGAATATCGCCGCGCAACTGCGCCAGCGTCATCACCGGGCAGGTTTCGGACATGCCATATCCGGCATAGATGTCGATCCCACGCGCCAGCGCCTCCTCACAGAGCGGGCGCGGCAGCGCCGAACCGCCGATGACGACGCGCCAGCGGCTGAAATCCGCCGCTTTCCCAGCCGGCGCGTTGAGAAGCATGTGCATGATCGTCGGCACGCAATGCGAAACCGTGACCTTCTCCTCCGCCAGGAGGCGCAGCACGGTGTCGGGCTGGAACCGGCCGACATAGACCTGCTGCATGCCGAGCATCGTCGCCGCATAGGGAAACCCCCAGGCGTGGACATGAAACATCGGCGTCAGCGGCATGTAGACATCCTCGCGGGAGAGGCCGCCATTCAGTCCAGAAACATTGATCCCGGTCAGCACCATCAGCGTGTGCAGCACGAGCTGGCGGTGGGTGAACATCACCCCCTTGGGCAGGCCGGTCGTGCCCGTCGTGTAGAAGGTCGTCGCCAGCGTGTCCTCGTCGAATTCCGGAAACGCGGCGAGCGGCGCCGTCGCCGCCAGCATCGTTTCATACTCGCCGGCGAAACCCTCCGGCACGGCGCTCTCGTCGTCGCGGATCAGCACCACCTTGCGCAGCTTCGGCAGCTGCTCGCGGATCGCCGCCAGAACCGGCAGGAAATCCGCGTGCACGAACAGGATTTCCGCCCCGGAATGATCGATCGTGTAGGCGATCTGCTCGGGGCTGAGGCGGATATTCACCATCATCAGCACAGCGCCGGCCATCGGCACCGCGAAATAGGCCTCGAGATAGCGGTGGCTGTCCCAGTCCATGAAGGCGACGCGCGTGCCCATGCCGGCGCCGAGTTCGCCCAGAAGACCGCCGAACCGGTGCACGCGGGCGGCGAATTGCGAATAGGTCAGCCGCGTGTCCCCGCGATAGACGATCTCCCGACGGCTTGCCTGCGCGATCGGCATCTTCAGCAACTGGCCGATCAGCAGCCGGTAGCGGAACGGTTCGTACGCCTCGTTCATGGGTCACATCCTCCGGTTCGCCCCCGATTGGCAGGAGGGCTTGCGCCCCATAGGATAGACGCGTATCGCGCCCGTCAACCCCGCCCGGAACGGGCCAGCAACGATGAGGAAACCCGAATGATCGCTCTGAAATCCCTGTTCGACCTGACCGGCAAGCGCGCCCTGATCACCGGCGGCTCGCGCGGGCTCGGGCTGCAGATCGCCGAGGCGCTCGGCGAGTTCGGCGCCACGATCGCCATCTCCGCGCGCAAGGCGGACGAACTGGACGAGGCGGTGAAGCACCTCGCCGGTCTCGGCATCACCGCCACCGCCCATGTCAGCGATCTCGGCAAGGAAGACGGGCCGAAGGCGCTGGCCGACTCGGTGCTGGCCGCCGGCCCGGTCGATATCCTGGTGAACAATGCCGGCGCCACCTGGGGTGCCCCTGCGGTCGACGTCACGCCCGAGGCCTGGGCGCGGGTGATGAACCTCAACGTCAACAACCTGTTCTTCCTCACCCAGGCGATCGCCGCCCGCTCGATGATCCCCCGCAAGTTCGGCAAGGTGCTCAACATCGCCTCGATCGCGGGGCTGCGCGGCCATCACCCGGACATCACCGGCACCATCCCCTACAACACCTCGAAAGGTGCGGTGGTGAACATGACCCGCGCGCTCGCCGCCGAATGGGGTCCGCACAACATCACGGTGAACGCGCTCGCCCCCGGCTTCTTCCCCTCGAAGATGACGCGTGGGCTCCTCGGCCAGTTCGAGGAAAAGATCCTGGCGAAGACGCCGATGAACAAGCTCGGCAACGATGCCGACCTCAAGGGCGCCGCCCTGCTCTTCTGCACCGCCGCCTCCGGCCACATCACCGGCCAGATCCTCGCGGTCGATGGCGGCTCCGGCGTGATCTAGAGCACTTTCCGATCCTTCCGGATCGGATGTAGTGCTCTATCTTGTTGATAAATAGAGCATCTTTATCCGATCAGATGATTCCATCTGATCGGATGATGCTCTAAGCGCCGCTCAGTCCCCGGACGCGGCGGCCACCGCGTCGCCGATCCGGGGGCGGAAGCCGAAGAACCCGCGCCCCGCATGCGGCCACAAGGCGCGGTCCCAGGCGCGGGCAATGCGCGCCGCCCCCACATCCGCCGCCGCCAGCGCCTGCGCGACCGGCCCGATGGGCGGATGCGCGGTCACCACCGTCAGCCGGTGCGCCGCCGCCCAGCCGGCGAGATCGTCCACTTCCAGCAACACCGGGCCAACGCCGAACAGCGCCGCCGCCCGCGCCATCGCATCCATCACCGCACCGCGGGCGAAGGCAGCCACCGCCGGCGCTACCCCGCCGCGCGCCCGCGCCTCCGGCATCGCCACCGCCGCCACCGCCCGCACCGTGCAGCCGGCAAGATCGAGCATCTCGGCCGCGCAATCCTCCTCATGCAGCAGCAGCGCGACATCGCCCGAAGGCGGCGGGTCGAAGCGCGGCGCCCGCGCCGCCGCCGGTGTCATTGTTTCCGCGAGCGGTTCCGCCGTCTCGTCGAGCAGCCCGCGCGGATCGAACCGTCCGCCGGTGAAGCGCGTGATATTCTCCGCCCGCGCGAGATAGTGCTTGCCCGGCGTATGTAGCCCTGCCACCCACCGCCATGACAATGTGTTAGATGCGATATCGCCATCGAGCAGGTGCCGGAGGAAGAAATCTGCCCCGAGTTCCCAGGGCAGACGCAGCGTGAAGATCCAGATCGAGGCGAACCACATCCGCGCATGATTGTGCAGATAATTCCGCGCGGCGATCTCCCGCGCCCATGAATCGAAACAGTCGATCCCGGTCTGCCCCGCGCAGGCATCGTGAAAGGCCCGCCGCAGCCCCGCTTCGGTCGCCAGCCGGTTCTCCGCCCGCCGCAACCCGGCGCAATAGAGCTCGAACACGCCGGGCCGGTGCTCCAGCCAGCCCTTCCAGTAGGTTCGCCAGCCCACCTCCTCGATGAATTTTGTCGCCGCCTCGCCATGCGCCGCCATCGCCGCCCGCGCCACCTCCGCCTCGGTGAGCAGCCGGTGACGCAGCCAGGGCGACAGGCGCGAGACCGCACCTTTCGTCTCCGGTCCCGGATCGGTATTGCGGCCGGCGGCGTAGCGCGCTCCGGCGCGCGGCAGGAAATCGGCGAGATGCTGCAGCCCGGCGGCGCGGGTCGGTATCGGTTCGGAACTCATGCCCGGCAGATGGCGCCTCCGCGGCTCTTGGCAATGCCGGCGGGATCGGCGAAACAGACTGACGGGAGGTTTGAGTGGACAAACAGATCCGGCACGAAGCGACCAGCGCCGATATCGCTGCTGCCGAACGCGTCCTCGGCATCGAGCAGACCGCGCCGGAGCGGGCGCTGATTGCCCAGGCCATCGCGGCCCAGATCGATCTCGCCCGCGCCCGCCGCGCGGTGACGCTGGACGATGATCTGGCGCCGGCATGCGTGTTCGAACCGCGCCTGCCCGGCTTCGACATGCCCGATCCCGGGCCGCTGATCCTGCCCCGCCCGACGCTTCCCTTTCCCGGGGCCGAAGACGACGAGGCGATCGCCTTTGCCCCCGCCAGCGCCCAGGCCGCCTGGATCCGCGCCGGCGAGCTGAGCGCGGTGCGGCTGACCACCATCTATTTCGAGCGGATCGCCCGGCTCGATCCCGCCCTCGGCGCCTTCGCCCGGCTCAACCCGGCAGCGCTGGACGACGCAGCCGCCCTCGATCACCGCGCCGCGCGGGGCGACTGGGCCGGACCGCTGCATGGCGTTCCCTGGGCCTGCAAGGATTTGATCGACACGGCCGGCATCATCACCGATTGGGGCGCGGAACCGTTCCGCGACCGGCTTCCGCCGGATGATGCGGTTGTCGTGCGGCGGCTGCGCGCGGCCGGCGCCGTGCTGCTGGGCAAGACGGTGGTCGGCGCGCTGGGCTATGGCGATGTCTGGCATGGCGGACGCACCCGCAATCCCTGGAACCCCGATGAAGGCGCCTCTGGCTCGTCGTCCGGTTCCGCCGCGGCCGTCGCCGCCGGACTCTGCGGCTTTGCGCTCGGCACCGAAACCCTCGGCTCGATCGTCGCCCCCGCTGCGCGCTGCGGTGCCGTTGGCCTGCGGCCGAGCTTCGGCAGGATCGCGCGCACCGGCGTCATGCCGCTGTGCCCGAGCCTCGACCGGATCGGGCCGCTCTGCCGCGACATCGCCGACACGGCGCTCGTGCTCGCCGCCCTCAACGGCGCCGACCCCGGCGATCCGTCGAGCCGGGATATCCCTTTCGGCGGCGCTGCCGCAGGCAACCCCGAGGGCCTGCGGCTTGGCGTTCTCGACGGCGATTTCGCCGGCGCCGAATGCGGCGCGGCGCGGTGGGCGCTGGACCAGCTGCGCGCGCTCGGCGTCACCCTCGTGCGGGTGGCGCTGCCCAAGCTGCCCTGGGAGAGCCTTGTTTCAGTGCTGATGGCCGAAGCCGCCGCCAGCTTCGAGCCGCTCACGCTTTCGGACCGCGATGATCTTCTCGCCCGGCAGGACGAGGCCGCCTGGCCGAACCAGTTCCGCCTCGCCCGGTTTCTCTCGGCGGTCGATCATGTCCAGCTCGATCGCTTGCGCCGGCGCGGGATGCAGGCCATGGCCGATCTCTTCGCCGAGGTCGATCTTCTCGCCGCCCCCTTCGCCGCCGGCCCGCTGCACACGCTGGCAGCCTTCACCGGCCATCCCTGCCTGTGCATGCCCATCGGCTTCACCAACACGCCCCCTCGCCCCTCGGCCGGGCTCGCCGCCCCCGAACAGGCACCGCCGCGACCCGTGCCGGCGGCGCTCTGCCTGTGGGGAAGACTGTTCGACGAAGCCAGGCTGCTCGCCGCGGGCCACGCCCTCGCCGGGCGCTGCGCGCTCGACCTCCGCCCGCCGCTGAGCCGGCGCGGCGGCATGAAAGGACACAGCGCCGGATGAAACAACCCGAAACGGCCCCCAACGCGCACGATATCGCGGACCAACTTCACATCATTCGCGCGAGCACCCTGTTCGATCCCGGCCATTACACGCTGCAGGCGCGGGATCTGCCCAAAGACACCGATCCGCTGGTCGATTTCTGCGATCGGGGCTGGCGCGTCGGTCTTCGGCCGAACCCGTTCTTCGATCCCGCCTACTATCTCGCCCGCAATCCGGATATCGCCACCTCCGGCGTCAATCCGCTGCTGCATTACATTCAGTTCGGCGATCGCGAGGGACGCGATCCGTCACCGTTGTTCCACGCCGCCTGGTATCGTGAGAGCTACGGCATCCCGGAGGCCCAGAACGCCCTCGCCGACTACCTCGCCCGCCGCCGCACCGGCAAGGTCAGCCCGGTCCCATTGTTCGATTCCCGGTGGTACCTCGACCACAACCCCGATGTCGCGGCCTCCGGCAACGATCCGTTCGAACATTTCTGCGCTTTCGGCGCTTCCGAGTTGCGCGACCCCTGCCCTGATTTCGACATCGCCTTCTACGCCGCCCGCTATGCCACCGAGATCGCCGGCGGCAATCCGTTCCTGCATTATCTCGCGCATCGCGACGGCGGGTTCCAGCCGGTTCGGCCCACCGCCGAACGGCTCATCGTCGGCGCGGTGCGCGCGGCAACCCGCCCGGCCGACAGTTTCGAGCCGCGCCAGCCCTTGCCGGCAGGCGCGCCGCGTCTTGCCACCGTTCTCGCCTACTACCTGCCGCAGTTCCACACGATCCCGGAAAACGACGCCTGGTGGGGAACCGGCTTCACCGAATGGACAAATCTGGCCCGTGCCACCCCCCGCTTCGCCGGGCATTACCAGCCCCGCGCGCCGCGCGATCTCGGCTTCTATTCGCTCGATGACCCCTCGGTCATGCTCCGCCAGATTACCATGGCAAAGGAGGCGGGCCTGGGCGGTTTCGTGTTCTACTACTACTGGTTCAACCGCCGGCGACTGCTGGACAAGCCGGTCGAGCGCTTCCTTGCCGACCCCTCGCTCGACATGAAGTTCTGCCTGATGTGGGCGAACGAGAACTGGACCCGGCGGTGGGACGGGCTGGAGCGCGAAATCCTGCTCGCCCAGGACTATCTCCCGCAGGACGACACGGCGCTGGTCGACGATTTCGCCCGCCATTTCGCCGATCCGCGCTACATCCGGCTCGAAGGCCGGCCGCTGCTCATGATCTACCGCGCCGCGCTCATCCCTGACCCGGAAGCGACCATCGCCCGCTGGCGCCGGCTGTTCATGGATCGCCACGGCGAGGATCCCCTGCTTTTCATGGCCCAGAGCTTCCATGACTACGACCCGAGGCGGCACGGTCTCGACGGCGCCGTCGAATTTCCCCCGCACAAGCTCGTCGTGGACACGCCGAAGCTGAACGCCTCGCTCGATCTTTTCGATCCCGAGTTTTCGGCCGATGTCTATCATTACAACGACATCGTCGCCACGTCCCTCGCCGACCCCGACCCCGCCTTTCCGCTGATCCGCACCGCCGTGACCGGCTGGGACAACGACCCCCGCCGCGAGGGCGCGGGAGTCGTGCTGCATGACGCAACACCGGCGACATACCAGGCCTGGCTTGCCGCGCTGATCGAGCGGGCCCGCCGCAATCCGGTGCAGGGCGAGCCGATCGTCTGCATCAACGCGTGGAACGAATGGGCCGAGGGCGCCTATCTCGAACCCGACCTGCATTATGGCGCCGCCTTCCTGAATGCCACCGCCCGTGCGATTGCCGGCCGCGCAGCCGCAGGAGCCGCCCCGAACATCCTGCTGGTAGGGCACGACGCCCTGCCCCATGGCGCGCAGATGCTGCTTCTGCACCTCGCCCGCACCCTGCGCCGGGAACATGGCATCGTCCCGCGCATCCTGCTGCTGAGCGGCGGCGAACTTGTTCCGGACTACGAGGCCGAGGGCATCGTCGACCTCGCCCCCAACGAGGCGGCGCTGCAACGTCATGTCGCATCCTACCGCGCGCTGGGAATCGACGCCGCGATCGTCAACAGCCTCGCCTCGGCGCGGGTCTGCATACCGCTGGCCGAACAGGGACTTCGCGGCGTTTTGCTGGTTCATGAAATGCCGCGGCTGGTGGAGGAGAAATCGCTGCGCGGCGTCGCCCGCCAGGGCATGCGCGCGGCGGCCGCGACTGTGTTCTCATCGGAGCACGTGCGCGACACGTTATGCGCGGCGCTTGATATAGCCCCCGCGGCGCATGTCGTCCCCCAGGGCAACTATCAGAATGTCAGCTACGACGCGGCGGCGCGCAAACGCTTCCGCGCCAGTCACGGCATCCCACCGGGCGCCTTTGTCGTGCTCGGTGTCGGTTTCGGCGACCTGCGCAAGGGGTTCGACCTGTTCCTGCAGGTTTTCCGCCTGCTCGTCACGACTCGGCGGGATATCCACTTCATCTGGCTCGGCGAGACCCATCTCTGGGTCCGCGACTATCTCGGGACCGAGATCGACGCAGCGCGCGAGACCGGCCGCTTCCAGCTGCTGCCCTTCACCAGCGACGTCGCGCCTGCCTATTGCGGCGCCGATCTCTACGCGCTGACCTCGCGCGAGGATCCGCTGCCGACGACGGTAATCGAGGCCATGAGCGCCGGCCTGCCCGCGATTGCCTTCGCGGGCGCCGGCGGCATCCCCGACCTCCTGCGCGAAACCGGCGCGGGTGCCAGCGTGCCAGCCGGCGACGTCGCCGCCTTCGCAGCGGCGACCGCCGCGCGGCTCGATCATGCAGCCCTCGCGGCCGACCGGCCTCGCATTAGCGCCGAAGCCGCGCGGCGGTTCGACTTCAACGCCTATGCCCGCCACCTGTTGGCGCTGGCCAAGCCCGATCTTGTGCGGATCTCGTGTTTCGTGACCAACTACAATTACGAGCAACATCTCCCGCGCCGCCTGGCCGGAATTTTCGGCCAGACCTACCCGGTCGAGGACATCACCCTGTTCGACGACGCCTCGACCGACAATTCGGTCAAGGTCGCACGGGAGACCGCCGCGACATGGCGCCGCAGCCTGTCCATCCGCACCAACGCGAGCAATACCGGCTCGCCTTTCGGCCAATGGCGTGAAGCTGCTGAAAAGGCGCGTGGCACTTTCGTCTGGATTGCCGAAGCCGATGACGATGCCGCGCCAGGCCTCCTCGCCGCTCTGGTCGACGCCCTCGCCGCCGCGCCGGACGCGGTGATGGCAATCGCCGACTCTCGGAGCATCGATGCCGATGGCAACCCGCTCATGCCGGATTACCGGCGTTATTACCTCGAAGCCGGCGCGCCGGAACTCGCGACGTCGATGACGATGGGGGCGCGAGAGTTCGCCACCCGCTTCCTTGCGGTGCGCAATCTCGTGCTGAATGTGAGCGGCGTGCTGTTCCGGCGGGATTCCCTGCTGGCCAGCCTCTCCCGCCTCGGCGACGAACTCCCGACATTTCGCCTTGCCGGCGACTGGCGGCTTTACCTCGACATGCTTGCCCATGCGGCGGGCAATGTCGTGTGGGTCGCCGAACCGCTGAACATCCACCGCCGGCACGAAGCCGGCGCAACCGGCACCCTCGCCGCCGCCGCGCATCTTGAGGAAATCGCCCGGATCCATGACATCGCGGACCGGCTGCTCGATCTCGACGACGATATTCGGGCCGCGCAGCGCCGCTGGCGGGACGAATTCGCCCACCGTGCCCGGCCCAGCGCTGGCAGCGCCACCTCAGCCCGAGGCACAGGGCAGAAAGCTCCTCGCGGATCAGCCAGGCGGAGTTGAAACTAAATTTTAAGATTTACATTCGATATCGTAACCATATCAGATTTTTTTGTTCAAAAATTAGGCTTATTTCAAAATTATATCGATTTTTAAAATGTAATATATTTTTAGATTTTTTGATGATTTAGATCAAATATTATTCTAATATTTCTTAGATCAGACCGTTTTCTTATACCGTCAGAAATGCTAGTTACAAACATGGAAGTCGAGGTCATTGTCTCTGCGTCCATCCATAAATTGATTTGTTATTGTCTATAAATTCCAACATTTGAGCGAGACCAATTATCGGCCTCGTTTATTTTTGAAGATATGCCTGATCTCAAATGAAATTTCTTATTACTGGCGGTTGTGGGTTTATCGGTTCGGCAGTTGTCCGGCGTATCGTCGGTCATACGCCCCATGAGGCAGTGACGGTCGACAAGATGACCTACGCCGCCTCGGAAGAGGCTCTGGGCGAGGCACTGGGGCACCCGCGTCATCACCTTGTCCAGGCCGACATCACCGATGCCACGGCAATGCGCGCCGTCTTCGAGACGCACCGGCCGGACATCGTGATGCATCTCGCCGCCGAATCGCATGTCGACCGCTCGATCGACGGGCCGCGCGATTTCATCGACACCAACATTACCGGCACCTTCGTCCTGCTCGAGGCCGTCCGCGCCTGGTTCGCCACCCTGGACGAGCCTGCCCGGCGCCGCTTCCGCTTCCACCACATCTCGACCGACGAAGTGTTCGGCGCCCTCGAACCCGGCGATGCCCCGTTCACCGAAACCACCCCCTACAACCCCCGCAGCCCCTATGCCGCCAGCAAGGCCGCCTCGGATCATCTTGTCCGCGCCTGGCAGCATACCTACGGCCTGCCGACCATCGTCTCCAACACCACCAACAATTACGGCCCCTGGCAGTTCCCCGAGAAACTCATTCCGCTGGTGCTGATCAACGCGCTGGAAGGCAAACCCCTGCCCGTCTACGGCGATGGCTCCAACATGCGGGACTGGCTATTCGTCGAGGATCACGCCGAGGCGCTCCTTGCCGTCGCCCTCACCGGCACGCCCGGCGAGACCTACGCCATCGGCGCCCGTCAGCCCCGCTCCAATCTCGACGTCGTCCGCACCATCTGCCGCTTGCTGGACGCGCGCCGCCCCGATCCCGCCGGCCCGCGCGAGCGGCTGATCACCTTCGTCACCGACCGTCCCGGCCACGATTTCCGCTACGAGATCGACCCCTCACGCAGCGAGGCGGCACTCGCCTGGCATGCCACGCATGATTTCGAAGCCGGTCTCGCCCGCACCGTCGACTGGTATCTCGCCAACGAGAGCTGGTGGCGCGCCATCCACGCCCGGCGCTATGCCGGCCAGCGCCTCGGGAACGCGGCATGATCCGCAAGGGCATCATCCTCGCCGGCGGCTCCGGCACCCGCCTTCACCCCTCCACCCTCGCCGCCTCGAAGCAGCTGCTCCCGGTCTACGACAAGCCGATGATCTATTATCCGCTGTCGACCCTGCTGCTCGCCGGCATCCGCGACCTGCTGCTGATCTCCACACCGCAGGATCTGCCGCAATTCCGCCGCCTGCTCGGCGATGGCAGCCAGTATGGCATCCATATCGACTATGTCGCCCAGCCCTCGCCGGACGGTCTCGCCCAGGCCTTTCTGATCGGCGAGGACTGGCTTGGCGGCGAAGCCTGCGCCCTCGCTCTCGGCGACAACCTGATCCACGCCGACCATCTCTCGCTCGCGCTGCGCCAGGCCGCCAGCCGAGACACAGGCGCGACCGTCTTCGCCTATCAGGTGCGCGATCCCGAGCGCTACGGCGTCGTCTCCTTCGACAGCGCCGGCCGCGCCACCGACATCGTCGAAAAGCCCGCCAATCCCCTGTCTCACTGGGCTGTAACCGGCCTCTATTTCTACGATCACCGTGTGACGGAGTTCGCCCACCGCATCCGCCCCTCGGCGCGCGGCGAACTCGAGATCACCGATCTCAACCGCCTCTATCTCGACGACGGTTCGCTCACCGTCGAGCGCCTCGGCCGCGGCACCGCATGGCTCGACGCCGGCACTCCCGACTCCCTGCTCCAGGCCGCAACCTTCGTGCAGACCATCCAGGCGCGCCAGGGACAGCTTGTCGGTTGCCCCGAGGAAGTCGCCTTCCGCATGGGCTTCATCGACGCCGACACATTGCGCCATCACGCCGCCCTCCTCGGCAAGACCGCGCTCGGCCGCGTGTTGCACGAACTCGCGGATGGAGAGGCGGCATGATCGAGTCCCTCAACCTTCCCGAGGTGAAGCTCGTCACCCCGCCGCGCTTCGCCGATTCCCGCGGCTGGTTCAGCGAAACCTGGAATCAGGCGAAGCTGGACGCCCTCGGTTTCACCGAATCCTTCGTGCAGGACAACCATTCCTCCTCCACCCGCCCCGGCACCATCCGCGGCCTGCACTGCCAGATCGCCCCCTTCGTCCAGGGCAAGCTCGTCCGCTGCATCCGCGGCGCGATCTGGGATGTCGCGGTCGATATCCGCCACGGCTCGCCGAGCTTCGGCCACTTTGCCGCTGCCGAACTCTCCGCCGCCAACGGCGCCCAGCTCTGGATCCCGCCCGGCTTCCTGCACGGGTTCTGCACGATCGAGCCCGAAACCGAGGTCGTCTACAAGGTCACCGCCCCTTACGACAAAGCCTCCGAGCGTGGCGTCATCTGGAACGACCCCGATCTCGCTTTGCCCTGGCCGATCCCCGCCGATGGCGCCCTGCTCTCGAACAAGGACAATCTCCTGCCCCGCCTTGCCGAGGCCGATCCCTGGTTCAGGATCTGAGATGGATACCCGCCCGATCCTGATCACTGGTGTGAGCGGCCAGCTCGGCCATGCTTTGTCCTTGCACGCGGCCAGAACCAACACCCGATTCCACGCTGTCGGCCGCCCCGGCTTCGATTTCGACGCACCGGAAACAATCGCCGCCGCCCTCGCCGACGCCGATCCCGCACTCGTCGTCAACGCCGCCGCCTGGACCGCCGTCGACGCCGCGGAAGCCAGCGCCGACGCCGCCTTCCGCGCCAATCGCGACGGCCCCGCCACCCTCGCCACTCTCTGCCGCGCCCGCGGTATCCCCCTCATCCATGTCTCGACCGACTATGTGTTCGACGGCACCAAGGGCGCGCCCTACACCGAAACCGACCCGATCGCCCCGCTCGGCGTCTATGGCGAAAGCAAGGCCGCCGGCGAGGCCGCCATTCTCGCCTCTGGCGCCGAGGCCATCATCCTCCGCACCGCCTGGGTGTTTTCCGCCAGCGGCAAGAATTTCGCCCGCACCATGATCGCCGCCGCCTCCCGCCTGTCGGCGCTGCGCGTCGTCGCCGACCAGCGCGGCGCCCCCACCGCCGCCGAAGATCTCGCCGAAGCCATCCTCGCCATCGCCGCCCGCATCGTCGCCGCGGGATGGCAGCCCGGCTTCGCCGGCATCTTCCACGCCACCAGCGCCGGCGACACCACCTGGCACGGCTTCGCCACCGAAATCCTCGCCATCGCCGCCCGCCACGGCACGCCGCACCCCGAAATCATCCCCATCGCCACCGCAGACTGGCCCACCCCCGCACGCCGCCCCGCCGACTCCCGGCTCGACACTACAAAACTCCGACAAACCTTCGGCCTCGCTCTCCCGCACTGGAAAGACGCCACCGCCCGCATCGTCCCCGCACTCCTCGCCCAGGAGCGCGCATCGTGATCACCATCCTGCTCTCCACCTATAACGGTGCGCAGTTTCTGTCCGACCAGCTCGCGAGCTTCGAGGCGCAGACCGATCGCAACTGGTGCCTGCTCTGGCGTGATGACGGCTCGTCGGATGCGACACGGGAGATCATGGCCGGTTTCGCCGGCCGCATCGGCGCCGAACGCTGCCGCGAGGCGCCCAATTCCGGCATACATCTCGGCGCCGGGCAGAGCTTCCTTTCCCTTCTCGCCGCTGCGAAAGACGCACGGATCATCGCCTTCGCCGATCAGGACGATGTCTGGCTGCCCGAAAAGCTCGCCCGTGCCCGGCTGGCGCTGAGCGGGCAGAATTCAGGCCCGCGCCTCTATACTGCCCGGCAGTATCTGGTCGATGCCAATCTCCAGAGCCGCCGGCTCTCGAACCTGCCCGCCCGCAAACCCGGCTTTCCGGCCTGCCTCACGCAGAACGTCGTCCATGGCAATACGGCGGTCATGAATCGCGCCGCCGCCGACCTCATCTGCCGCATCCCTGGCCCGGCCGGCACGGTGCATGACTGGTGGAGCTACATCGTGGTCAGCGCCTGCGGTGGCTCGATCACGGTCGATCCCAAGCCGGTCGTGCTCTACCGGCAGCACGAGGGTAACCTGATCGGATCGCCCCGCACGACCGTGGCCCGCGCCGTCGGTGCGATAAAACGCGGCCCTGATATCTTCATGACGATGATGCGGCGTCATGTCCGCCAGCTGGAGGCGCATGGCGACCTGCTCGCCGCCACAGCGCGCGCCGATCTCGCCCGCATCGCCGCCGGACTCGATGGCGGCTTCGCCCCACGTCTCAGCGCCATGCGCTGCCCCGGGCTGTCACGGCAGACGCCGCTCGAAAACCTGCTGTTCCGCCTCTGGTTTGTCCTCGGCTAGAGCATCATCCGATCAGATGGAATCATCTGATCGGATAAAGATGCTCTGTTTATCAATGTGATAGAGCACTACATCCGATCCAAAAGGATCGGAAAGTGCTCCAAAGGGACGCCTGCCTATTTCGCAGGCTCCCCGGCCGTCAGCATCTCCACCCGCCAGCCGCCATCTCCGGCAAGGTGGAGTCGCCGGGTGTGGTAGCGGATGATGGTCGAGCGATGGCCGACGCTGATGATTGTCGCCTCCGGTAATTCCTCGAGCAGGATCTGATACATCGAGGCCTCATAGGCCTCGTCCAGCGAGGAAGTCGCCTCGTCGAGGATCACCACATCCGGGCGGAGCAGCACGCAGCGCGCAAAGCCGATCCGCTGCTGTTCGCCGAGCGAAAGTTCGCGGTCCCAGGCCTGCTCGGAATCGAGCCGGTCGACGAGATGGCCAAGCCCCACCCGTTGCAGCACCGCCGCCACCGAAGCGGGATCGAGCACCTCGGCATAGGGAAAGCCGATGCTTTCGATCAACCGGCCATTCGCGAGATACGGCCGCTGCGGCACGAACAGCATCCGTCCGGCGGGCCTCGTCACCCGCCCCTCGCCGAAAGGCCAGATCCCGGCGATGGCGCGGACCAGCGTGCTCTTCCCCGATCCTGTCGGCCCGTTGAGCAGGAGCCTCTCGCCGGGGGCAACCCGCAGATCGAGCGCATCGAGCAGCTTGCGTCCGTCCGGCAGGGTGAGCGAGAGGTGTTCGATCGCAAGCCCCGCATCGTCCCCGCGCTCATAGACGATCCGCGGCGCCGCCGCGGCTTCGTGATGATGCCGCATGCTCACCTCCAGCGCGTAGAGACGATCGACGACCGCCCGCCATTCGGTGATCGACAGATAACCCTGCCCGATCGAGCTGAAATTGTTGAGGATGAAGGCAAAGGCCTGCTGGGTCTGGCCAAAGGCGTTGTTGGTCTGCGAGACCGTGCCGATCAGGATCCGCTTGGCGAGATAGGACGGGATCACCAGGCCGAAGGCAAGCAGCCCGCCCAACGTATTGAAGGAGAAGTTGAACGTGTTGACGAATACCGTGCGGTAGATCCGGCGATAGAATATCTCCACCACCGGCGCGAAATTCCGCTTCAGCCGCGTCGCCTCCGCGGCCCCGCTCTGCGCCGTCGCGATGGCCTCGGAGTTGTCCCGCACGCGGACCAGCTCGAAGCGGAAGTTTCCCTGCATGCGCTGCTGGATATTGTTGAGCCAGAACAATGGCTTGCCAATGATCAGGATCAGCCACGTGCCGCCGATCGCATAGACCAGGTTCATCCACAGCAGCAGGCCGGGAACATAGACGCCGAACAGCCGGAGATTGCGGCTGAGCAACCAGAGCATCACCGAGAACGAGACGATCGTGACAACCGACTGCAAGGCATTGAGCGGCAGGTTCACCGTCTGGCCGGTGAAGAAATCGATATCGTCGGAGATGCGCTGGTCGGGATTGTCGACATCGCGGTCGTCAAGCTGCATCCGGTAATGCGCCTGCCGGTCCATCCAGCCATCGACCATGTGTCCGGTCATCCACCGCCGCCAGCGGATCTGGAAGATCTGCACGAGATACTGGCTCGCCGTGTTGATCACCACGACCATCGCCGCCAGCCCGAGAAAGATCCAGAACAGGCGCCAGATTTTCGCCACGTCGTAGCGCTGCATCGCATCGAAGAACGATCCGTTCCAGACCGTCAGCGCGTAGTTCATCGCCACGATCACCAGCACCATGACGACGTTGACGATCATCAGCCCCCAGGCGATCCGCCGCTCCTCAGAGCGGAAGAACGGCTTGGCGACGTAAAACAGGCGGTAGAAAAATCCGGTCCGGGCGAGCTCGTCGTCCATCTCTGTCTCCGCATCCACAGGTGTTCCCGCCCCCATATAGGCGCGGATGGCGCAAGACCAGCCGGCAGCGCCATATCATCAGCATCCGGGCGCATTCCGGCGCATCGCTCTCGCGCCATCGTGAGCGCGGAAGCCGGCTCGGCGGTTGAATATCCCGCCCCGGCTTCAAACCTCCGGTCCATCGCACGCGTCCCTTCGGGCTCAATCATGCCTGACGGGCATTGCTCAAAGCCGACTTGCCGATGCCGGGCGCGGGTCTTAAGACCGGGGCCCGAACAGGAGGGATGACATGGCCAGTAGCGACACCGCCGGCAACGAGATTGCGCTGGAGCGCCAGAACGCGGTTCTCGCCCGCCCGATGACCGAGATGCGGCAGCTTGCCAACGCCGTTCGCGCGCTGGCGATCGACGGCGTCGAGGCCGCGAAGTCCGGCCATCCCGGCATGCCGATGGGCATGGCCGATGTCGCGACCGTGCTGTGGACGAAATTCATGAAGTTCGACGCCGCCGATCCGCACTGGCCGGACCGCGACCGCTTCATCCTCTCCGCCGGCCACGGCTCGATGCTGCTCTACGCGCTGCTGCACCTCACCGGCTACGAGGGCATGTCGATCGACGATCTGCGCCAGTTCCGCCAGCTCGGCGCCCGCGCCGCCGGCCATCCCGAGCGGATCGAGCATCCGGCCATCGAAATGACCACCGGTCCGCTCGGCCAGGGCATTTCCACGGCGACCGGCTTCGCCCTCGCCGAGCGCATGCTCGCCGCCCGCTTCGGCAAGGGCATGGTCGATCACCGCACCTGGGTCATCGCCTCGGATGGCGACATGATGGAAGGCGTGTCCCACGAGGCCTGCGCCATCGCCGGGCATCTCGGCCTGAACAAGCTCACCGTCTTTTACGATGACAACGAAATCTCGATCGACGGCGGCACCGACATCTCGATGACCGACGACGTGCTCAAGCGCTTCGCCGGCTATGGCTGGGCTACCCGCCGGATCGACGGGCATGACCCCGAGCAGATCGAATCCGCCATCCGCTTCGCCCTGCGCAGCCGCAAGCCGACGCTGATCGCCTGCCGCACCATCATCGGCTTCGGCGCGCCGAAAAAGGCCGGCACCCCGGCCACCCACGGTTCGCCCCTCGGCGCCGACGAAGCAGCCGCCGCCAAGGCCCTGCTCGGTTGGACCGCGCCACCCTTCACCGTACCGGACGACATCCTCGCCCCCTGGCGCGGGGCCGGGGCGCGCAGCGCCGGCGCGCACCGGGCCTGGGCAAAGCGCCACGCAGCGAGCAACCAGCGCGCTGCCTTCGATGCCGCCCTCGCCGGTGACCTGCCGCCCGACTACACCACCGCGATGGCCGCCCTGCGCGAGAAGATCGCTGCCGAGAAGCCCAACATCGCCACCCGCCAGGCCAGCCAGATGGCGCTCGACGCGGTGGTCCCCGTGGTCCCCGAAATGGTCGGCGGCTCGGCCGACCTCACCCCCTCGAACAACACGTTCGTAAAATCGATGGGCGTATTCACCGCGAAGGACCATTCCGGTCGCTACATCCATTTCGGCGTGCGCGAGCACGGCATGGGGACGACGCTGAACGGCCTCGCCCTGCATGGCGGGCTGATCCCCTATGGCGGCACGTTCTTCATCTTCTCCGACTATTGCCGCCCGGCCATCCGCCTCGCCGCGCTGATGCGCATCCGTTCGATCTTCGTGCTCACCCACGATTCGATCGGCCTCGGCGAGGATGGGCCGACCCATCAGCCGGTCGAGCATCTCGCCTCGTTCCGCGCCATGCCCAATGTCCTGGTGCTGCGCCCCGGCGATGCGATGGAAACCGCCGAATGCTGGGACATCGCGCTGAAGCACAAGGACGGCCCGGTCCTGCTCGTACTCAGCCGCCAGGCGATGCCGACCCTGCCGCGCGACCACGGCGCTGAAAACCTCTCCGCCCGCGGCGGCTATGTCGTCGCCCCGGCCGAGGGGCCGCGCCGCGCCACCATCCTCGCCACCGGCTCGGAAGTCGCCCTTGCGCTCAAGGCGCGCGAGATGCTGGCGGCCGAGGGCATCGCGGTCGCCGTGGCATCGGTGCCGAGCTTCGAACTGCTCGATCGCCAGGACCCCGGCTACCGCACCGAGGTGCTTGGCGAGGCTCCGCGAGTCGGCGTCGAGGCGGCGGTCGGGTTCGGCTGGGAACGCCTGCTCGGGGCCGATGGCACCTTCATCGGCATGCACGGCTTCGGCGCCAGCGCGCCATACCAGAAGCTGTTCCAGCATTTCGGCATCACCGCCGAGGCGATCGTTGCGGCAGTGAAAGCGAAGCTGTAATTCCGCCATCGACACTATCACCGCCTCCGGCTCACCTGAACGTTTTCGAGGGAGACTTCTTCACATGACCGTCAAAGTCGCGATCAACGGATTCGGCCGCATCGGGCGCCTCGTGCTGCGCGCGATGATCGAGAGCGGGCGTTCCGACGTCGAATGCGTCCTGATCAACGACCTCGGAAGCGTCGAGGACAACGCCCACCTGCTCCGCTACGACTCGGTGCATGGCCGCTTCCCCGGCACCGTCGAGGTGAAGGGTGACAGCATCGTCATTACCAATGCCGGTCGCACCTACGCGCCGATCCGCGTCTCCGCCGAGCGCGACCCGGCGAAGGTACCGATGCAGGGCGTCGACCTGGCGATGGAATGCACCGGCCTGTTCACCAAGCGCGACGCCGCGGCGAAGCTGATCGAGGCCGGCGCCCGCAAGGTCCTGGTCTCCGCCCCGGCCGACGGGGTGGACGCCACCATCGTCTACGGCGTGAACCACCACACGCTGACAAAGGACATGACGATCATCTCCAACGCCTCCTGCACCACCAACTGCCTCGCACCGATGGCGATGGTGCTGCACGAGACCTTCGGGATCGAGCGTGGCTACATGGTCACCATCCACTCCTATACCGGCGACCAGAAGACGGTGGACACCCTGCACAAGGATCGTCACCGCGCCCGCGCCGCCGCCCTCTCGATGATCCCGACCACCACGGGCGCGGCCCGCGCCGTCGGCCTCGTCCTGCCCGAGCTCCAGGGCAAGCTCGACGGCACCGCGATCCGCGTGCCCACCCCGAACGTCTCGCTCGTCTCGCTCGACGTGAACCTGAAGAAGCAGGCCAGCAAGGACGAGATCAACGCGGCGATGAAGGCCGCCGCCGAGGGCAAGCTCAAGGGCATCCTCGACTATTCGACCGAGGCCCTGGTCAGCGCCGACTTCAACCACGTCGCCTATTCCTGCAGCTTCGACGCGCCGCAGACCGCAGTGATCGACAACGCGCTCACCCGCGTCATGGGCTGGTACGACAATGAATGGGGCTTCTCGAACCGGATGAGCGACACCGCCGCCCTGTTCGGATCGCTCTGATGGCGGACTGGCGCCCGCTCGACGGGGTCGATGTCAGGGGAAAGCGCGTCCTCGTGCGCGCCGACCTCAACGTCCCGCTGCGCGACGGCCGGATCACCGACCTCACCCGCATCGAGCGCCTCTCGCCGACCATCGTCGAGCTCGCCGGCAAGGGTGCGAAGGTGATCGTGCTGTCGCATTTCGACCGGCCGAAGGGCAAGGTCGTGCCGGAGATGTCGCTCCGCCCCGTCGCCGCCGCGCTCGGTGAGGTGCTGCGCCGGCCCACCGCCTTCGCCGCTGACTGCATCGGCCCCGAGGCCGGGGCTGCCGTCGCCGCGATGGCGGAGGGCGACATCCTCGTGCTGGAAAACACCCGCTTCCATCCCGGCGAGGAGAGCAACGACCCTGGCCTGGCGAAGGCGATCGCCGCCAATGGCGACATCTTCGTCAACGACGCCTTCTCCGCCGCCCACCGCGCCCATGCCACCACCGAGGGTCTCGCCCATCTCCTGCCCGCCTATGCCGGCCGGCTGATGCAGGCAGAGCTGGCCGCCCTCGAAGCCGCGCTCAGCCACCCGAAACGCCCGGTCGGCGCCATCGTCGGCGGCTCGAAAGTCTCCACCAAACTCGACCTGCTGACCAACCTGATCACCAAGGTCGACCTGCTGGTGATCGGCGGCGCGATGGCGAACACCTTCCTTGCCGCCCAGGGCGCGGAACTCGGCAAGTCGCTGCAGGAACCCGCCCTGCACGATACCGCCCGCGCCATCGTCGAAGCCGCTGCGACGCATGGCTGCCGAATCCTGCTGCCGTCGGATTTCGTGGTCAGCGAGACCTTCGCGCCGAACCCGCCCACCGAAACCGTACCGGCGAACGCGGTGCCGGCGAACGCAATGGCGCTCGATGTCGGCCCCGCCACCACCGAGGCAATCATCGCTGCGGTGAAGGCGCTGAAAACGCTGATCTGGAACGGCCCGCTCGGCGCCTTCGAGACCCCGCCTTTCGACGCCTCGACCATGCGCCTCGCCGCTGCGGTGGCGGAGGCCACGGCCGGCGGGCTGATCTCGGTCGCCGGTGGCGGCGACACGGTGGCCGCACTCCGCCTTGCCGGCGTCACCGATCGCCTGACCTATGTCTCCTCGGCCGGCGGCGCCTTTCTTGAGTGGATGGAAGGCAAGACCCTGCCGGGAGTGGCAGCGCTCACGCCGCGCTGATCGATCGGCGCGCCATCGACGTCTGAACCCGCCGGTCCGGTTCCCCGGGCCGGCGGTCTTCGTTTCAGGAGGCGGTGCCGCCCACCGTCAGCCCGCCCATCAGGATGCTCGGCTGCCCGACGCCCACCGGCACGCCCTGCCCGTTCTTGCCGCAGGTGCCGATGCCGGGATCGAGTTCCAGGTCATTGCCGATCATCTCCACCCGGGTCAGCGCGTCCGGCCCGTTGCCGATCAGCGTCGCCCCCTTCACCGGTGCGCCGACCCGCCCATCCTCGATCAGGTAGGCTTCCGAGGCGGTGAACACGAACTTGCCCGAGGTGATATCGACCTGCCCGCCGCCGAAATTCGCCGCATAGATGCCGCGCTTGACCGAGCGGATCATGTCCTCCCGGCTGGCCTCGCCTTCCAGCATGATGGTGTTGGTCATCCGCGGCATCGGCAGATGCGCGTAGGATTGCCGCCGCCCATTGCCCGTCGGCGTCATGCCCATCAGCCGCGCGTTCTGCCGGTCCTGCATGTAGCCGGTCAGGATGCCGTCCTCGATGAGCACGGTGCGCCCGCTCGGCGTCCCTTCGTCATCCACGCTCAGCGAACCGCGCCGGTCAGGGATCGTGCCGTCATCGACCACGGTGACACCTTTCGAGCCAACGCGCTTGCCCATCAGCCCGGCAAAGGCCGAGGTCTTCTTGCGGTTGAAATCGCCCTCCAGCCCATGCCCGATCGCCTCATGCAGCAGAATGCCCGGCCAGCCCGCGCCGAGCACCACCGGCATCTCGCCGGCCGGCGCCGGCACGCTGTCGAGGTTCAGCGCCGCCTTGCGGATCGATTCGTCCACAGCCGCCCGCCAGAAGGCCGGCGCCGTCACGCCCTCATAGGTCGCGCGCCCGCCGGCGCCGTGGCCGCCGGATTCGCGCCGCCCGTCCTGCTCCATCACCACGGAAACATGCAGCACCACCAGCGGCCGCACATCGGCCACGCGCACCCCATCCGCCCGCAGGATCTCGACCACCTGCCACTCGCCGGCCAGGCTCGCCATCACCTGCACCACGCGCGGATCGGCGCCGCGGGCATAGGCGTCGATCTCGCCGAGCAGCGCCGCCCGCGCCGCGAAGGGCATCTCCGCGAGCGGATTATGTTCGGTATAGAGCCTGCGCGTTGCCGCCGCGGGGGCGACCGCCACCGTGCCGGCATCGCCCTGCCGCGCCGCGCGCAGCGTCTCCACCGCGCGCGCCAGGGCCGCGTCGGAAATCTCCCCGGCATGGGCATAGACCGCCGCCTCGCCGGTCACCGCGCGCAGGCCGAAACCGCGCCGGCTGTCGAAATTCGCATTGCGGATCCGCCCGTCATCCAGGCTCACCACCTCGGATTCGCGATATTCCAGGAACAGCTCGCCATCGTCGGCGGCCTCCAGCACGGGGGCGATGGCCCGCCGCGCCTCGATCACGTCGAGCCCGTCATTGCCATGGAACAGCCGGTCGGCGGTGGCGAGCATGTCTTGCATCGTGTCGGACATCATTCAGCGGCCTTCATTTCATAGGCGGGAAGCGGCACCGCCGCCGTCGCACCCCGCAGAGCGTGGCGGCAGGCGATGCAGGCGGCGAGCAGAAGCACGGCGTTCAGCTCGTGCACATAGCCGAGTTCGGCCATACCCGAGACCAGCGTGCTCATGCCAAGAATATATTGGAGCGAAACCAGCCCGGCCAAGAGCAGGAACAGGTCGCGTGCCTTCGCCCCCACCGGCGCGCGCAGCCCCATCGCCGCGGCGATCACGACGACGACCGCCGTCACCGTCGCCACCACCCGGTGATCGAACTGCACCGTCGCCTTGTTGGCGAGGAAATTGAGCCAGAGCGGATGCAGCGCCAGCGCATGCGGCGGCAGCGCGTGGCCGTCCATCAGCGGGAATGTATTGTAAACCTTGAGCGCGCCGCTCGCCGCCACCAGCGCGCCGAGGCCGATCGTGGCGATGATCAGCCCGATCGAGACGCTCAGCAGCCCGCGCAACCGGGCGAGGCCCGGCAGCCTCACGGGTTCGGGAGAACGCAGCGTCAGCGCGGTCCACAGCATTGCGGTGAAGATCAGCATCGCCAGCACGAAATGCGGCCCGAGATAGAGCGGCGAAGGCTGCAGGATACGGCTCGTCATGCCCTGATAGGTCATGTACCAGCCCATCGCCGCCTCGCCGGCGCCGAGCGCGAACAGGAACAGCAGCCAGGCCGCCAGCCGGTTCGAAATCCGCCCCCGCAGCCGGAAAACCGCCAGCGGCACCAGGAACACCACCGCCATCAACCGTCCCCAGTCGCGGTCGAGGAACATCGGCAGATAGAGCGACTGGAACTGAGCGAGCGTCATCTTCGACTGCATCGCCTGATACTGCGCCGTCGCCTTGTAGAGGCCGAAGGCGTGCTCCCATGCGGCATGGGTCAGCGGCGGGATGATGCCGGTAAAGGGCTGCCAGGTCTGGATCACGAACCCCGCGCCGATCGTCCGCGCATGGCCGCCGCCCACCACCATGCCGAAGATCATGAAACAGATGACGAGCAGCCAGGTGCCGACCAGCCGGTCCCCCCGCGCCGCCGTCCCGCTCATGCCGGCCGCCCGCGCAGTTCGAACCAGGCCCACACCGCGGCCGCCAGCAGCAGCACCGCGTTGAGCTGGTGCACGATGCCGATATCCAGGATTTTCGAGACGAGCGTGGTCACGCCGAGAATATACTGCACGATCAGCAGCGCGCCCATCACCAGGAACGCGTCGCGCGCCCGCGCCGGCAGGTCGGCGCGGACCGCCACTACCACCGCAGCCAGCACGCCCGCCGCCGCCACCGTGCCGAGCAGCCGGTGGTCGAACTGCGTCGCCGCCTTGTTGAGGAATAAATTGGTCCAGAACGGATGCAGCGCCGCGTAATCCGGCGGCACCCAGCGCCCCTGCATCAGCGGGAACGTGTTATCGATCGTATAGGCATGGGTTCCGGAGAGGAACGTCCCCGCCACGATGGCGATCACGATCAGCACGATCGAGCCCATCGCGATCCGCCGCACCCCCGCATAGCGCGCAGCCTCCGCCGGCGGCAGCCGCGCCTCGGCCGGCTTCAGCACGGTCAGCGCGGTGGCGAACACGGCAATCGCGAGCAGGGTCGCGAAACAATAGTGCACCGAGAGCCGGAACACCGAAACCTCGGTCAGCCCCGGCTGGAAGCCGGAGGCGACCATCCACCAGCCGATCAGCCCCTGCACCCCACCCAGGACGAACAGCGTCACCAGCCAGGGCCGCAGCCGCCGCTCGATCCGCCCGGTCCAGAGGAACCAGGCCAGAGGCACGCCGAAATCGAAGCCGAGCAGCCGGCCCCACATCCGGTGGATCCATTCCGGCCAGAAAATCGCCTTGAACCCGGCAAGGTCCATGCCGTGATTGAGCTGCTTGTATTGCGGAATCGTCTTGTAGAGCGCGAACATCCGCTCCCACGCCGCATGGGTCAGCGGCGGAATGACGCCCGAGACCGGCTGCCACGTCATGATCGACAGGCCGGCATTCATGTTCTGCACATAGGCACCGATTCCGAACATCTCGACGATCAGCGCGAAGCTGACGAACAGCCAGATCGCCACCATCCGCCGGCTTTCCGGGCTTGCCGCCCGCGCCTCGCGTGTGCCCAAAGAGCCGGCAAAACCCGCCACCGATTGCGATGCCATCAGACCATTTCCCGCATCTGTCCGTTACCAGACGCGGATTTGCACCTGAAATCCGGCTTGTAAACCCGCGTCTCGCGGTGATCTGCCCTTTCGTTCAATCTTGACCTCGCGCCGCAGTTGCGCCATGTGTGCGTCACAGCGGGACAAACACGCCCGCCGCCTCCGGCTCGTTACCGGGCATTCTCCCAATTACACTCCGAACCGGCCCGTACCCTTTTACGCCACGGGCACCTCACCTCGCGGAATCCCCATGAAGCTCGCCGAACTCAAGGCCAAATCCCCGACCGACCTGCTCAACCTCGCCGAGGAACTGCAGGTCGAGAACGCGTCGTCGCTGCGCAAGCAGGACATGATGTTCGCCATTCTCAAGGCCTATGCCGAGAACGACCAGGCGATCCATGGCGACGGCACGCTGGAAACCCTGCCCGACGGGTTCGGCTTCCTGCGCAGCCCGCAGAGCAACTACCTCCCCGGGCCGGATGACATCTACGTCTCTCCGGCGCAGATCCGCCGATTCGGCCTGCGCACCGGCGACACCGTCGCCGGCGAGATCCGCGCGCCCAAGGAAGGCGAGCGCTATTTCTCGCTGCAGAAGGTCGACACGATCAATTTCGAGGCGCCGGACGCGGTGCGCCACCGGATCAATTTCGACAACCTCACCCCGCTCTATCCCAACCAGCGCCTGCGGATGGAAGTCGAGGACGCGCCGCCGCCGGCCAAGGGCCAGCAGAAGGACTACACCGCCCGGGTGATGGATCTCATCGCCCCGATCGGCAAGGGCCAGCGCGCCCTCATCGTCGCCCCGCCGCGCACCGGCAAGACGGTAATGCTGCAGAGCATCGCCACCTCGATCTCAGCCAACCACCCCGAAGCCTTCCTCATCGTGCTGCTGATCGACGAGCGCCCCGAGGAAGTGACCGACATGGCCCGCACCGTGAAGGGCGAGGTCGTCGCCTCCACCTTCGACGAACCGGCGACCCGCCACGTCCAGGTCACCGAGATGGTGCTGGAAAAGGCCAAGCGCCTCGTCGAGCACAAGCGCGACGTGGTGATCCTGCTCGACTCGATCACCCGCCTCGCCCGCGCCTACAACGCGGTCGTCCCCTCCTCGGGCAAGGTGCTCACCGGCGGCGTCGATGCCAACGCCCTGCAGAAGCCGAAGCGCTTCTTCGGCGCCGCGCGCAACATCGAAGAAGGCGGCTCGCTCACCATCATCGCCACCGCGCTGATCGACACTGGCAGCCGCATGGACGAGGTGATCTTCGAAGAGTTCAAGGGCACCGGCAACTCCGAACTCATCCTCGACCGCAAGCTCTCCGACAAGCGCACCTTCCCGGCGATCGACATCACCAAGTCGGGCACCCGCAAGGAAGAGCTGCTGGTGGAGCGCGCGACGCTGTCGAAAATGTGGGTGCTGCGTCGCATCCTCAACCCGATGGGCCCCGGCGAGGCCATGGACTTCCTGCTCGACAAGCTCAAATACAGCAAGACCAACAACGACTTCTTCGAGGCCATGAACACCTGACCATGTCACCCTACGCACTGCCGCTGGCCGAACTGGCGCTCGCCAACTTCATCGGCATCATCAGCCCCGGCCCGGCCTTCCTGCTGGTCAGCCGGGCAGCGGCCGGGCGCGGCAGGGCGGCGGGCTTCGGCCTCAGCCTCGGTGTCGCCATTGCGGCCACCACCTGGGCCGCCGCCGCCTGCTTCGGCGTGTCCCTCGTAATGGCCCGTTTCGCAACGCTCTATGAGGCGATCCAGATCGCCGGCGGCCTGTATCTGGTCTGGATCGGCATCAGCGCCTGGCGCGCCCCGCCGCCGAAGCTCGACCTTGCCGGCCCCGCCGGCAATGGCAGCTTTGGCTTCCTGCGCGCCGTCGCCACCGGCGCAGCACTCAATCTCGGCAATCCGAAGATCGTGATCTTCTTCACCAGCATCTTCGTTGCCCTGTTGCCCGCCCATATCCCGCTCTGGATGACCTTTGCCGCCATCGCGGTCGTCGGCTTGCAGGAAGCCGCCTGGTATTGCCTGGTCACCCTGCTGTTCTCCGGCGCCCGCGTCCAGCGCGCCTATCGCCGCGCCGGGCTGTGGATCGAGCGCACCGTCGGCACGCTGCTGATCGCGATCGGCGCACGCATCCTCGGCGCGGCGGTGTAATCCGCTCGCCGAAACGTTTTGCAATCACCCGACCACCCCCTATATCCCGCCCAGAATCCAGACGGAGACATTCCTATGCCCGACGCCAACCAGCCCACGGATTACAAGGTCCGCGACATCACACTCGCCGACTGGGGCCGCAAGGAAATCTCGATGGCTGAAACCGAAATGCCGGGCCTGATGGCCCTGCGTGCGGAATTCGGGACATCAAAGCCGCTCAAGGGTGCGCGCATCGCCGGCTGCCTGCACATGACGATCCAGACCGCGGTGCTGATCGAAACCCTGGTCGATCTCGGCGCCACCGTCCGCTGGTCGTCCTGCAACATCTTCTCGACCCAGGACCACGCCGCCGCCGGTGTGGCCGCCGCCGGCGTGCCGGTCTTCGCCTGGAAGGGCATGAACGAGGAGGAATTCTGGTGGTGCATCGAACAGACGGTGCGCGGCCCGGACGGCTGGACGCCGAACATGATCCTCGATGATGGCGGCGACCTCACCAAGCTGATGCACGACAAATACCCCGAAATGATGGCCGACATCCGTGGCATTTCCGAGGAAACCACGACCGGCGTGCATCGCCTGCGCGAAATGGCGCGCGACGGCTCGCTGCTCTGCCCCGCCATCAACGTGAACGACAGCGTCACCAAGTCGAAATTCGACAATCTCTATGGCTGCCGCGAAAGCCTGGTCGACGGCATCCGCCGCGGCACCGATGTGATGATGGCCGGCAAGATCGCCGTCGTCGCCGGCTTCGGCGATGTCGGCAAGGGCTCGGCCGCCAGCCTGCGCAATGCCGGCTGCCGCGTGATGGTGACCGAAATCGACCCGATCTGCGCCCTCCAGGCGGCAATGGAAGGCTACGAAGTCATCACGATGGACGAGGCCGCGCCGAAGGGCGACATCTTCGTCACCGCCACCGGCAATATCGACGTCATCACCGCCGACCACATGCGGGCGATGAAGCACCGCGCCATCGTCTGCAATATCGGGCACTTTGACTCCGAGATCCAGATCGAGAGCCTGCGCAATTACAAGTGGGAAAACGTGAAGCCGCAGGTCGACGAGGTCGTCTTCCCCGACGGCAAGCGCCTGATCGTTCTCTCCGAGGGCCGGCTGGTCAATCTCGGCAACGCCACCGGGCACCCCTCCTTCGTCATGTCGGCGAGCTTCACCAACCAGGTTCTCGCGCAGATCGAGCTGTGGAACGCACCGTCCGGCCGCTACGAGCGGAAGGTCTACGTCCTGCCCAAGCATCTCGACGAAAAGGTCGCGGCCCTGCATCTCGAGAAGGTCGGCGCCAAGCTGACGAAGCTGAGCCGGGCGCAGGCGGAGTATATCGGCGTCGAGGCCGCCGGCCCCTTCAAGCACGACGACTACCGTTACTGAGGAGATGACGGAGATGGGCAGCTTCATCGCAGTCATGGCGCTCGCCGCCCTGTTCGGCGGCATGCTGTTCTTCGGCGGGGTGATGACCCCGCTGGTCTTCTCGAAACTGCCGCCGGACGTGGCCGGCCCGTTCATCCGGGCCGCCTTCCCGCGCTACTACCTGTTCATCATTGTCACCTCGGCGCTTGCCGCCATCGGCCTGCTGATCCGCGGCAACCCGTGGTACGCGCTGCTGGCGGTGATCGTCACCGGCGTCACCCTCTGGCTCTGGCTCGAATGGATGCCGCATCTCAATGCGGTGCGCGACGCTGGCAATCAGGTCGATTTCCAGCGCGGCCACCGGCTTTCGGTCTGGGTCAACGCCGTCCAGTTCGTGATCGTCTTCGTCCTGCTGGCCGGCCTCGCCGTCTGATTTTTTTGAAATGGCAAAGGCTTGTGAGCGGCTTTTGATCTTCCGGATCAGGGGTCGCTCACATCCCGCATGAGTCGAGCCTGATCAGCGGTGCGCGACGCTGGCAATCAGGTCGATTTCCAGCGCGGCCACCGGCTTTCGGTCTGGGTCAACGCCGTCCAGTTCGTGATCGTCTTCGTCCTGCTGGCCGGCCTCGCCGTCTGATTTTTTTGAAATGGCAAAGGCTTGTGAGCGGCTTTTGATCTTCCGGATCAGGGGTCGCTCACATCCCGCATGAGTCGAGCCTGATCACCCGCACGATCGCGCCTTCCGGCTCGGCCGGCGAATTTGGTGCGCGCAGCAGCAGCGCATCGGCCTGCGCCAACCGGCTCAGCATCGCCGAATCCTGCACCGGAAACGGCGTCACGCTCCAGTCGCCCGCCGCATCCCGCGCCAGCGTCGCCCGCAGATGGTCCGCCCGATGATCGTTCGCCGCCAGCGCCACGGTGCAGCGCGCGGCTTCGGTCGGCGGCGCATCGTCCGCCCGCCCGGTCAGCCGCGCGATCGCCGGGCCGAGGAACAGCACCGCGCAGACCAGCGCTGACACCGGATTCCCCGGCAGCCCCAGCACCGGCACGCCGCCCAGCATCCCCGCCATCAGCGGCTTGCCCGGCCGCATCGCGATCTTCCAGAAATCGACGTCGAGCCCCCGCTCGGCCAGCCCCGCCTGCACCAGGTCATGCGCGCCGACGCTCGCCCCCCCGGTCGTCACCAGCAGGTCGGCCCGCGCCGCCGCTTCCGCCGCCGCCCCGATCGCGGCGCGATCGTCCGGCGCCACCGGCAGGATCATTGCCTCGCCACCCACCGCACGGATATAGGCCGCCAGCGCGTGCGAATTGGAACTGACGATGCCGCCCGGCGGAATCGGCTCGCCCGGCATGGCGATCTCGTCGCCAGTCGCCAGCACCGCGACAACCGGCCGCCGCCGCACCGCGAGCCAGGGATGGTTCGCCGCCGCCGCCAGCCCGACATCACGCGCGCCCAGCACCCGCCCCGGCGCCAGCAGCGTCTCGCCGGCAGCGAAATCCTGGCCCGCCCGGCGGATATGCCGCCCCGGCCGCGCCGCCTCGCGCAGCGTCACCGAGGCGTCGTCATGCTCGGTGTCTTCCTGAATGATGATAGCGTCCGCCCCGGCCGGCACCACGCTGCCGGTGAACAGCCGCACCGCCTCGCCCGGCCCCACCGTCCCCGCGAACGGGTGCCCTGCCGGCGCCGCGCCAATCACCCGCAGCCGCGTCCCCGCCACGCCATCGGCGGCGCGCAACGCGAACCCGTCCATCGCCGAAACGTCATGCGGCGGCTGGGTCAGCCGTGCGACCACCGGCTCGGCCAGCACCCGACCCGCAGCCGCCGCCAGCGGGACGATTTCCGCGCCGGTCGGCGCCATCAGCGCCAGAATCCGCGCTCGTGCCTCCTCGACGCTGATCATCGCTTACTCCTGTCTGAAATCGCCCGATTTCCCGCCGGACTTGCGGATCACCCGCAGCCCCTCGATCCGCATCTCCCGCTCCGCCGCCTTCAGCATGTCATATACCGTCAGCGCCGCGACCGAGGCCGCGGTCAGCGCCTCCATCTCCACCCCGGTCGGCCCGGTGGTCTTCACCGTCGCCGCGATGCGGATGCCCGGCAACGCCGCATCCGGCTCCAGCTCCACGATCACCCCGGCAATCGCCAGCGGATGGCAGAGCGGGATCAGCTCCGAGGTCCGCTTCGCCGCCATGATCCCGGCAATCCGCGCCGTCGCCAGCACGTCGCCCTTTTTCGCCGTGCCCGCGGTCACCAGCGCCAGGGTCTCCGCCCGCATCGTCACGTGGCAGGCGGCGCTGGCTTCCCGCGCCGTCTCGGCCTTGCCCGAGACATCGACCATCCGCGCCGCCCCACGCTCGTCGATATGGGTGAGGCTCATGCCCCGAGCCCGAGCAGCCGGCGCGTCGCGGCGACGATGTCGCCCTGCCGCATCAGGCTCTCGCCGACCAGGATGCCCTGCACCCCCACCGCCTTCAGCCTGGTGATGTCGGCATAGTCGCGGATGCCGCTTTCCGCGACCACAAAGCGCTCCGGCGGGATCTGCCCGGCCAGCCGCTCCGAGACCGCAATATCGGTCTGCATCGTCTTGAGATTGCGGTTGTTGATGCCGATCAACCGGGCCTGCAGCCCAAGCGCGCGATCAAGCTCCGCCTCGTCATGCACTTCCACCAGCACGCTCATGTCGAGCGCGCTCGCCAGCTCCTCGAACGCCCGCGCCTGCTCGTCGCTCAGCGCCGCCATGATCAGCAGGATGCAGTCCGCCCCCATCGCGCGGCTTTCGTAGATCTGCCACTCGTCGAGGATGAAATCCTTGCGCAGTACCGGCAGGTCCACCGCCTCGCGCGCCGCCTGCAGATGCGCCACCTCGCCCTGGAAATATTTCCGGTCGGTCAGCACCGAAAGGCACACCGCCCCGCCCTCCTGATAGGCGCGGGCAATCGCCGCCGGGTCGAAATCAGCGCGGATCAGCCCGGCCGAGGGCGACGCCTTCTTGACCTCGGCGATCAACCCGGTCCGCCCGGAGGCCGCAGCATCCATCAGTGCCCGGGCGAAGCCGCGCGGCGGCGGCGCATCCTTCGCCCGTGCGCGCATCTCCTCAAGCCCGGTCTCCGCTTTCGCCGCCTCAACCTCGGCTAGCTTGTCGGCGCAGATCGTCTTCAGCACGTCCTGTTCGATCGTCTCGTTCATTGGATCAGGCCATTTCCCGGGTTGTTGCCGCGTCTGCCGCCGTGCCGGCGCGGCGCAGCCGCTCCAGCGCCGCCGCGGCGGCACCGTCATCGATCGCGCGGGCCGCGAGTGCCGCGCCCTCGCGCAGGGTTTCCGCCCGCCCTGCAACTATCAGCGCCGCCGCCGCGTTCAGCAGCACGGCATCGCGATACGCGCCGGGCGCGCCGGCGAGCAGGTTGCGCAGCGCCGCGGCGTTGTGCGCGGCATCGCCGCCGATGATCGCCTCCAGCGGCGCGCGGGCAAGCCCGGCATCCTCGGGGGTCACCGTCATCTCGACGATCCGCCCGCCCTCGAGCGAGACGACATGGCTCTCCCCGGCAATGGTCAGCTCGTCCAACCCCTGGCCATGCACCACCATCGCCCGCTCGGTGCCGAGCCCGGCCAGCGTCTCCGCCATCGGTCGCGCCCAGGCGGGGTCGAACACGCCCACCAGCTGCCGCTTCACCGAGGCCGGGTTGGCGAGCGGGCCCAGCAGGTTGAAGATCGTGCGGGTGCCGAGCGCGATCCGCGCCGCGGCGGCATGGCGCAGCCCCGCATGGTGGCGCGGCGCGTAGAGGAACACACAGCCCGCCTCGCGCAGGATCGCCGCCAGCCGCTCGAAGGGCGGCTCCACCTTCACGCCGAGCGCGGTCAGCACATCCGCCGCCCCAGCACGCGAGGAGAGCGCGCGGTTGCCGTGCTTGGCCACCGGCACGCCGGCGCCGGCGAGCACGAAGGTCACCGCGGTCGAGATGTTGAGCGTGCCCACGCCATCGCCGCCGGTGCCGCAGACATCGATCGCCCCAGGCGGTGCCGCAATCGGCCGCATCCGCGCGCGCATCGCCCGCACCGCGCCGGTCAGCTCCGCCACCGTCTCGCGCCGCACCCGCATCGCCATCAGCATCCCGGCGATCTGCGCGTCATTCGCCTTGCCGTCGATCACCGCGCCGAACGCCGCCTCGGCCAGTTCCTCGGACATCGTCTCGCCCCGCCCCAGCCGGTCGAGCACCGGCTTGAGATCGGCGAGAATCTCGCCCGCCCCCTGGTTCCGCCCGCGAGCGATGCCAAGGAAGTTGCGCAGCAGCGTGTGCCCGTGCGCGGTGGCGATGCTCTCGGGGTGGAACTGCACGCCGAAGATCGGCAGGTCGCGGTGCCGCAACCCCATGATCAGCCCGTCCTCGGTGAAGGCGGTGGGGATCAGCGACTCCGGCAATCCCTCGCGCTCGACGATCAGCGAGTGATAGCGCGTCGCCTCGAACGGGTCGGGCAGCGTCTCGAACACGTCCGACCCCTGGTGCCGGATCGGCGAGATCTTGCCATGCATCGGCACCGGCGCGCGCACCACCCGCCCGCCGAAGGCCTGGCCGATCGCCTGGTGCCCGAGGCAGACGCCGAGAATCGGCACCTTGCCGGCCGCCGCCGCGATGAGGTCGAGGCAGATCCCCGCCTCGTTCGGCGTGCATGGCCCGGGCGAAAGCACGATCGCCTCCGGCCGCATCGCCAGCGCCTCCTCCACGCTGATCCGGTCGTTGCGATGCACCGCGCATTCCGCCCCGAGATCGCCGAAGAACTGGACGAGGTTGAAGGTGAAACTGTCGTAGTTGTCGATCAGCAGGATCATCGTGCCGGCGCCTCGTTGGGGGTGACGTACTGGCCGGCATCCTCGGCGGCGCGGAACAGCGCGCGCGCCTTGGCGTGGCTCTCGGCAAGCTCGGCGTCGGGGTCCGAATCGGCGACGATGCCGACCCCGGCCTGGACATAGAGCCGCCCGTCCTTGATCAGCGCGGTGCGCAGCGCGATGCACGTATCCATCGTTCCGTTGGCGGCGAAATAGCCGATGCACCCGCCATAGAGCCCGCGCCGCGAGGGCTCGAACTCCTCGATGATCTCCATCGCCCGCACCTTCGGCGCGCCCGAGAGCGTGCCCGCCGGGAAGCCGGCGATCAGCGCGTCCAGCGCGTCGGCCTCGGGCCGGATACGGCCCTCGACATTCGAGGAGATGTGCATCACGTGCGAGAACCGCTCGATCACGAAACTCTCGGTCACGTTGACCGAGCCGATCTCGGCGACGCGGCCGATATCGTTGCGCGCGAGATCGAGCAGCATCAGGTGCTCGGCGCGCTCCTTCGGGTCTTCCAGCAGCTCGGTCTCCAGCGCCTCGTCCTCGGCGCGCGTCGCCCCGCGCCGGCGGGTGCCGGCGAGCGGGCGGATCGTCACCGTGCCGTCGCGCAGCCGCACTAGGATCTCAGGGCTGGAACCGACCGCCTGGTAGGCGCCGAAATCGAGGAAGAACAGGAACGGCGCGGGGTTGATCCGCCGCAGCGAGCGATACAGCGCGAAAGGCGGGAGCGTGAATTCCTGCTCGAAGCGCTGGCTCGCCACCACCTGGAACACGTCGCCGGCGGCGATGTAGTCCTTGCCCCGCAGCACCATCGCGCGGAACTCGTCCTCGCTCATGTTCGAACTCGCCGGCCCGGCCGGCGCGGCATGGCCGGGCAGCGCCGGCGTCGGCCGGTCGAGGGCCGCCATCGCCGCCTCGATCCGCCCGGTCGCGAGGCTCCACGCCTCCGCCGCCGAAACCCCCGCGCGCGGCCAGACCGGGGCGGCCAGCGTGATTTCGTCGCGCACCGAATCGAAAATCGCGAACACCCCCGGGCGCATCAGCACGCCATCGGGAATCCCGAGCACGTCCGGCTTTTCCGCCGGCAACTCCTCCATCAGCCGCACCATGTCATAGCCGAGATAACCGACCAGCCCGCCGGTCATCGGCGGCAGATGGTCCGGCAGGTCGAGCCGCGTCGCCGCGATCAGGTCGCGCAGGCTCTCGAAGGCCGGGCGCGGATCGGCCGCATAGCCTTCAGCATCCGCGGCCGGATCGCAGTTCACGCTGACCTCGCCGCGGTCGCACCGCCAGATCAGGTCCGGTGCGAAGCCGATCACCGAATAGCGCCCGCGCGCTGCCCCACCCTCGACGCTTTCGAGCAGGAAGGAATGCGCCGTGCCATGCGCGAGCTTGAGGAAGGCGGCGACCGGCGTGATCAGGTCGGCGGCGAGCAGGCGCCAGGCCAGCGCGCCCCGCCCGGCATTATAGGCGGCGCGGAAACGGGCGTGCTGGTTGGTCTCGGATGTCATCTCGCTGGCCTCAATTGCTGATCTGGTTCAACAGCTTGGTGTTGATCTTGACATGGTCGCGCTGGCGCAGCGCCGCGGCATAGGTCTGCAGCACGTCGTTCTGCATCGACTGCCCGAGCGACTCGGAAATGCGCTGGCGGAACGCCTCGTTGCTGCCCGGCTTCGGCTCGGCGATGTCGGTCACCACACCGACGACGAACCCCGCCTGCGTCTGCACCATGGTGGGCTCGCCTTTCTTCAGGCTGAACGCCACCTGGGCGAGTTGCGGCGGCACGCCCTTGGCCGGCTTCGCGCGCGTCATCGGTGCCGCGGTCGTTACCGTCAGCCCTGCCGCAGAGGCCGCTGCCGCCAGGCTCTTGCCGCCCTTCACCGCGGTCAGCAGCTTCGCCGCCGCGACCTCTTCCTGCCGCTCCACCTGCGCGCCGGTCCAGTCGGCCAGCACATCGGCCTTCACCTTGTCATAGGGCTTGAGCGCCGGCTTGATGATCCGGTGGACTGCGATGGCATAATAGCTATCGCCCGGCCCGCTCACCGCCTGCGGGGTATTGCCGGGGGCAGTGTCGAAAATCGCCTTGACGATCGCCTGCCGCAGCGCCGCTGGCCCGGGAATCCCCGCCGGCTTGCCGTCCACCGTCATTCCCTGGCGGTCCACGCTCACCTGCGCCTGGGCGAGATGCAGGCTCGCCGGCAGCTTGCCGAGTGCGGTGCTGCCCGCCAGCGCATCCTGCAGGTGGCTCAGCGTATTGTCCACCACGTTGCGCGCCTTGCGCAGCTGGATCTCGGCGCGGATCTGGTCCGTCACCGCGGAGAGCGGCTTGTCGCCGCCGGCAACCGCCTTGGTAACCCTGAACACGTAGATGCCGAGCGAACCCTTCACCGGAGCGGAGACCTCATCCGGCGTCGCCGCGAATACCGCCTTGGCCAGCGCCGCCGAGGGCAGGTCGGAGGGTTTCGCGTCGGTCATGACGACAGCGGTGGCACTCGCCGCCGCCGCCGCCTTCTGCACCGCCGCCCAGTCGGCCCCGCTTTTCCAGGTCTTCGCCAGCTCGGCCGCGCTCTTCGCGTCCTCCGCTGTGACGATCTCGACGGTCCGCTTCGGCGCCTGCGCGAATTTCGCCTTCTCCTGCTGGTATTGCGCCGCGATCTCGGCCTGCGTCACCGTCTCGCCCCTGGCGATCAGCGCCGGCGACAGCACCACCACGTCGGCCACGCGCAAGGCCGGCGTCGAGAACCGCTCCGGATGATCCCGCCAATAGCGCCGCAGCACGGTCTCGGCCGGGGCCGGCGGCGGGGTGGCGTCGGCGAGCGGCAGTGTCGCGAACTGCACCGTCCGCTCCTGCGCGGCATAGGCGAAGATCTGGTCGACCAGCGGCGCCGGCGCGTTCACCCCGGCGGTCAGCGCATCGATGATCTGCGACGATTTCAGTCCGCTGGCGATCTCGGCCATGAACGCCGCCGGCGTCAGGCTGTGATTGGCGAGCACGGCGTTGAAGGTCGCCTTGTCGAACTTGCCGTCCGGCCCGTGAAAGGCCGGGATCGCGAAAACCTGCTGGCGGATCGCCGAGGGCGGTGCCACCACCCCCATGCGCCGCGCCTCGAGCTGCATCGCCGCGCGGTCGATCGCCGAGCCCAGCGCCTGATCGGCGAACAGCCGACGCTCGCCCTTGCTCGGTTCGCGGCCGCTGTTCCGCGTCGCGTAGGCGTTCAGCGTGCGCTGGTAGTCTGCATTCACCGCCTCGATCTTGATCGGCTGCCCGCCCACGGTCGCGATCGCGTCGGAGGCGCCGATGCCCATCACCACGCTGGAGACGCCCCAGAACACGAACACGCCGATCAGCACGACGAAAAACGCGCGCACGATCCAATTGTCGAGCAGTTGGCGGATCATCGAAAGCATGCGGCAGCAACCTCATCCAGCGGGAAAGCCGCGTCTTACCACGGGCGCGCCCGATTGCCACCCGGCCCCGCCTCGTCTACCTCCTTCGCGCCATTGCAAAGGGAGACGCGGATGCCCCAGCTGATCGCCGGAAACTGGAAGATGAACGGCACACTCGCCGGCATCGCCGCCTATGCCGAAACGCTGCGCGCCACGTCCCCGGGTGCGGAGCTGCTGGTCTGCCCGCCGGCGCCGCTGATCGCCCCGCTGCGCGCTGCCCTCGCCGGCGCCCCGGTCGCCCTCGGCGCGCAGGATTGCGCGGTACAGCGCTCCGGCGCGCACACGGGCGATCTGTCGGCCGATCTGCTGGCCGAACTCGGCGCCACCCATGTCATTCTCGGCCATTCCGAACGCCGCGCCGATCATGCCGAATCCTCGGCCATCGTGCGTGAAAAGGCGCGCACCGCGATCGCCGCCGGCCTGATCCCGATCATCTGCGTCGGCGAAACCGAGGCGGAGCGCGATTCCGGCGAGGCCGAAACCGTGGTCCGCGCGCAGCTCGCCGGCAGTCTGCCGGAGGAGCTGGCGGGCCAGACCGTGCCCGGCGTCATCGCCCCCGGGATCATCGCCTATGAACCGGTCTGGGCGATCGGCACCGGCCGCACCCCCACCGATGAGGATGTCGCGGCGATGCACGCCTCGATCCGCGCTGCCCTGCGCCGCCAGCTCGGCGCCGCCGGGGCGACGATGCCGATCCTCTATGGCGGCTCGGTCAAACCCTCCAACGCGGCTGCCCTGCTCGCTCTGCCCGAGGTCGGCGGCGCCCTGGTCGGCGGCGCCAGCCTCAAGGCAGAGGATTTCCTCGCGATTGCCTCCGCCGCCCCGCGGGACTAGAGCACGTCCCGATCCCGGTGGATCGGATGTCGTGCTCTATCTTGACTGGTCATCAGAGCATCGACCCGACAATCGGATGTCCAGACCCCGCCGGGCGGTTCCATCCGGCGGGCTGATGCTCTAGAACCCGCGCGTCACTCCGAAAGGCCGCCACGCTCCCATGATTACCGTTCTGCTCGTCCTCCAGGCGTTCATCACCATTGCCCTGATCGGTGTCGTGCTGATCCAGCGCAGCGAGGGCGGCGGCCTCGGCCTCGGCACCAGCCAGGGCATGGGCAGCTTCATGACCGGGCGCGGCACCGCCAACCTGCTCACACGGGTCACCGCGGTGCTGGCGACGCTGTTCATGGTGCTCTCGCTGGTTCTCGCCCTGCTCTACCGGCACAGCGGCGGCGGCTCGGCCGAGGCGATCCTGAACGCGCCGTCGCCGGCAGGCCCGGCAAGAAACGCCGCCCCCGCCTCGCCGCTCGCCCCGCTGCCGCCGGTCCCTGGCGAATCGGCTCCCGCGGCGCCGGTTGCTGCCCAGAAGGCGACATCCCAGGCGGCGCCATCCAAGACGGCCCCCCCCGCAAAACCCGCACCGAGCGCCCCGGCGCCGACAAAGCAGTAATGCGAATCTCCTCTTTTGCCCGGCGCGGGGTTTTGCACCGCGCCGCCCTCTGCTATGGCGAAGGCCCATGACCCGGTATGTCTTCATCACCGGCGGCGTGGTTTCCTCGCTCGGCAAGGGTATCGCCTCCGCCTCCCTCGGCGCGCTGCTTCAGGCCCGCGGCTATTCGGTCCGCCTGCGCAAGCTCGACCCCTATCTCAACGTCGATCCGGGCACGATGAGCCCGTACCAGCACGGCGAGGTCTTCGTTACCGACGACGGCGCCGAGACCGATCTCGATCTCGGCCATTACGAGCGCTTCACCGGTGTGCACGCCACCAAGTCGGACAACGCGACGACCGGCCGCATCTATTCCGAGGTCATCGCCCGCGAGCGCCGCGGCGATTATCTCGGCGCCACCGTGCAGGTGATCCCGCACATCACCGACGCCATCAAGCAGGCCATCCTGCGCGACACCGCCGGGCTCGATTTCGTCCTCGTCGAGATCGGCGGCACGGTGGGCGACATCGAGAGCCTGCCCTTCCTCGAAGCCATCCGCCAGCTCGGCAACGAACTCGGCTCGCACGATGCGATGTTCGTCCACCTCACCCTGGTGCCCTACATCCCGAGCGCCGGCGAGCTGAAGACCAAGCCGACCCAGCATTCCGTCAAGGAATTGCTGAATGTCGGCATCCAGCCGCACATGCTGATCTGCCGTTGCGACCGCCCGATCCCCGAGGGCGAGCGCCGCAAGATCGCACTGTTCTGCAATGTCCGCCCCGAGGCGGTGGTCCCCGCCCTCGACGTGAGCACGATCTATGAGGTGCCGATCTCGTATCACGAGGCCGGGCTCGACCGCGAGGTGCTCCGCCATTTCAGCCTGCCGCACGATGCCGAGCCCGATCTCGATCGCTGGCGCCACATCGTCGAGACGGTGCACAACCCGGAGGGCGAGGTCACCATCGCCGTCGTCGGCAAATACACCAACCTGCTCGACTCCTATAAGTCGCTCGGCGAAGCGCTGACCCATGGCGGCATCGCCAACCGGGTGCGGGTCCGGCTCGACTGGGTCGATTCCGAAATCTTCGAGCAGCCCGGCGCCGTCGCCCGGCTCGACGGGGTGCACGGCATCCTCGTCCCCGGCGGCTTCGGCGAGCGCGGGACCGGCGGCAAGATCGAGGCGGTGCGCTTCGCCCGCGAGCGCAACGTCCCCTTCCTCGGCATCTGCTTCGGCATGCAGATGGCGGTGATCGAGGCGGCGCGGAATCTCGCCGGCCTGCCCCAGGCCTCCTCCACCGAATTCGGCCCCTGCGAGGTGCCGGTGGTCGGCCTGCTCACCGAATGGGCCCGCGGCAACGAGATCGAGCGCCGCGCCGCCGAAGGCAATCTCGGCGGCACCATGCGCCTCGGCGCCTATGCCGCCACCCTGGTGGAGGGCAGCCTCGTCCGTGCCGTCTATGGCGACGCCGCGACGATCGAGGAACGCCACCGCCATCGCTACGAGGTCAACATCCACTACCGCGAGCGGCTGGAATCCGCCGGCCTGCGCTTCTCCGGCCTCTCGCCGGACGGGCTGCTGCCGGAAATCGTCGAATACCCCGACCATCCCTGGTTCATCGGCGTGCAGTACCACCCCGAGCTGAAATCGAAACCCTTCGACCCGCATCCGCTCTTCGCCGGCTTCATCGAGGCGGCGGTCAAGCAGATGAGGCTGGTATGATCATGAAGACGGTCGAGATCGGCGATCTGCGCGTCGGCAACGACCTGCCCTTCACCCTCATCGCCGGCCCCTGCCAGATCGAGAGCGCCGAGCATGCGGGCGAGGTCGCCGGCGCGCTCGCGGCGATGACGCGCGAGCTTGGCATCGGCCTGATCTTCAAGTCGAGCTACGACAAGGCCAACCGCACCTCGCTCACCGCCGGGCGCGGCGTCGGCATGGCGCAGGGGTTGCAGATCCTCGCCGATATCCGGGCGAAATTCGGCATCCCGGTGCTGACCGACGTGCACGACGCCGCCCAGTGCGCCCCCGCCGCCGAGGCGGTGGACGTGCTGCAGATCCCCGCCTTCCTCTGCCGCCAGACCGACCTGCTGCTGGCTGCCGGCCATACCGGTCGGGCGATCAACGTCAAGAAGGGCCAGTTCCTCGCGCCGTGGGACATGCGCAACGTCGCCGCCAAGATCGCCAGCACCGGCAACGAACGCATCCTGCTCACCGAGCGCGGCGCCTCCTTTGGCTACAACACCCTGGTCTCCGACCTGCGGGCTTTGCCGATCATGGCGCAGACCGGCTATCCGGTGGTATTCGACGCGACCCATTCGGTCCAGCAACCGGGCGGCCAGGGCACCGCGTCGGGCGGCCAGCGCGAATTCGCCCCGATCCTCGCCCGCGCCGCCCTTGCGGTCGGCTGCGCCGCGGTCTTCATCGAATGCCACCCGGATCCCGACCGTGCGCCCTCCGACGGGCCGAACATGATCCCCCTGGCGGAGATGCCCGCCCTGCTCGCCCGCCTGCTCCGGTTCGACCGCCTGGCCAAATCGGCCTGACCCGCGCCGCTCCCGGCGCGGCGGACTGGTCTGGACCGCGCCGCTCCCGGCGCGGCGGCGCCCTCAGCGTCCCCGCATCATTTCTCGACGAACGCCTTCTCGATCACGTATTCGCCGGGGCGGGACGAACTGCCCTCGGTAAAGCCGCGCCGCTCCAGCAGCTGCACCATGTCGTCGAGAAAGACAGGGCTGCCGCAGAGCATCACCCGGTCGCCCTTGGGCGCGAGCGGCGGAAGGTCGATCCCCGGGCCGAAATTGCCGGTTTCGAGAATCTGGGTGATCCGCCCGTTATGCCGGAACGGCTCGCGCGTCACCGTCGGGTAATAGAGCAGCTGTCTGGAGACCTGCGGGCCGATGAACTCGTCCGCCGGCAGGGTCTTGGTGATGTAATCCTCATAGGCGAGGTCGCTGATGTGCCGGCAGCCATGGATCAGCACCACCTGGCTGAACCGCTCGTAGATATCCGGCTCGCGGATGATGCTCATGAACGGCGCGAGCCCGGTGCCGGTGCCCAGAAGATAGAGACGCTCGCCGGGGTGCATGTTGTCGGCCAGCAGTGTGCCGGTCGGCTTGCGCCCCACCAGCACCGGATCGCCCGGCTTGACGTGCTGCAGCCGCGAGGTCAGCGGTCCGTCCGGCACCTTGATGCTGAAGAATTCCAGATGATCGTCATAGCTTGCGCTGGCCATCGAATAGGCCCGCAGCAGCTTCTTGCCCTCGACCTCGAGCCCGATCATGGTGAATTGCCCGGCGATGAAGCGGAACGCCGGATCGCGGGTCACGGTGAAGCTGAACAGCCGATCGGTCCAGTGATGGACCTGGGTGACGGTTTCGGTATTGAAGGCGCTCATCTGTCGGGAAAACTCCGTCGTTCGTCCGTCCGGCGTCACCGGATGTTCATGATCGGCCCTGTTAATTGCGGAGGGAGGCGGCGATATCAAGCCCGGGCGGGGCAGATCTGCCCATGGCAGCGCTGCAAGCGCCTCCCACCCCTCGACAAGACCGGCCGGTTTGGCCAAAAACCGCGCAGATCAAGGAGACGAACCAATGACTCAGACCTACGTGGACGCGGCGGGCCTGCGCGTCGCCGCCGAGCTTCACCAGTTCATCGAGACCGAGGCGCTGCCCGGCACCGGACTCGCGCCGGCTTCCTTCTGGCAGGGTTTTGCCGATCTGGTCGCCCGCCACGCCCCCCGCAACGCCGAGCTGCTCGCCGAGCGCGACCGTCTCCAGGCCGCGATCGATGACTGGCACCGCTCCCGCCGTGGCCAGCCGATCGACCCCGCCGCCTACGAGGCCTTCCTGCGCGAGATCGGCTATCTCAAGCCCGAGCCCGGCGCGGTGAAGGTCACCTCGGCGCGCGTCGATCCCGAAATCGCCGCCATCGCCGGCCCGCAGCTCGTCGTGCCGGTGATGAACGCCCGCTACGCGCTGAACGCCGCCAATGCCCGCTGGGGCAGCCTCTACGACGCGCTCTACGGCACCGACGCCATTTCCGAATCCGGCGGGCTCGAGCGCGGCAAGGCCTATAACCCGCAGCGCGGCGCCGCCGTCGTCGCCCGCGGCCGCGCCTTCCTCGACGATCATTTCCCGCTGGCGACCGGCAGCCACGCCGATATCCGCGCCTTGCGCGTGCACAACGGCCATCTCGCCGCCGTGCTCGAAAGCGGCGAGACCGGCCTCAAACACGCCGACCAGTTCGTCGGCTATCGCGGCGACGCCGCCGCCCCCACCGCCATCCTGCTCCGCCATCACAACCTGCATGTCGAGATCGCGATCGACCCGACCAGCCCGATCGGCCGGACGGACAAGGCCGGCATCGCCGACCTCATCGTCGAATCCGCGATCAGCTCGATCATGGACGCCGAGGACAGCGTCGCCGCCGTCGATGCCGAGGACAAGGTGCTGGTCTACCGCAACTGGCTCGGCCTGATGGCCGGCACGCTGGAGGAACAGGTCGAGAAGGGCGGCAAGACCTTTACCCGCGCCCTCAACCCCGACCGCGCCTACACCGCGCCGGACGGCTCGACCCTCACCCTTCCCGGCCGGGTGCTGATGCTGGTCCGCAATGTCGGCCACCACATCTATACCGACACCGTCCTCGATGCCGCCGGCAAACCGATCCCCGAGACGATGCTCGACCTCGTGGTGACCTCCCTCTGCGGCCTGCATGACATCCGCCGCACCAGCGGGCTGCGCAACTCCCGCGCCGGCTCGGTCTACATCGTCAAGCCGAAGATGCACGGCGCCGACGAGGTGGCCTACGCCAACAGCCTCTTCGCCGCGACCGAAGCCCTGCTCGGCCTCGCGCCGGACACGCTGAAAATGGGGATCATGGACGAGGAGCGCCGCACCTCGGCCAATCTCAAGGCCTGCATCGCCGCCGCCGCCAGCCGCATCTTCTTCATCAACACCGGCTTCCTCGACCGCACCGGCGACGAAATCCACACCTCGATCGAGGCCGGCCCGATGATCCGCAAGAACGAGATCAGGAATACGCCCTGGATCAAGGCGTATGAGGACCGCAACGTCGATATCGGCATCGTCTGCGGCCTGCCCGGCCACGCCCAGATCGGCAAGGGCATGTGGGCCGCGCCCGACGCGATGGCGGCCATGCTCGACCAGAAGGTCGGCCACCCCCGCGCCGGCGCCAATACCGCCTGGGTGCCCTCGCCCACCGCGGCCACGCTGCACGCCCTGCACTACCACATGGTCGATGTCGCCGCCCGCCAGGCCGAACTGGCCTCCCGCCCGATGGGCTCGCTCACCGACCTGCTGACCATCCCGCTGGCCGACCGCCCGAACTGGCAGCCGGACGACATCCAGCAGGAGCTCGACAACAACGCCCAGGGCATCCTCGGCTACGTCGTCCGCTGGATCGACCAGGGGATCGGCTGCTCCAAGGTGCCGGACATCCACAACGTCGCGCTGATGGAAGACCGCGCCACCCTGCGCATCTCCGCCCAGCACATCGCCAACTGGCTGCATCACGGCATCGTCTCCGAGGCCCAGGTGATGGAGACGATGAAGCGCATGGCCGCGGTGGTCGATGGCCAGAACGCGGGCGACCCGGCCTATCGCAACATTGCGCCGGGCTTCGACGGTATCGCCTTCCAGGCGGCGTGCGACCTCGTTCTCAAGGGTCGCACCCAGCCGAACGGCTACACCGAGTTCATCCTGCACGACCGCCGGCGCGAGGCCAAAGCCTCCGCCTGATCTTTTGCTCCGCCGCCGCGTCCGCACCGGGCGCGGCGGTGCACGCTCTCCGCACCCTCAGCGGCAGCGGGCGATGTCAGGAGGAGTAGAGGATCAGCTTCGCGTGGGCGTCGGGTCGATCGCGTTGGCGCAGGCATCGCTCGGCGCCGCCGCCACCGGCCCCACCAGCGGGATGATCTTCAGCCCCGCCGATGTCACCCGGCACGGCGCCGCCGCCAGCCCGCAGCCCGAAAGACCGCCGGCAAGGCCGGCGAACAGCGCCACCAGGGAGGCGCAACGCAGAATTCCTGTTTTCATGATCGCATCGAACCAAACCCGGGCGGTCCGCGTCAATGCCCTGGCGCCTCGCCATCGCCGTGCCGGCGCCGCACCGTTCACCGCAGCGTTCGCGGTGCCCCGCCCGCTCATACGCGCACGGCATGAGTATTAGCCGCCACCCGGATGTTCCGGCGCCACCCGCGGCGACCCATCTCCGTTGCAAGCGGGCGCGTCCCGCATCACCAACACGGAGTTTTTCCATGCGCACAAGAACGATGATCACCGCCGCCCTCGCCATCATGGTCGGCATAGCCCCGGTCGCGGCACAGGCCATGCCGGCCGCAAGCGGGCCGCAACAGCAGCAGGGCGCCACGGTCCAGAGCCTGTCCCATACCGGCGGACGCACGGCATTCACCCATCAGCTGAAATCGATCCAGCGCCTCGAATCGCGCAACTGATCCCGATCGCCGCATCTGATCGGATAAAGATGCTCTATGCCCCGCGTTCGAGTGCGGCGGCGACGTGCTGGGCAAACCGGTGCGCCGTCGCCGAGGCGCCGGGCAACTCGATCAGCGCGATCTCGGTATCGGCGAGCGGCGGCAGCCGGTCGCCCTGCGGCAACGGCGTCAGGAAATCCGGGCACATCTCCCGCGGCAGCACGGCGACGCCGAGGCCGGCGCGCACCGCTGCCTGGGTTCCGGCAAGGCTGGTCGAGGTATAGGCGCAGCGCCAGGGGCAGCCGATCGCATCCAGCGCCGCGACGGCCCGCCGCCGATATACGCAGGGCTGCGGCGAGACGATCAGCGGCACCGGCCCCTGCCCGGGGACCGAAAGCCGGTCCCGCGCCACCCAGACCAGCGGCTCGCGCCAGACCCGCGTGCCCTCCAGCGCCACATCCGGCTCCCGCTTGACCAGCACGAGATCGAATCGCCCGGCCCGGAACCCCTCCTCCAGGTTGAGCGTCAGATCGCAGGTCACTTCCAGCTCGACTCTCGGATGCGCATCCACGAAGGCCGCCAAAACCTTCGGCAGATGCACCGTGGCGAAATCCTCCGGCACGCCGAGCCGCACCAGCCCCGCGACTTCCGGCTCCAGCAGATCGGCAAGCGCCGCATCGTTCAGCCGCAGCAGCTGCCGCGCATGCCCGAGCAGGCGTTCCCCTTCGTCGGTCAGGCGCAGATGGCGCGGCCCGCGCGCGAAGACCGGCCGGCCGAGCATGTCCTCAAGGCGTTTCATCTGCAGGCTAACGGCGGATTGCGTGCGCCCCAGCATCTCCCCGGCGCGGGTGAAGCCGCCCGCATCGGCGATGGTCACGAAACTGCGCAGCAGGTCGAGATCGAGGGTGCGAAGGGGCATCGGCATCTCATCATTAATTTTTCCAATGCTTGAGATATCGATAACTCGTTTCACAAATCAATGCCCTTGTCATACCGGATTGCGGGAAGGAGCCCGCACATGGATTTTTCTTATCTTCCCGCCTGCTTCGCCCTTGGTGGCGCCGCCTTCGCCGCGGCGGATCGCAGCGGCGAGCGCAGCCTGCGGCGCGCGGAACGCGCCGGCTGGGCAAGCCTCGCCGCCGCGGCCGGGCTGATCGCGCAGCTTTGGGCCGCACCCGGCCCGGCCGACGGACTCGCCGCGAGCCTCACCCTGCTCACCAGCTTCGTGGGCGCCGTGGTGCTGTCCTTCTCCACCCGTTACATGCGCGCCGATCCGCGCCGCCGTGCCTATGCAACGCGGGTTTCGCTGCTGCTGGCCTCGGTTCTTGTGCTCGTCCATGCCGGCAATGCGCTGGTGTTCCTGCCGGTCTGGGTCGCCAGCGGCCAGTTGCTTGCCGGGCTGATCGGCCATGCCGGGACGCCCGCCGCCGCGGCTGCCGCGCAGCAGGCACGGCGCGCCTTCGTGATCGGCGATGCGGCACTCCTTGCCGCCCTCGCCCTGCTCGGCGCCCATACGGGCTCGCCGGACATTGCGGCGATGATCAACGGCGCCGCATCGCTGCCGGCCGCGCTCCAGGGCCTTGCCGCCGGCCTGCTCCTCCTCGCCGCGATGGCCCGCTCGGCCCTGCCGCCGTTCTCCGCCTGGCTGATGCGCTCGATGACGGCGCCCACCCCGGTCTCCGCCCTGATGCATGCCGGTCTCGTCAATGCCGGGGGCTTCCTGCTGATCCGCTTCGCCGCCGTGCTCGCCGCCGCACCGGCGGTGCAGGCGCTCGCCATCGGCGCCGGCCTGTTCGCGGCATTCTGGGGCGGCTTCCTCCAGCTCGTCCGGCCGGAGATCAAGCAATCCCTCGCCGGATCGACCATCGCGCAGATGGGCTTCATGATCCTCACCTGCGGCCTCGGCGGCGATGCCGCGGCGCTCTGGCACCTCTTCGCGCACGGGCTGTTCAAGGCCTGGCTGTTCCTCGGTTCCGGCGCCGCCATCGGCCCGGTGCTGCGGCCAGCGCGGCCGCAGGGCGCAGCCATCACCGCGATCGCGGCACTGCTCGCCCTCGCTGCCATCGCCTGGCTCGATGCTCATGGCCTGGTCACCGGCGCGGCGCTGCTGCCCACCGCCCTGGCAATCGCCACCGGGGTTGGCGCCACCCTCTCGGCCGGCACGAAGCGGATGTTCCTGCTGCTGCCCGTCCTGTCGGGCTTGTACCTCGCCGGGCTCGGCGCGACCGAGGCGCTGCTCGCCGCCCCACCCACCGCGTCCCCCGGCGGCGATGGCCTCGTGTTCGCGCTCGCGGCCCTCTTCCTCGCCGGCGGCGTCGCGCAGGCGCTGCTGCGCCAGGGCGGAACCGGCCTGCCCCGCCCGCTGCATGTCCGGCTGCTGAACGCCTGAAAGGACCCGACCCATGAATGTCGATCTCGCCAGACCCACTTTCGCCGCTCCCGAGGCCACCGAAACGCTGGACGCCCAGATCGCCGCCGCGGCGCGCGCCGTCCCCGCGCTCTGGCCGCTGGATGGCGCTATCGCGGTCAACCCGCTCGCCGCCTTCGAGGACCATCCGTTCGAAACCGCGATCCGCGCCGGGGCGCGGCAGTATGGCGCCCGCGCGGCACTGCAGCTCGATCTCTGGCGCAGCCTCGCGCAACGGGGCCAGCCGCCGCGCGATGCCGTGCGCGATATCGCGATCGAGCGGCTCGGCGGGCTGGATGCAGCCTTCCACAGCCTTGGCCCGGACGTCACCCCGTTCGACTGCCTGATGGCACGACTGTTCGACCTGCCGCCATCACCGCCGATGCCCGCGCCCGCCGATCCTGCCGCGATGCTCGTCGCCCGCTGGTGCGCCACCTTCTTCGACCGTGGCACCGCCGCGCTGAAACTGCCCGGCAGCAGCCTCGGACTCTACGCCGCCGTGCTCGGCATGCTGCCGCACGAGCCGGCCTTCGCGGCGCGCCCCGACCTTCTGGGCCAGGCGCCGCGTGCCGCCCTGCCCGCCATCGCCTGGGCGCTCGACCGGCTGGGCGTGCCGGATGCCGGCCGCATGGCAGCACTGACGGCGCGCGTCGCACGGCTGCCGGGCTGGGCCGGCCATATCAACTGGCGCGAGGCGCATGCCGGACGGGAGCAGACCGAAGCCGCGCCGGCCAGCATGGCCGACCTGATCGCGCTCCTGCTGCTCGGCGATCTCGCCCTCGGCGCGCCGGCCGCCGCCTTCCCCGCACCGCGTGACGCGGCCGCCGCCACCCGGGCCAGCATCGCCCGGCATTTCGGGTTCTCGCCGGTGCTCGCCGCCCCCGCGCTCGACGATATCGCGGCGATGGACGACACCGATCTCGGCCTGATCTTCCAGCACGCCGCCGAGCGCGCCTATCGCGACGACCTGATCGCCCGCATCGCCCGCCAGCCGCACCATACCGCCGATGCCGCGCCCGCGGCAGCGCAACTCGTCTTCTGCATCGATGTGCGGTCGGAGCCGCTGCGCCGCGCGGTCGAAGCGGCCGGCGCCTACGAAACCTTCGGCTATGCCGGATTTTTCGGCCTGCCCATCGCGCTGCGCCTGCCGGATGGCGAGCGCCGGCCGCAGCTTCCCGCACTCGCCACGCCGCTGCACGATCTCGAACTCGCCGCAGCGCCAGGAGCGGATGCGGCGGCCCGCCGCAGCCTTGCCGCCGGGCGCGCCGGGGCGCGGGCCAATGCGAGCTTTGGCGAGCTGAAGACGGGTCTCGGCACCAGCTTCGCCACCGCCGAGGCCGCGGGCCCGCTGGGGGCCGCGATGATGATCGCCAACACGCTGGCGCCGCGCGCGATGCGGCGGCTGCGGCGGCTGTGGCACGGCGACCCGACCCACCTCGCGCCGGCAATCGCGCCGCATGGCACATGCACCGGCCTGCCCTTCGAGACCCGGCTTGCCAGCGCCCGCGCGCTGTTCGACCTCACCGGCCTGCCGACGGCCGGCACCGCGCCGCTCGTCGTGCTGGTCGGCCATGCTGCCGAGGCCAGCAACAACCCCTATCGCTCGACGCTGGATTGCGGCGCCTGCGGCGGCCATGGCGGCGGCGCCAATGCGCGCACGCTGGCGGCCATCCTCAATGACGAGGCGGTTCGCACCTCCCTCGCGGCGGAGGGCAAGCCGATCCCCGAGGGTACCTGGTTCCTCGCCGCCGAACACAACACCACGGCCGAAACCGTGACCCTGTTCGACACCGCTTCCGCCCCCGCCAGCCACGCCGCGGCGATCGACGCCCTCGCGCGCGATCTCGCCCGCGCCGCCGCCGCGAGCCGGGCCGCGCGCGCGGCTTCACCGGGCCGCGCCACCGACGATCCCGACACGGCCGCCGCGCACTGGGCGGATGTCCGGCCCGAATGGGGCCTCACCGGCAACGCCGCCTTCATTATCGGCCCGCGCGCCATGACCCGCGATGCCGATCTCGGCGGCCGCGCCTTCCTGCACAGCTATGACTGGGAAAACGACAACAGCGGCGCGGCGCTGGCGGCCATCCTCGCGGCACCGATGGTCGTCGCACAATGGATCAACTGCCAGTACCTGTTCTCGACGATCGACAACGACCGCCTCGGCGCCGGCGACAAGACGCTGCACAACCCGGTCGGCCGGATCGGCGTGGTGCTCGGCAATGGCGGCGACCTGCGGACCGGCCTGCCCCGCCAGTCGCTGTTCCATGACGACGGCACCCCGGCGCATGTGCCGCAGCGGCTGCTCGTCGTCATCCATGCGCCGGCCGCCCGCGTCGAGGCCGCCGTCGCCGGCAATGCCACAATCCGGCGCCTGTTCGCCCATCGCTGGGTTCTGCCGGTCGTCATCGATCCGCATACCGGCGCATGCCACGCCTGGCGCGAGATCGCCGCACTCCGCCCCGCTTCCTGACCGCCGCCGCCCGCATCATCCGGCAGGATCGCTCGCCCTGACCGGATGATCGCGGGCGCTGCTTTTGGCCACTCATACCATGTCTCGCTGATCGCGACCCATGGTGTCGAGTCTTTGCGTCTGCGCGCGGCGCCTGGCGTGGCGCTTCACATCTCCGCGTGACCCCTTGTCAGCCGAACTGATTGTCGTATACGTAACCTCGTTAACCAAAAGACAACATCCATCACGGATCATTGCCAGGCGAGGGTGGATCTTCGCCTGCCGCATTTCACGGAGGACAACCGGATGACCGTGACATACGAGGACCACGCCACGACGGACGGCATCTGGTTCGGCGCCTATCGCGACGGCGTTCCGCACGACATCGAAGAACAGCTCGATGCCATTCCCTCGCTCAACCACATGCTGGAAGCCTGGGTGCGGGAGCATGGTCCGCACCCGGCCTTCGTCAGCGCCGGCGCGCCGATGACCTATGCGCAAACACTTGAGCGGGCGCGGGCCTTCGCCGGGTTCCTGCAATCGCGCGGGCTCGGCAAAGGCGACCGCGTTGCGCTGATGATGCCGAATTCGCTGCAATACCCGGTCGCGGTCTTCGGCACGCTGCTGGCCGGCGCCACCGTCGTCAACGTCAATCCGCTCTACACCCCTCGTGAGTTGCACCACCAGTTGCGCGACAGCGGCGCGCGCCTGCTCGTGGTGTTCGAGACCTTCGCCGCCACCGCCGAACGCGGGATCGAGGGCACCGGGGTCGAAACCGTCGTCATCGCCGCGATCGGCGATCTGATCGGCGGGCTGCGCGGCCTCGTGCTCGATTTTTCGGTCCGCCACGTCGCAAGGGCGGTGCCGCCGCACCGGCTGCGCGGGGTGCGGTTCAACGCCGCGCTGGCGGAGGGACGCAGAGCCGGCCTGCGCGCGGTCCCGACCGGCCAGGACGATATCGCCTTCCTGCAATATACCGGCGGGACGACCGGCGTTGCCAAGGGCGCGATGCTCACCCACCGCAACATCATCGCCAACATCCTGCAGACCTCGGCCTGGAGCGGCGGTGAAGCCGCCGGCGCACGGCTGAACATCCTCACCCTGTTGCCGCTCTATCACGTGTTTTCGCTGACGGTGAACCTGTTCATGTTCATGGCGCTCGGCGGCCGCAACGTGCTGATCGCCAACCCCCGCGATACCGGCCACGTGCTGCGCAGCATCCGCCACGAAAAATTCGAGGTGATGGTCGGGATCAACACCCTGTTCAGCAACCTGCTGGACCATGAGGGGTTTCGCCGCCTCGACGTCTCGCGCCTGCGCCTCGTCATCGCCGGCGGCGCCGCGACCCGGGCCGACGTCGCGGCGCGCTGGCAGGCCACCACCGGCCTGCCGGTGAGCGAGGGGTATGGCCTGACCGAATGCTCGCCCGTGGTCTGCATGAACCCGATCGACATGAACCATCCCGACCGGATGGGCTTCAACGGCACGGTCGGCCTGCCGCTGCCCTCGACCATGGTGCGGCTGCGCCGTGCCGATGGCAGCTGGGCCGGCATCGGCGAGGAAGGCGAGATCTGCGTGCGCGGCCCGCAGGTGATGCGCGGCTACTGGCAGCGCCCGGCGGAGACCGCGCTGGTGATCGATGCGGCGGGCTGGCTGGCAACCGGAGATATCGGGGTGATGGACGAGCGGGGCTTCATCCGCCTCGTCGACCGGCTGAAGGAAATGATCCTGGTCTCGGGCTTCAACGTCTATCCCTCCGAGATCGAGGAGGTGGTGATGATGCACCCGGACGTGCGGGAGGCCGCTGCCATCGGCGTTCCCGACGCTGTCTCCGGCGAGCGGGTGAAGATCGTGGTCGTGCCGAAATCGGACCGGCTGACCGAGGCGGCACTGCTCGAACACTGCCGGCGCAACCTCACCTCCTACAAGATGCCCAAGATCGTCGAGTTCCGCCACGAGGAATTGCCGAAATCCCCGGTCGGCAAGATCCTCCGGCGCGAGTTGCGCCCGCCGGCCGCGCACTGACACGCAACGCCCGCCCGCCTGCCACACACGCGCCTGCCACCCGCGCGCAGGCCTGAATGGCGTCAGCCGGCCGGGTTCGGCCGCCGACCGTCAAGCGAGATGTCGTCGATCACGGTGATGGTGCGGCCGACCAGCATGTTCAGCCCATCGATCCCCCAGCGCTGCCGGTCCAGCCGGCCGACCGTGTGAAACCCGACCAGCCTGCCGCCGGCCATCCGCTTTGTCAGGACCATGCTGAACGGATGGGTCTGCCCGTGCATCGTGAGCTTGCCGTCGATCCTTGTGCCGCCCGCGGCACAATGCCCGGTGAAGCTTGTCTGCGGATACTGCTCGGGATCGAGAAACCCGCGCGACAACACCTGCGCGCGCACCAGCGCGTTCGGCAAGGCGAGGCTGGCGGTGACGAATGTCACGTCGATCCGGCAGGTATTCGCCGCGGGGTCGAACACGAGCGTCCCGGAGAGCTGCCGATAGGTGCCGGTGATGGTGAAGAGCAGCGCGGTCGAATGGGTTCGCGCCAGCATGTTGCCCGGCGTCAGAATCAGCTGCTCCTCACCCGCGCGCGCCCTACCGCCGAGGATCGGCACCATGGCGAGCGCCAGGGCAACCGTCACGGCGAGGCGAATGACAAGGCGATTGGCAAGGCGTGGCATGGCAGTCTCCCGGACCCGGTGGCGGATCGTCGCACGCTTGGATGAAGATTTGGTAATCCTGTCCCCGGCGATCGGCAGCGGTCAATGACGATGCGCCGCCCGGCCCCTATCCCGCCACCTGTGCCGCGCCGCTGAGCCGCAGCGCCGCGTTGACCAGCGCGACATGGGTGAAGGCCTGCGGGAAATTGCCGATCTGCCGGCGGTTGACCGTGTCGTATTCCTCGGCGAACAGCCCGACATCGTTGCGCAGGGCAACGAGTTTCTCGAACAGGGCCTCGGCCTCTTCCTGCCGGCCCATCATCGCGTAATTGTCCACCAGCCAGAAGCTGCACGCGAGGAACACGCCCTCGTTGCCCTCCAGACCGTCCTTGCCGGACTGCGTGTCGTAGCGGCGGACGAACCCGTCCTGCAACAGGGTCCGCTCGATCGCGGCGATGGTGCCGCGCATGCGCGGATCCTCCGGCGGCAGGAAGCCGACGATCGTCATCAGCAGCAGGCTGGCATCGAGCGTCTTCGAGCCATAGGCCTGCACGAAGCTGTTCATCCCGCTGTCGAACCCCTTCGCGCAGACCTCGTCGTGGATCTGCCGGCGGATCTCGCGCCAGCGCTCCACCGGCCCGTCATAGCCATAATCCTCGACCGAGCGGATCGCCCGGTCGAAGGCGACCCAGGCCATCACCTTGGAATGGACGAATTGCTGCCGCCCGCCGCGCACCTCCCAGATCCCCTCATCCGGCTCGGCCCAGATCCGCTCAAGGGTTTCGAGCAGCACGCGGCGGATGCTCCAGCTGTTCTCGTCCCGCTGCGCGCCGCCGACATGCGCCTGGTAGAGCGCGTTCATCACCTCGCCGAACACATCGAGCTGGCGCTGCCCGGCCGCGGCATTGCCGGCGCGCACCGGGCGCGAGCCCTCATAGCCGTCGAGCCAGTCGATCGTCCGCTCCTCCAGCCGCCGCTCGCCGGCGATGCCATACATGATCTGGATATCATCCGCGCCGCCGGCGATCGCGCGGTCGAGCCAGCGCGACCAGGCATGCGCCTCCTCGCGATAGCCCGCATTCATCAGCGCCTGCAGTGTGAAACTCGCATCACGCAGCCAGCAGAACCGGTAATCCCAGTTGCGCCCGCCGCCGAGCTGCTCGGGCAGCGAGGTCGTCGCCGCGGCGACGATCCCGCCGGTCTCCCAATGGGTCAGCGCCCGCAGCGTGATCAGCGACCGGCGGACGATCTCCGCCCACTGCCCGGCCACCGGCACACGCCGCGCCCAGCCGCGCCAGCTCTCCGCCGCCTGTTCCACCCCCGCCGCGACGTTGAACCGCCGCGGCACCCGCCGGTGCGAGGGCAGCCATTCGAGGCCGAATTCCACCGTCTCGCCGGCGGCGACGCTGAACGCCGCCTCGGTGTGCTGGTTACGCCCGGTCATCGGCACATCGCCCCACACCACCACCATGTCCGGCCCGGCGATGGCGACCAGCCCCTCATGGCCCGGCAGCCGCTGCACCCAGGGCACGACCCCGCCGAAGCCGAAGCGGAAGACGAGATCGAGCCGCATCGCGACCCGCCCGGACAGGCCGGTGACGATGCGGGCCAGCCGCGTCGTGTCATGCGGATGCGGCACCATGCAGTCGGTGATCCTGACGGCGCCGTCATCGGTGTGAAGATCGGTTTCCAGCACCAGCGTCTCCGGCCGGTAGCGCCGCTCCACCCGGCGCACCGGCAAATCCGGGGCGATCCGCCAACGGCCGTTCTCGCGCGTGCCGAGCAGTGCCGCGAAACACGGATCGGAATCGAAGCGCGGCAGGCACAGGAAATCGATCGATCCGTCCTTGCCCACCAGCGCCGCCGTCTGCCGGTCGCCGATGATCGCGTAATCCTCAATTCTCTGGCTCATGATTGTCTCCCGCTGCCATGGGTCCGCCGCCGCGCCGCGGCCGCGGCAGACATTGCAAAACTGCTTGTCAGCCTCCCTGTCGCCGCGCGAGTTCGGCGACGATCCGCCGCACGATGGAAAAGGGCGGCGCATCGATGTTCATGACGATCGGATCCTCGTCCGCCGCCGGCGGCTCCAGCGTTGCGAGCTGGCTGTCGAGCAGCGAGGCCGGCATGAAATGGCCGCGCCGCGCCGCGATCCGCGCGGCGAGCAGCTCTCGCGACCCGTCGAGATGAACGAGCGTGAATGGACCCGCACCGCCGCGCACCAGGTCGCGATAACGGCGCGTCAGCAGCGAGCTGACGATCACGCCGCCCGTGCCCGTCCTCCGCCATTCCGCAAGGCGCATGGCGATGCGGTGCAGCCAGGGCATCCGGTCCTCGTCGTCGAGCTGCTTGCCCGCGTGCATCTTCGCCCGGTTCGCCTGCGGGTGCAGATCATCGCCGTCGCAGAACGGCACGCCGAGCGCATCGGCCAGCAACAGGCCGATGGTGGATTTGCCGGATGCCGACACCCCCATGACCGCGAGGCGCGGCGGTGCGACCGGCTTCGGCAGGTCGAGGCGGCGCAGCATGGCGGCAACCGGCGCCAGCCCGGCGGACGAAACCGGATCGCCGTCGAAGTTGCGGATCGCGCCATGCTCATCGCCGATGATCGCCGCAGCACAGCCCGAGAGGAAAAACCCGGTCTCGACAACGCCGGCGATCGTGCGCAAGCCAGAGTCGAGCGCCTCCGGCGCGATATCCGCCGGCAGGGTGCAATCGGCGATGTGATGGCCGCCATCGGTGATGAACCGCGTCCCCGCCGCAATGCGTAGCGCCGGGGCAAGCCCCAGCTCGGCGAGACGCGCGCAGGTCCGCTCCGCCCCGTGCTGGACGATCTCGACCGGCAGACGCGCCCGCGTGCCGAGCCGTGAGACCAGCTTGCGCCGATCGGCGATGACGATGAAGCGCCGCGCCGATTGCGCCACCAGTTTCTCGCGCAGCAGCGCGCCGCCGGCGCCCTTGATCAGCCGCAGCGTGCCGAACTCGATCTCGTCGGCGCCATCGACCGCGAGATCGAGCGCCGCATCGAACGGGGCGAGGCGCAGGCCGAGCGCCTCCGCCTGTGCCGCCGTCTGCTCCGACGTCGCGACGCATGCGATGTCGAGCGCCTCGGCGCGGACGCGCGCGGCCAGCGCGTCGATGAAGTGCGCCGCCGTCGTCCCGGTGCCGAGCCCCACCCGCATGCCGGCGGCGACGAGACCGGCGGCTTCGCGCGCCACGGCACGCTTGCCAATTTCAGGATCAATGCCCATGCGCCGCGCCCCTCAGCCTGCCCAGCGCCCGGCGGCGGCCCGATCGGCGAGCCAGACCAGCCGCCCCGCCGGCGCGAGGCGGGCTGCCGGAGCATCGCGATCGGCGCCGCCGAGAACGCGGTCGAGCATCTCGCGCTTGCCGGCACCGGAGACGAGAAACACCACCAGCCGCGCGCTCTCCAGGATCGGGTAGGTCAGGGTGACGCGCGGCTCCGGCCGCCCCTTGGTCACCGGCATCACCCAGCGCTGCCGCTCGCCGAGCAGATCCTCCTGCCCGGGCAGCAGCGAGGCGGTGTGCCCGTCATCGCCCATGCCGAGCAGGCACAGATCGAAGACCGGACGCGCCGGATCGAGCAGTTCCCCGCCATGGATCGCGGCGAGGTCAAGCTGATAGGCGGCGGCGGCCTGATCGACGGTCATGCCGGCGAAGGGCACCGGATGCAGGCGGGGCGGCACCGGCAGCCGGTCGACCAGCGCCTCGCGGATCATCCGGACATTGCTCTTCGCGTCCTCCGGCGCGACGAAGCGCTCGTCGCCGAGCACGAGATCGATGCGCGCCCAGTCGATCGTCTCGCGCCACGGCGCCTCGGCGAGCCGCTCATACAGCGCCCGCGGGGTCGATCCGCCGGCAATGCAGGCGACGAAGCGCTCGCCCGCCGCCGCCGCCGCCGCCGCCGCGAAGAGCCGCGCCCCCTGGTCCGCGAAGGCTTCTGCATCCGGCACCACGACAAGTTCACCACGCACGGGTTTCATCCGGTTCTCCCCTCCAGCACGAAGCGCCGCATCGCTTCGGCAAAGCCGTCCTCGTCATTCGTCGATGTCGTGTAATGGGCCTTGCGCCTCACATCATCATCCGCGTTGCCCATTGCGATCGCGCAACCGCTGCGGGCGAACATGGCGACATCGTTGGGCATGTCGCCGATGGTCGCGATCCGCGCGTGCGGAATGCCCAGACGCTCGGCCAGCGCGTCGACCACCGCGCCCTTGTTCGCCTGCGTGCTGGTGATGTCGAGATAATAGGGCTGCGAGCAATTCGCCGTCACACCCTCGCCGAGCACCTCGCGCGCGGCCTCGCGGCAGGCCTGCATCCGCACCGCATCGTCGGTCACGCCGACGATCTTGACCACGCCATGCAGGCCGGCAAGGTCGAACCGCCCGACGATCTCGGGGTCGAACGCCACCGTCCGCCGCTCGCGCGCGACATGCGGCGCGGCGCCGTCGCGCACCAGCCAGCGGTCATGCGTATAGAGCCAGGCATCGAGCCCGTGATCGTCGAGCAACCCGACCGCCCGGCCGATCACCCCGTCATCGAGATCGTGCGCGGCGACGACATGGCTGAAATCCGGCGCCATCATCACGCCGCCGTTGAAGCCGGCGAGGGGCGTGTCGATACCGAGCGGCGCGCTCAGCATCCGCATGCCGCGCGGCGGCCGCCCGCTGGTGATCGCGAAACGGATGCCCGCCTCGCGCAAGGCGGCAACGGCCTGCCGCGTCGCCATCGTCAGCCGCTTGTCGTCAGTCACCAGCGTGCCGTCGACATCGGCGATCACGAGATCGATCGCACGTCTCACGCCCCGTGCTCCGCGGGATCGAGCGCGACCGGCCGCCACCGCCGCGTCGGGTCATCCTCGGACAGCAGCCGGTCCGCCGCCTCCGGGCCTTCACTGAAGCTGCGGTAGTTCGGAAATCCCTCCGCCTTCCGGCTGGCCCAGTCAGCGAGCACATCGCCGACCACGCGCCAGGTTTCCTCGACCATGTCGGCCCGCTGGAACAGCGTCTGGTCGCCGATCATGCAATCATAGAGCAGGGTTTCGTAGCCGACATTCGGCTCCGGCCGGAAGCGGTCGCGATAGCGGAACTGCATCCGCGCCGGGGCAAGCCGCATGGTCTGGCCGGGCTGCTTCACCTCGAACTCGATGGCGATGCCCTCATCGGGCTGGATGCGCAGCACCAGCCAGTTGGGTGGCAGATCGCCGATCGACGCGCCCTTGAACGGCGCCAGCGGCTGCTTGCGGAAGCGGATGGCGATTTCCGTCATGCGTTCGGCGAGGTGCTTGCCGGTGCGCAGATAGAAGGGCACGCCGGCCCAGCGCCAGTTGTCGATGGCAAGGCGCAGCGCGACATAAGTCTCGGTGTCCGACGCCGCCGCAACGCCCGGTTCCTCGCGATAGGCGCGCGCCGTGCGGCCGGACGCCTCGCCCGCGCCATATTGCCCGCGCACCGCATCCTCCGGCCGCATCGTGCGGATGGCGGAGAAGAGTTCGAGTTTCTTGTCGCGGATCGCCTCGGCCCGCACGCCCACCGGCGGCTCCATCGCGACCATCGCGACGAGCTGGAACACATGATTGGGCACCATGTCGCGCAGCGCGCCGGCCTGCTCGTAGAATTTCGCCCGCCCTTCGACGCCGACCGTCTCGGCCACGGTGATCTGCACGTGATCGATGCGGTCGCGGTTCCAGAGCGGATCGAAGAGTCCGTTGCCGAACCGCAGCGCCATGATGTTCTGCACCGTTTCCTTGCCGAGGAAATGATCGATCCGGTAGATCTGCCGCTCCGCGACCACGTCGAGCAACCGCCGGTTCAGCGCCCTGGCCGAGGCGAGGTCATGGCCGAACGGTTTCTCGACGACGATCCGCCGCCACGCCCTCTCGCTCGCCGCCCCCTCACCCGCCGCGTGCTCGGCCAGCAGGCCGGCGCGGCCGAGATGCTCGACGATCGGCGCGAAGAACCGGTCGGCCACGGCGAGGTAGAACAGCCGGTTGCCGCCGGTGCCTTGCGCGGCTTCGATCGCCTCCAGCCGGGATTTCAGGGCTTCGTAGAACGCATCCTCGGTGAAATCGCCCTTCACATAGTCGGCATGCGCGGTCAGGCGATTCCACGCCGCATCGTCGACCTGGCCGATCTGGTCCTCGGCCTCGGGATCGCCGACGAAGCTCTCCAGCATCGCGCGCAGCGAGCCGGTCCAGCCGGCGGCATCGAGATCGGCGATATCGGCGCCCAGCAGGCCGAAATGCTCGTTCACCAGCCCGGTATTGGCAAGGTTGAACAGGGCCGGCACCAGCAGCCGGCGGGTCAGGTCGCCGGCGGCGCCGAAGATCACCACGCTGCACGGCCCGGCGGGTGCCGCATCCGGCTGGCGGGAGGGTTGCGCCGGCGCGGTCATGCCGCACCTCCCGGCGTCGTGCCGCCCTGCCCTTGCGCGCCCTGCCCCTGCTCCAGATGGCCGCCGAACCCCTGGCGCATGGCCGAGAGGATCTTCTCGCCGAAGGTATGATCGAGGCGGGAGCGGAAGCGGGCGAAGAGGGCGGCGGTCAGCACATCCGCCGGCACCGCCTCCTCGATCGCGGCGTTGATCGTCCAGCGCCCCTCGCCGGAATCCTCGACATAGCCGCTATAGTCGGACAGCGCCCCGTCGCGCGCCAGCGCCGCGGCGGTGAGGTCGAGCAGCCAGGAGGAGATCACGCTGCCGCGCCGCCACACCTCGGCGATGTCGGCGACATCGAGATCATATCGCTCCGCTTCGGGCAGCGCTTCGGCGTCGCGGTTGCGCAGGATCGCGAACCCTTCGGCATAGGCCTGCATCAACCCGTATTCGATGCCGTTATGCACCATCTTGACGAAATGCCCGGCGCCGTTCGGCCCGGCATGGATGTAGCCCAGCTCGGCCCGCGGATCGCGCGCGGCGCGGCCGGGCGTGCGCTCGATCCCGCCAAGCCCCGGCGCCAGCGTGCGGAACACCTGATCGAGCCGGCGGACGACCTCGTCCTCGCCGCCGATCATCATGCAATAGCCGCGCTCCAGCCCCCACACGCCGCCCGAGGTGCCGACATCGACGAAATGGATTCCCTTGCGGTTCAGCCGCGTGGCATGAGCGATATCGTCGCGATAGAAGCTGTTGCCTCCGTCGATGACGACATCGTCCCGCCCGAGCATCTCGCCTAGCGCGTCGATCGTCTCGCTGGTGATCCGCCCGGCCGGCAGCATCACCCAGAGGACGCGCGGCGGGTCCAGCGCCCGCACGAGGCCGGCGAGGTCGCGCGCCCCCGTCGCACCTTCCGCCGCAAGCGTCTCGACGGCCTTCGCGGATGTGTCGAACACCACGCAGTCATGGCCGCCGTGCATCAGGCGGCGGGCAATGTTGGCGCCCATCCGGCCAAGGCCGATCACACCGATCTTCATGGCTCTGTCTCCGTTCCTGTTGCCGCGCCGGGCCGCTGACGGTCCCGCGATGCGGGGCCGCCGTGCCAGGCGCTCGTCAATGGTCTCCGGTCGGGCGCGGAGCTGCGCGCCCGCTAGAGCATGTTCCGATCCATCCGGATCGGATGTCGTGCTCTGTAGTCTGTTAGCCTGAGCATCCTTGTCCGGTCAGATGGTTTCATCTGACCGGATGATGCTCGAGGCTCAGGCGAAGGCGTGGTCGATGGCCTTCGCCAGTTCGGCCAGCCCCGCCTCCACCTCGGTGAGGTGAACGCGGATGGCCCGGCGCTCACGTTCGACGAGAACGCCGAGATCGCCTTCCGCCTGTGCCCCCTTCACCTGGCCGAAACTGTAGCGATGGCCGGGCACGGGGAGATCCGCCGCGTCGTCGGCGGTGATCTGCAGGAATACGCCTGTGTTCGGCCCGCCCTTGTAGGCCTGGCCGGTGGAATGGAGGAAGCGCGGCCCGAAGCCGACGCAGGTCGCAACCTTGCGGGCATCGCGCAGCCGCAGCCGGATGGCGGCCAGCGCCGCCTCATGCGCGGGCGTCTGCTCGATATAGGCGAGCAGGCCGATATAATCCCCGGCCCCGGCGCGATGGAAATGCTGCTTCACCCAGGCGGACAGCGTGTTGTGCCGGCCGAGTGCCGCTTCATTGGCGGCGTCGGCGAAGATGGCCACGCCGTTGGCGCTGAATGCCGGCGCGGGGGATGCCACCGCCGTGCCCGCCTCGTAGGCGTCGGTCAGCGCGCGGGTCTTCACCTTGCTCGCCTCGACATCCGGCTGGTCGAACGGGTTGATGCCGATGATGGCGCCGGCCACCGCGGTCGCCATTTCCCAGCGGAAGAATTCCTGGCCGATCTGGGCGACGTCGTCGAGCGTGATCCGCACCACCGGATGCCCGGCCTGCGCCAGTGCGGCGAGCCTTGCATCCTGGGCCTCATCCTCCTCACCCCTGAGCACGAGCTGGGCGAAGACGCGGTCATGGCCATAGACGGCCGGCGCGCCAAGCGCCTCGCCATCGACCGGGATCAGCCCGTGGCCGTGCTTGCCGGTGGATTCGGCGATCAGCTGTTCGAGCCAGGCGCCAAGCCCGGCGATCCGCTTCGTGGTCACGATCGTGACCTTGTCGCGGCCGAACCGCGTCGCGGCGGTGCCGAGCAGCAGGCCGAGCCGGACGCCGGGATTGCGGTCCGCCGGCACGCTCGCAGCACAGGAGGCGACCATGCGCGCCGTCCGCACCAGCAGGTCGGACACGTCGATCCCCATCGCCGCCGCCGGCACCAGGCCGAATTTCGACAGCACCGAATAGCGCCCGCCGATCGATTTCACGCCGTGGAACAGATGCGCGAACTGCGCCTGTTTCGCGACCTGTTCGAGCGAGGAGCCGGGATCGGTGACGGCGGTGAAATGCCGCGCCCAGCCGGCCTCGCCCACCGTCTCGATCATGCGGGCGCGGAAATGCGCGAGCATGATGTTCGGCTCCAGCGTGCCGCCCGATTTCGACGAGACGATGAACATCGTCCTCGCCAGGTCGAGCTTCGCCTCCAGCGCGCGGAGCTGCGCGGGATCGGTGCTGTCGAGCATGTGAAACCGCGGCCAGCCGGGACGGTGGCCGAAACTGGTGGCGAGCACCTCGGGCCCGAGGCTCGATCCGCCCATGCCGAGCAGTGCGACATGGGTGAAGCCGGCCTCGCGGATCGTGTTGGCGAAGCGGACCAGCGTGCCGACATGCGCGTGTTCCTGCCCGACAATGCCGAGCCACCCGAGCCAGTCCGCCTCGTCCGCCCCGCTCCACACGCGGGCATCGCCCGCCCAGAGCCGGCGGATCGTGCCATCGTCCCGCCAGCCAGCGGCGGCCTCGTCCACCGCGCGGGCGATCTCCTCCGGCGCCTCGATGCGCGCCGGATTGACCGCGACCAGCGCCTCGCGCTTCGCCGCGACCGCGCCGAGCAGCTTGTCGAACGCCTCGGCGAACTGCCGCACGCCGTCCTCGACCAGGTCCTGGGTGACGCTCGCCAGCGAAATCCCCTGCGCCTCGATCGCGGTCAGCGCGGCATGCGCCGCCTCGACCTCATGTTCCACCGCATCATGCACCACCGTGCCGTGATCGCGGAAGGCGTCCATCGTCGCCGGCGGCATGGTGTTCACCGTGTCGCGGCCGATCAGCCGCTCGACATAGAGCGTGTCGGGATAGGCGGGGTTCTTCACGCTGGTCGAGGCCCAGAGCAGGCGCTGCACCTGCGCCCCCCTGGCGGCGAGCGCGGCCCAGCCCTCGCCGGCGAAGATCCGGCGGAAACTCTGATAGGCGACCTTGGCATTGGCGATCGCCGCCTGACCAAGCAGCGGCTGGATCGTGCCCGCCGGTCCGCCGGCATCGATCCGGGCCTGCAACTCGCGGTCGATCACGTTGTCGATCCGGCTGACGAAGAAACTCGCAACACTGGCCACCTTCGAGACATCGCCGCCCTTCGCCGCATAATCCTCAAGCCCGGCGATATAGGATTGCGCCACGGCCTCGTAGCGCGGCACGGCGAACAGCAGCGTCACATTGACCGACATCCCCTCGGCGATCAGCGCGTGGATCGCGGGGATTCCGGCCGAGGTCGCCGGCACCTTGATCATCAGGTTCGGCCGGTCCACCGCCGCCCAGAGCCGCCGCGCCTCGTCGATCGTCCCTTGCGTGTCGTTGGCGAGATAGGGCGAGACCTCGAGGCTGATGAACCCGTCGCGCCCGGAGGTGTCGCGGTAGACCGGCGCCAGCGCGTCCGCCGCGGCCTGGATGTCGGCGATCGCCAGATGCTCGTAGATCTCCATCGGCGTGCCGTCATGGGCGGCGACGAAGCGCTCGAACGCCGAGCCGTATTCCGGCGCATGCGCGATCGCCTTTTCGAAGATCGCCGGGTTCGACGTCACCCCCCTGATCCCGTCGCGCTCGATCATGGCGGCAAGCTCCCCCCCCTCGATCAGGCCGCGCTGCACGAAATCGAGCCAGGGCGCCTGCCCGGCTTCAGCGAGTTGTTTCAGGGGGTTCATGCAGATCTCCTCAACGCAGGTCGTGATGGACGACGGTCCGGTGCCGGAGCGGGCGTATCGGCAGAACGCCGATCCTGTCCGGGACATGGGAAGGCACAGCGCCGATGTCACGTCCCGCCGCGTCACCGTTCCGTGACCGCAAGCGTGTGTGGCGCAACCGATCGCTCTTTTCAATGGCGCGATGCGACCGAGATATATCGATCAGCGCCGCACCGGCCGGGCGCCGCCGCCGCGCAATGAAGCTGACAGAAGCCCCGATCTCGATTAAAGAGCGCGCATGACCTCGACCCCCACCGAACTGATCCGCAACTTCTCGATCATCGCCCATATCGACCACGGCAAATCGACCCTGGCCGACCGGCTGATCCAGACCACCGGCGCGCTCTCCGCCCGCGAGATGACCGAGCAGGTGCTCGACAACATGGATATCGAGAAAGAGCGCGGGATCACCATCAAGGCGCAGACCGTGCGCCTCAACTACAAGGCGAAGGACGGCCAGACCTATGTCCTGAACCTGATGGACACGCCCGGCCATGTCGATTTCGCCTACGAGGTGAGCCGCTCGCTCGCCGCCTGCGAGGGCTCGCTGCTGGTGGTCGACGCCTCGCAGGGCGTGGAGGCGCAGACGCTGGCGAACGTGTACCAGGCGATCGACGCCAATCACGAGATCGTCCCCGTGCTCAACAAGATCGACCTGCCGGCCGCCGAGCCCGAGCGGGTGAAGCAGCAGATCGAGGACGTGATCGGGCTCGACGCATCGGACGCGGTGGAGATCTCCGCCAAGACCGGCATCAATATCGAGGCGGTGCTGGAAGCGCTCGTCACCCGCCTGCCGCCGCCGAAGGGCGACGCCGCCGCCCCGCTCAAGGCGATGCTGGTCGATAGCTGGTATGACCCCTATCTCGGTGTGATCATTCTCGTGCGCGTGCGCGACGGTCGGCTGCGCAAGGGCCAGCGCGTCCGCATGATGTCGAACGGCGCCGTCCATACCATCGACCAGGTCGGCACCTTCTCGCCGAAGCTGACCCCGCAGGCCGATCTCGGCCCCGGCGAGATCGGCTACATCACCGCCGCCATCAAGACGGTGGCCGACTGCAACGTGGGCGACACGATCACCGACGACCGCGTCCCCGCCACCGAACCCCTGCCCGGCTTCAAGCCGTCGATCCCGGTGGTCTGGTGCGGGCTCTACCCGGTCGATGCCGACGATTTCGAGAAGCTGCGCGACAGCCTCGCCAAGCTGCGGCTCAACGATGCGAGCTTCCATTACGAGGCCGAGACCTCGGCGGCGCTCGGCTTCGGCTTCCGCTGCGGCTTTCTCGGCCTGCTGCACCTCGAAATCATCCAGGAGCGCCTGTCGCGCGAATTCGATCTCGACCTGATCGCGACGGCGCCCTCGGTGGTCTACCGGCTCTACAAGACCAGCGGCGAGATGATGGAGCTGCACAACCCGGCGGACATGCCGGACGGCTCGATCATCGACCATATCGAGGAGCCGTGGATCCGCGCCACCATCATGGTGCCGGACGATTATCTCGGCGCCGTCCTTACCCTCTGCAACGAGCGCCGCGGCCAGCAGGTCGACCTCACCTATGTCGGCAACCGCGCCATGGCGGTCTACCGGCTGCCGCTCAACGAGGTGGTGTTCGATTTCTACGACCGGCTGAAATCGGTCAGCCGCGGCTATGCCAGCTTCGACTACCAGATGGACGACTATGTCGACGGCGATCTCGTGAAGATCTCCATCCTGGTCAACCAGGAGCCGGTGGACGCGCTGGCCTTCATCGCCCATCGCTCCGTCGCCGACACCCGCGGCCGCGCGATCTGCGCCAAGCTGAAGGACCTGATCCCCCGGCAGCTCTTCAAGATCGCCATCCAGGCGGCGATCGGCGGCCGGGTGATCGCCCGCGAAACCCTCGGCGCGCTGTCGAAGGACGTCACCGCCAAGTGCTATGGCGGCGACATCAGCCGCAAGCGCAAGCTGCTGGAGAAGCAGAAGGAGGGCAAGAAGCGGATGCGCCAGTTCGGCAAGGTCGAAATCCCGCAGACCGCCTTCCTCGCCGCCCTGAAGATGGACGCCTGAGCCCGGTGCTCGCCGCCGCCATCGCCGCGATCGGCACCGCGATCCTCGTCGCCCTCGCGCTCCTGCAATCCCGCCAGATCGCCGCCCTGCGCGGCGAGATCGCCGAACAATCCCGCGCCGGGCTGCGCGAGGCGTTCGACCGCGTGCAGGACGGCGCGCGGGCGCAAGGCGAGCAGCTCGCGCGGCTGCACGGCGCGATGAGCGACCTCTCCCTCCTGCTCGCCGGCAAGCTGGCCGAGGCCGAATCGGCGGCGCAGGCCGGCCGCGCCCAGGGGCTCAGCGAGACCATGGCCGCGATCGCCCGGCTGACCGAGAGCCAGACGCTGCTCGCCGATCGGATGAACCGCGATCTCGCCGGCGTCTCGCTCGCCCTGCGCGAGGGGCAGGAGGCGCTGCGCGGCCGCGTCGAGCAGAAGCTCGATGAAATCCGCACCGGCAATGAAGCCAAGCTCGACGCGATGCGCGCGGCGGTGGACGAGAAGCTGCAATCGGCGCTGGAGCAGAAGATCGGCGAGAGCTTCCAGCGCGTGGCCGAGCAGTTCGCCCAGGTGCAGCAGGCGATCGGCCAGGTGCAGTCGGTCGCCACCCAGGTGGGCGATCTCAAGCGGCTGTTCGCCAACGTGAAATCGCGCGGCGGCTGGGGCGAGGCGCAGATCCGCCAGACGCTGGACGACACGCTGCCGCCCGGCACGTTCGAAGCCAATTTCCGCGCCGATCCGAACGGCGCCGAGGCGGTCGAATTCGCGCTGCGCATGCCGGTGCGCGAGGGGGATCAGCCGGTCTGGCTACCGATCGACGCGAAATTCCCGACCGAGGATTACGACCGCCTGCTGCTCGCCGCCGAGGCGGGCGACCGCGACGGCGAAACCCAGGCGCTGCGGGCGCTCAGCGCCCGCATCCGCGACGAGGCGAAGAAGATCGCCCAGAAATACATCCGCCCGCCCCGCACGACGGATATCGCGATCCTGTACCTGCCGAGCGAGGGCCTGTTCGCCGAGGTTGCCCGGATTCCCGGCCTGGTCGAGCAGGTGCAGCGCGAGCACCGGGTGCTGATCCAGAGCCCGAGCCTGCTGCCCGCCTTGCTGCACACGATCCGGGTTGGCCATTTCACCGTCCAGCTCGAGCGCCGCGCCGGCGAAATCGGCCGCATCCTCTCGGCGGTGAAGCTCGAATGGGGCAAGCTCGGCGAGAGCATCGAGGCGCTGGCGAAACGCGCCGAACAGCTCTCGAAAGGGATCGACAGCACCCAGGTCCGCATCCGCGCCGTCGGCCGCAAGCTGCGCGACATCGACGAGCTCGACCCCACCGAAGCCCCTGCCCTGCTCGATCTCGACACCGCCGAGGAATAACGCCACCCCCCGCTTGAGCCCGGCGCGGTTGTTGGCTATGAAGCCGCTGCGCCGGAGGGATGGCCGAGCGGTCGAAGGCGCACGCTTGGAAAGCGTGTGTGCGTGAAAACGTACCGTGGGTTCGAATCCCACTCCCTCCGCCAGTTTCGCTTCTCACGCGATCTCAATCAGTATCAACCACCTGAAATCTCATCACTTTCCTCCGTGGCGGCGTCCTAATCCGTCTCACGAGATACCCCTCAATTGACCATGGTCCCATCCGCGCGCCGCACATGCATGCGCGCGAGTGCGTCATCACGCGTCAATCCGGGTCCAAGCGCTGCCTCGTCCGCCTGCGCCACATCCACCCAGACGAAGGAAGCAGATCCGCCGCGGGCCTTGTAGACCTGGACCTCCCGCGAACAAACCGGACAGCCGCCATCGTAATAAACGGTTGGACGGGCGGTCATTACACCCGCCGGGCAGCCAAAACGGCCAACGCGCTGCCGGCGCCAACCAGCCACTGCCATCCCAGCGTCAGCCTGCCGGGGCCGGCTATGGCCGCGGCCCGCGCCTGATCACGATGTTCCACCTCATCCGCCTGGCAGGCGACCAGCAGCGCGCGCAGCGCGCCGCCAGGCCCATGATCTGGCAGTTTGCGCACCTGTTCCTCGTAATGGTGGTCAACAAAGGTCTCAACCGCGTCGATCGTGGCGTAGTGAAGTGGATCCTAGAAATGGGACCAGGGGCTAAGTTGGAAATTGGCCGTTTTGTCATGATAGACGGAGCGGAACATGAGCAAGACGAGACGGAAGATTGAGGCGGGGCTGAAGGCGAAGATTGCCTTGGAGGCGCTGCGCGAGCAGGCAACGGTTGCTGACTTGGCGGCGCGGTATCAGGTTCATCCGAACCAGATTTACGCTTGGAAGAAGCAACTGCAGGAGCAGGCGGCGCGGGCGTTTGATCCGAAGATCGGGCAGGATGCGGAGGCCGCCGGGCAGCGGGAGATCGAGAAGCTGCATGCGAAAATCGGCCAACTGACGATCGAGAACGATTTTTTAGCAAAGAGGTCCGGAAGATGAGCGTGCCGGACCGGCGAGCGAAGCTCGATCGCGATCATGCTGTGCTGTCGATCCGCCGGCAGTGCGCGCTGCTAGGGCTGGCGCGATCCGGGGTGTACCGACGGCGTCGTGCGGCGAACGACAATGATCTGGACGTGATGCGGCGGATCGACGAGCTGTTTTTGCGCTGGCCGTTTCTGGGCTCGCGCCGGCTGATGGCGGTGCTCGCGGCCGAGGGGCTGCGGGTCAACCGCAAGCGAGTGCAACGGCTGATGCGGCTGATGGGGATTGCGGCGCTCGGGCCGAAGCCGCGGACCAGCAAGCCGTCGGCGGGGCACCGGATCTACCCGTATCTGTTACGGGACCTGGTGATCGACCGGCCGAACCGGGTCTGGTGCGCCGATATCACCTACCTGCCGATGGGCCGCGGCTTTCTCTACCTGGTGGCGATCATGGACTGGCATAGCCGAGCGGTGCTGGCCTGGCGGGTCTCGAACACGATGGACACCGGCTTTTGCATCTCGGCGCTCGAAGAGGCCCTGTCCCGGTTCGGCAAGCCGGAAATCTTCAACACCGACCAGGGTTCGCAATTCACCTCGATGGCGTTCACCGACGTCCTGACCGCGGCGGAGATCCGGATCTCGATGGACGGCAAGGGGCGCTGGATGGACAACGTGTTCATCGAGCGGCTCTGGCGATCGCTGAAATACGAAGACCTGTATATCAAGGGCTACGCTGACGGCACGGAACTGCGCGCCGGCCTGGGCCAATGGTTTGACTTCTACAACCACCAACGCCCTCACATGGCGTTGGACAACCGCGCGCCGATGGCGGTGTGGCGCGAAGCAATGGTCGGCATTCTGCCGCCGGCGGCCGTGGATATGACGCTTATCCTGCGGAGAAGCTTGGACAACGCTACCACGTTGCCCACATCTCCACAGCCGCAACAACAGCAGGTAGCTTGATAGCCCTTTGGGAGATCAGAACGGATCAGCTTCCATCTTAAATCCCGCCCCAAGTGGTCCACACCAAAGGGTCCACTTCACAGATCACGATACCGCGCGATGTGGTACAAACCTCAAAATTGGCTGCAACGTGTGAGCCGGGCTGTTGATGAGACCATGTCGGAGAGCGTAGGGACAACCGTGCCGGAATTGGGACTCACCCGCACCGTCGAACCCGCGACTACGCCAGACGCACCTCGCGCGAAGGTGCGCAAACGCGTTTGTGTCCTTGGAGCCAGCGGCACCATCGGCCGCGCGACGGCCGCAGCACTCGTGCGGCGTGGGCACGAGGTCGTCTGTTTCGTCCGGACGCGCTCTGGCGTTGGCGGATCGCTTGGGCAGGCGGAGATCGCTAGGGCCTTGCAGGGAGCAGCGGTAAGGGTGCTGGATCCAACCGACGCTGTTTCGCTTTCTCGCGACGGATTTGCAGGCGAGCGGTTCGACGCCCTGGTATCCTGTTTGGCCTCGCGCACGGGTGCGCCCAAAGACGCCTGGGCGATCGACTATGGCGCTCACCTCAACGTTCTGAATGCTGCGAGGCAGGCCGGCGTCGGCCATTTTGTGCTGCTATCCGCCATCTGTGTACAAAAGCCGCTCCTCGCCTTTCAGCAAGCCAAGCTTGCCTTCGAAGCGGCGCTGATCGAGTCCGGCTTGAGCTATTCCATCGTGCGACCGACAGCCTTCTTTAAGTCGCTGTCGGGCCAAATCGAGCGCGTGCGGCGCGGGCAACCCTTCCTGGTCTTTGGCAACGGCAACCTGACCGCCTGCAAGCCCATCAGCGATGACGATCTGGCTGATTACATTGCTGACTGCCTCCAGGAGGAAGATCGTTTGAACCGCATCCTGCCGATCGGCGGCCCTGGTGACGCAATCACACCGCGTCAGCAGGGCGAGGCCCTGTTCGCGCTGCTGGGCCGCCCGCCCAAATTTCGATCGGTGCCGGTGGCCCTCCTCGACATGATTGCGGGGGGGCTCGGGGCCCTGGGCCGCATCTCGCCGTCGCTGGCGCAAAAGGCGGAACTGGCGCGAATCGGCCGCTATTACGCCACTGAATCCATGCTCGTATTGGACCCGAAAACGGGCGATTACGACGCAACCGCAACGCCTTCGACGGGAACGCAAACCCTTTTTGACTTCTACCGCTCAGTTCTAGCTGGAGCGCCCGCGCCGGAACGTGGAGATCACGCCGTCTTCTAGAGCACGTTCCGATCAATCCGGATTGGATGTCGTGCTCTATCTTGTTGATAAACAGAGCATCTTTATTCGATCAGATGATTCCATCTGATCGGATGATGCTCCCAAATATATTTTATACAAAACGAGCGGACTTTCCCTCTGCCACTGGATTCGGTGCTGCAGGTCGCACATGGACCTTTGGGGTGTTTCGTCATAGGGGATCGGGCCGCTTGGCGGTGGGGTCGTGATGGGAACATGGGGCGGGTGATGCAGCAGGACGAGCGGTTCAGGGATGGTGGCGGTGACGGCTTTCCGGCGCTCGAGCGGGCGTGTCTGGCGATGCCCGATCCAGCGCGGCTGGAGCCGGTGGCGCGGGCGACGCACCGGCCGCGGGTGCTGCTGCTGTATGGATCGCTGCGCGAGCGCTCCTATTCGCGGTTTCTCATCGAGGAGGCGGCGCGGCTGCTCGGGCTGATGGGGGCGGAGGCGCGGATTTTCGATCCGCGCGAGCTGCCGGTGGCGCAAAGCGTTTCGGCCGATCATCCGAAGGTGCAGGAGCTGCGCGCGCTCTCGCTGTGGTCGGAGGCGCAGGTCTGGTGCAGTCCGGAAATGCATGGCGCGATCACCGGGGTGATGAAGAACCAGATCGACTGGATTCCGCTGGAGATCGGCGCGGTGCGGCCGACCCAGGGGCGAGTGCTGGCGGTGATGCAGGTTTCGGGCGGGTCGCAGAGTTTCAACGCGGTGAACACGCTGCGCCTGCTCGGGCGGTGGATGCGGATGTTCACCATTCCCAACCAGTCCAGCGTCGCCAAGGCCTATGAGCAATTCGACGCGGACGGGCGGATGCTGCCCTCGCCCTATTACGACCGGCTGGTCGATGTGATGGAGGAGCTGGTGCGCTTCACCTGGCTGCTGCGCGACCGGGCCGAGTATCTGGTGGATCGCTACAGCGAGCGGCGGGCGCAGCTGCCGGCGGAGACGACCACGAAACTCTGAGCCGGGATTGACCCGCGCGGGCAGCGCGCGCGGCTCCGCGACCCTGTGGGTGCGGAGCGATGCGGTGTCGCGTTTCAGGTGGGCACCGGCGGCGGATGCAGCCATGGCGGCGTGACGTCCGAGGATATGCCAAAGGACGTACCGGGCGATATGCCGGGCGATGTGCCAGGGGATGCGACGGGCGAAGCGCTGGCGGGTGCAACGCGCGGATCATGCGCCTGGTGCGGCGGTGGCTGGGCCGGGTGCGGCCGCGCTGTCCTGACGAGACAGGGCGGCAGGCGGAGTCCCAGCATGTGGCAGAGCGGGCGGAGCAGCCGGGCGAAGCGCGGATCCGACCCGATCAGGGCGAGGGCTTCGGGATCGTCGAGCAGGGCGCGGAGCTGGCTGGCACTGCAACGGGATTCGGGCACCGGGGCGAGCAGCCAGGCGCGGTGGCGCGGCAGGGGGTTGGCCGTGCTGGAGATGGCTGCGCGAGAGGGGGAAAGTTGCGGGGCTTGAGCGCGCTTCTTCGGGGCGCGCTTCTTCGGGGCGCCGGCAGCAAGGGCGGTGAAGCGGCGGGACAGACGGCCCAGCCACGTCCAGAGCCGGACCACCAGCGGCCGGTGCGGCGATGCGGGCTTCATCGTCTGGTCGAACACGAAGAACGCATCCTTCACCGCGCGCGCGGCGACGGCGCGGCGTAGACCATCGATGATGGCGGCGAAGCGAACGGCAATCGTCATGAACAAAACAAGACCATGAAGTGCCTTGGGTGGGCAAGGCGAAAGCGGATTCGCCGCCGCCGGGTTTACAGCGCCCCTCCCCGCCCCCACCTCCAGAGCACCGACTGATTGTGCGTGCGCGGGGGCTTCGCCCGCCGTTCATGCCCCATGGTCCGTGCGCGGCACGGACTCCGCCCCGGCGCTCACCTGCCGGGCCCATCCGCGGAGGAGCGAACACAAATGCAAAATCTCGTGGCCGGAACGGCATCGTTCTGGATGGCCCATCTTTCGACCATCATCGGCGTTGCGGTCGCGCTGCTGCTCGGCATCGGCGGCACCGCTTCCTCGCGCGCGGCGCTGGGGATCCTCGCGCGCTGGTCGGAGCGGCACGGGCACCGGATGCGCGCCGCGATCTTCGCCCGCCTGCTGCCGCCGGTCGTCGTCGGGATCTGGGCGCTGGCGCTGTATTTCACCGCCCTCGCGGTGGCGACGCCGCTGCGCCTCACGGGTCTGCTGGCGATCCTGCCGGTGGTGCTCAAGGTGGTGATGCTGCTGACGATCGCCTGGGCGGCGCTGCGCGTGGTCGCGGTGGGCGAGCGCGCCTATCCGGCGCATGTCGCGGCGCGGCGCGGCGAGACCCCGGACCCGATGCTGGTCGATGCGATCGGCAAGATCACGCGCATTCTCGTGGTCGCGGTGATCGGGATGATGGTGCTGCGGGAGCTGAATTTCTCGATCGCCAGCCTGCTCGCCTTTGGCGGGGTGGCGGGCATCGCCGTCGGCTTCGCCGCGCAGGGTGTGACCGCCAACCTGTTCGGCGCGCTGGTGGTCTATCTCGACCGGCCGTTCAAGGTGGGCGAGTGGATCGTGCTGCCCTCGCAGAACGTGTATGGCACGGTCGAGCATATCGGCTGGCGGACCACGACGCTGCGCGGCTTCGACACCAGGCCCTATTACGTGCCGAACCAGATTTTCAATTCATCGGTGGTGCAGACGCCGCCGCGGATGCAGGCGCGGCAGATCAGCACCACGATCGCGATCCGCTACGCCGATTTCGACCGGCTGGAAGCGATCACCGAGGCGTGCCGCCAGCATGTCGACAATCATCCCGACATCGACCAGTCGCTCGGCGCGATGGTGTATTTCGACCAGTATGGCACGCACGCATTGCAGATCATGGTGTGGTGCTTCACCCGGACGGTGGTGTGGGCGGAGTCGCTCGCGATCCAGGAGCGGCTGCTGATCGAGCTGGGGCGGATCGTGCGGCTGCACGGGGCGGAGCTTGCCTTGCCGGTCTCCGAGGTGCGGCTTGCCGGGCCGATGCCGCAGGCAGCACCTGTAGACATGGCGATGGCGGCCGGCGGCGTGCGGCCGGGGTAGAGCATCATCCAATCAGATGAAATCATCTGACCGGATAAAGATGCGCTGGTTATCGAGAGGATAAAGCACGTCCCGATCCGGATGGATCGGAACGCTCTCTAACATTCCGATAGAGCCGGTCGGGTTGGAATACCCGACCGGACCGGACAGCGCTCTCAGAACTTCGCGGTCAGACCCGCGATGAACTGCCGCGGGGCGCCCGGCTGGACCAGGATCGCGTTGGCGGTATTCGTGCCGAGCGAGTTGGTGCCGAAATAGCCACCGCTCGTGATGTAGCCGTTGTCGTTATACTTGGTGTCGAAGAGATTGTTGATGTTGAAGGACAGTTCGAGAACCTTCACGCCGCGCGAGAGGCTTTTCGGCACCGGAATGTTCGCCGTGATCGAGAGGTTGGCGACATTGAACCCCGACAGCTTGCGCGACGAGACGTTGTTGGTGTTGTTGTTGAAGTAGTGCTGCGAACCCGTATATTGATCGAGGAAGCCGAGGGTCACCAGCGTCGAGCCCACGAAGGTGCGGTAGTTCAGGCCGAAATTCAGCAACAGGTTCGGATTATAGGAGATCGGCTCGTTGTGATAGACGACGCCGCCGGTCTCGTATTGCAGATACTTGTTGTTGTCGAAGCTTGCATTGACGAAGCCGCGCCAATGGAAATTCGGCTCGACCGAGGCATCGAGCTGCACGCCCTGCAGCCGGGCATTCGCCGCCGCCAGCGAGGAGCTGACGATGTTCGTATGATAGATTGAAATCGCTTCGTCGGTCAGCGTATCGTTGAAGTAGTTCAGGTTCAGCGTCGCGTGATGCAAATAGGGCACGTGATCGCTGAACAGCTTGAGGCCGATTTCGTAGTCGCGCGCCTGGGTCGGCTTCAGGATCGAGAGGTTGACAGGATTTTGCTGGTTGGCGCCGAAGGCATTGTCGGTCGGGTTCTGGTAGGAGATCGCCATGCTGCCGTAGAGCGCGGCCCAGGGTGTGACCTCGTAGCGCAGCCCGATCGAGGGTTCGGCGCGGACAAAGGTCTTGGAGCCATCGCCGGCGCCGATCTGGTTGGTGCCACCGATCGGAAGATCGTTGTGGAAATCGGTGTGGTAGGACACCTCGGCGATGCCGGGCGTGATCGAGAACCCTTTGAACGGGTGGATCGTGTCTTGCAGGAAGGCGTTGGCGTAGGTGGTGTAGACAGTGAATTTCTGGATTTGCGCCGGATTTTGCTGGGTCGATCCGCCAACGCCGAGATAGTTGTAGCCGCGGTAGGGCGAGTAATACCGCTCGTAGATGACATAGCCGCCGAATTTGATGTCGTTATAGGGCAGGTGATAATCGAAATAGAGATTATCGCCATATTGATTCGTGGTCGGGTAATAATATTCGCTGTTGGTCGAGTTCGGGGCGTAGGCCGCACCCGCGAGCGGCGAATTGGTGCCGTAATTGTTGACGCGGTAATGGACGCGATGACCCCAGCGATACCAGAGATTGTTATGGAAGGTCATGTCCTTCGACAGCGCGACCGACATCTTGCTGTAGAGGATGGTGTCGCGGACCTGCAGCTGCTTGAACCAGATATCCGGCGTGCCGGTGCCGTAGAACCCTGAGGTCTGCTGGCTGAACAGCGGCGAGCCGGAATAGCCGGTGACGGTGACGCCGGGGATCGGGGTCAGCGGAATGAAACTCGGGCGCGGCGCGTATTCGACGTTGTTGTCGTTATAGACGGCGAAGCTGAGCGAGCCGTTGGAAAAATCCTTGACCAGCTTTGCATAGATCGCGTGCGACTGGGCGGGCCAGCTATAGTGCCCGACCGAGGTTCCGCCCCAGTAGCTCTTGGCACCGGCATAGCCGCCGCCGATGACGCCGCTCCAGCCATTGTATTCGCCGGTATCGAAGATGAAATGGAGGTTTTCGGTCTGCTGGCTGCCATAGGCGATGCCGACCTGGTAGTGCGGGCGCTTGGTGGGCTGGACCGGGACATAGTTGATCGTGCCGCCGACCGAGTCGAACCAGCGGGTATCCGGGTTGCCCGGGCCGTAGATGACGTTGATGCCGCTGAAGAGCTGGGTGATGGGGATTTCGTTGGAGTCCCACTGGCCGTTATGGGAAATCGTGTTGTTCATCGGAATGCCGTCGAACAGGACGGTCAGGCCGTTGCGCTCGGCGTCGCCGTTCGTCGATGACCAGCCGACCTTCGAACCGCGCAGCTGGATCTGGTAGCGGGCGGTATCGGAATTGCCGCCATAGCCGCGGATCTGCACGCCCGGCGCCGCGGACAGTGCGCCGGCCGAGCTGGTCGACGGGCCGAGGGCCTGGATGTCCTGCCGGCTGACGACCGCCTGCGACTGCGCGGATTTGAAGATTTTCTTCTTGGTGAGCTTGACGCTCGATTTGCCAAGATGCGTGTAATATTTCGTGGTCGCCGTCGCCGAAACCTGTCCGGCACTGACGGTCTGGGCGTGAGCGTGTGGCATGAGCGCGAACACACTGGCGCCCGCGAGCAAGGCGGTGCGCAGTGTCGAACTAACGGAAACGATGTTGGATAATTTCATTATCCGGCTCTCTCCCAGAGTAAACGCGGAGCGCGACAAGGGCGATGTCGCGGGTTCCAGCCAAGCGGTGAACGATGGGCCCGCGTCTAGAGGGGAGGTTACGTTTCGTCACGTTAAGGTTTGAAGTCACGCCCCGGGCAGAAGGACAATATCGGGCGGATGAGCGAGGGTTTCCGGATGGTTTCGAGCCGAAATTCGCCGGGGATACTCATATGTGAAAGTTGTTTTACAGAATAAATTGAAAAACAGGATCACGCCTTTGGTGGATTTCGGTGATTTTTTTGTTACATTGAAGAAATGTGATTTGCCGCGCGCGGCAAGGGAAGCGGGACGGGCTGGGGTGCGGGTGAGAAATTGTCATGGTGATTTCACAGTAATGAAATAAATCGTAACCTCTGCAATTTATCAGCAAGAACGGAAAGACCACACCTTGTCTTCGGAACGATGGTTCGGGAACCGCCCTCGACCTGATTGACACCGGTCGTTTCGTTGCAGATACACGCGCATCTGGCGTACAGGTTTGAAAACTTCAGGTCAGATGATCGGTCTTTCGCCGTTCGCCGCGTCCAATCCAGCATTATTCTTAGGTCACAGGAGCCTGACATCATGAAACGCTTTATCGTTGGCGCGATCTTCGCCTCGCTGCTGGCCGGCACCGGCCTTGCGCATGCCAGCGCGGTCACCACCGGCAAGACCCTTTACATGGCGCATTGCAGCGGCTGCCATCGTGCGAACGGCGCCGGTGGCGTGCATTTCGGCAAGGCGGTGTCGGCAAACCTGCGCGCCCCCGGGCTTGAAAACACCTATCACCACAGCACCAAGCTGCTGGTCCGCGCCATTCTCGATGCGCGCGACGAGGATGGCGACCGGCTCGATCAGCCCATGCCCGCGTGGAAGGGCCGCCTGAGCAAGGCCCAGGCGCTGGATATCATCGCCTATCTCAAGACCCTGCACGCCTGAAACCCGGCCGGGTGCCGTGCGGCGCCGATGACGGCGTGACACGGCGTTCGGCCTGACGCGGGCCCTTGGAGCGTCATCCGATCCTTTCGGATCGGAACGTGCTCCAGCTTCCGACACTCCCCTTTCCATCCTCGCGGGTGGAAAGGGGATTTCGTTTTCGGCCGATGGAAGGCGCAGCGCCGGCGGGCGATCCCTCAGAATTCCGCCCAGGCCTGTCCGTCGGTTTCGGCAAATTGTGCCGCGGCAGCCGGTGCTGCGGTAGGCTTGCGGGGCGCGGTTGCCGGCCGGGATGTTGCGGGACGGGACGCTGCGGGACGAGATGGGGCGGGACGGGGTGGGGCGGACGTCGCGACAGGCTGGCCCAGCTTGAACTGGGCGACCCGCTCGGCGAGGAGCTGGGCTTCTCCCATCAATCCACGGGTCGCGGCGGTCGTCTGCTCGGCCATGGCCGCGTTCTGCTGGGTCATCTGGTCCATCTGGCCGACCGCGGTGTTGACCTGGTCGAGCCCGGTGGCCTGCTCCTTCGCCGCTTCCGCGATCTCGGCGATCAACCCGCTCATCGTGCCGACTTCGGCGAGGATGCCAAGCATTGCCTGCTCGGTGTTGCTCACGAGTTTCACCCCGGTGGTGACCTCGCGATCCGACTTGCCGATGAGCGTCTTGATCTCCTTCGCCGCATCGGCCGAGCGCTGGGCCAGGGCGCGGACTTCGGTTGCGACCACGGCGAAGCCCCGCCCGGCATCGCCCGCGCGCGCCGCCTCGACCCCGGCGTTCAGCGCCAGGAGATTGGTCTGGAAGGCGATTTCGTCGATGACGCCGAGAATGTCGGAAATCTGCCTGGTCGATGCCTCGATCGCGCTCATCGCGACGACGGCCTCGCGCATCACCGTTCCCGAGGTTTCCGCCCGCTCGCGCGCGGTCAGGGTCACCTGATGCGCCTCGGCGCTGCTGGTCGCGGTGCGGTTGAGCGTTGCGGTGAGTTCGTTGATCGCGGCGGCACTCTGCTCGAGGCTGGCGGCCTGCTGTTCGGTGCGGCTGGACAGATTGTCCGTCGCCTCGGTGATCTCGGTCGAGACCATGGAGATTTTCTGCGCGGCCTCGGCGATCGCGCGCGTCGTCTCGCCGAGGCGGGTGACCGCCATGTTGAAATCCTGCCGCAACTGCTCGTGGACGCCGGCGAAGGGCTTTGTCAGCTGGATGGTCAGATCGCCGTTCGACAGGCTGGCGAGGCCCTGGGCGAGTTCGCCGACCACGAACATCTGCTGCGCGGCGGCTTCGGCCTTTTCCGCCTCGCTGCGGGCGCGCTCCGCCTCCTCGCGCGCGCGCATCGCGGCGGCTTCCTGTTCGAGGCTCAGCGTCTTGCGGGCGTTCTCCTGGAACACCGCGACGGAGCGCGCCATGTCGCCGATTTCGTCGCGCCGCTCGACCTCGACCTGCACATCGAGATCGCCCCGCATCAGCCGCATCATGGTGCCGCCGAGCGCGCGCAGCGGCCCGGTCACACCGCGGCGGATGATGAGCTGGGCCACCGCCATTACCAGGATGAAGCCGGCGATCAGGCCGATCAGGGTGACGAGGATCGTGTTCCGGGTTTCATGCGACATCGCGGCGAGGCGGGCGCTGGTCAGCCTGTCCATCCGGACGCGCTCGGCGATCATGTCCGCCGTGAGCGGCGGCAGGGTGGGGAGGCAGACGGTCAGCAGGCGCTGGCGGGTCGGCGGATCGGTGATCACATCCGTATTGCCGTTCACCGGCGGCTGCGCCGCGACGCAGCTCTCGCGGGCGAGCGCGTTGCCGCGGCGCTTGAAGTCTGCCAGCGGCTTGCGCTCGGATGGCAACGCCTTGATCGCGTCATCGAGCATGGTGTTGAAGAACGTCATTGACTGCCGGGCCCCCTCGCCTGCCCTGGCGTAGGCGTGCGGCGTGGTGGCCAGCGCCTGCCACTCACGATCGACCACGAAGGTCTGGATGGCGCGGTTGGCGAGGATTTCGAGCGTCTCGGCGCGGGCCAGCGTTCTGGTGATGTTTTCGGCGTGGCGATCGATCCGGGCGATGGCAAGGCTGGAATAGATGCCGGATGCGAGGGCGAAGACGGCAAACAGGGCGAGAACGAGATTGAATTTGAGGGATATGGACAGCGAGCGCATGCGATCTTCCATTCGTCGTCATCGGCCCGCGCCCCCCGGCAGACTCGGGCCGCTACTCAAGAGATGGCCTGCGGCATGCTGCGTGGTCTCCTTCCGTCCGCCGCGACGCCGGGATGTGAAAAGTTATATGAAACAAACATGTTTATAATTGATTAGCGCCTTCCTGCGGCAACCCGGTCCCGCGCCCAGCGCCCAGCGCCCAGCGCCCAGCGCCGAGATCCGGTCCATCAGGATCGGAACGTGCTTTGTTTATCAGAAAGATAGAGCACTACATCCGATCCGAAGGGATCGGAAAGTGCTTTGTTTATCAGAAAAATAGAGCACTACATCCGATCCGAAGGGATCGGAAAGTGCTCTAGGCTCTGGACTCAACTGATCCATGATGTGACGGCGAGGACGAGGCAAATACCAGCGAGGAAATTTCGTGCGGTTTTGTCATATCGTGTGGCGATGGCGCGCCAGTCCTTGAGCCTGCAGAAGGCGCGTTCGATGAGATTGCGCTTTCTGTAGGCGACGGGGTCGAAGTGCGGAATGGCGCGGCGGTTGGGCATGGGCGAGATCACCGGCCTGGTGCCTTGGCGGGTGAGGAAGGCGCGAAGATCATCAGCGTCGTAGGCTTTGTCGGCGATCAGCTCTTCTGGTGGCGGTATTGTGGGCAGAAGCGCCCTCGCGCCGCTGATGTCGGAGGCCTGTCCTGGCGTCAGGAGGAGTGCGGCGATGCGTCCCTGCTCATCTGCGACGGCGTGGATCTTGGTCGTCCGTCCACCCCTCGACCGGCCGATGGCCTGGCTTTGCGCCCCCCTTTACCGCCCGCGGCCGCGCGATGTGCCCGAACCGAGGTGCTGTCCACCATGGCGATGCGCGGCGGATCCGCGCAGGCGACAAGCGCCGCGAAGATCTCCTGCCAGAGGCCACGCTGGCTCCAGCGGTTGAACCGGTTGAACACAGTGGTTCGTGGCCCATAGGCCTCAGGAAGCGCTCGCCATCGCAAGCCCTCGCGAAAGCGATGCAGGATGCCGCTCAGCACCCGGCGGTCATCAACCCGAGGCTTGCCGCCAAGCTTCGGCAGCAATGGTTCGATCGCAGCCCATTGCGTGTCGTTCAGCCAGAAAAGTTCCGCCATGTTCCAAGTCCTCCAAACAGACTTGAATCAGACGCCCCGTAGTCATGGCAATAGGTACAGAACCTAGAAATCCAGGTTCAGCAGGGGAACGATCCGTGCCGCCAGCGCGGCCGGGTCGGGTGCCGCGACGCGCTGCTCGACGATCAGCGCGGCGAGGCCGTGGACGATCGACCATGCGGCGAGGGTGATTGTGGCGGCTTTCGCCGGCCCGACGCGTCGCGCGACGCGGTCGGCCAGCACCGCAAACGCGCCGTGCCGGGCAGCATGCCCCGCGCTCTTGTTGCGCCTGGCATGGACGCCGCTGAACATCAGCCGGAACAGGTCCGGATGGGCCACGGCGAATTCGACATAGGCGACGCCCTGCCGGCAGAGCGCGGCACGGTCGTCGGGATCGGTATCGGCGGCGCGCAAGGCCGCCTCCAGCAGGGCGAATCCGTGATCGGCGATCGCTTCCAGCAGGGCGTCCTTGTCGGCGAAATGGCGATAGGAGGCGGTCGGGGAGACGCCGGCGATGCGGGACGCGGCGCGCAAGGTGAGGCCTGCCCTGCCCTCGTCGCGGAGCAGGGTCGCGCCCGCTTCGATCAGGCTCTGGCGCAGATCGCCATGGTGATATTTCGAAGTTGACATCGTTAACATTCGCATGACATGTTGACATTGTAAACATGAAGTCGCGGCGACCGGAAGCAAGGCGCCGCGCCGTTCAGGGTCCACACCGAAACACGCGGTCCCAAAGCGGCTTCTGGGACGGCTTCTGGGAGGCTCCGGGGCGGATCAGGCCGGCAGGACGATCACCCCATCGGGAGCAGGATGATGAAGACCCAGGCTGAAATCGCGGATCTTTCGGCGTATCCGGACCTCGTCGTCGTCCTGCTCGGCATGAAGGTGAAGACGCTTGCCGGCCTGCGCACGCTGTTCGGCGTCGGCCGGCCGATCGGGGCGATGGCGCGGCAGGCCCCGGAGGGGCTGCTGCACCACGAGACATTCCTGTGGCGCATCAACCATGTCGGCATACGGCAATACTGGCGCGACCTCGAGTCGCTCGAACGGTTTACCCGCAGCGCGCCGCACAAGGATTGGTGGCGCGCGTTCAGCGCCGATACCGGCGGCACCGCGATCTGGCACGAGGCCTATCAGCGTGGCGGCGGGATGGAAGGAATCTATCTCGATCTGGACCGCAAGACGGGGTTCGGCACCTTCGCGCCGCTGCGGCCGCGCGACCGCGACACCGCATCGTCGCGCCAGCGCCTCGCCGGGCGGCCCTGAGGCGAGCGCTGGCCGGTCGCATCGCGCGGGTGAGCGATGGGCGGTGGGCGATGGGCGATGGGCGGTGGGGGCAAGTTTTTTTCGGCGTCGCTGTAACCTCGGGCGAGTTCGAGCATATCTGGAGGTAGCGGATGCGATTGGCGCATGCGCGGACCCCATCACGGAAGCAGCCAGAATGAAATTCAAAGCCTCCATGCTCACGCTCGGCACCGCAATCAGCCTTGGCGGTCTCGTCGCCGCCACCGTTCCGACCCCGGCCTTCGCGGCCTGCTCGGCCAAGATGTCCAAATGCGGGGGCAAGAAGATGAGCCACAAGGCAAGCCAGAAGAAGGCGAAGAGCATGAAAAAGGGATGCTGCGCCAGCAAGTGACGCCAGAGGCCGGCCGGGGGATGGAGGTGCGGCAGGGGCGCTGCGATCGCGGCGCTGCGATCGGCGCCCTGCCCCGGCCCGCACCCCGGCTGGTGTCGCGGGAGGAAGGATGACAACCGGCAGCGATGACAGGCCGAGCGCGCCGTGAGGTTCGAGGAGCGTGCGGAAGCGGCGGTCGATCTCGTTGCGGCCCTGGGCGAGATCGAATCATCGGGCCGCAATCTGGTGACCGCCCTGCTCGGGACGGCGCCGTTCGTCGCGTTCGAGCATTATCCGCCCGATGATATTCGCGATAAGCTGACCGGGGCGCAGTATTATTTCCATGCCCATCGCGGGCCGATCGAGAGCGGGCACATCCATTGCTTCCTGCGCCGGAAGAGCAAGGCGGGGATGACGCATGTCGTTGCCATCGGCCTCGATGACCATGGCCGCCCCGCCAGGATGTTCACCACCAATCGCTGGGTCACCAATGACGATTATGTGCCGGCGGACCGCCTGATCCCGCAACTGCACCGCATGGCCTGGCCGGAGGCGCCGGGGGATCGGGATGTCAACAAGGCGCTCGGCGCGCTGTTCCGGCTGTATCGTCCGCAGCTCGCCGCATTGCTGCGCCGGCGGGACCGGCGTCTTGCCGTTCATGCGGCGCGGATTGCGCCGCGCGACCCCAAGGCCGATGAAGGGCTGGAGATTCTCAGCACCATGCGGATCGACCTGCCGGCCACGCTGGCGCGGCTGCGCGCCCGGCTGGAGCGGATGGAGGGCGGCTAGAGCGTCATCCGATCGGATGGAAACATCTGATCGGATAAAGATGCTCTAATTATCAACAAGATAGAGCACGACATCCGATCCGGATGGATCGGAAGATGCTCCAGCCGGCCGGCTGCGTTCAGGACGGCGCGCGCAGCGGATTGAAGAAGGCGAGAATATCCTCGGCCAGCAGGTCCGGCTGTTCCATCGCGGCGAAGTGCCCTCCCCGCTCCATCACCGTCCAGCGCCTTATGTCGGTGAAGACGCGGGCGGCGACAGAACGCGGCGGGCGCAGGATTTCATGCGGGAATTCGGCATAGCCCATCGGCACGTCGATCGTGGTGCCGGGCGGCTGGATCACGCTGCCATGGGCGCGGGCGTAATAGGGCCAGAAGGACGAGCCGATGGCGCCGGTGAACCAGTAGAGCGCGATGTTCGCGAGCATGCGGTCGCGATCGATCGCGCGCTCGATGACGCCGCCGCAATCCGACCAGGTGCGGAACTTCTCCACCATCCATGCCGCAAGCCCGGCGGGCGAATCGGCCAGCGCGAAGGCGAGGGTCTGCGGCTTGGTGCCCTGGATGATCGTGTAGGCGGTTTCCTCGCGCGTCCAGTCATCGAGGCTGGCGAGATAGCGCCGCTCGGCGTCGGTATTGTCGGGGGATGGGGAAATCGCGTGGCGGGCGGCCATCAGGTAATTCAGGTGAATGCCGAGTAGGCGGTGGGGATGCACGACGGCGAGCCGGCTGGCGACGCCGGCCCCCCAGTCGCCGCCTTGCGCGCCGAACCGCCGGTAGCCGAGCACATCCGTCATCAGCCGGGCCAGGATGTCCGCCATGCCGGGGACGCCGTGGCGGGGCTGGCCGGGACGGAACGAGAGGGCGAAGCCCGGCAGCGACGGCGCCACCACCGTGCAGGCATCGGCAGGATCGCCGCCGAAGCGGGCGGGATCGGTGAGGCGGGGGATGATGTCGAGAAACTCGAAGACGGAACCGGGCCAGCCATGCATCAGCAGCAGCGGCATGGGCGACGGGCCGCGCCCTTCCACATGCAGGAAATGCAGTGGCTCACCGTCGATCTCGATGCGGAATTGCGGGAACTCGTTGAGCGCGGCTTCCTGGGCGCGCCAATCGAACCCGGTTGCCCAATAGGATGCGAGGTCGCGCAGATAGGCGACATCGGTGCCGAACGCCCAGGGCGCGCCGGGCGCTTCGTCCGGCAGCCTTGTGCGCAGGAGACGCTGGCGCAGATCGTCGAGCGCGGTTTCGGGAATGTTCAGGCGAAATTGCTGATCCCCTGTCATCATTCCTCCCCCGATACAGATGGCGAGCGGAGGATGCGCCAGCCGGCAACGGGGCACAAGGCCGGGCGGGGGAAACGCGCAGGACCGCGGCGGGTTCAACACGCTGAAACGGGATATTTACCATTTGCGCGAGGCCGGGAATCGCTCTAATTAACGTTAATAAATCTATCCAAAAATGTAAAATTATTGAGCACTTTTTAACTTTTATACATTTGACTGGGCTCGAGATCACATGAACACGACGTTTCCGCCACGCCGCAAGATCTTTTTACGCCGACACTCTCTGCTCGGCTTGTCGCCGCGCTTTCTGTTGGCCACCGGCCTGGCGCTGATCATCCTGCCCTTCTTTTCCTGATCGGGAGCGATCCGGCCGGGCTTTGACACGCTTCCGGCAGCGGCCCAGTGTGATGCTCTGGTTATCAGCAAGATAGAGCATCTTTACCTGATCATATGATGCTCTCGCCCGGAGTGTCGCCATGACCATCAATTCCCGACAATTCCGCATTCACCCGAGCGTTCCGGTCGACCTGTCGTCCTGGCCGACCGCGGTCGATCCGCTCTTTGACTCCAAGAGCGACTATCGCGCGGAACTCGACGATCACATCAAGCGGCTCAGCGAGATGCAGCAACTGCTCTACGCCTCGAACCGCCATGCCGTGCTTGTCATTTTCCAGGCGATGGACGCGGCCGGCAAGGATGGCGCGATCAAGCACGTGATGTCCGGCGTGAACCCGCAAGGCTGCCAGGTGTTCAGCTTCAAGCATCCGAGTGCGGTCGAACTCCAGCACGATTTCCTCTGGCGCACGACGCGCGACCTGCCCGAGCGCGGGCGGATCGGCATCTTCAACCGCTCCTATTACGAGGAGGTGCTGATCGCGCGCGTGCATCCCGAGATCCTCGCCAACGAGGGCGTGCCGGCGCCGCCGAAGGAGGCCAGCTCGATCTGGGATCATCGCTATCGCTCGATCAACGATTTCGAACGCCATCTGTCGGGAAACGGCACGAAGATCGTCAAGATCTTCCTGCACCTCTCGAAGGAGGAGCAGTTGCGCCGGCTGATCGACCGGATCGACGATCCCTCGAAGAACTGGAAGTTCAGCACCGCCGATGTCGAGGAGCGGAAATACTGGAAGGATTACATGGAAGCGTATCAGGATTGCCTGAACGCGACCAGCACGGTGAACGCGCCCTGGTACGCGGTGCCGGCGGACGACAAACACAACGCCCGCCTGATCATCTCGAACATCCTGCTGGAGACGATGCAGGAGCTGGACATGAGCTATCCCGAGGTGAGCGGCAAGCGGAAGAAGGAGCTCGCCAGCATCCGCAAGGACCTCGCGAAATCCTGACGGCGCGTCAGGGTTTCTTGCGCTCGCCGCCGAGATAGGCGGCCTGCACCTCGGGCGAGGTCAGCAGCGTTTTCGCGTCGTCCTCGATGACGAAGCGACCGACTTCGAGCACGTAGCCGCGATCGGCGAGTTTCAGCGCGCTGCGGGCGTTCTGCTCGACGATGAGGATGGTGACGCCGCTATTCGCGATCTCGCGCAGGGTGCGGAAAATGCCCTGCACGATGATCGGCGCGAGGCCGAGGCTCGGCTCGTCGAGCAGCAGCAGGCGCGGCTTCGCCATCAGCGCCCGGCCGATCGCCAGCATCTGCTGCTCGCCGCCGGACATCGTGCCGGCGAGCTGGCCGCGCCGCTCGGCGAGGCGGGGGAACATCTCCAGCACGAAGTCGAGCGAGCCGGCGACCTCGCCCGCCGGGCGGGTGAAGGCGCCGAGGCGGAGATTCTCCATCACGCTCAGCGTGCCGAACACCCGCCGCCCCTCGGGCGACTGGGCGATGCCGAGGCGGACGATGCGGTCCGCCCCCATGCGGGTGATGTCGGTCCCCTCGAAGATCACCGACCCGCTGCGCGGCGACAGCAGCCCCGAGATCGTGCGCATCAGCGTGGTCTTGCCGGCGCCGTTGGCACCGAGGATCGCCACGATCTCGCGCTGTTCCACCCGCAGCGAGACGCCTTTCAGCGCCTCGATCTGTCCGTAATTGACCTTGAGGTCGGCGATTTCGAGCAGGCTCACGATACGCCCTCCTCCTCGTCGTCATCGCGCCCGAGATAGGCCTCGATCACCTGCGTGTCGTTGCGGATGTCGTCCGGCCCGCCCTCGGCGATCTTCTGGCCGAAATTGATCACCACGATCTTGTCGGCGACGCTCATCACCACGTTCATGTCGTGCTCGACCAGCAGCACGGTGATGCCGCTGTCGCGGATGCCGAAGATCGTCTCGCTGAGGGCGGCGGATTCATTGTCGTTCAGGCCGGCGGCCGGCTCGTCGAGAATGATCATCTTGGGATCGGCCGCCAGCGTGCGGGCCAGCTCGACGCGGCGCTGCACGCCATAGGGCAGCGAGACCGCGCGGTCATGGGCGAAAGAATCGAGATCGAGGCGGCGCAGGATGTCGTGCGCGCGTTCGGCCAGTGCCGCCTCCTCCCGCCGCTGCGATGGCAGGCTGAGCAGCCCCTGCCACCATTGCTGGCGCACCCGCAGGTGGCAGCCGGCGCGGACGTTTTCCAGCACCGACATTTCGGGAAACAGCCGGATCGTCTGGAAGGTCCGCATGATGCCGGCGGCGGCGACGAGATGCGGGCGGCGGGCGGTGATGTCCTGGCCCTCGAAGCGGATGCTGCCCTCGGTCGGCCGGTAGACGCCGGTGATCATGTTGAACACGGTCGTCTTGCCGGCGCCGTTCGGGCCGATCAGGGCGACGATCTGCCCCTTGTCGACGGTGAAGGAGAGCTTGTCGACCGCGCGCAGCCCGCCGAAGCGGATGCCCAGCCCCTGGAGTTCGAGCAGCGCGCTCATGCCCGCGCCCCCCGCCGCGGCCACAGCCCCTGCGGGCGCAGCACCATCACCAGGATCATCGCGAAGCCGAAGACCAGGTAGCGGTATTGGGCGAAGTCGCGGAAGACCTGGGGCAGGACGAACATCAGCGCGGTGCCGAGCAGCACGCCGGGGATCGAGCCCTGGCCGCCGACGATGACGATGGCGAACAGCGTCACCGATTCGGTGAACTTGAAGGAGGACGGGCTGACGGTGGAGAGCTGCACCGCAAACAGCGTGCCGGCGAGGCCGGCGAGGCCGGCGCCGATGGCGAAGGCGAGCGTTTTCACCTTGCGCGGGTTGACGCCGATCGTCGTCGCGGCGAGTTCGTCCTGCTTGAGCCTGCTTGAGATAGCGCAGCGCGCGGCCGAATTCGGAGCCGTCGAGATTGCGCATCAACAGCAGCACGATGCCGAGCACCACCCAGTCGAGCCAGAACATCGCGTTCTGGCTCTCGATCTGCAGGCCGAACAGCGAGGGCACGCCGATGCCGGTGATGCCGTCCGACCCGCCGGTGAGGCCGAACAGGTCGTTCTGCATCGCAAGGACAAAGATCGCGTTGAAGCCGATGCTGGCGACCAGCAGATAGTCGCCGCGCAGGCGGATCAGCGGGGCGGCGAGCAGGGCGCCGAAGGCGGCGGCGAGCAGGATGGCGAAGGGGATGGTGAAGAAGATCGGCCAGTTGAAGGTGACGTTCAGGATTGCCGTGACATAGGCGCCGATGCCGAAATAGACGGCGTGGCCCATGTCGAACATGCCGGCGCGGCCGAGAATGATGTCTTCCGACAAGGCGACGATGCCATAGATCGCGAAGATCGCGGCGACCGAGACCCAGGCGCTGTTCAGCGCGAGCGGCAGCGCCAGGCCGAGGATCCAGACCGCGATGCCGGTGTTGCGGGTTGCGGTGGCGCTCATCACACTTTCTCCGCGACGCGTTCGCCCAGGATTCCCGAAGGCCGGATCAGCAGGATTCCGATCAGCAGCGCGAAGGTGATCGCGTCCTGCCAGGAGCTTGAGAGATAGCCGGCGGCGAAGGCGTTGAAGAGGCCGAGCAGGATGCCGCCGAGCATCGCCCCCGGGATGTTGCCGATGCCGCCGAGAATGGCGGCGATGAAGGCATAGAGCCCGTAGGTCCAGCCCATGGTGAAATAGACTTCGCGATAATAGACGCCGACGAACAGCCCGCCCACCGCGCCGAGCGCCGGGCCGATGACGAAGACGCTGGCGATTACGCGGTTGACGTTGATGCCCATCAGCCGCGCGGCGTCCTGGTCGATCGCGGCGGCGCGGATCGCGGTACCGAAGCGGGTGTGGTTCACGAACAGGTAGAGTGCCGCCATCAGCAGGAAGGAGACGAGGATGATCATCACCTGCACGAAGCTGATCGACGCGCCGGCGATGTGAAACGTGATCGCCGGCAGCAGGCCGGAGGGAAACACGCTGACCTGGGGGCTCCAGATCAGCATGATTCCGTTCTCGATCAGCAACGACGCGCCGAGTGCGGAGACCACGGCGGCGAGGCGATCCGCCTTGCGCAGCGGCCGGTAGGCGGCGAGTTCGAGCACGACGCCGGCGACCGCCACCACCACGACCGCCGCGACGAAGGCGAGGATCAGCAGGGCGGCGCCGGGATGGCCGGCACCGCCGAGCGAGGTGAGGAAGGTCAGGCCGATGAAGGCGCCGAGGATGCAGAGATCGCCATGGGCGAAGTTGATCAGGCGCATCACGCCATAGACCATCGTGTAGCCCAGCGCGATGAGGGCGTAGATGCCTCCGACCGTCAGGCCGTTGAAGACCTGCTGGATGAACGTTCCCATGGCGATGCCTCCTCCGCGCGCGCTCGGGTCGTCAGCCAGCCTTGGGGGCCGGGTAGACGATCGTGTAGCTCCCGTCGGCATTCACCTCGAAGGCGGTGAACGGGCTGCCGACGCGCTTGCCCTTGGCGTTCCAGCGGAACTGGCCGGTCAGGCCATCGAAGCTCTTCATGTTGTGCAGGTAATGTTCGAGCTTCGCCGGCTTGACGCTTTTGGTCTGCTCGATCGCCTGCATCACCGCGCGCATGCCATCGGCATTGGTGAGGGTGAACACCGAAGGCGGGCTCTGGTGATATTTCGCCTTGTAGGCGGCGACGAAGGCCTTGGCGGCGGGATAGGGAAGCTGTTCCGGGCCGGGCACGTTGACGATGATGGCGCCCTTCGCCGCGGAGCCGGCGATCTTGCCGAAGGCGACGTTCTGGTTGGCGTCACCGCCGACGAAGGCCGCGGTGATGCCGAGCTGGGCCATCTGCGCCTTGATCAGCCCGCCATCCGAGTAATAGCCGGAGAAATAGATCGCGTCCGGCTTCAGCGCCTTCAGCTTGGTCAGCACCGGCGTGAAATTCTGCGAGCCGGCGGAGATGAAGGCCTTGTCGACCACCTTGCCATGGTCGGCCTTGATGTTCTGGATCACCGCATCGGCGAGGCCGGTGGCGAAGCTCGAATGGTCGGTCAGCACCGCGATGCGCTTGAAGTGGCGCGCATCGACCATGTAGTGCGCGGTGAACTTCGCCTCGGCGCTGTTGGGTGCCGCGTTGCCGAACCAGGTCTTGTAGCCGCGCGAGAGCAGCTTGTTGCTGGTGCCATCCGAGGTCTGGATGACGTTCGAGCGCGCGTAGATCGGCTCGGCCGCGAGGGCGGCGCCGCTGGTGTAGGAGCCGATCACGGCGACCACGCCGTCATTGACCAGCTGGCGCGCGCAGATGGCCGCCTGGGAGGCCTTGCCTTCGTCATCGCAGGCCTTGACCTCGATCTTGCGGCCGAGCAGGCCGCCCTTGGCGTTCTGCTGCTCGGCCAGCAGCTTCACGGCCTTCTCGATGCCCTGCCCTTCATCGGCATAGGCGCCGGTGATGGGCGCCTGCACGCCGATCTTGATCGGCCCTGAGGCGGCATGGCCGGCAATGGTCGCCGCCACCAATGCGAAAGCCGATGCCAGCCCAATCCCCGTTTTGTGTCCCATCGCGTTCTCCTTTTGTCATTCGACTGAGCAAGCCTGTCGCAACCGCGCCCGCATTGCAACCTTTTGCACAGACAGTAAAAATGGGTATTCATTCCGAGACGGGGAAAGCAGAGCGAGATGCCTGGCACGATCGGTGGCGTTGATCGGCCCGACCGGCCTCATTTCATTGAATTTTGACCTGTCTTTTTTCAATAAAAAAATTTCAGATGTCGTTCGATGACTGCCCTGCCCGGCCGCGAGAGCGAAACGAGTTTTGAGTTCACGAATGTATCAGGCTTGAATTCCCAGGATCATGCGCGCCCATATCCGGGCCATGGCGCGATGCGAGGCGGGCGCGGACAGGCAGACATGCGGCGCTGACCAGCTACCCGAATTTGGAGAGGAGACCCGCTTGCCAAGCTGCACGAAGCTGAGTAGAAAGCCCCTCACGGAGCGCGGGCGTAGCTCAGGGGTAGAGCACAACCTTGCCAAGGTTGTGGTCGAGGGTTCGAATCCCTTCGCCCGCTCCAGATTTTCTATAGGAAATCAGCGGTTTAGAGCGGTCCTTCGGGGCCGCTTTTTGCTTTGGGGGCCCTTTGTCTGGGGGGTTCCAAACAGAATGCATTCAGCTGGAGCAAATTCAGCTTCGCCTCGTCTGACCGGATTCGGGTGGCGGGGCTCATTCGCTGGAGAATCATCCGATCAGAGGGAGTCATCCGATCGGGTAAAGATGCTCCGGGTATCGACAAGATAGAGCATTGTTCCGGGCGTCATCTCGTACGTGAGGTCGCTTGCGGCGCTCGAAGCCGATGGCGGGGCGTGGGTGGATGCAAAACCGGACAGCGACGAAAAAGCCCGGACAGGCATGGCGCCTGGCCGGGCTTGTTGCGTCATGGGCCACGCCACCGGGGGTTCCGGGGGCGCGGCGCATGGTTGTTTGTTAGCCGACGGACGCCATGCGGCTGTCCGCGGTCACCGGATATGCCAGGGTCGTGGCGATCGTGATTTCCACGTTCCTGCCCTGCACCAGCTCGGCCGGGATCACCGCGGCGCCATTGGTCCAGCGGCCATTGGGCTCGACATCGTGCCAGCCTTCGGCAAGGCCGGGGTGATCGAGCGCGATCGGCTCGCCCCCTGCTTTCAGGGCGCCGATCTTGACGCCGAGAACGCGGCGATCGCGCGGATCGGCGGTCAGTTCACCGGGGACCGCCGTCCGGGATGCGATCACGACGCTGCCGTCCTGCCGATGGATCGCGACGACCGCGGCGTCCTGTGTCGTCTCGATCGCAGCACGGTCGAGGATCCGCGCCCGGGCCCTCTCGACGAGCGGACCATGGTCGGCGAAGGGCGCGCAGCTGCGCGTCTCGCGGAGGGACTGCGCGAAATCCGGGTGCAGGATCAGGGCCTCGCCACCGTTCTCGAACGCGCCGCGATTGCCGGTTTCGAGGTAGCTTTCCGTTGCCATGCCCTCGGCCAGCAGCACCGCGTGGAACGGCAGTTCGACGTGGAAATACGTGACCTCGCGCATCGTGACCTGGCGGATCGTCGTGCCGTTGACCAGGATCTTGGCCGGGATCAGCACGCCTTCGAGGTAGAATGCGTGATCCGGGGAGACGACCAGGTCGCGGGCCGGAACGTTGTCTGCAATCGCGTTGGCGGAGATGACGACAGGCTGCACCGCTTCCGGCCGCGGATGGCGGGTGAGGTCGATCGTGCGCTTGCCCAGCCAGACCACCGGGGCGGTGCCGCCATCGTGCAGGAGGACGGTTTCGCCGGCGGTGAGGTGTTCCACGGCCACTGGGCCGCGCGCGGTCGCGATCAGCGTTCCCGCGGCAAAGCAGGGGTTGTTCGGGTTGTTCGGGTTAAAGATGCCGCCTGACGAGACCGTGAGAGTGGCCCCACTGGTCGCCTCCAGCGGGCTGAACACCTGGCCGCCGCTCGACACGGTGGTGTTGGTGCCGCTGCTGAACGTGTCCCCGATCGATTCGCCGCCGGAGGAGATGTTCACGGAGTCGGACGTCAATGCGTTGCCGCTCGTCACGCCACCCGCAGTCACGTCGAGCGTGCCGCCGGAGAGGGACGCGCTGAGCAGTTCGCCGCCGCTGTTGACGCTGACCGTATCGCCAGCCCCGAACGTCACGGCATTTCCGGAGACGACCGCGCCGCTCTCCACGATCAGTGTGGTGTTCGCACCGAGAGCGACAGGGCCGGCAATGGTCTGGCCGTTACTCAGATATTGTGTTGTGCCGTTGACGTTAACCGCCGACACGGTGCCGCCGGTAAGGACCGGCTCATTGTATTGGGTTGTCGCCATGCCACCGGAGCTGATGGTGCCACCGGCACCCGCGATAATGTTCGACACGGTTGCACCGGTGTTGATAGCGATATTACCGCCGCTCTCAACCAGCGCGCCGCTGAGCGTAGTGCCCACATTGAAATAGACGGTAGGCATATAAGTAGAGGGGTTAATATTATTGATGAAGGTATCGTTGACCGACGAACCGCCATTATAAGTTTGCATCCCCCCGTTGATCACGTTGCCACTGGTGGTGCCGCCATAGCCATACATGTACGCGTTATTGATGACCGAGCTGAGCAATTCGCCGCCCGCACTAACGTTTACTGTGGCTTTCGAGGTACCACCGTTATCAACGATCATCCCCGAGACAACGGCGCCGCTCTCGATGTTGAGAGTGGTTCCGCCGGCCAGTTCGACCAGGCCGCTGACGGTTGTGCTGCCATTCGTATAGACAGTGGTGCCGTTGTTGTTCACGGCAGACCAGTATGAATATCCGTTAAGCAAAGTGCGCTGGGTGTTGTTGGCCGTGGCCTGATCGACAATGGCGCCGTTCTGGAAGTTTGCCGCAGCGCCAGCACTTACGAATGTGCCGGACACAATGCCTGAAGGAGCGACAGTGATCAGACCGCCGCTGCCGACGATAAAGTTGTTGAGGCTGGAGCCGCCGGAGGAAACCTGGAGACTGGCACCGCTCAGAGTCGAGTTTTCGACCACGCCGCCACCTGAAACATTGATGGTGACGCCGGCACCTGTGTTCGTCAGCCCGCTGGCAGTCGCGCCCTGCTCGACAATCAGCGTCGCGCCCGCGTCGAGATTGACGAGGCCGGTAACGGTCACCCCGTTGCTGAGATACTGGGTGGTCCCGTTGGTGTTTACCGCAGACCAGGTTCCATTCAAATTCGTGGCCATATTCAATTCCTTTTTACAAACGCAGGTTATTCAATGTTGAGGAGAGGTTCGATCGTTCTGATGACCTGTTCGGACGTGATCAGACGCGTACACTCAAACTGCTTTGAGGTGTTCGCGTGCCGTGGACACCAGAAAAAATCATTGTGATCGAACATTTCACGCGGATCGTTCCAGCATGAATTGCAGGCATGCCAGTTGATGACGCGATACGGTGTTTCGAATTCATTGGTGGGGTGCGTGAACCCCGAAATCATCACGACGGGAGTCTCCATAGCCCAGGCCAGCCATGAAAGGCCGGAACTCAACCCAACAAAAAACGCGGCGTGCTTCAGCCAGCGGGCGCGCTCGGCCAGCGGGCGGTCTCCGGTCTCGTCCTCGGCGCCATGCGGAATCCGGTTCCACACATAGCCGGCGCCGTGTACCGGCTTCTGGTCGATGCAGATCACCCGGTAGCCCCTTGCCTTCAAGTGACTAACGACGTCGAGCCATCCCGTGGGATTGTTCCAGTATTTGCACTGGGCCGAACTCTGCGTCGCGATGCAGACATAGGGCTCCGCGATCGGCCTCGTATCATCCTCGAGCGCGATCCGGGGCCGGATTTCCGACGGATCCACCCCCAGAATGTAGGCGGCCGTCTTGTGCAGGCCGACATGGCGGAAATCGGTCGGCTGCAACGTGTTTTCGGTGTCCTTGAAGAACAGGCCGATGTGATAGTTCGCATAGGCCCGTTGCAGGGTGCTGTCGGCTTCGAGCTGCGCGGCCGTCATCAGCCGAAGCTCCGGATAGGTTGCCTCGAACAGCGGAATGAGCGCCGGCGACATGACACAGGTGACCCTCGCCTGCCGCGCCGCCGCGAACCGCGAGACATAGGGAAACCAGGCAAAGACGTCGCCGATGGTGCCGACCGGTATCTGCACGACCACGTTCTGATCCCGGAGATCGAGCACGTGCTGGAAGACAGGCTCCATGTCGCCTGCATCGCTACGTCGCTGGATCTTGATTTCAAAACGGACAAAATACCTCTTTTTCGACTTGAGAACGCCGGTCTTGATCTCGTTCTGATAAACGACAAGACCTGAATCCGCATCCGTCAGCGTTACGAACCACGCACCCCCCTCGAGTTCGGGGAGATAGACACGCGCGCCATCGAGAAAATCATAACGAATTCCAAGCGGCGCCTCGCAAACCGGCATTTCCGGCGGGTTAATGTAAGCCGAGCTCAACGAAGCAATCCTCTGTCAATTCAATATTCAGATCAGTTTATGCCGCTTAAATGATATTTTTCATATAAAAAGAGAATTTTCTCTTATAGCCCAGATCGTCAAACGCTATCCTAAAAGCTGTCTCAAACGCTGCCGTGGGTCTTCAGGACACTGAAGCACGGCCATCCTTGCCAAAACTAACGAAAGCCAAATACCGATTTCGTTCGTCTCGGTTATAGAGGAATTAATAACGTTCGGTCAATCAATACCAGCACTGGAGAATGTTTCAATAAATTTTATCCGATTATTTTTAAGACTATTTCCAGATTTATATTTTTATTTATACGATTTTTGTTTAAATAACATATTTAGTTTACTTATTTTTGTCTTGTGTATTCTAATTTTAGATCACCGAGACGGCGCGGGACAGGTGCGCCCGGCGCGTTCGCGAGTCTTGCCGCACCGGCCTCGGGACCGCAAGATCTGCCGCAACGCGCCGTGTGACAGCGTCTTCGCCCGCCGCTCACGACGATCAGGGCGACGGATGGGCGGACGGGGGAGCGGGGGAGCGGGCGAGAGCTTCATCCGATCCGGGGGGCGGAAAATGCTCTATGACGAGAGTGCCTGCGCGCGCACGAGGCGGGCGAAAGCCCCCTCACCCGCCATCAGGTCGGCATGCGTGCCCTGCTCCACGACCACCCCATCCGCAACCACCACGATCCTGTCGGCATCCCGCACCGTGGCGAGGCGGTGCGCCACGACGATGGTGGTGCGGCCGCGGCGAAGGCGGGCGAGCGCCTCCTGCACCGCCGCCTCGCTCTCGGCGTCCAGCGCGCTGGTTGCCTCGTCGAGCAGCAGGATCCGCGGATCGCGCAGCAGGGCGCGGGCCAGGGCCACGCGCTGGCGCTGGCCGCCCGAAAGCCGCTGGCCATTGACGCCGACACGGGTTTCGAACCCCTCGGGCAGATCGGCGATGAAGCCTGCCGCCGCCGCCTCGGCCGCCGCCCGGATCTCGGCGGGCGAGGCGCCCTTGCGGCCCATCCCGATATTGGCGGCAATCGTGTCGTCGAACAGCAGCGCGTCCTGGCCGACATAGGCGATCGCGCCGCGCAGGGATTGGAGGGAGACGGCGGCGATGTCGGCGCCATCGATCAGGATCGCGCCGCGATCGGCCTCGTAGAGCCGGGGGATCAGGGCCAGCGCCGTCGATTTGCCAGCGCCCGACGCGCCGACCAGGGCGAGAGTGCGCCCCGGCTCGGCGACGAAGGACAGATCGCGCAGCCCCGGCCTGCCATCCGGATAGGCGAACCCGACATGGCGGAATTCCACCCGGCCGGGACCGGGCGGCAGCTTCGCGGCGCCGGGGCGCTCGACGATGACGGAAGGCTCGTCGATCACGCGGAACACGCGCTCCAGCCCCGCCATGCCTTCCTGCACCGCGGCATTCATCGTGCCGAGCGCGCGCAACGGGCGGGAGGCGATCAGCAGCGCCGCCACGAAGCCGGTGAAATTGCCGATGCCCGCAGCGCCGGCGGCATGCCGCCAGCCGGCAAAGCCGATGACGAGGGCGATGGCGAGGCCGCCGAGGACTTCCAGCACCGGATCGAGCGCGGCCCGCCCGCGGATCATTCGCATCAGCGCCCGATACAGATGCTCGAACGCCCGGTCCGCCCGGCGGCGTTCATCCTCCTCGAGCCCATAGGCGCGGACGGTGCGGGCCTGGGCGAAGCTCTCGTTGAGCAGGGACGCGGCTTCGCCCATCCGCTCCTGCATGCCGCCCGAGGCGCGGCGGATGCGACGGCCGATCTTCTGGATCGGCAGCCCGGCCAGCGGGTAAAGCAGGGCGGCGATCAGGCTCAGTTCCCAGTCGATCCAGAGCATGGTGCCGACCAGCCCGATCAGCGTGAAGAAATCGGCGATGCCGTTCACCGCGCGGCTCATCGCCTCGCGGATCACCGTGGCATCGGTGGTGAAGCGGGCGGCGAGCGCTGCCGGCGGCTCGCGGTCGATCCGCACCAGTTCGGCGCTGGTCAGATGCCCGAACATCGAAACCTGCAGGCGGCGGATGGTGCCGAGCACGACCTGCTGCGTCAGCAGCGTCTGGGCGTATTGTGCGAGCGCCTTGATCACGGTGACGACGAGCACGATCAGCGGCACCTGGTACAGGATCCGCGGATCGCGCTTGGCGAACATGGTGAAGGCGCGGTCGATCAGCGCGGGGTAGAGCGCCGTCGTGCCCGACATCACCAGGGTGGCGACGATGATCAGCGCGACGCGGCCGCGATAGGCGGTGACATGTTGCCGCCACAGCCGCCGCGCGAGCGCGATGCTGCTGCCGGTTTCCATCATGAGAGATCCGTTTCCGCTTGCGATACCGCGTTACTGGCGCGGCGCCGGGTTCGCGTCAATCGCCGGTGAAGCTGCGGCGTGACCGCTCAGCGCCTCGCCCGCCCCCGGCGAGAGCCGGGCACAGACCGGCACCGAGAGCGCGCCGATGGCGCTGACGATGAGGAAGGCCCAGCCGTAATCGGCGATCGCGGGTTCGGTGTGCCCGGCCAGTGAAGTGGTGAATTCCAGCGCCCCGGCGGCAACCGATATGCCGAGGGTCAGGGTGATCTGCTGGAACGTGGCGTAGAAGCTCGTCGCGGCACTCATCCGGCTGCGCGGCACATCGGCATAGGCGATGGTGTTGAGGGCGGTGAACTGCAACGAGCGGAACACGCCGCCGACCAGCAGCACCGCGTCGAGCCCGAGTTCCGGCCAGCCGGGCCGGAACGCCGCGCAGGCAGCGGTGAAGACCACCGCGAGGCCGCCGAACAGCATCATCGCCACGCGAAAGCCGAGGCGGCGGAGGACCGGCTCGGCCAGCGGCTTCATCGCCAGCGCGCCGATGGCCGCGGCGAAGGTGATCGTGCCGGATTTCGCCGCGGTGTCGCCGAAGCCGAGCTGGAGCATCAGCGGCAGCAGGAACGGCATGGCGCCGGCCAGCACGCGGAAGAGGCTGCCGGCGATCGTCGAGTTCGCGAACGTGTCGATCCGCATCAGCGTCAGGTCGAGCACCGGGTGCGGATGGTGGCGCGCATGCCGGACATAGGCGAGTGCGGCCGCCACGCCGCCGGCGAAGCACAAGAGGCTCCAGCGCAGGGGAATGATGCCGCGGCCGATCGTCTCGAAGCCGGCCATCAGCAGCGCCATGGCAAGGCCGCTCCAGACCAGGCCGGCAAGATCGAGCCGGCCGGCCTCCGCCTCGTCCCTCACCTCGCGGATATGCCGGGTCACCGCGACGATGCCGATCAGGCCGATGGGCACGTTGATGTCGAAGGTCCAGCGCCAGGAGAGATAGGTGACGATGAAGCCGCCGAGCGGCGGGCCGATGATGGGGCCTAGCAGGGCCGGCATGGTGAGCCACGACGTGGCCGCGATCATGTCGCGCCGGCGGACCGACCGGAGCAGCAGCAGCCGGCCGACCGGCACCATCATCGCCCCGCCGAGCCCCTGGAAAATGCGCGCCGCGATCAGTTCGCCCAGGCTCTGCGACAGGCCGCAGAAAATCGACCCGAGGGTGAAGACGACAATCGCCGCCCGGAACACCGTCCGGCTGCCGAAGCGGTCGGCAACCCAGCCGGAGGCGGGGATGAAGACCGCGAGCGCGATCAGGTAGGAGGTGAGCGCGAGGCTCATGTGCAGCGGATCGGCGTGGAAGCTCTTTGCCATCGCCGGCAGGGCGGTGGCCACGATGGTGCCGTCGAGATTCTGCATGAACAGCGCCGTGGCGACGATCAGCGCGGTCAGGCGCATCCTGTGCGGCGGCAGCATCGGGCCGGCCTCGTCGTCGGGGGCGAGATCGGTCACGTCTCAGCCTTTCGGTTTCGGCGCTCCGGCGGTCGGCGGCGGCGGCGCGGGCCAGGCCAGGGGCGGCACCGTCATGAGGTCGGTGCCGTTCGCGGTCAGCTTGCCATCAGCCAGACCGAAGGTGACGGCGAGGCGCTGGCTGTCTTTCGGCCCGCGGACCAGAAAGGGCGACGCGGCTGCGGTGAGCGCGCTGATGCCACCGACGAGACCTGGATAATGGGTCGAGATCGTGCCGAGCGCGGCGCCGAACCCATCGGCGACCAGGTGCATACGGCCGCGCGGCTGGACGCGGGAATCGAAGCCGAACTCACCCTTGCCGGTGGCATCGAGCGGGCCGACCGCAAGCCGGACACCGAGGCTGCCATGCCCGCCATCCTGCGCCCAGCGATGCAGCGCCGGGGCCGCTTGCTGCCAGAGCGCCATGAAATCTGCCGGGGCCACGGCGCTTGTCTGCCCGGCCGGGCCCGCGATGGTGGGGGCGAAGGCGCCGGCAAGCCCGGCCGGCAGTTCGGCGGCGGGGCCGGAGACGGCAAGATCGAGGCTGAGCCGGCCGAGCTTGCCGCCGAAGGGCAGGTCGCCCAGCGTGGTGAAGATCGGCGACAGCGCCAGCCCGGACAGCTTTTCGTGGAGGGAAAACGCGGTCTCGGCGGTGCCGGCGCGCGGGTTGCGGGTGGTGGTGACGGAGATCGCCGCGATGCTGAGCAGGGTGAAGTTGGTGTTCTGGCTGTCGATCCTGAGATCGGTCGCGTGGAAGCTGCCGGCGCGAAGCGGATTGTCCGATCCCTGGAGCAGCGCGGCCGGATCGAATTGCTCGGCGGCGGCGATGCTGCCGAAATGCAGCGTCGCCGAAGGGCCATCGACCAGCGCGAGACGCCATGTCGATGCGGGGGTGAGGTTCAGCGTGAACGGCGTGCCGGGACGCACCATCAGGTCCAGCGCGGGAATCCCGATCGTCGGCGCCGGGCCGTTCGCAACGGGCGGCGTGAGGCGCAGCCCGCTCACCAGAACCTCGGCCCGGAGCGGCGAGGTGCCGCGGGTGATCGCGCCGCGCGTGACCGTCCAGCCATGCGAGCGCAGCACGGTGGCCACCTGGTCCACCGCCAGGGCAAGGCGGCTTTCGGCATACCACCACAGCCCGAGCCAGACGATCGCCACGACCACCAGCGCGAGGGACAGAAAACGGACCAGGCTTCGCATCTTGCGTCCTTTCAGCTGCGCGGGTCACATGCGCATCCTTACTGTAGCTGCGGCCCCGCCCAAGGCCAAACCGGCCGACATCCCGGTTTACCGGCAGCACCACGGCGGCTACACCGGAGCCCGCCAATACGGAGCTGGATCACGATGACGGAGCCGAAGATCGCGGTTCTCCTACCTTGTCACAACGAGGCGGCGGCGATCGGCGCTGTCATCCGCGCGTTCCGCGACGCCTTGCCGGGTGCGGAGATCTATGTTTTCGACAACAATTCGACCGACGATACCGCCGCGATCGCGCGCGAAGCGGGCGCGATCGTTCGTCAGGAGAGCTTGCAGGGCAAGGGATACGTGGTGCGGCGGATGTTCCGCGACATCCAGGCCGATCTCTATGTCATGGCGGATGGCGACGACACCTATGACGCCACCCTGGCCCCGGCGATGATCGCGCTCGCGCGGCGCGGGCCATACGACCTCGTCAACTGTGTGCGGCGCGAGACCGATGCCGCCGCCTATCGCAGCGGCCACCGGTTCGGCAACCACCTGCTCACCGGGGCGGTCCGCGCCATTTTCGGCGACCGGGTCGAGGACATGCTCTCCGGCTACAAGGTGCTGTCGCGCCGCTTCGTGAAATCCTTCCCGGTGCTGGCGACCGGGTTCGACATCGAGACCGAGCTTGCGGTCCACGCGCTCGAACTCGCGCTGCCGATCGCCCATGTCGAGGGCGAATACCGCCCGCGCCCGGCGGGATCGGCCAGCAAGCTGCGAACCTGGAGCGATGGCTGGCGCATCCTCCGGCTGATCCTGCGGCTGCTGCGGCACGAGCGGCCGCTGGCCTTTTTCGGCGCGCTCGGCCTCGCGGCGTTTCTGGCCGCTGCCGTGCTCATCGCACCGGTCATCGTGACGTATCTGCGCACCGGCCTCGTGCCGCGCCTGCCGACCGCGGTGCTGGCGACCGGCATCGTCCTCGCCGGCGCGCTGAGCCTGACCACCGGCGTCATCCTCGACACGGTGACCCGCGGGCGGCGGGAAACCCGGCTGCTCGCCTATCTGCGCCATCCAGCCCCAGAGCCCTGATCCAGAGCGTTGACCCGGGGCCTTGATCCGGGGCCTTGATCCGGGGCCTTGAGCGGGAGCCTTGACCAGAGCCTTGACCGGGGGCCTTGACCCGGCGCCCCGATCCGGCGCTTTGTGCATCGCGATAGCTTGACCCGCGACGGGAGTTCCCATGCCCAGCTGCGTCCCCTTCGATCAGCTCCAGCCCGGCCAGACCGCCGCGCTCGGAAAAACCATCACCGAGGCCGATATCCTGCTGTTTTCGGCGGTATCGATGGATACCAACCCGGTTCACCTGAACCAGGAGTTGGCCGACGAGACGCTGTTCAAGGGGCGGGTCGCGCATGGGATGCTGTGCGGCAGCCTGATCTCGGCCGTGCTCGGCACGGTGCTGCCGGGGCTGGGCACGATCTATCTTACCCAGTCGATGCGGTTTCGCGCGCCGGTGCGGATCGGCGATACCGTCACCGCCGAGGTCGAGGTCGCCTCGCTCGATCACGAGAAGCGGCGGGCGACGATGCGCACGCGGTGCTTCGTCCGCGGCAAGGTGGTGATCGAGGGCGAGGCGGTGGTGATCCCGCCTTCCGAGGCCGTCGTCGCCGTGGCGCAGAACGAGAAGCGCGCCGCCGAATGATCCGCGTCTTCCACGACTGGACGGCGATTCCCGCGGACGCGCGCGGCGCTTCGGTGGCACTCGGCAATTTCGACGGGATGCATCGCGGCCATATCGAAGTGCTGCGCGCAGCACACGCGGCAGGGCCGGAGGCGCCACGCGCCGTGCTCACCTTCGCGCCGCACCCGCGGGAGTTCTTCCGCCCCGAGGACCCGCCGTTCCGGCTGATGCTGGAGGCCGAGCGGGCGGCGGCGCTGGAAGAAGAGGGGATCGATTTTCTCTATGAACTCAGCTTCGATCGCGCCTTCTCGCAGCTGAGCGCCGAGGCATTCATCGGCGAGGTGCTGCATCGCGGCATCGGCGCGGCGCATCTGGCATGCGGCGCGGATTTCGCCTTCGGCCACCGCCGGGGCGGCGATGTCGCCCTGCTGCGCGAGACCGCGGAATTGCATGGCATCGGCCTCACGGTCGTGCCGCATCTGGATGATGCCGAGGGCCCGATTTCCTCCAGCCGGATCCGCCGGCTGTTGCAGGATGGCTATCCGGAACGCGCCGCCGCACTGCTCGGCCGGCCGCACGCGATTCGCGGCGTGGTCGCGCATGGCGACGCGCGGGGGCGGACGATCGGCTTTCCCACCGCCAACGTCGCACTCGGCCGGCATCTGGAACCCGCACGCGGCGTTTATGCGGTGACGGTGCGGCTCAAGGACGGCAGCAGGGTCAAGGGCGTCGCCAATATCGGGCGCCGCCCGACCGTGGCGGAGGGCGCGATCTCGCGGCTGGAGGCGCATCTGTTCGACTTCGCCGGCGATCTCTACGGCCAGGATATCACCGTCTCGCTGCACCATTTCATCCGCGAGGAGCGGCGCTACGCCGATTTCGACGCGCTGCGGGCGCAGATCGTGGCCGATGCGCAGGAGGCGCGGCGCCTGCTGGCGGCGATCTGACCGAAGCCCGATTAGAGCACGTTCCGATCCATCAGGATCGGATGTCGTGCTCTATCTTACTGATAACCAGAGCATCTTAATCCGATCAGATGATTCCATCTGATCGGATGATGCTCTAGGGCAGAGCGCTGTTGATGCGCGAGGGGCGCCATCCTCTTGCACCAATGCCTCAATCGCGGCGAAGACCGCCCTCGCCGACCGTCCAGATCGCGGCATCGCCGAGGGCGGCGAACTGCTCGCGCTCGGTCGCGGTGCAGAACACCTGCGCCTCCCCGCGCTGCAGGGCATCGCCGAGTGCCATCCGGTGCGCGGCATCGAGATGCACGAACGGCTCGTCGAGCAGCAGCACCGGCGCCGTGCCCCGGGCGGAGGCGACCAGCGCCACATGCGCGAGAACGATCGACACCAGCATCGCGCGTTGCTGCCCGGTCGAGGCCAGCGCCGCGACGAGGCCGCTCGCCGCCTGGGCGAGACCGAGATCGGCGCGCTGCGGCGAGATCGCGGCGACCGGCTCGGCACGCGAGGCGGCATAGCGGGCGCGCAGCCACTCCTCGACCTCCAGCGCCGGGCGGCGCGCGAGTTCGGCGCCGATCGGGCAGTCGAGCGACAGGCGCGCGGCGGGGAACGGATCGGCGGTGCCGGCGGCGAGCAGCGCGTTGAGCCGCTCGATGACGTAGAGCCGGGACGCGGTGAGTGCGGCGGCGTGGCGGGCCATCGAATCCTCGATCGTGGCGAGCCAGAGCGGGTCGTACCGCCCGGCCTCGATCAGCCGGTTGCGGTTGGCCGAGGCGGATTCGAAGGCAGCGACCTCGCTGGCATGGGCCGGTTCGAGGGCGAGCACCAGGCGGTCGAGAAACCGGCGGCGGGATGAGGCCCCCTCGGTGAACAGCCGGTCCATCTGCGGGGTGAGCCAGAGGCAGGAAAACCGGGCGGCGAGGCGCGAAGCCGGCACCGGCTCGCCATCCAGCAGCAGGCGCCGGCGATCCCCCTGCCCCGCCTCGATGCCTGTCCCGATCGCGAATCCGCCCTCCTTGCCCGCGAGCCTCGCGGCAACGGCCCAGCCGCCGGCGGCGCCCGGCGCATGGCGGGCCAGCTCGGCGAGGCGCGCGCCCCGCAGGCCCCGGCCCGGCGCGAGCAGCGAAACGGCTTCGAGCAGATTGGTCTTGCCCGCGCCGTTCGGCCCGGCAAGGGCGACGATCTTGCCGCCGGGCTGCCAGTCGAGCCGGGCGTAGGACCGGAAATCGGCAAGGCGAAGCGAGGCGATCCGCAACGCGGCGGCGGAACGCGCGGAAATGCCGGGGTTCGTCATCCGGTTCTGATAGTCGAGGCCGCCTCCCGCGGCCAGATGGCGTCAGCCGCCGGGCAACGGGCGGCTGACCCGGTAGGGCACCACGCCGCGCTCGGCGGTGCCGACATCGATCGTGCCATCGATCGGCGGCATGGCGCGATGCCGGCAGGAAACCCGCAGGCAGGAGCGGCAGCCGGGGCCGATCGGGTCGATGGCACCCGGCCGGTCGAGATCGAGCCCGGCGGCGTAGACGATCCGGGGCGCATACTGGATCTCGCAGCCGAGACCGACCGCGACGGCGCGCGGCCGCGCGAGGTAGGACGTGCCGCCGCCGCCGACCGTGCGGGCGATGCTGATATAGGTGGTCTCGCCCGGCGGCTGGGCGAGCTGGACCGAGATTTTTCCCGGCTGCGAAAACGCCTGGTAGACATTCCAGAGCGGGCACGGGCCGCCGAAACGGTCGAAGCGGAAGCGCGTGGCGCTGCTGCGCTTGAGCACGTTGCCGGCCACATCGGTCTTGAGGAAGAAGAACGGAATTCCCTGCGCGCCCGGCCGCTGCAACGTGCTGAGCCGGTGGCAGACCTGCTCGAAACTCGCCTGGAAGCGGATTTGCAGGCGCTGGATGTCGTATCGCTCGGCCTCCGCCTCGGCGAGAAAGCCGCCATAGGGCATGATCAGCGCGCCGGCGAAATAATTGGCCAGCGCGACGCGGGCGATGCCGCGCGCCGCATCGGAAGAGAATTTCGCCCGCTCGACCAGGCGCGAGATCAGCTTTCCATGGCTGAGCAGGCCGATCACATGGGCGAGGGAGAACCGGCGGGTTTCGAGCCGCATTTCCTCGGCGATCAGCAGCCGGCGGTTGCGCCGGTCGATCTGCCAGAGAATGCCGTCGGGCAGGAGATTGGCCGAGAGCACGACCTCGATCCGGTGCGCGGTGGCCAGATGATGTTCGAGTGCCGCAGATTCGTGGCCGAGCGCCGGGTGAATGTCGGCGGCGAGGCGCTCGGCCGCGAGGTCGATCTCGTGGAAGTAGTTCCGCTCGGACTGCACCCAGTCGCGCACCTCGTCATAGGGCGGCAAGGGGCCGGGTTCCTCGCGCCCGAGGGCGGTATCGCGCGCGACGCGGGTTTGCAGCGAGCGGTAGGCGGCATAGAGGGCGATGAAGCGGCGGGCAAGCTCCGGCGTGTCGCGCACCGCGACGCGGGCCTCGGCGAAGGTCAGCCGGCCGGGGCCGAGGGCGGGGTCGAGGGCGGCTTCGAGCAGGTCGCCGGCGCGGCGGACCTCGTCATCGCCGGACAGCTCGGCCGGCGGAATGCCGAGGAGATCGCAGAGCGGTGCGGCAAGGCGCGAGGGCACCGGCCGCCGGTCGTTCTCGATCTGGTTCATGTAGCTTGGCGACAGGCCGAGCTGGCGGGCGACATTGCGCTGCTGCAGGCCGCGCTGCTCGCGGATCAGTCTGATTCGGGCACCGGCGAAAAGTTTTGGTTCACGCAAAAGACAAATCCCTCGACGTGGCCAGGCCCTGCCGGCGCGACGTGGCGCAAGGTGGGAAGCGGCCGGCGATAGTCAGACCATCGACCGATCGGATGATCGCGCCCGATGGACTGGAAATACCATTGATGATCAACCGGATGACGCTCTAGAGCACGTTCCGATCCTTTTGGATCGGATGTAGTGCTCTAGCATATTGATAAGTAGAGCATGTTTATCCGATCAGATGATTCCATCTGATCGGATGATGCTCTAATGCCGCGGACCGTGCCGGTCAAACAGGGGGCTGCGCTGGATCAATGACCGATGCACTTCGTCTAGCTCATGTTCGGCATCGAGGCTGCGGCGGAGGGCATGATGAGACGGTTGCGCACCGGGATGTGGCTGGCGCTGGCGGTCGTGCTGGCAGGCTGCGCGCGTCCGGCGCTTCGGACGGCGCTGCCACGCCCAGAGCCGGCGCGCGGCACCGCGGGCACGATCTTCGATGCCGAGACCGCAGAGACACGGGCGGCGCTGGCGCGCGAGGTGCCGCGCGCCACCCTCCCCGCACCCGCCGCCGCCGCCGCCTGGATTGCGGCGACGCAGGGCACGCTGGCGCGCGCGGGTGTCAGCCTGACCCGGCCGCAGCTCATTGTCGTCGTCAATCGCGATCACAGCGTGCAACGACTCTGCCTCGTCGCCGCCGCCCCGTCGGAATCGTGGCGGGTGGTCGGCTGCGACGCGGTCTCGACCGGGCAATCCGGGCGGCGCGGATACTTTATCACCCCGGTCGGCGTGTTCGCCCACACCACGTCCATTCTCGATTACCGCGCGCTTGGCACATTCAACGAAAACCATGTGCGCGGGCTTGGCCTCAAGGGCATGCGGGTCTGGGATTTCGGCTGGCGGGTCGCGGAAAAAGGCTGGCGGCGCGATGGCGAGACCGGCGAGATCCGGCTGCTGGTGCATGCGACCGATCCCGACCTGCTGGAGCCGCGCCTCGGGCACCCGGCCTCGCAGGGATGCGTGCGGATCTCGGCGGCAATGAACCGCTTTCTCGATCGCCACGGCGTGCTGGACCGGGAGCAGGAGGCCGAAGCACGGGACAACATGCGGATGGCGGCGACGCTGCCGGCCGACCGCACCCCCTCGCCGCTCGCCGGCGGATTGCTGGTGGTGATCGATTCGGCGAACGCCGCCTGAAATGCCGGATCAGGCGGCGGTGATGCTGCTGCGGAAGACCAGCGGGTCGGCAATGCGCGGGAATGGTTCCCAGGTGGACCCCGTGCCGCGCACAATCACCGTGCCGTAATTGAACAGGCGGCCGGCCAGGGACTGGCGGACCTCGACGCTCTCGACCTTGTCCAGGCTCATCTCATGCGTGGTGCGGCCGAAAATGCCGCTTTTGTGGATCACCCGCCGGTCGGTGACCGCAAGCTCGGTCGACATGCGCCGAAGCCAGGCGACGAACAGCAGCCAGCAGCCGAGGAGGAACGCCGCCGCCGCCGCGAAATGCAGGATCGTCGCCGAACGGGGGGATGCCACGCCGCCCGCCACGATGAGGGCAAAGGCGATGACAATGGTGAACATCCCGCGCAGATAGACGAACCAGTGGAGATGCGTCCAGCTCAGCACGGTTTCGTCAGGCTGCAGGACCTGCTCGATATAGCTCAAGGAGAGGCTCTCCGCGCCGTGTGGGTCATGGTGAGCCCGCAGGGATTCGAACCCTGGACCCCAAGATTAAAAGTCTCGTGCTCTACCAACTGAGCTACGGGCTCTCACCAGATGACCCGCCGGAAAGACCAATTCCGGCGGGGTTCGTCAAGAGGCTGAGACGGATTGCCGGTATTACGCGGCGAGTTCCATCTTGATGATCTTGGTCGGGTCGGTGACGCGGCCGCTCTGGCCCTGGCCCTTCTTGATCTGGTCGACGAAGTCCATCCCCGCGGTGACCTGGCCGAACAGCGTGTATTGCCCGTCGAGCCAGGCGGCGGGGGCGAAGCAGATGAAGAACTGGCTGTTGCCGCTATTGGGGTCGGCGGTGCGGGCCATGCCGAGAGACCCGGTCAGGAACTTCGCCTTGTCGGTGAACTCGGCGGGGACGTTGGGCAGGTTGCTGCCGCCGGTGCCGGTGTTGGACGGGTCGCCGGTCTGCGCCATGAAGCCGGCGATCACGCGGAAGAACTCGCAGCCGTCATAGAAGCCGCGGGCGGTCAGCGTGCGGATCTGCTCGCAGGTTTTCGGCGCGAGGTCGGGGCGCAGCTCGATCGTGACGACGCCGAAGGGCAGCGTCAGGTGGATGGTGTTCGACGGGCTGGCGGCGGAAGCGGATTCGGACATGAAAACTCCGGCAAGAGGGGTGGATGCGGCGGCGGCTAATAGCGTGCGGCGTCTGATGATCATGGTCTGCCAACCCGGCGAAGGGTCCTCTCCAAGGTCAGTTTCGGAACGAAGCTCGAGATGTCGCCGCCCAGCTGGGCAATTTCCTTCACGAAGCGCGAGGAGATGAACTGGTGCCGCTCACTCGCCATCAGGAAGATGGTTTCGATCTGCTGGTCGAGCCGTGCGTTCATCCCGGCCATCTGGAACTCGTAATCGAAGTCGGAGACCGCGCGCAAGCCGCGCACGATCACTTGTGCGCCGACCTGCTGGGCGAAGCCGATCAGCAGCGAGTCGAACGGCTGGACGTCGATCACGGTGCCGGTGCGCGCGGCGATCGGCGCGATCTCGGCGCGCACCATCTCGACCCGCTCGTCGGTGGGGAAGAGCGGCCCCTTGCCGGCGTTGCGCGCGACACCGATGACCAGCTTCGCGCAGAGCTGCGCGGCGCGGCCGATGATGTCGAGATGTCCGTTGGTGATCGGATCGAAGGTTCCCGGATACAGCCCGACCAAGCCGCCCTCACGCATCCCGTTCCTCCAAGCCTTCCTCCTCGCCATCGTCGATGACCGGGAAAACGCTGGTCACCTGCTCATCTTTCTCGACCCGCACGAGTGTGACACCCATCGCCTGGCGGCCGGTGATGCGCACCTGATCGACCGGCGCGCGGATCAGCTTGCCCTGGTCGGTTACCAGCATGATGTCGTCGCCCGGCCGGACGGGGAAGCTCGCGGCAACCGCGCGGCCATTGCGCGCGGCGAGCGCGATATTGCCGATGCCCTGCCCGCCGCGGCCGGTGACGCGGTATTCATAGGCCGAGGAGAGCTTGCCGAAGCCGCCGGTGGTGACGGTGAGGAGCATTTCCTCGGCCGATTGCAGCTCGGCGATCCGCTCGGGGGCGAGCTGGATGTCGGCCGCCGCCTCGTCGTTTTCCACGGCATCGGCCTCGGGCTCCTCGCTGCCGGTGCGGCGCTGGGCGGCGGCGTATTTCAGGTAGGCCGCGCGCTCGTCCACATTCGCCTCGACATGGCGGAGCACGGAGAGCGAGATCACCTCGTCGCCGGCGCCGAGGCGGATGCCGCGCACGCCGCTGGAGTCGCGGCCGGCGAAGACGCGCAGGGTCTCGTCGGTGATCTGGAAGCGGATGCAGCGGGCCTGGCGGGTGGCGAGGAACACGTCGTCGCCCTCGCGGCAGGTGGCGACGCCGATCAGGCGGTCGCCCTCGTCGAGCTTCATCGCGATCAGGCCGGTCGAGCGCACGTTGCGGAAATCGGCGAGGCGATTACGCCGCACATTGCCCGAGGCGGTGGCGAAGACGAGGTGCAGGTCGTTCCACAGGCTTTCATCCTGCGGCAGCGGCAGCACGGCGGTGACGGCGTCGCCGTTCAGCTCGGGCAGGATGTTGACGATCGCCCTGCCCTTCGCCGCCGGCGCCGATTCGGGCAGGCGCCAGACCTTTTCGCGGAACGCCTTGCCGCCCTGGCTGAAGAACAGCACGAACTGGTGGGTATGGGCGTTGAAGCTGCGGGTGATCACGTCGTCGCCGCGCATCGAGGCGGCGGCGCGGCCGCGGCCGCCGCGGTTCTGGGCGCGGAAGGATTCGAGCGGGGTGCGCTTGATGAAGCCGTCGCGCGTCATGGTGACGACCATCTGGCCGGGCTCGATCAGGCTTTCATCGTCCTGGTCGGCGACGCTGTCCTCGATGCTGGTCAGGCGCGGGGCGGCGATGCGCGCGCGGATGGCGATCAGCTCGTCGCGCATCACCTCGAGCCGGCGCGGGCGGGAGGCGATGATTTCGAGCAGCTCGCCGATGCGGCGGCCGACCTCGGCGAGTTCGGACTGGATCTTTTCGCGTTCGAGCCCGGTCAGGCGCTGGAGGCGCAGTTCGAGAATGCCGCGGGCCTGCGCCTCGGTCAGGCGCACGGTGCCATCCGGCGAGATCTGGTTGCCGTGATCGTCGATCAGTTCGAGCAGCGGGCGGACATCGCCGGCCGGCCAGTCCCGCGCCATCAGGGCGGCTCTGGCGGAGGCGGCGTCCGGGGCGGCGCGGATCAGCGCGATCACCGCGTCGATATTCGCCACCGCGATGCCGAGCCCGACCAGCAGGTGCGCCCGGTCGCGCGCCTTGTTCAGCTCGAAGCGCGAGCGGCGGAGGATCACGTCCTCGCGGAAGGTGATGAAGCAGTCCAGCGCATCGCGCAGGCCGAGCTGGCGCGGCCGGCCGCCATCGAGGGCGAGCATGTTGATGCCGAAGCCGGTCTGCATCTGGGTGAAGCGGTAGAGATGGTTGAGCACGATTTCCGGCGTGGCGTCGCGCTTCAGCTCGATCACCATCCGCATGCCCTCGCGGTCGCTCTCGTCGCGCAGGTCGGCGATGCCCTCGATTTCCTTGGCCCGCACCAGCTCGGCGATGCGTTCGAGCAGGGTCGCCTTGTTCACCTGGTAGGGCAGCTCGCCGACGATGATCGCCATGCGGTCCTTGCGGATTTCCTCGATGACGGTCCGCGCGCGCACGACGATGCCGCCACGGCCGGTCTCGAAGGCGCTGCGGATGCCGGAGCGGCCGAGAATGATGCCGCCGGTCGGGAAATCCGGGCCGGGGACGATCCGCATCAGATCATCCAGCGTCGCCTCCGGCTGGGCGATGAGATGCAGCGTCGCGTCGATGATCTCGGCGGGATTGTGGGGGGGAATGTTGGTCGCCATGCCGACGGCGATGCCGTTGCCGCCATTGACCAGCAGGTTCGGGAAGGCGGCGGGCAGGACGCGGGGCTCGCTGTCGCTCTCGTCATAGGTCGGCTGGAAATCGACCGTGTCCTTGTCGATATCGGCGAGCAGCGCCATCGCGGCATCGGCGAGGCGGGCCTCGGTGTAGCGCATCGCTGCCGGCGGATCGCCGTCGACCGAGCCGAAATTGCCCTGGCCGTCGATCAGCGGCACCCGCATCGAGAAGCCCTGGGCCATGCGGACCGCGGCGTCATAGATCGCGGCGTCGCCATGCGGGTGATACTTGCCCATGACATCGCCGACCATGCGGGCGGATTTGCGATAGGGCTTGTCCGGCGTGTTGCCCGATTCCTGCATGGCGTAGAGGATGCGGCGATGCACCGGCTTCAGCCCGTCCCGCGCATCCGGCAGGGCGCGCGAGACGATCACGGACATGGCGTAATCGAGATAGGAGCGGCGCATCTCCTGCTCGATCGTCACGGGCACCTGGCCGCTTGGCCCTTCGGTCTGGTCGGTCGTGTCAGTCATGCCGGCGTCATATCACCTGCGCCGCGCGGGGGCGAGGGGTGCGGCTCAACAGCGCCCGGTCAGCCCGGCGAAAATGACGGCGATCCGGTCGGCAAGGCCACGCGGCGCCGGGCCGGCGGGGCGATGCAGATCGCGACGGGCGAGCACCGCCGGCAGGGCGGCGGCGAGGCCCTGGCGCGGCGCCCGGCGGCGCAGCAGGCGGGCGGCATCCTCGCGCAGGGATGCGGGATCGGTGCCGTCCTGCGGCAGCAGGTCGCGCCCGGCGGCTGCAAGTGCCGGGGCGGCGCGGAGAATGCCGGCAATGCCATAGCCGGTGCCGAGATCCTCCAGCGCCGCCAGCTCATCGAAATCGGTCACGCCAAGCACCGTGCCGGCACTCCGCGCCAGCCCGCCCGCCGTGCCGCGCGCATAGGCGAGAAAGGCGGCGCGGTCGGGAATCGGTTCGGCCTCGGCCTCGCGCGCATCGATCAGCGCGGTCAGCGCGGCGGCGGAAAAGATGCCCCCGGCGAGGCCGGCGCGGAGGGAAGCGGCCAGCGGATGGGCGCGCTCGGCCCCTTCCACCACCTCGCGCCACCAGTGCAGCCGGATCAGCGCCAGCGGCGGCTGGCTCGCCACCTCGCGCGCGCGGGCCAGCTCGTGGTTGAAGGCGTAGAGCACGAACAGCCAGCGCCGTGCTTCCGGCGGGGCGAAGATCGCGCCGAGAAAACGGTCCGGATCAACGCGGCGGAGAAGGGCGGCGAGGTCGGGTTCGGTCATTGCGAAACTCTTTCGATGCTTGACGCTGGCAGGGCCGGACCATAGCTACCGTGCGAGCGGTCGGCACGCCCCGTGCCGGCGCCGAAACAGAAGCCCAAACCGGATCGGAGATGCCCCATGGCCTTTGAACTCCCCGCGTTGCCGTATGCGCACGCAGCCCTTGCCGCGCATGGCATGTGCCAGGAAACGCTCGAACTTCACCACGGCAAGCACCATCAGGCCTATGTGACGGCGCTGAACGGCTTCGTCGAGAAGAACGCCGACCTGCAGGGCAAGAGCCTGGAGGAGATCGTCGCCTTCACCTACAACAAGGCCGATCTCGCGCCGGTGTTCAACAATGCCGGGCAACACTGGAACCACAACCTGTTCTGGCAGTGCATGTCGCCCACCGATGGCGGCAAGCTGCCGGGCCGGCTGGAGGCGAAGCTCGTCGAGGATTTCGGCGGCGTCGCGCAGTTCAAGGACGCGTTCAAGACCGCCGGCACCACCCAGTTCGGCTCGGGCTGGGCCTGGCTGATCCTGACCCCGGGCGGCAAGCTCGCCGTCACCAAGACGCCGAACGGCTCCAACCCGGTCGCGACGGGCGAGGGCAAGCCGCTGCTCGGCCTCGATGTGTGGGAACACTCCTACTATCTCGATTTCCGCAATCGCCGGCCGGACTATATCCAGAACTGGCTCGACAATCTGGCCAACTACGCCCACGCCGCGCATCTGCTGGGCTGAGGCCGGGCAAAGCCTGACGATATTCGCGGCCCCGGAGTTTCGCTCCGGGGCCGTTGCCGTTTGCGGCGCCTACTTCTTCTTCGGCTCGGCCGCCTTGGTCTCGGCCGGCTTCGAATCGGTCAGCACGTTGCTGATCGTGCTGCGCAGCACGGTGATGCGGACATTGGGGGCGATGTCGACCTCGATTTCCTCGGCGCCGTCCAGCGCCTTGACCACCTGGCCGACAATGCCGCCGCCAGTCACCACCTTGTCGCCGCGGCGGATCGAGGCGAGCCGCGCCTTCTGGGCCTTGGCCTGCTGCTGCTGCGGGCGGATCAGGATGAAGTAGAAGACGATGACGATCAGCACCAGCGGTGCGAAATTGATCACCGCCGCCGTGATGTCCGATGGCGATGACTGTCCGGCAGCGTAGGCGGTGGCGATGAACATGCGGAATATCCCGATCTGCTGTGGTGAAGCTTGTCCTTGCTCGGGCGGGACCATAGTTTGCACGCCCGCCCCGTCAAGCCGCGCGGGGCCTGCCTGAGGAGACGTCATGGACCAGCCGACACACGACCTGCTCGCCCGCATCGCCGATGCGCTCGACCGCCTCGCCCCGCCGCCGCCGCCGGCGGCCGAGGTGACCGCGCACGATGCCTATGTCTGGCATCCCGAGCGCGCGGCGCTGGAGCCGGTGGAGCAGGTCTCGCGCGTGCCGATCGGGCTGTTGCAGGGCGTGGAGCGGCAGAAGGACATCCTGACCGAGAACACGCTGCGCTTCGCCCGCGCCCTGCCGGCCAACAACGCGATGCTGTGGGGGGCGCGCGGGATGGGCAAGTCCTCGCTGGTGAAGGCCGCGCATGCGGCGGCGAATCGGGCCTATCCCGGCAGCCTCGCGCTGATCGAGATCCATCGCGAGGACATCGCCACCCTGCCCGCGCTGCTCGACATCCTGCGCGGCCAGCCCCGCCAGTGCCTGATCCTGTGCGACGATCTCAGCTTCGAGCGCGAGGATGCCGACTACAAGGCGCTGAAATCGGTGCTCGATGGCGGGATCAAGGGCCGGCCGGACAACGTGCTGTTCTACGCGACCTCGAACCGGCGGCACCTGATGCCGCGCGACATGATCGAGAACGAGCGCAGCACCGCGATCCACGCCTCGGAAGCGACCGAGGAGAAAGTGTCGCTCTCGGACCGGTTCGGCATCTGGCTCGGCTTTCACAATTGTGATCAGCAGACCTTCTTCGCCATGATCGAGGGGTATGCGAAGGCGTTCGCCCTCGATGTCGACACCGAAACCCTGCATGCCGAGGCGGTGGAATGGTCGGTGACGCGGGGAGCGCGGTCGGGGCGGGTGGCGTGGCAGTTCATCTGCGATCTCGCCGGACGGCTCGGCCGCCGCATCGAGGCCGGAGCGGCGCCTTGACAGCCCTGGGCCGCCCCCCGAAGACAGGGGCGTGACCAGCAACCCGGACCAGCACCCGAGCCGCGCATGACGACGGAGGGGGCGACGACGAACGGCGCCGCCCGCTCCTGGCGGCCGGACGAGCTTGGCCTGCCGCGCGCAACGGCGGCGGGGCTCGCGCTGGTCGGGCTGATCGCCGCCGGCGCGCTCTACGCCGCCCGGCACCTGCCGCGCTACCGCACGCCCATCGTCCCGGCGACCACCGTGCACCTGGTCCGGCTCGCGCCGCCCTTGCCGCTGCCACCCAAGCCGGTGCAGCCGCCGCCCCCGCCGCTGCCGGTGCCGCCGCCGCCGGTCCCGCCGCCGCCGCAACCCGCACCGCTGCCGCCACCGCCCGCGCCATCGCCGATGCCGCCCCCCAAACCGCTATCGAGGCCGCTGCCGAAAGTGGTGCATCGCCCGCCGCCGCCGCGCCCGGCGCCGAAGCAACACCCGGTTCCCCATCCGGTGCCGCATCCCGCGCCGCCGCCGAAGGCGAAGACGCCGCCGCCGCAGCCGGCTTTCGATTTCGCGCAATACGCCGCCAGCCTGCGCGCACCGTTGCAGCGCGAGGTGCATGTCACGCAGACGATGCGCATGCTCGGCGTTCGCGGCATCGCGTTCATCGAATTCACCCTCGCCCCGGATGGAAAGCTGCTCTCAGCACGGATCTACCGCAGCAGCGGCAACCCGCTGATCGATCGCGCCGCACTCGATGCGGTGCGGCAGCATCATTTCCCGCCCTTCCCCGGCACCGCCGACAAGAGTTTCGCGGTGCCCATCCAGATCCGCGTTCGCGGCTAGAGCGATGGTCGGGATTGAGATCGGCGGGCGGGTTTTCGCCCCCGCGCGGATTGCGGCTATAGGATTGAACCGCCCCGGCGGCGCGCCAGCGCGGGGCAGGATGAACGAGGAGCTGAGCCGATGAATGAAATCGTCCGTCTGGTCATGATGACGGGCGGCCTGCTGGCGGTGATGCCGGTATTGCTGCTGGTGACGATCGTGGTCGGGCTCGAACGGTTCTGGCTGCTCACGCGCACGCTCGGCGCCGGGCGGCGTATCCATGCCGCGCTGCGCGCGGTGGGCTACGGCAATCCGGCCGGGCTGCGCGACCTCGCCGCGCGCCACGGCACGACGCTGCAAGGCCACCTCATCGCCACCGCCCTCGCCTCGCGCGGGGAAACCGCCGACGAGCTCGACAACCATCTCGAGGAAGAGATCATGGACGCGATGCCGCGGATCACCCGCGGGCTCTGGATTCTCGACACCGCGGTGACGATCGCCCCGCTGCTCGGCCTGTTCGGCACGATCATCGGCATGATCCAGGCCTTCGACGTGCTGTCGAGCAATGGCGGCCCGGCGAAGGTGACGGGCGGGATCGCGGATGCGCTGGTCTCGACCGGCGCCGGCCTGCTGATCGCCATCATCGCGGTCTATCTCGTCAACTATTTCAACAACCTGACCCGCCGGATCGTGCAGCAGCTCGAACTCATCAAGGTGGTGCTGATCAACCGGCTGCACGGGCGCGGCCTCGCCGGTGACGATGCGGCCGAGGACGCGCCGAAACGCCGCGCCGCCGGCGTGGCGCGGGTCTGAGCGATGCGCCGCCGCCGCGACCTCATCGAGCGCGAACGCCCGCGGCTCGAAATCGTGCCGATGATCGACATCATGATGTTCCTGCTCGTGTTCTTCGTGATGATCGTGCTGAAGATGATCCCCGATTCCGGCGTCGCGCTGAAGCTGCCGGGCGCGCAGACGGCGAAGGAACTCAAGCCCGCCCAGGTGGTGGTGATGATCGACGCCGCCGGCGCGCTGCATGTGAAGAACCAGGTGGTTACCCTGGCGGGGCTGCGCGACTATCTCGGCCAGGTTCTCGCGGCGAAGCGGAATGTCGATGTCGTCATCGCCGGCGACAAGGATATCCGCTACCAGCGTCTGATGCAGGTGATGGACACCGTGCGCAAATCCGGGATCGTCAATGTCGGACTCGCCACCAGACGGGCCGGCGGCTGAGGCCGGCAGGACCACGGCCGAGGCGCTGCGCCTCGGCTTTCTCGGCCACCTGGCCGGCGAGCGGCGGGCCGCACTGCTCACCGTGTCGACCTATGGCGCGGATCTCGCCGGATTTGTCGGCTTCGTCAGCCGGCATATCGGCGCCGAGCCCGCAGGGGCCGATCTCGCGGCGCTGAGCCTTGCGGATTTCCGGGCCTGGCTGGCGAGGGACGCCGCCGATGGCATCGGCAACGCGACGCGGGCGAAGAAACTCTCCGCGGTGCGCAGCTTTTTCCATTGGCTTCGCCGCCGCCACGGCATCGTCAACGAGGCGCCCTTCCTGCTGCGCACGCCCCGAGCACGCCGCCCCCTGCCCCGCGCGCTGAGCGCGCCGGATGCCGTCGCCGTGGTCGAAAGCCTCGGCGACGATGCGGCAAGCCCGGCGCTTGCGGCGCGCGACACGGCCTTGATGGCGCTGCTCTATGGCGCCGGGCTGCGCATCCACGAGGCGCTGGGGCTCGATATCGGCGATCTGCCGCCGGACGGCGCGCCGCTCGTGGTTCGCGGCAAGGGCGGGCGGCAGCGGATCGTGCCGCTGCTGGCGGTGCTGCGGCGGGAAATCGCCGCCTGGCTGCGGCATCACCCCGCACCTGCGCCCGAGTCGCCGCTTTTTCTCGGCGCGCGCGGCGGGCGGCTCAATCCCGGCGTGGTGCAGCGCCGGCTGCGCGACTTCCGCCGGCTGAACAACCTGCCGGAGCATGCGACACCCCATGCGCTGCGCCATTCCTTCGCGACGCATCTGCTGGCCAACGGCGCCGATCTCAGGGCGATCCAGGAATTGCTCGGCCATGCCAGCCTCTCGACGACCCAGCGCTACACCGCGGTGGATACCGCGCGGCTGATGGATGTCTGGCAGGCGGCGCATCCCCGTGCCAGGGATGTCAGATGAAGCGCTCGATCCCGTCCCAGCGATAGGCGATCTGCGGCACGTCGACCCCGCCGACCTCGACGCTGCCATCCGCCACGCGCCGCCCGCCCATGCGCTCGTAGAACCAGCGGGCGGGATTGTCGGCCAGGACCCACAGGATCGCCGAGGCGCAGCCCCGTCCGGCGAGATGCGCCATCGCCGCGGTGAGCAGCTGCCGGCCGAGCCCGCGCTCGCGGAAATCGTCGAGCACGTAAAGCGTCTCGATCTCGGCATCGGCGACGCCATCGCCACGGCGCCGCCCGGTCACGAAGGCGACGACATCGCCGCTTCGGCCGGCTTCAGGCCGTTCGGGACCGGAGGCGACCGCCACATGCACGACGGCACCGCTGCGGATCACCCGGTTGTAATACTCCGCCTGGTCCGGCGCCGAGAGGCCGGTGAGCACTGGTTCGGGCAGGACGCCGGCATAGGCGCTCCGCCAGCTTTCCACGTGCACGGCGCCGATGCCGCGCGCATCCGCGGTGCGGGCGCGGCGGATCGCGATCATCCACGCCGCTCCATCCGACAGGCGAAAAATCCGTCGGTGCCGTCGCGCGCCGGGGACAGGCGCAGCGTGTCGCCATGCAGATAGGCCGGCAATCCGTCGGCGACCGGCAGGATCGCGAAATCGGGATGGCGGGCGAGAAAGCCCTCGATCTGCGCCTCGTTCTCCGGGCGCAGCACCGAACAGGTGGCATAGACCAGCCAGCCGCCCGGCTTGACCAGGCGCTGCGCGGCATCGAGGATCGCCGCCTGCTTGGCCGTGAGCTCGGCAAGGTCGGTCTCGGTCAGCTTCAGCCTCGCATCCGGGTTGCGCCGCCAGGTGCCCGCGCCGGTGCAGGGCGCATCGACCAGCACGCGGTCGAATTTCTTCTCCTGGCGCTTCACCCATTTGTCGCCCGATTCGAGCAGGTGGCGCTCGGCATTGTGGACCCCGGCGCGGCGCAGCCGGCGGATCGCGCCATCGAGCCGCGGCGCGGAGACATCGCAGGCGATGATGTGTCCCTTGTTGGCCATCGTCATCGCCATCGCCAGCGTCTTGCCGCCGGCGCCTGCGCAGTAATCGGCGACGCGCATGCCCGGTTGCGCCCCGGCGAGCAGGGCGACGAGCTGGCTGCCCTCGTCCTGGATTTCGACCAGCCCGTCGCGGAACGGGGCCGCGACGGTGACGTTCTGCCGGCCGGCGAGGCGCAGGCCCCACGGGCTGAGCCGCGTGATCTCCGCCTTCAGCCCGGCGCCGGCCAGCGCATCCAGCGCCGCCTCGCGGGTCGCCTTGAGCAGGTTGACCCGCAGATCGAGCGGCGCGGGCTGCATCATCGCGGCGCATTCGGCCGCCAGCCGGTCGCCGAAGCGCTCCCGCAGCAGGGGCAGCGCGAAATCGGGGATTTCCAGCTGGATCGCCTCGGGCATCGAGGGATGATCGAGCGTGTGGGTATCGAGCCGGTCGAGCGCGCGGCGCTCGGCGGCGTCGAGCGGCGGCGGGGCGAACCGCATCACGCCGAACAGGCCGGCGACGCGCTGTGCCTTCATGCCGGTGAGCACGTGCAGCGCGGCGATCAGCAGGCGCGCCGTCGGCTCGGCTTCGACACGGTCGAGCCACCAGCCGAGCCGGCGGCGGGCGCGCAGCACCGACCAGACGATCTCGCTGATCTCGCGCCGGTCGCCGCCGCCGATGAAGCGGCGGGTGCGCAGGAAGTCGTTGGCGATGGCGTCGGCTGGGCGGCGATCCGTCTCGATCGCCTCCAGCAGCTCGATTGCCGCCTGCAGCCGGCCCGCGGGGGTCAAGTCTCAGTCCTGCCGGTAATTCGGGGCCTCGCGCGTGATCGCCACGTCATGAACGTGGCTCTCGCGCAGGCCGGCGCCGGTGATGCGGCGGAACTGCGCCTTGGTCTGCAGCTCCGCGATCGTGGCGCAGCCGGTATAGCCCATGCCGGCGCGCAGGCCGCCGACGAGCTGGTGCACGACGCCTGCCATCGGCCCCTTGTAGCCGACGCGGCCCTCGATGCCTTCCGGCACGAGCTTCAGCGAATCCTTGATGTCCTGCTGGAAATAGCGGTCGGCCGAGCCGCGGGCCATCGCGCCGAGGCTGCCCATGCCGCGATAGGATTTGTAGGATCGTCCCTGGTAGAGGAACACCTCGCCGGGCGCCTCGTCGGTGCCGGCGAGGAGCGAGCCAATCATCACGCAATCGGCGCCGGCGGCGAGCGCCTTGACCACGTCGCCCGAGGTGCGGATGCCGCCATCGGCGATGGCGGGGACATCCGCCGCGTGGCAGGCGGCGGCGGTTTCCATCACGGCGGAGAATTGCGGCACGCCGACGCCGGCGACGACCCTTGTGGTGCAGATGCTGCCCGGCCCGATGCCGATCTTGATCGCATCCGCCCCCGCCTCGATCAGCGCCGCGGCGGCTTCGGGGGTGGCGACGTTGCCGGCGACGATCTGCACCGCGTTCGAGCGTTCCTTGATCCGGGCGACGGCGCGCAGCACGCCCTCGGAATGGCCGTGCGCGGTATCGACCACGACGACATCCACCCCGGCCGCGATCAACGCCTCGGCGCGACGCGCGCCGTCCTCGCCGACGCCGGTCGCCGCGGCGACGCGCAGGCGGCCAAGCTCGTCCTTGTTGGCCAGCGGATGCGCCTCCGCCTTGTCCATGTCCTTGACGGTGATCAGGCCGACGCAGCGATAGGCCTCGTCCACCACCAGCAGCTTCTCGATCCGGTGCTTGTGCAGCAGCGAGCGGGCAACTTCGGGCGCCACGTTCGCCGGCGCGGTGACAAGGTTATCCCGCGTCATCAGTTCGTGGACGCGGGCGGCGGGGTCGGTCGCGAAGCGGACGTCGCGATGGGTGAGAATGCCGACAAGGCGGTTGGTGCCGCGCTCGACCACGGGAACGCCGGAAATCCGGTGCTGCGCCATCAGCGCCTGTGCCTCGGCCAGGGTCTGCTCGGGATGGATGGTGAGCGGGTTGACCACCATGCCGCTCTCGAATTTCTTGACCTGGCGGACATGGTCGGCCTGGTCCTCGATCGAGAGGTTCTTGTGCACCACGCCGATGCCGCCCTGCTGCGCCATGGCGATCGCCATCTGCGCCTCGGTGACGGTGTCCATCGCGGCGGAAATGACCGGGATGTTGAGCGAGATGGTGCGCGTCAGCCGCGTGCGGGTGCTCGCCGCAGCCGGCAGCACCGTGGAAAAGCCGGGCACAAGCAGCACATCATCGAAGGCATAGGCCTCGGTGATGCGGTCTGCGCCGCGCGGGAGAGAAACGTCGTTGCTGGGAGCCATGGTGCGTCCTTGCCGGTTTGCGGACCTTGGCGATCCCTACTATCTGGCTCCCGCCGATCCGGCAAGGCCGGCGGCGCAGGGCAGACCGGGCGGCGCCGGATCTTGCGGCCTCAGCCGGCCGCGCGCGCCCGGCCGGGAACCAGGTCCTCCGCCTCGATCATCCTCGAGGGCGGCGGCAGCGCGTCCGCCGGCAGACGCGGACGGGCCTGCGGCGGATAGCCGCCAAGCGCCCGCGGCGGGTAGCCGCCAAGCTTATGCGGCGGGTGGGAGGGCATCGCGGCGGCCTGCGGCGCGCAGCCGGCGCTGCGGCGGACGAAGACGTGCATCCTTCCATCGTGCCCCGGCATGATCTCCATCTGCTCGCTGCACACACCCTTGCCCCCGCCGGCGGCGACCATGGTGATGCGCACGCCGCCGACTGGCGGCGCGGCGAGGCCGGCCATCGCCGGGAGCGCCGGCGGGCGCGCGGCAAGACGCGCGAGCGCTGCCATCTGCACCTGCATCGCGCGCTGCATCGCGTCCATCTCGCGGAACAGGGCCATCGGGGCGGCGGGCATCGCCACCACCGGCACCGCGACGGGCACGACCACGATCGCCGCGGGCGGCGCGGGCGGCGCGGCCAGGGCGGTGGCAGGCAGGGCGGCCACGGGCAGGACCAGCGCCGCCGCGGCAAGGGGCAGGAAGGAACGGATCATCGGCGTGACTCCTTCGATTTCGGCAAGTCTGGGATTTCGGCAAGTCTGGGATTTCGGCAAGTCTGGCAAGGCGGGATGAGGCGGTCCGGCGCCGGCGGGCATCCCGCTGACCGATGCCGATCTTGGCGCCCCACCCCGCCATGTCCAGCGTCATCCGCGCCCCTTCCCGTTCACATCGTCGCGCGCGGGCGGGATGGCGGCGCGGGGAAGCGGCTGATATCCTGCCGGCAAACAAACCGCCACGCCGAGGAAACCCCATGACCGATTTCACCGCCGGCCTCGAAAAGACCGCAGCGAATTACCAGGCGCTGTCGCCGCTCTCCTTCCTCGCGCGGACGGCGAGGGTCTGGCCGGAACGGACGGCGGTGGTTCACGGCGCGATCCGGCGGAGCTGGGCGGAAACCTTCGCCCGCTGCAAGCAGCTCGGCGCGGCGCTGGCGGCGCGGGGGATCGGGCGGGGCGATGTCGTCGCGGTGATGGCGCCCAACATCCCGGCCATGGTCGAGGCGCATTTCGGGGTCGCGATGGCGGGGGCGGTATTGAACACGCTCAACACCAGGCTGGATGCGCCGACCATCGCCTATATCCTGCGCCATGGCGAGGCGAAGCTGCTGCTGACCGACACCGAATTCGCGCCGGTGATCGGGGCGGCGCTGGCCGAGCTAGGCGATGCCGCGCCGCCGGTGATCGATATCGACGATCCCGAGGGGCCGGGCGGCGCGCGTCTCGGCGCGATGGAGTACGAGGACTTTCTCGCCACCGGCACGGCGGGATTCGACTGGCAATTCCCCGACGACGAATGGTCGGCGATCGCGCTGAACTATACCTCCGGCACCACCGGCAAGCCCAAGGGCGTCGTCTATCATCATCGCGGCGCCTATCTGAACGGGCTCGGCAACGCCATCACCTGGAACATGCGCCAGCACCCGGTCTATCTCTGGACGCTGCCGATGTTCCACTGCAACGGCTGGTGCTTCCCCTGGACCATCACCGCGCTGGCGGGAACGCATGTCTGCCTGCGGCGGATCGACGCGGCGCATATCGCCGCCGCCGTGGAGCGGCATGGGGTGACGCATCTCTGCGGCGCCCCGGTGATCATGAACATGATGATCAACGCGCCGGAGCCGCAGCGCGCGGTCTATGCCGGGCGCGGGGTCGCGATGATGACCGCGGGCGCGCCGCCGCCTGCCGCCGTGATCGAGGCGATGGAAGGGCTCGGCGTCGATCTCACCCATGTCTACGGGCTGACCGAAACCTACGGCCCGGTGACCTATTGCGCCTGGCAGGAGGCGTGGGATGGCCGGCCGGCGCCGGAACGCGCGGCGCTGCGGGCGCGGCAGGGCGTGACCTACGCGGTCGAGGAAGGGGCGATGGTCGCCGATCCGGCCACCCGCGCGCCGGTGCCGGCCGACGGGACGACGATGGGCGAGGTGTTCCTGCGCGGCAACATCGTCATGATGGGCTACCTGAAGGACGCGGCGGCGACGGAAAAATCCTTCGCCGGCGGCTGGTTCGCGACCGGCGATCTCGGCGTGATGCACCCGGATGGCTATATCGAGCTCAAGGACCGCTCGAAGGACATCATCATTTCCGGCGGGGAAAACATCTCCACCATCGAGATCGAGACCGTGCTCTATCGGCATCCGGCGGTGCTGGAGGCGGCCGTGGTGGCCGCGCCGGACGAGAAATGGGGCGAGGTGCCCTGCGCCTTCGTCGTGCTGCGGCCGGAGATGACCGCGACGGCGGAGGAGATCATCGGCTTCTGCCAGCAGAACATGGCGCGTTTCAAGGCGCCGAAGCGCATCGTGTTCAGCGAGCTGCCGAAGACATCGACCGGCAAGATCCAGAAATACGTGCTGCGCGAACGGGCGCGGGAAGGCTGAGCGACGCGAGGGCGTCATCCGATCGGACGACGCTCTGGAAGCGTCATCCGGTCAGAACAGGAAGTTGCGCTCGCCGTTCCATCGCGCGACCAGGCTGCGCGCCTCGGCCGATTCGTCGAGCAGCCGCCCATGGGCACGGGCAAGCGCCTCGGCATGGTGCAGTGCTGCCGCGAGCGCGCGCATCGCCGGGTCGGACGGCACCGTATGGCGCAACTCGCCGCCGCTATACGCGATCGGGTCGAGCACCATCCGCGCCGGATCGACCGGCTGGGCGAGATAGGCCGGCTCGCGCAGCAGGCTTGCCGGCGCATCGCGCAGACGCTCGAAGGGCACCCGGTAATGCGCCGAATACCCCGCCTGCGCCGCGTGCCCGCCGGCGGCCAGCACCTTGAGCCAGCCGATGGCGGATTTCTGCAGGTCGTGCCAACCGGAGCGGCGGGGATAATGCGCGAGTGAAGCGCCGGGCAGCCCCACGTGCGGCAATGCGACGCCATCGACCGACGCGCCGTGATTGCCCGGTGCGATCGCGCAGCGCGCCCCGAAGCCGCCGCGCACGATGACCTTGGGCACCGGCGGCATCTGCCGCGCGCGCCAGCGCAGCCGCCGCGGAATGACCAGCTCGGCGGGATCGTCATCGGCGGTATCGTGATAATTCACGAGCGGAAGCGCCACCGCCGGCGCCGGTGCGGCGGCCAGAAGCGGGGCCAGCCCGTCCTCGCCCGCGACGATGAACTCGTCGACGTCGAGAAACGCCACCCAGTCCGCCCGGTGCAGCCCGTCCGCGGTCTCGTAGAGCCAGGAATTCACCCGCGCCTCGTCGAAGCCGACGGCGCGCGCCTGGAACACCGAGATCGGCAGCCCCTCGTCGCGCAGCGCAAGCAGGATCGCGAGTGTGCGGTCGGTGCTGCCATTGTCGAGGAAGAGCAGGTGCGCCGCGAAGGTCGCGTTGTGGCGCACGAAGGCCTCGACAATGTCCTCCTCGTTCAGAATCCGGCTGGCGATGACGATCCGCATCGCCCGCCGGTCAGCTCCGGCGGCTGACGGTGAAGGCGGCGAGGCCGCGCAGCAGGTCGGCCTGCGCGCCGAACCCGTCGAGATAGGCGGCGGCCTGGCTGGCGAGATGCGCCGCATGGGTGCGCGCGCGCTCGATGCCCATCACCGCGACCATCGTCGCCTTGCCCTGGGCCGCATCCTTGCCGGCGGTCTTGCCGAGGCTCGCAGCCGAGCCTTCCTCGTCGAGAATGTCGTCGGCGATCTGGAAGGCCGCGCCGAGATCCCGCCCGTAGCCGGCGATATGGTGGCGCTGCGAGCCCTGCGCGCGGCCGAGAATGGCGCCGGCCTCGGCGCTGAACTGGATCAGCCGCCCGGTCTTGAGCGCTTGCAGGCGGGTGATCACCGGCGGTTCGAGCTGCTTTCCTTCCGAGACGATGTCGATCATCTGGCCGCCGACCATGCCGCGCGCGCCGGAGGCCGCCGCAAGGGCGAGCACCAGTTCGCAGCGCACCTCGGGGTCGGAATGGGTATCGGGCTCGGCCAGCACCTCGAAGGCGCGGGTCTGCAGCGCATCGCCGGCGAGGATCGCGGTCGCCTCGTCGAAGGCCTTGTGGCAGGAGGGCTTGCCGCGGCGCAGATCGTCATCGTCCATCGCCGGCAGGTCGTCATGCACCAGCGAATAGGCGTGCAGCATCTCGACCGCGGCGGCCACCCGCACCGCGCAGGTGAGGTTGACCGAAAACAGCCGCGCCGTCTCGATCACGAGGAAACCGCGCATCCGCTTGCCGCCGCCGAGCACCGCGTAGCGCATCGCCTCGACCAGCGGCCGCTCCTCGCCCTCCGGCAGGGGCAACAGCACGTCCAGCTCGGTCTCGATCAGTGCGGCGGCATCGCGCAGCGCCGCGGCGAGGGCGTCATCCGACCCGGCGGCGCTCACTGGTCGTCCTTCAGCGCGAGGGCGCCATCGGCGCGCGCGACGATCGACTGCACGCGGCTCTCCGCCTCGGCCAGACGCGCCTCGCAATGCTGCTTGAGGCGACTGCCACGCTCATAAGCCGCGATCGCGTCCTCAAGTTTCTGCTGCCCGGTTTCCAGCCCGCGCACGATGCGCTCAAGCTCGGCCAGGGCATCCTCGAAGGACAACTTGTCGATGTCCGGCCCCGTATCGGGGGCGCCGGCATCCGGCTTGGCTGCGGCCATGATCAAAACTCCCAAGTTTTCCTCGCGATAGAGACCTTTTCGATCCCATGGATCGAATGTAGCACTCTATCATATTGACAAACCGAGCTTCTTTAACTGATCGGATGATCCCATCTGACCGGATGATGCTCTATCCTGTTGATTATCAGAGCATCTTTATCCGGCCATATCATTCCATCTGACCGGATGATGCTCTAGCCCCGGATCAGTGCCGCATCAAGGCGCGGACATGGGCGGCGGTGCCGGCGGCGAGTGCATCGAGGTCGTACCCGCCTTCGAGCAGCGAGACCACCCTGCCGCCGCAATGACGGTCGGCAATGCCCACCAGCGCCTCGGTCAGCCAGGCGAAATCGGCGGTTTCCACGTTGAGTTCGGCGAGCGGGTCGAATTTATGCGCATCGAACCCGGCCGAGACGATCAGCAGCTCGGGCGCGAAACGCTCCAGCGCCGGCAGCAGCGTCTCCTGCCAGGCGGCGCGGAAGGCCTCGGAGCCCGAGCCCGGCGGCAGCACGGCATTGACGATATTGCCGGCCACCCCGCGCTCGGAGGGCCGGCCGGTGCCGGGGTAGCAGGGGTATTGGTGCGACGAGGCATAGAACAGGTCGGCATCGGTCTCGAACATCGCCTGGGTGCCGTTGCCGTGATGCACGTCGAAATCGACCACGGCGATGCGCCGGAGGCCCCGCGCGCGGGCATGGTGCGCGGCGATCGCGGCATTGGCGAAGAGACAGAACCCCATCGCCCGGTCGGGTTCGGCATGATGGCCGGGCGGGCGGGTGGCGACGAAGGCGGCCCGCGCCCAGCCCTCCATCACCGCGTCGACCCCGCGCATGGCACCGCCGGCCGAGCGCAGCGCGGCGGCAAGGCTGCCCCGGCTCATCAGCGTGTCGGCGTCGAGATGCACCTTCTCGCCCTCTGCCGGCAGTTTCGCGAGAATCGAGTCGACATAGGCGTCGTGATGCACCGCCCGCAGCGCCGACTCGGGGGCTTCGGGGGCGACCTCGCGCAGCAGGTGCTGGAATTCGGGGGTCTCCAGCGCGGCGAGCACGGCGCGCAGCCGGGCCGGGCGCTCGGGGTGGTGCGGGCCGGTATCGTGCTCGAAGCAGGCAGGATGGGTGATCAGGGCCACGGTCATTTTTCTTGGTATCTCCCCTTATTCTGACATTTCCCGAGGCGTCAGCTCATGTCGCCGGACCGCGCGGCACTGCTTCGTGGGGCGCGGCCTCGCGCGCGGCGCCGGCCGCACGAATGGTGAAGCTGAACACGCCCTTCACCTCGCTCCACGAGACCAGCGCGTGGCCGGCATCGCGGCAGAAATCACGAAAATCGACGACGGTGCCGGGGTCGGTCGCCAGCACGCGCAGCCGCGTTCCGGGTGCCAGGCGGCGCAGTTCGCGGGCCGCCCGCAGCACCGGCATCGGCCCTTTCAGATAGCGCGCATCGAGCTGCCTGTCCGCCATGACGGCATGGTGACGCCTCGCCGCCTCTTGAGCAATAGGCCCAATGGCGTGATAGAGGCGACGAACGCAACGGACGGGACAGATCATGACCTATCGCATCGGCATCGACCTGGGCGGGACCAAAATCGAGATCGCGGCGCTGATGCCGGACGGCTCGCTCGCGCATCGCAAGCGCGTGCCCACCCCCCAGGATTACGGCCGCACGATCGAGACCATCGCCGAACTGGTGCGGGAGGCGGAGGCGCAGCTCGGCACGGCGCACGGGGTCGGCATCGGCATTCCCGGCACGATCAGCCCGGCCACCGGCCTGGTCAAGAACGCCAATTCCGAGCGGCTGAACGGCAATCCGTTCGACAAGGACCTCGAAACCAAGCTCGGCCGGCCCGTGCGCGTCTCGAACGACGCGAACTGCTTCGCGATGAGCGAGGCGGCGGATGGCGCGGGCGCGGGCGCGCATTGCGTGTTCGGCGTGATCATCGGCACCGGCTGCGGCGGCGGCATCGTGGTCGACGGCAAGGTGCTGGAAGGGCGGCATCACATCGCCGGCGAATGGGGCCATACCCCGCTGCCCTGGCCGCGCATGGAGGAAATGCCGCTGCGCCGGTGCTGGTGCGGCAAGTCCGGGTGCCTCGAAACCTATATCGCCGGCCCCGCCCTCGCCGCCGAGGCCGATGGGCCGGGTGCGCGCGATGCCGGCCGCCTGCCGGCACGCGCCGCCGCCGGCGAGGAGCGCGCCATCCGCGCCCTCGCGACACATGCCGAGCGGCTGGCCCGGGGCCTCGCGATGATCGTGAACATCCTCGACCCGGACGTGATCGTGCTGGGCGGCGGGCTGTCCAACCTCGACCATCTCTACACCGACCTGCCGGGGCTGATGAAACCCTACATCATCAGCGATACGTTCGACACGCCGGTGGTCCGCAACAAGCACGGCGATTCCTCGGGCGTGCGGGGCGCGGCCTGGCTCTGGCCGGCGCCCTGAGCGAGCGCACGGCCCACACCTTCAGCCGGGAGGGCGGCCGAAGCAGAGGAAATGCGGGTTCTCGAACCCTTGCTTGCCGTAGCGCAGCGGGGTTTCATCCGCCATGGTGAGAACGCGGCCGCCGGCCGCCTCCAGCACCGCCTGCGGCGCCGCCGTGTCCCACTCCATGGTCCGGCCGAGACGGGGGTAGAAATCCGCCGCCCCCTCGGCAAGGCGGCAGAATTTCAGCGCCGAGCCGATATTGGTCAGCCGCGCCACCTTGTAGCGGGCGAGATAGGCGGCGAGCTGCGGATCGTCGGCGTAATGGCGCGAGGCATAGACGGTGATCCCCTCGTCCGGCGGCGTGCGGGCCGCGATCGGGTTACGGCCGGCGCTGGTCTGCCGCCACGCCCCCTGCCCCACGATCCCGCCATACACCGCCCCTTCCGCCGGCGCGCCGACCGCGCCGAGACGCACCCGCCCATCGACCACGAGCCCGATGCAGACGGCGAACTCGTCCCGCCCGGCGGCGAATTCCCGCGTGCCGTCGAGCGGATCGACCAGCCAGAAGCGCTGGCCCGGGTCGGTCTGCCGCCCGGCGGCGACCTCCTCCTCGGCGATCACCGGAATTTCCGGCGCGGCCCGGCGCAGACCCTCGACGATCAGGCGTTCGGCCCGCGTGTCGGCAATGGTGACCGGGGTTTCGTCGGCCTTGCGGTCGACCGCGAAGCCGCCGGCGCGGACGGCCAGGATTTCACTCCCCGCGGCCTCGGCCAGCGAGGCGGCGAGTTCGAGCAATTCACTGTCATTCATGCGCGCCTGATATCGCGGGGCTTGGAAAACGCCAAATTGGCGGGCATGCTGGTTCGCGACGCAAAACGAAACGGAAAACGGGACAAGACGGCATGATCGACATCGGCTTTGCCAAGACCGCGCTGCCCGAAAGCGGCGCCCTCGCCCTGCTGCTGGCCGAGGGGGCCGCACCGGAGGGGGTGGCGGCAGCACTCGATGCGGCACTCGATGGCGGCCTCGCCCGGGCGATGGCGGCGGCGCGCTTCACCGGCAAGCGCGGCCAGACCGCGACGCTGATCGCGCCCGGCGGCGGTCTCGACCGGGTCGTGCTGATCGGCCTCGGCGCCGCCGAGGACGTGACACCGCATCGCGCCGAAAGCGCCGGCGCCTCCGCCGCGGCGATGCTGCTGAGGGAGCCGGTGGCAGCCCTCGCCGCCGATGCGCTCGAACCCGCCCTGCTCGCCCATGCCGCCCTCGGCGCGCGGCTGCGCAGCTACCGGTTCGATCGCTACCGCACCCGCCAGAAGGAGGAGCAGAGGCCGAAACTCGCCCGCCTCACGGTGCTGGCGCCGGATGCCGCCGCGACGCGCACCGCCTTCACGCCGCTCGCCGCCCTCGCCGCCGGGGTGGAGCTGACGCGCGACCTCGTCTCCGAGCCCGCCAACATCCTCACCCCGGCCGAGATGGCCGACCGTGCGAAGGCGCTGAAGTCGCTCGGCGTGAAGGTCGAGGTGATGGACCAGCGCGACCTTGAGAAACGCGGCTTCGGCGCGCTGCTCGGCGTTGCCCGCGGCAGCGTCAACGAGCCGCGCGTGGTGGTGATGCAATGGCTCGGCGCCTCCGAGCCGGAAGCCCCGGCCGGCGGCCGCAAGGCGCAGGCGAAGCAGGCGGTGAAACCCGCGCGCAAGGCACGCGCCGTCCCGCGCGATCCGCTGGTCTTCATCGGCAAGGGCGTGACCTTCGATACCGGCGGCATCTCGATCAAGCCCGCCGCCGGGATGGAGGACATGAAATGGGACATGGCTGGCGCCGGCACGGTGATCGGGCTGATGGCGGCACTGGCCGGGCGCAAGGCGCGGGTCGACGCGGTCGGGCTGGTCGGGCTGGTCGAGAACATGCCCTCCGGCAGCGCGCAGCGGCCGGGCGATGTGGTCACCTCCCTCTCGGGCCAGACGATCGAGGTGCTCAATACCGACGCCGAGGGGCGGCTGGTGCTGGCGGATGTGCTGACCTACGCGCAGGAGCGGTTCCAGCCGCGCTTCATGATCGACCTCGCGACCCTGACCGGGGCGATCATCGTGGCGCTCGGCCATGAGAATGCCGGCCTGTTCTCGAACGACGACACGCTGGCCGGCCAGCTCGCCGAGGCGGCGAAGATCACCGGCGAGGGCGTGTGGCGGATGCCGATGGGCGATGCCTATGACAAGCTGATCGATTGCGACATCGCCGACATGAAGAATATCGGCGGCGGCCGGGCCGGCGGCTCGATCACCGCGGCGCAGTTCCTCCAGCGCTTCGTCAACAAGGTGCCCTGGGCGCATCTGGACATCGCCGGCATGGCCTGGGCGACGAAGGAGGGCGCGGTCGGCCCGAGAGGTGCGACCGGCTACGGCGTGCGCCTGCTCGACCGGCTGGTGGCCGACCATTACGAGCGCTGAAGCCTCCGGCCTGCTGCGCGCGGCGGGCGGCGCGATCCCGCGGATCCGCCTCGCCGGCGCCGCGATGCCGGCGGCCCTGCCCATCCCCCGGCCGGCGGATGCGGAGTTCATCGCGCCGGAATGGATCCGGCTTCACGCCGAGGCGCCGCGCGCGGCCTTCGACCTCGCCATGCTCGGGCCGATGCGGGCGCGCCTCGCCGGGCCGGGGCTGGTCTGGCATGGCGGCGCGCTGCTCGACGACGAGAGCGTCATGCCTGTCTATGTTCGCCGAATCGTGCAGCAGGAGGACGGGGCGATGCCGGCGCATCTCGCCGCCCTGCCGGTGCGGCGCGAGACCCGGCCGGGCTTCGTCTTTCACGGCTGGGGCGTGCGGGTCTATGGCCATCTGCTGATCGAGATGCTGCCGAAGCTGCTGCTGGCCATCCGGTTCCTGTCGCTGCTCGACGGGGTCCGCCCGGTGCTCGACCGCGAGATGCCGGACTGGTTCATCGCGATCATGCGCGATCATTTCGGTGTCGATACAGATGAGGCCATCTGGTACGATTCCGCGCGCGAGCAGCTCGATCTCGACCACGCCATCATCCTGCCGCTGCTCGGCCGCACAGGCGGATATCACCCGCTCACGGGCGGGCTGATCGACCACATGCTCTCCCGCATCGCCCGCCCGCCGGCAATGCCGATGGAGCGGATCTTCGTTGCCCGCGGCGATTTCGCCAACCCGCATGCGCCGCAGCGCCGCTACGCCAACGAGGACGAGATCGCCGCGATCGCCCGCGACGAATTCGGCTTCGCCGTGCTGCGGCCGGAAACCCTGCCCTTCGCCGAACAGATGGGGCTGTTCGCCGGCGCGCGGGCGATCGTGGGGCCGATGGGCTCGGGGCTGCACAACGCGATCTTTGCCGGGCCGGATTGCGTGACCGGCGTGATCCGCTGCCACGCGCTCGACCAGTCGGCGATCGCGGCACTGCGCGGCCAGCGGATCGGCCTGCTGAGCGAGGGCATCCACGAGACCGCGCCGCAGGCCTATACAGTGGAGCCCGACCGGTTCCGCCGCTTCCTCGCGGCGCTGCTTCAGTCGTGACCGGCGATGCGGTCGGTCAGCGCCAGCAATAGGCCGGTGAGCACCAGGGCCAGCATCAGGCCTGACTGATACAGCACGACGCGGTCGGGCTCGGCGCGCACCTCGAGAAACACCCGCAGCACATGCACCGCCGCGATCACGGTGATCGAGCCCAGCATTTTCAGCTTGAGCCCGCCGAAATCGATGCTGCCCATCCATTCCGGCCTGCGGTCGCCTTCCGCCAGGGTGATGCGGGCGACGAAATTCTCGTAGCCGGAGAGTATCACGAGCACGATCAGGTTGGCGGTGAGCGAGAGGTCGATCAGAGACAGCGTCGCCATGATCACCTGCGTCTCGCTCATCGCGATCAGGCCGGGGGCGGCATGGATGAGCTCGACGATGAACCGTGCGACGATCAGCGCCAGCAGCACCAGCATCGCGAGATAGAGCGGCGCCAGCAGCCAGCGGCCGCCGAACAGCAGCGCCTCGATGATGCGCACGACGCCGCCATTGCGGCGGGATGGGCGTTGTTCGCTCATGCGGTGGTCTCCGACGTCACGCGTTCGCGGACAAGTTCGGCCTGCCGGGCCAGCCGCGCAAGCCCCTCATCGATCGCGGGCAGGCCTACCGGCGGGGGCAAGGGCGGCGGATCCGGCAGGTCGGGATCGAACCAGGCGGCGAGCGCCGCGCCCCAGGCCTGGCAGCCTGCCCTGAACGCCGCCTCCGGCCGGGGTTCGAGGGCGAGCGCCGCCAGCCTGCCGGCGGTGCGGCGCAGGGCGGCATCGGTGACGATCGCGGCGCGCAGCAGCTTGTCGTCATCGCGGTGCGGCTCCATCATCACCCGCGCGATCGAGGCTTCGAGATTGTTGCTCGCCAGCCCCGCCTGCCGGCGGGCGGCCTCGGGCGGCGGCGCCGCGGCGGCCAGATGGGCGAAGGTCGCGACGAGATAGGCGCGGTGCGCGGCGATGGCCTCAAGCCGCGCCGCGCCAAGCCGGTTGCCCTCGAAACTCGGCCAGAGCACGAGATTGGCGGCCACCGCGAGGATGCCGCCGGCCAGCGTGAAGCCGACGCGCGAGGCGGCGACGACCCACTGGTTCGCTCCCGGATCGATCTGCTCGATCAGCAGCACGATCATCGGCGTGAGCAGCACGACCCAGGCGCTGTAGTTCACCCCGCGCACGGCGAAGGCGAACATGGTGAGCGGCACCATCGCCACTGCGAGATCCAGCCTCGTGTGCACCAAGAGGCCGATGCCGGCGGCGAGCAGCCCGCCGGCGACCGTGCCGCCGACCCGCTCGACCGCGCGCACCCAGGTGGCCGAGAAATGCGGCTGCAGCACGAGGATCACGGTGATGGCGAGCCAGTGGCCGAACGGGTTGCCGAGCCAGGCGACGAAGGCGAGAACCGGGGTGGCGACCAGTGTCGTCCGCAGCGCATGGCGCAGCGGCACCGACGCCAGGGTGAGATTGGAGCGCAGCGGCGCGAGGATGGCGGCGATCAGCCCGGGCTGCGCGCTCTCGGCCGCGACCGGCGCGCCGGGTGCGTTCGAGACGGTGATGAGCACCGAAAGCCGGTCGAGCGCCGCGGCGAGCGGCCGGCGCCGCGCCGGATCGCCCAAGGCGATGACCGCCCCCTCGCGCAGCGCGCCGAGTGCGGCGCGGAAGCCAGGGGTGTCGAGCGACTGGCCCGCCTCCAGCGCCGGGGCCATCGCCGCCAGCACGTCGCCAATGCCCGCCGCCGCCCGGCGGGACGCCTGATCGCCGCCGCCATGCGCGGCCATGTCCTCGCCCAGCGCGATCAGCGCGCCGAACAGCTGGTCGAACGTGGCGATGCGGAGCACGAGCACGTTCGCCCGCTGGCTGGCGGCGCCGCGCCGGCGCAGCGTGGCCAGGATCACGGCGCGGGCGCGCTCGATCGCCTCGCGCACCGCCCGGCGATGGCCGCGGGCGTGCAGGTCGAACCCGGTCTCGCCGCCGGGATCCGCCTCGCGTTCGGCAAGGTCGCGGGCCAGTTCGGCGAGCGCCAGCGCCGCATCCGCCAGCGCGGCGCGCGCCGGGCCGAACGGGCGGATGCGCCAGAGGGCGAGGGTCAGGATCGCGGCTTCCGCGGCTCCCGCCCAGAAGCCGAACGCCGCATGCGCTGCGGCGAGGGGCGAGCCGGTCGGCATGTCGAGCGCGAGGACGATGGTCACGGCCAGCAGGTTGCCGGCGAGCAGCCCGCCCTGACCATAGATCCGCGCGAGGCTGCAACAGAAGATGCCGAGCCCGGCGACCGGAATGGCCAGCAGCGGGCTCACCCCGTCCAGCAAGCGGAACAGGCCGAGGCAGATCGCCCCGCCGACGCCGAAGACCAGCATTGGCGGCAGGCGGGCGCGCAGCGCGCCGCCCGGATCGGTGAAACAGGCGAGCAGCGCGCCGAGTGCCGCAAGGCCGAGCTGCGGCAGGCCGAGCAAGGCGCCGGCGCCCAGCGTGCCGGCAACCGCGATCGCGGCGCGCACCCCCTCAAGCAGCGAGACGGCGCGGAAATTCAGCGCGAGGCTGCCGCCCGCCAGCGGCAGCCCCGCGCGATCGGTCAGGCGGGGTCGCGCATCAGCCCGCGTCATCGTCCGGCGGGCCGAACGTGCCGGTGCGCGGGAAGCCGGTCGGCGGCAGCCGTCCGGCCTGGCCGCGCGCCCCCAGCCATTCGGCGAGCCGCGTTTCGGTGCGCAGCTTGTCGCCAAGGCGCCAGCTCAGCCCGGCGGCAAGGGTGAAGCCCTTGGCGTCGGCCAGCCCGCCATCCTTGTATTTCTGCAGGATCACGCCGGCGCCGCGGGCCATTTCCGGCACCTGGTCGAGCGGGAAGACCAGCAGCTTGCGGTTCTGCCCGATCACCGCGAGATGATCGCCCACGATCTTGCGGCACAGCATCGCCTCCTGCCCCGGCCGGACGGTGAGGATCTGCTTGCCGGTGCGCTTCTCCGCACCCAGCTCGGCGCCGGAGATGATGAAGCCCCGCCCGTCGGTGCCGGCAACGAGATAGCGCGCCTCGGGATCGGCGATGAACAGCGACACCACCTCGTCCTCGTTGCCGAGATCGATCGCCAGCCGGATCGCCTGGCCATCGCCGCGGCCGCGCGGCAGTTCGGCGGCGCGCAGGCTGTAGACCCGGCCATTGGTCACGAAAACCGTCACCCGGTCGAGGCTGGAGCAGCGCAGCAGCGCCTTCGGCCGGTCGCCTTCCTTGAATTTCAGATCGGCCTCGGCCACGGCATGGCCCTTGAGCGCGCGGATCCAGCCTTTCTCCGACAGGATCACGGTGAGCGGCTCGCGCTCCACCAGCGCCTCGACCGCGACCTCGGTGAGCGCCGCAGCACCGCTGATCGTGGTGCGCCGCGCGCCCGGGCCGCCGCCGAATTTGCTGGCCGTCGCCTCGATTTCCGCCTCGATCCGCGCCCAGCGCTTCGCCGGATCGGCCATCATCGCATCCAGCGCCGCGCGCTCGGCGGTCAGCGCCTTGTGCTCCTTGCGGATTTCCATCTCCTCGAGCCGGCGCAGGCTGCGCAGCCGCATGTTGAGGATGGCCTCGGCCTGGGTGTCGGTCAGGGTGAAGGCGGCGATGAGGGCGGGTTTCGGCTCGTCCTCGGTGCGGATGATGCGGATCACCTCGTCGAGATTGAGAAAGACCGCGAGATAGCCTTCGAGGATTTCCAGCCGGCGGGCGATCGCGGCGAGCCGGTGGCGGGAGCGCCGCTCCAGCACCTCGTGCCGGTGATCGAGCCAGGCGCGCAGCATCTCGCGCAGCCCCATCACCCGCGGCGTGCGGTCGGCGTCGATCACGTTCATGTTCATGCTGAAGCGCTGCTCGAAGGCGGTGGCGCGGAACAGGCTCGCCATCAGCATGTCCGGATCGACGGTGCGCGATTTCGGCTCGAGCACGATGCGCACGCGCTCGGTGCTTTCGTCGCGGATGTCGCCCAGCAAGGGCAGCTTGCGCTCGGACATCAGCTGCGCGACCTGCTCGATGAGGCGGGATTTCTGCACCTGGTAGGGAATTTCGGTGACGACGATCTGCCACGTCCCGCCCTTGAGGTCGCTGCGGCTCCAGCGCGCCCGCACCCGCAGCGAGCCGCGGCCGGTCTCGTAGGCGGAGAGCAGGGTCGCACGGTCCTCGACCAGTTCGCCGCCGGTCGGGAAATCCGGCCCCTGCACGAAATCGAGCAGCGCCGCGGTCCCGGCATCAGGATGGCGGATCAGATGGATCGCGGCGGCGCAGAGCTCGGCCGCGTTGTGCGGCGGGATCGAGGTTGCCATGCCGACGGCGATGCCGGCCGCGCCATTGGCCAGCAGGTTGGGAAACGCGCCGGGCAGGACGACGGGCTCGGAATCCTCGTTGTCATAGGTCGGGCGGAAATCGACGGCGTCCTCGTCGATCCCCTCCAGCAACGCGGCGGCGACCTCGGTCAGCCGGCTTTCGGTGTAGCGCATCGCCGCGGCGTTATCGCCGTCGATATTGCCGAAATTGCCCTGGCCCTCGATCAGCGGGTAGCGCGAGGCGAAATCCTGCGCGAGGCGGACCAGCGCCTCGTAGATCGACATGTCGCCATGCGGGTGGAACTTGCCCATCACGTCGCCCACCACGCGGGCGCATTTCTTGAAGCCCGAGCCCGGATCGAGCCGAAGCTGGCGCATCGCGAAGATCAGCCGGCGATGGACCGGCTTCAGCCCGTCGCGCACATCCGGCAGCGACCGCGCCATGATGGTCGAGAGCGCATAGGCAAGGTACCGCTCCGAAAGGGCGGTGGCGAGTTTCGTGTCCTGAACATTGCCCAGGAGATCATCGGGCATCGTCGTCTCCGTTCAGCCTGCGGGTCAGCCGGTCATAGAGGTCGAGCCGGGACGTGGGAAGCGGGGCGTGGCGCGCGCCGAACGCATCGCGCGCGAGGAAATGGCCGGTCAGGGCCAGGCCGTCGCGGCAGGCGGCGAGATCGGCCTCGTCGTCGGCGGCATCCTCGTCGAGCAGGAAGGAAGGCAGCTTCAGCAGCCGCGGCGCCCAATCCCCGGCGGCGGCGCGCGAGACGGCGCGGCCGCTGCGCGGCGAGACGAAGGCGAGATCCGCCGCCGTGCCGGTCAGCGCGCAGCACGACAGGTCGAGCCCGTAGCCAAGCTCGCGCAGCAATTCCAGCTCGAAGCGCACCAGCGCCGGCAGCGCAGCACCGGCGACGCCGATGCCGCCCAGCAGCCGGGCAAGCCGGATGAAGGCGCCGCGATGGGGCTCGCGTTCCGGCAGCGCCCCGGACGCGACGGCACAGGCGGCGCGCAGCACCGCCAGCGCCAGCTTGTCCGCCATCGCGATCGCGGCGGCGGGATGCACCAGCTCGCCGCTGATGCTGCCGAGCTGTTCGGGCAGCCGCGCGACCCAGCGGGCGTTGATCAGATTGCCTTCCTGCCAGATCGCCGCCCCGCGCCGGCCGGCCCCGCCGCGCGCGAGGCCGTGCCAGGCGCCTTGCGTCTCGGTCAGGACGACGGCGCGCAGGTCGCTCTCGCCGAAAGCAGCGACGCTGAGGACGATCGCCGGCTCGCTCCACTCCACCCTGAAGGCCCGTCGCGGTTCAGAGCAGGGCCGGATCGTGGAGTTCGAGCCACCCGCCCGGCCCGTCCCCCGCCGCCACCGCGGCCTCGAACACGATGTCGACCTCGCCGAAAAACACCGGCAGGTCGAAGCGCCAGACCACGCTCTCGCCCGGCCTGATCTCGCGCACGGCGCGATGGATCGGCCGGCCCGTATCCGCGGCGGCGAAGCCGATCGCAAGCCGTGTCGGCGCCACCGGCGCGGGCAGCAGCCGCAGCCCCACCTCGAACCCCGACGCCCCCGCGGCAAAACAGCGCAGCGAAAGCCGGACATCCCCTCCCCCGGCGGGCGGCGCGAGGCAGAACCCGGTCTCCCCGGCCGGCCGCCAGCCCTGCGCGGGCAGGGTGCAGGCGATGCTGTCGCCGGCGAGGTCGAACACTTTCTGGCGGCGGGCGGCGGCGCGCGGCCCGGCGGCGGCGCGATCGAAGACGAGATGGTGCGGCGCCGCCCCGGCGCGCCAGGCGGGCGGCAGAAGGCGCGCGGCGAGCCCGGCCCCGCCGCCGGCCGTGCCCGCGCGGATCATGATCCGCCTGAAGGCCGCAAGGTCAGCGTCGATCGCGGGATTGGCGAGATCGGGGCAGACCGCCGGATCGATCACCAGCAGGTCGGCATTCGACCAGCCGAAATGCTGCAATACCTGGCCGAGCCCGAGCGTCACGATCTCGCCGTTCGGGTCCGGCACCAGGCGTTCGCCGCCGGTTTCGGGGGCGGTGACGATGGCAAGGCGGGTGCCGGCGACGCCGAGGGGATTGTGGATCGTGGCGATGCGGCGCCATGGCAGCGTGTTGAGCGCGTGCAGCCGGGCGCGGTCCGGCACCGGCTCGACGCTGACCAGCCCGGCATCCGGGTAGGAAGCGGCGAGTGCCACGGCGAGATAGGCATCGCCGATCACCATGATCCGGTGCGGCAGGAACGGCAGATCGAGCCCGCCGCCCGCCTCGCGCACCGCCGCGATGGCGGCCGCGGCATCGCAGCTGCCGGCGCGGACCCAGAGCGGATAGGCAAGATTGGGCAAGCTGACGCTGACCAGACCGACCCGCCCGGCCACCGCGTCGCGCACGCGCCGTGCTGGGTCGTCCGCCGGCGGGCTGGCTTCGCGGCCGGCTGCAGCGGGCGCGCTCTCGCCCGCGGCCAGACGGCGGGCGATGTCGCGCCGCTTCGCCGCGGTCAGCGGAGCCGGCGTGCGGGGCTGGAAATCCTCCATCGGCGCCTCGCTTCAGCCCGCCAGCGCCGCTTTCGCCACGCCGGCGAGATAGCCGGCGGCCACCGGCAGGATGGCGTCGTTGAAATCGTAGTTCTGGTTGTGCAGGAACGCGCCCTGGGCGGCGGGGCCGTTGCCGATCCAGGCATATGCGCCCGGAACCTCCTGCAGGAACCAGCCGAAATCCTCGCTCGCCATGGTCGGCGGCAGGTCGGCGAGAACCTTCATCCCGCGCTCCTGCGCCACCAGCCGGCCCCGCGCGGCCTCCTCCCGGTGGTTGATGGTCGCGGCCAGCCGTCGCTCGAACGTCACCTCGCCACGGCAGCCCATGGCGGCGGCGGTGTGCTCGACGATCTCGCGGATCCGCGCGGCGACGTGATCGAACACCTCCGGCAGCAGGGCGCGCACCGTGCCGCGCAGGGTCACCGTCTCGGGCACCTGGTTGTCGGCGTCGGCCCCCTTCAGGCCGCAGATCGAGACCACTGCGGCATCGAGCGGATTGACGTTGCGCGAGACCACCGCTTGCAGCGCGACGATGATCTGCGCCGCGCAGACCACCGGATCGGCGGTGAGATGGGGCATGGCCGCGTGGCCGGCATGGCCGTGGATGGCGATGGCGAGGCGCTCGCCCTGGGCCATCATCGGCCCGTCATGGATCATGATCGCGCCCGCTTCCAGGCCCGGCCAGTTGTGATAGCCGAAGATGCGCTCCATCGGGAACCGGCGGAACAGCCCGTCCTCCATCATCGCCAGCGCGCCGCCGAAGCCTTCCTCGGCGGGCTGGAAGACGAGATGGACGGTGCCCGACCAGTCCGGATCGTCGCGCAGCAGCATCGCCGCACCCAGCAGCGAGGTGGTATGCCCGTCATGCCCGCAGGCATGCATCACGCCGGGGGTTTTCGAGGCATAGGGCAGACCGGTCGCCTCGGTGATCGGCAGCGCGTCCATGTCCGCCCGCAGGCCGACGCTGCGGTTGCCGCCGCGCCGCAGCGTGGCGACGACGCCATGCCCGCCGATCCCGGCCTCGAACGGAATCCCCAGCTCGGTGAGCCGTTCGCACACGAATGACGCGGTGTTCCGCTCCTGCAACGAGAGTTCGGGGTGCTGGTGCAGGTAGCGGCGCCATTCGGTCAGTTGCGGGGCGAGACGCTCGGCATGGGTATCGGGCATGGATCACCTGTGAAGCTTCCATGGCAGAGTATGCGCCGCCGCCGCATCGCGGCAAGGGGTGGCGCAGCCTCAGGCCGGGCGGTTCACGGAATGAGACAAGGTTTGCCGCATCGCGGCATGGGTGTTAATCGACAGAGGGGCGGTGTCCCGCTCCTGCAATTCGTGGATGAATTCCAGGGACGGGCCGGCCACCAGGTCGCTGATTTTTAGAGTGTCCATCTTGAGCATGAAATCCGGTGGTTTTCAGCTTCGGGACACTGGATGAGGAGCCGAGATGGAAGAGCTGCTGGCCGGATATCGGCGGTTCCGCAACGGGCGCTGGCCGTCGCAGCGGGAAACCCTGGAGGCGCTGGCGCGCGACGGGCAGAGGCCGCACACGCTCGCCATCGGCTGCTGCGATTCCCGGGTGACCCCGGAGATGATCTTCGACTGCGCGCCCGGCGATGTTTTTACCGTGCGCAACATCGCCAATCTCGTGCCCCCCTACGCGCCGGACACCGCCAATCACGGCACCTCGGCGGCGCTTGAATTCGCGGTGCGGGTGCTGCGGGTGCGGCGCATCGCGGTGATCGGCCATTCCTCCTGCGGCGGCATCGCGGCGCTGCTGCACGAGCCGCCGCCCGAGGCGCGCGATTTCGTGGCGAACTGGGTGCGGATCGCCGAGCCGGCCCGCAAGCGCGCCGCCCGCTTCGCCGATGATCCGGTCGAGGCTGCCCGCCGCGCCGAGATCGAGAGCGTGCGGGTCTCGCTCGAAAACCTCATGACCTTCCCCTGGATCGCCGAGGCGCATGAAGCCGGCCAGCTCGGCGTCTATGGCTTCTATTTCGACGTATCGAGCGGCACGCTGCGCGAGGTCACGGCGGATGGCGAGCGGCTGATTGCCGAAGCCTCGTAGCGCGCAGGCAGATCCCAGCACAGAAAGGCAGAAGGCAGGACGATGGAAACGGCAGATCGCAAGGCCGACCGCAAATCGATCGGATCGTGGGAACGCGCGAAGCGCAACGGCGAGCGCCGCGCCCTGATCACCGCCTATGACTATCCCTTCGCGAAGCTCGCCGAGGCCGCCGGGATCGACGGCATCCTGATCGGCGACTCCCTCGGCATGACGGTCCAGGGCGAACGCGACACGCTGCGGGTCACGCTGGAGCAGATGGTCTATCATACCGGCATGGTCGCGCGCGGCGCGCCCTCCTGCCTGATCATGGCCGACCTGCCCTTCGGCAGTTTCGAGGCCGGCCCGGCCCAGGCCTTCGCCAGCGCCGCCCAGCTGCTCAAGGCCGGCGCCGACATCATCAAGCTCGAAGGCGGGGCGGCGATGGTCGAGACCGTGGGCTTCCTCTCGGCCCGCGCCGTGCCGGTCTGCGCGCATATCGGGCTGACGCCGCAGCATGTCCGCCAGCTCGGCGGCTTCCGCAAGCAGGGCAAGACCGAGGACGCGGCGGCGCGGATGATCGAGGAAGCCGGCGCCCTCGCCGAAGCCGGCGCGCGCATGGTGCTGATGGAGGCGATCCCGGCCGGGCTCGGCACCGAGATCACCCAGCGCGTCCGCGTGCCGACCATCGGCATCGGCGCCGGCAACGGGACCGACGCGCAGATTTTGGTGATGCACGACGTGCTGGGCCTGACCGGCGGCTATGTGCCCGGCTTCGCCAAGGTCTATGTCGATGGCGCCCGGGTGGTCCGCGAGGCGATCGGCGCCTATGCCGACGAGGTCCGCACCGGCGCCTTCCCGCCCGCTGAATAGGGCGTCAGCCGCAAATCGGCGTCACGCCGCGGGGGTGGGCTGTTATCAGTATACTGCTCTAGGCTCTGGACTCAACTGATCCAAGATGTGACGGCGAGGACAAGGCAAATACCAGCGAGGAAATTTCGTGCGGTTTTGTCATATCGTGTGGCGATGGCGCGCCAGTCCTTGAGCCTACAGAAGGCGCGTTCGATGAGATTGCGCTTTCTGTAGGCGACGGGGTCGAAGGGCGGAATGGCGCGGCGGTTGGGCATGGGCGAGATCACCGGCCTGGTGCCTTGGCGGGTGAGGAAGGCGCGAAGATCATCAGCGTCGTAGGCCTTGTCGGCGATCAGCTCTTCTGGTGGCGGTATTGTGGGCAGAAGCGCCCTCGCGCCGCTGATGTCGGAGGCCTGTCCTGGCGTCAGGAGGAGTGCGGCGATGCGTCCCTGCTCATCTGCGACGGCGTGGATCTTGGTCGTCCGTCCACCCCTCGACCGGCCGATGGCCTGGCTTTGCGCCCCCCTTTACCGCCCGCGGCCGCGCGATGTGCCCGAACCGAGGTGCTGTCCACCATGGCGATGCGCGGCGGATCCGCGCAGGCGACAAGCGCCGCGAAGATCTCCTGCCAGAGGCCACGCTGGCTCCAGCGGTTGAACCGGTTGAACACAGTGGTTCGTGGCCCATAGGCCTCAGGAAGCGCTCGCCATCGCAAGCCCTCGCGAAAGCGATGCAGGATGCCGCTCAGCACCCGGCGGTCATCAACCCGAGGCTTGCCGCCAAGCTTCGGCAGCAATGGTTCGATCGCAGCCCATTGCGTGTTGTTCAGCCAGAAAAGTTCCGCCATGTTCCAAGTCCTCCAAACAGACTTGAATCAGACGCCCCGTAGTCATGGCAATAGGTACAGAACCTAGAGCACTTTCCGATCCTTTTGGATCGGATGTAGTGCTCTATCATACTGACAAACCGAGCATCTTTATCCGATCAGATGATTCCATCTGATCGGATGATGCTCTAGCGCCCCTGCTGCGGAATGGCGAGGGTCGCGCTGCCCTTCCCCGCCGAACCAGCCGATCCGAACATCCCGCAACCAGCCAGCGTTCCCGCCAGCGCCAGCGCGAGGGCCAGGCCGATGATGCGCCTTGTCGTGGTCATGCCGCCTCTCCTTGATCGAAACGAAACGTGGGGCCGAAACGAAACGGGGCCCATACCCGGTGCGGATACAGGCCCCATGACGTCAAACCGGCAACCGGGTCAGCGCGAGCAGAACAACCAAATCAGCGCGAGTAGAACTCGACGACCAGGTTCGGTTCCATCTGCACGGGATAGGGAACGTCGGCCAGCTTCGGCGCGCGGGCGAAGGTGCCCTTCATCGCGCGGTGGTCGACCTCGATATATTCCGGAACGTCGCGCTCGGCGCTCTGCACCGAATCGAGCACCACGGCGAGCTGCTTCGACTTCTCGCGCACTTCGATCACGTCGCCGTCGCGCACCTGGTAGGAGGCGATGTTGACGCGGCGGCCGTTGACCATGATGTGGCCATGGCTGACGAACTGGCGCGAGGCGAACGGGGTGATCGCGAACTTCATGCGATAGACCACCGCATCGAGCCGGCGCTCCAGCAGTTCGATCAGGTTCTCGGAAGTATCGCCACGACGGCGCACCGCCTCCTCGTAATACTTGTAGAACTGCTTCTCGCTGATATTGCCGTAATAGCCGCGAAGCTTCTGCTTCGCCATCAGCTGCACGCCGAAGTCGGACGGCTTCTTGCGGCGCTGGCCGTGCTGGCCGGGGCCGTATTCGCGCTTGTTGATCGGGGATTTCGGCCGGCCCCAGAGATTGACGCCGAGGCGGCGGTTGATCTTGTACTTGCTCTCGGTACGCTTGGTCATGCGTGCCGCACTCCTTCTTGTTGACGCGGACCTGCCGCTGATGTTGCACCGGTAGGCTCCGCCACGCTTGCACCATGGATCAGGCGCGCAAGCATGACGGAACGGGCGCGCACCCCGAAGGTGCGTCCACGTTCCCGGCAGTGACCGGTTCGCTTAGTGACGCCGCGGCCGCTTGTCAAATCCAGCGGGGTCAGAGCGCGAGCATCGCCGGGTTTCGCACCCAGCGCGGCACGCTGCCGACGAGATCGAGGCTGACCCGCCGCGCCGGGCGGGCGAATACCAGCTCGGCGGCCCCGCCGCTCCACATGCCGCGATCCCCCTCGTCCGGGCTGAACCAGCCCACGCCGTGCCAGGCCGGCAGGCGCACGCCGTTGGCGACCACGCCTGCAGCACAGATGCCGAGGCTGCGGCGGTCTTCGGATGCGGGATCGGTATAGGCGGGCGGTGTCGCGCGGGCGCGCAGCACCAGCCGCAACACCGGCGCCAGCAGGATGAAATCGAGCCGCCCGCGGCGGCAGCGCGGCAGGATCGGCGGCGCGTCGCCGGCCCGCGCGTCGACCTGCGCGCCATGCACGATCTGATACCCGAGTTCGATGGCGCGGCAGTGAAGCATCGCCCGGACCGCCAGCAACGCCGCGCCGGACGTGACGACCGGGCGGCAGGACGACGCCGGCGCGCCCGGCACGCCGAGCTCCACCGCGAAGCGGTCGCGGTTGCCATCGTCGCGATAGGTCTCGCAGGGCAGGTTTTCCGCCCGGATCACCGCATGGCGGGCGAGTTCGACATGGTAATAGGTCACGGCAAACCGCGAACAGTCGCGCAGCACGGTCGCGCCGTTCACCAGCAGCGAGGCCGGGACCAGCCCCTCGCCCGCCAGCACCGCGTGCAGCGGCGAGAGCGTCACCGCGCACGCCGGCACGCCGGGGCCGAAAGCGCCCGGCGTGATGATCACCGGGTGCAGCAGCGGCGCCGCCTCGTCGCGCGAAAGGTCGATCGTCCGCGAGCCGATCCAGACGATCGGTTCCGTGCCGCCCCCCTCGGTCACCAGCCGATGGCCGGGACGCAGCGTCTCGACCGGCCGATACCCGTCCGCGGTCAGCAGCCGCGTGCCGCGGGCAAAGCAGGGCATGGCGCCGCCCACGGTGACATAAGTGCCGCCGAACCCGTCCGTCCCGATCGCGATCGCCGCCTGCGCCGCCGCCTCGGCGAGGCCGAACCCGCCCTGCCCGCTCACCGTGAGCGTGCCGCCGGCATCGCTGACCAGCGAGGGGGCGACGCCGATCAGGTCGATCGCGTCGCCGGAGGCCATGTTCACCACCGGATCGGTCATCGCGGCGACGTCGTTGATCGCAAGGGTGCCATCGGCGCCGGCAAAGGCGATGCTGCCGCCGGTGGCCGGCCCCGCGAGGTCGAGCACCGCACCCGCCGCGATGGTGGCGCCGCCGGCCAGCGTGCCGCCCAAAGCCAGCGTACCGCCGGACGCTTCCAGCGTGCCCGCCGCATCGACCGGGATGAGCCCGGGCGCGCCGATCGTGCCGATCAGCCCATATCCGGTGAGCGTGGCACCGGCTGCAAGGCTGATCGAAGCGGCGCGCAGCGCGCCGCCCTCAAGGGTCAGCGCCGCCCCCGCCGCGAGCGTGGCGGCGCCGGCCAGGGCGAGCGTGCCGCCGGCAAGGGTCGCAGCACCCGAATCGAGCAGGGAGGCGGCATCGAGCGTGCCGCCGACCGCGAGCGCCGCACCGCCGCCCAGCACCAGCGCGCCGCCGAGCGATGCCGCGGCGAGCCCGCCGATCGCCAGCGTGCCGCCGGCGAGATCGAGCCCGGCGGTGCCGGACAGCCGGGCGGATCCCGCAAGTTGCAGGGCGCCCGCGGCGATGGTCGCGGGGCCGAGGGTGAGGCTCGCATCGCCCGCGAGCCCGACCGTGCCGCCCGCCAGCGTGAACGTGCCGAAACCGAGTGCCGCGGTGCCCACCGCCGTCACCGCGCCGAAGCCATCGATCGTCGCCGCGCCGAACGCGGCAGCGCCGGTCAGGTCGAAGGTGCCGGCCGCGCCGCTGCCGAGAACCAGTGCGGCGGCGGCGATGCTGCCGGAAACATCGAGACGGCTGCCCGCCGCCGCGCTGCCGGCGATGGCGATCGTCCCCGCCGCGTCGAGCCGCCCGGCAACGCCCAGCGTGCCCGCCCCGGCGGCATCGCCCACCATCGCCCCGCCGCCGAGCGTGACCACCGCGCCGGCATCGAACAGCGCGATCCCGCCCGCGCCGATATCGAGTGCGGCCCCGGTGCCCGGCAGGTCGATCGTGCCGGTGAAATCATACGCGCCCGCGACCGAGGCGCTGCTGGCGGCGCCGGGCCCCACCACCAGGAGCGGGGCGCCGGCATGGCTGGCAAACACCACGAGATCGCCATTGGCCGGCGGCACACCGCCCCGCCAGGACGAGCCGGCATTGAACAGGCTGCCATCGGTGCCCGAGAAATCGAGCGTGCCGGGAGCGGCAAGCGCGATGCCGATCGCGGCACTCAGCCCGGCAAGCCCGGTGCCACCGGCGAAGTTCAGCACATCGCCCGTGCCGCCGCCCGGCGCGGTATAGACGAGAGCGGCGAGTTCCGCGTTCATCGCCAGCGCGGTCGCCGCACTCAGCACCAGCGAGGCGGCGGCCGTCCCACCCGCGCCGACGATCTCGCCATGAACCGCGCTGACGGTGAGTTGCAGCCCCGCCGTGCCGTTGCTCGGCACCAGCAGGCCGAGACCGATCAGCGGTGTCGCGACACCGTTCACCGCCTCGATCGAGGCGCCGGCGGCCGGCACGTCGTTCAGCGTCAGCGCGGCCGTGGCGGCGCGCAGGCCGATCACCGCATCCCCGGCCAGGTCCGTCTCCACCACCGGCGCCACCCCGGCGGGGATCGCGGCATGGATGGTGATGATCTCGCTCTGCGTGGTGTTGCCGGCGACGAGGCCCGCGACCTCGAACCCGGTGGTCGAGACGTTGAGCACCGACAGGCTGGTGAGGCCGGGCAGGACGATCCGGTCGCCGGGGGCGAAGCCGGCCAGGGTGGCGGCGAAATCGGCCGGGCTGTCGAGCACCAGGACCCCGCCCTGCTCGCCGAGCGTGCTGGCATAGGCGGTGGCGTCCTGCGCCGTGCTGGCCCCCGGCGCGAAGCTGATCGTGGCGTCGGCGCCGACGGTCACCGGTGTTGCGTTGAACACGCCGTAGAGCGGCGAGACCGTGCCCAGCTCCAGCACGCCGCCCGGCGCGATCGCGAGATCGACCCCGCCGCCGATGCTGCCGGCGGCGATGGCGAGCGGCGCCGGGCCGGGGGCGAGAATGGTGCCGGGCCCGACAATGGTTTCCGGTTCGCTGAAATTGCCCGCCAGCAGCAGCCCCGCCCCTTCGAGCGTGCTGCCGGCGGCGAGGGAGATGGCGTCGAACCCGGTGGCGGGCGCTGCGGCGTCGGCTTGCAGCGTGCCGGCGAAATCCACCACGCCGCCGGACGCGAGATCGAGCGCGCCGGCCAGCGTGCCGCCGCCGGGCAGCAGCGCCGTTCCCGACGCCGCGAGCCCGCTGGCCGCGAGCGCGCCGAAGGCGACGAGCGCGCCATCCGCGCCGATCGTGATCCCGGCGGCATCGAGGGTGCCGGAGCCGCCGACCACCAGCGTCGCGGCATCGAGCACAAGCCCGCCGGCGATCGACAGCGCGCCATCGATGGCGACCGTAGCACCGCTGCCGAACGTCGCCGTGGCGACGCCGAACGCCCCGTCGAGCCCGACCGATGCGCCGGCCGCCACGTCCAGCGCCGCGCCGAGCCCCTCGCCGCCGATCGCCGCGCCGTTGCCGAGCGTCACATCCGTGCCCACGCCCGGCACCACCCCGCCGGACCAGTCCGCCGCGCTCTGCCAGTCCCCGACGCCGCCGGCCCAGCCCGCACTCCCGCCGGCGACCGTGCCGGTGACGGCGATGCTCAGGCCGCCATTGGTCACCGCATCGGGCAGCACGCCGCCGGACTGGCGGAGCACGTATTCGAGCGTGCCCGCTGCCGTGGCGGCGAAGCGCACCGCGTCGAGCGCGCTGGCGAGACCGGCGAGGTCGCTCGCCGCGGCACTCAGCACCAGAGTGCCGGTGCCATTGCCGGCAACGCCGATCGCCGCAACGGACGCGGCATCGAGCAGGAACGCGCCCGTATCGGCGATCAGGCTGACGGTGAGGGTTTCGCCGCCGAGGCCGAATCCGGCGAGCAGGGAAGCGGGATCATCGGCAATCGCGAGGCCGAGCGTCTGCGCGCTGCCGGCGGCGAGGGTGAGCGCGGCGGGCGGCGCCACGAAGGCGGGCGGCGAATCCGGCAGGGCGCGCACCGCAACGGAGGAGGACAGCGTCGTCCCGCCGCTCGCCGCGGTGATGGCGATCGTCCCGGTGCCGGAAGTCGCGGCGCTGAGCGCGAGGCTCGCCAGCGCGGCGTTCACCTGCGTCGCACTGCCGCTCAGGGTGATCGCGCCGCCGCCCTGCGACACACTCGCCCCGCCGGCGGTGCTGGCGGAAAACCCGTAGCCGCCGGAGAGGGTGACAGTCGTCGCGGCACTGGCGGCGAGCCCGGCGAGGGCGAACCCGCCGGGCGGCACGCCGCCGAGGGAGGACAGCGTCAGCCCCTCGATCAGCCCGATCGCATCCGGCGCGATGAGTTCGAATGTGGACACGATGCCGCCCCCATGCGTGAGGACGGCATCATATTATTCTACCTTAAGTAGTTCAACCCGATCGTTCTACCCGCGCAGCTCCCGGCGCAGGATCTTGCCCGTCACGGTCTTGGGCAGGTCGTCGATGATCTCGACCAGGCGCGGATATTTGTAGGCGGCCATGCGCTCCTTGCAGAAGGCGACGATCTCCTCCTGCGTCACCTGCGTCCCCGGCCGCAGGCTGATCACGGCCTTCACCGTCTCGCCGCGATAGGCGTCGGCGATGCCCACCACCGCCGCCTCGCGCACCGCGGGATGGGTGTAGAGCACGTCCTCCACCTCGCGCGGCCAGACCTTGTAGCCGGCGGCGTTGATCATGTCCTTCTTGCGGTCGACCAGGTAGAACCAGCCGTCCTTATCCATGAAGCCGACATCGCCGGTATGGAAGCGGCCGTTGCGGATCGCCTCGGCGGTCTTGTCCGGCTTGTTCCAGTAGCCCGGCACGATCATCGGCCCCTGGCTGACGATCTCGCCGACCTCGCCCACCGGCAACTCCCGCCCCTCGTCGTCGCAGATCCAGGAGATGGTGTTGTAGGCCGGCACCCCGATCGACAGCGCGCCCGAGGCCGGATCGACCGGCGCCTCGCGCGACAGCGGGACGACATGCGTGGGCGAGTTGGTTTCGGTCAGCCCGTAGCCGTTATGGATGTAGTGCCCGAATGTCTCGCGGAAGGCGGTGACCACGCTGGGCGGGATCGGCGCGCCGCCGGAATAGATCCTGGTCATCGAGGCGAGCTTGGCGGGGGCGGCGTCCGGGTGGTTCATCATCGCGATGAAGGCGGTGATCGCGCCGATGGTGAACGCCGCCTTGTGTTCCTCGATCGCGTCCAGCATCACCCCCGGCTCGAAGCGATAGGCGAGGATCAACGGGGATGCGGTGATGAAGGCGGCGGCGATATGGCCGATCAGCCCGGTGATGTGGAACAGCGGCGCGATGCCGAGGATGGGCGCGCCCTCGCCGAGCCCGATCCAGTCACGATAGGTCTGGGCGTTGAAGGTGACGTTGCCATGGGTGTTCATCGCCCCCTTCGGCACGCCGGTCGTCCCCGAAGTGTAGACGAGGAAGGCGATGTCGTCCGGCTTGCAGGCGGGGGTGGGCGGCAGCGCCCCGCCCGCCCCGATCGCCGTCTCGAAATCGACCGCCCCGGCGCAGGCCACGCGCTGCATCCCGGCGAAGACGCGCTTGTCGTTGCGGGTCTGGAAGGCGAGGGCCGAGGTGGTCAGCACGATCTGCGGTCGTAACCCCGGCTCCAGCGCGCCCACCGTCTCGTCGCAGGTGGTGTCGTGGCAGACGACCGCCTTCGGCGTGCAGTCGGCGAACAGGATGCCGATTTCCCGCGCGCGGTTCATCGGGTTGACCGCCACCGCGATTCCCCCCGCTTTCCAGGCGCCGAGAATGGCGATGACGAATTGCGGCACGTTCTGCAGGTAGACCGCCAGCCGGTCCCCCGCGCCGAAGCCGTGCGCCGCGAGATAGCCAGCCAGCCCGTCGCTCAGCCGGTCAAGCTCGGCGTAGCTGATCCGGCCGTCGAAATAGAGGATGGCCGGCGCCTGCGGTGCCCGCGCCACGGCGGCGCGGAACATCGCCAGCGCATCGGTGAAATCGGGCGCAATCTCTGCGGGCTGGCCCGCATCGTAGAGCGCGAGCCAGGGTTTCTCGTCGTAGATGCTCATCCAGGCGTCCTTACTTGATCACGACGGGGTTCACCGGCGCGCCGGTGCCGTTGACGACCTTGAGCGGCGCTGCGGTGTAGAGGAAGGTCCACTGCCCGTCCTTCGCGCAATCATCGGCGAGGTCGTCGAGGGCGGCGATTTCGGTAAAGGTGACGCCGAGATTGCGCATCAGCGCGTTGTGCAGCGGCAGCACCACGCCGGAAACCGGGTCGGCGGTGATCTCGTTGGCGATCGTGTCGGTGACGAGATTGGGGATCTCCATCTCGTGGAACCACTTCACCAGCTCCTTGGAATAGGTCAGGCCCGGCTCCATGAAATCCTTGTAGAACTCGTCCTTCTCGCGCTTGTAGTAGGAGCCGATCCAGCCGGTGCGGATGATCAGGATGTCGTGCTTCTCGATTCTGGTGCCCTGTTTCTCGGCTGCCGCCATCAGGTCTTCGTGGGTGAAGGTCTCGGCGCGTTCCAGCCAGGGCTTGCCGCGATGGCGGGCCATGTCGATCAGGATGCCGCGGCCGACGATGCCGCGCTCGGCGATCGGCAGCACGCTGGCCTTGGTCATGCCGCCCGCCGTGGTGCGCGCGTCGTAACCGTTGTAGAGCGTGTCATCGCACCAGACATGGCCGAGCGCGTCATACTGCGTCGAGCCCTGCAGATACATGAACAGCACGTCGTCGGCGTATTCGGCATGGCCGGGAAACACCGGGCCCTTGCCGCACATGTAATGGCCCTTGTCCATCACGTTGATCCGCACCGGGTCCTTGCGGCCGGGCCAGACCGGATCGCCCTTCGGGTGGCACATCTGGATCTGCAAGGTGAAGGTCCTGCCCTGCTTCACCGACTGCACGCCGCGCAGCACCTCCTCGCTGGTGAGGAAGTTGAGCCCGCCGACCTCGTCGTCCGGCCCCCAGCGGCCCCAGTTCTTCGGGTCGTCCTTCAGCAGTTCGGTAACGGGAATCTCGGCGCGCAGTGATCCGGCCATCTTCGTTTCCTCCATGATGGGGCGGATCGTTGCCGCCCGGACGCATCCTGCAACGCGCATCCGGGCGGCACAAGAGGCAGCGAGACTGTCCGGCTCAGGCTGCTTCCGTCTGGAACAAAGCGGCCGGGTCCTCGTCCGCCGGGCCGAAGAACTCGAAGCGCAGACGCTCGCCCGGCACGCCGAGCGCGGCGAGCCCGCCGATCACCGCGCGCATGAAGGGCTTCGGCCCGCAGACATGAAACACCGTCTCCGCCGGCACATGCGCGTGCAGGAAGGCGGCGGTGACGAGACCTTCGTGATCGTAGTCGACGCCCAGCCGATCCGCCGCCGCGGGCTCGGCATAGAAGGTCGCGGTCGAGACGCCGGGCGCCTGCGCCTCCAGCGCGCGGACATGCTCGCGCATGGCATGGACGCTTCCGTTCAGCGCACCATGCACCCAGAAGACCGGCCGGTGCGGCGTCGTCGCCACGATTGTCTCCAGCATGCTGACCATCGGCGTGAGGCCGACGCCGCCGCTGACCAGGGCGACCGGTGCCGTCGATGCGGGATCGAGGAAGAAGTCGCCCGCCGGCGCGGCCACCCGCAGCATCGTGCCGGGCCTTGCATGGCCGTGCAGCCAGTTGGAGATCCGCCCCATCGCCTCGCGCTTGACGGTGATGCGATAGGCGCGGTCGTTCGGCGCACAGGAGATCGAATAATTGCGCCGCTGCGCGCCGATGCCCGGCACGTCGAAGGCGAAGCCGAGATACTGGCCGGGGCGGTGCCGCAGCACGGGCCCGCCATCGTCAGGCACCAGGGTGAAAGAGCGGATGACGCTGCTCTCCTCCACGACCGCCTCGATCACGAAATCCCGCCAGCCGTTCCAGCCGCCGGGGGCAGCGGCGAGATCGCGATAGATCGACGCCTCGCGGCCGACCAGCACCTCGGCAAGGAACCAGTAGGCCTCGCCCCAGGCGGCGAGGATCTCGGCACTCGCCGCATCGCCCAGCACATCGCCGATGGCCGCGAGCAGCGCGGTCGCCACATGCGGATAATGCTCGGGCAGGATGTTCAGCGCGACATGCTTCTGCGCGATCCGCTCGACCGCGCCCGAGAGCGGCGCGAGATCGTCGATATGCCGCGCATAGGCCAGCACGGCGCCGGCCAGCGCCCTGGGCTGCGCGGCCGCACCATCCTGGTGCGACTGGTTGAACAGCTCGGCGATCGCCGGGTTGCGGAACATCAGCTCATACATCCGGCGGGTGATGGCCAGCCCGTGCTGTTCAAGCGCGGGCACGGTGGCCTTGATGAGAGCGACGGTGCGGTCGGACAGCGGAGCGGGCATGGGCAATCTCTTCCTGCGGCGTGGGGCGGACCCCGATTAAAGATGTATATCGTATGCAGGTTTATACGCCTAAAAACATGGATTCAAAATACATGTTTTGAGCATCACCCATGCGCCGTCCCGCCTCGACAGGCGTAAGGGCCTTTACGATCCTTGCGGAGCGGATGGCGTGCTCGTGCAGACCTATTGGCTGTCGGTGGCCTCGAACTCGACGTCGCGGTGGACGTGCACCGACATCAGCACCCCGAATCCGAGCATCACGGCGGTCAGCGCCGAGCCGCCATAGGAGACCAGCGGCAGCGGCACGCCGCCCACCGGAATGAGCCCCATCACCATCGCCAGGTTGACGAAGCAATACAGGAACAGGTTCGTCGAGATGCCGATCGCCACCAGCCGGCCGAACTGGTGGCGGCAGCGCAGCGCCGTGTAGGTCGCCATCGCCACCATCGAGAGCAGGATGGAGAGCAGCACCGCCGAGCCGGCGAAGCCGAATTCCTCGGCGATGATGGTGAAGACGAAATCGGTCTGCTTCTCGGGCAGGAAATTCAGCTGGTTCTGCGAGCCGTGCAGATAGCCCTGCCCCCACATCCCGCCCGAGCCGAGCGCGATCTTCGACTGGATGATGTTGTAGCCGGCGCCGAGCGGATCGCGCCCCGGATGCAGGAAGGTGAGGATCCGCTCCTTCTGGTAGCCATGCAGGTGGTGATAGGCGAAGGGCGCGATCACGGCGACGAGCGCCAGCACGATCGCGAATTTCCACCACCGCACCCCGGCGCCGAACATCACCGCGCCGCCGATGCTCATGGTGATGACGGCGGTGCCGAGATTGGGTTCCTTCAGGATCAGCACCGCGGGCAGCAGGACGGTCAGCGCCGGCGGGACGAGGAACAGCGGATTGCCGACCTGCTCGTGGCTCGCGCGCTGGAACCAGGCGCCGAGCGCGAGTGCGAGGAACAGCTTCATCAGCTCCGAGGGTTGCACGTGCACGCCGCCGACATCGAGCCAGCGCTTGGCGCCGAGCCCGACATGGCCGAACTTCCAGACCGCGACCAGCAGCACCAGCCCGAGCCCGTAAAGCGGCCAGGCCAGTTTCGCGATCAGCCGGATATCGACCATCGCGATCCCGATCATCATGATCAGTGCCGCGAAGAAGCGCTCGATCTGCGGCGTGGCATAAGGCAGGCCATGCCCGCCCGCGGCCGAGTAGAGCGCCGCATAGCCGATGCCCGCCACCGCACAGCAGGCGAGAACGAACAGCCAGTTCATCCGCAGCAGCTTGGCCGGAATGCCGGTCCCGCGCTCGTAATAGGGACGGTAGGTCTTGTCGGTCAGCAACGGGGTCATGCGGGTCCGTTCCCGCCCGCGCTGGCCTCGGCCGGCGTCTCGATCACGGTGCCGGGCGGCGCGGCCCGCAGGTCGCGGGTCAGCGCCGCGGTCACGAGGTCATGCGCGATCGGGGCCGCCGCGGTCGCCCCCTCATCGCCATGCTCCACCGCCACCGCCACCGCCACCCGGGGCGCGTGCGCCGGGGCAAAGGCGATGAAGAAGGCGTTCGGGCGGAATTTCCAGGGCAGCGTCGCGTCGTTCAGGTTGGCCTTTTCCTCTGCCTGGGTGTTGTCATGCACCTGCGCCGTGCCGGTCTTGCCGGCCATGAACACCCCCGGCAGCGCGAGGCGCGCGGCATAGGCGGTGCCCTTGGTGGTGTTCACCACGTCGAACATCCCCTGGCGCACCGCGGCGAGGCTGCGTTCGTCGAGGCCGAGATCCGGCCAGCGGTCCGGCGTGTCCTGATGCAGAAGGTTCCGCCCGATCCCCCGCGCGACATGCGGCTCCACCGCCCGACCGGTCGAGATCCGCGCCGTCATCGTGGCCAGCCCCAGCGGCGTCACCTGGGTATAGCCCTGCCCGATGCCCTGGATCACGGTGTTGCCCTTGGTCCAGACCAGCCGGCGGCGGCGCGCCCAGGCGGTGGTGGGCAGAAACCCCTCGGAGACGGCCGGCAGGCCGATCGGCGGCTTGCCGATCAGCCCGAGCCGCCTTCCCATCGCCGCCATCCGGTCGATCCCGACCAGCAGGGCCGCATGGTAGAAGAACACGTCGCAGCTCTGTTGCAGGGCGGTGACCACGTTGATGTGGCCATGCCCGTAATGGTCCCAGCAATAGAAGGTGTGATTGCCGAGCTTGAGATAGCCTGGGCAGAAGAACCTGGTATCCGGCGTGATCACCCCGGCCTCCAGCGCCGCGAGCGCGGTGCAGGGCTTGAACGTCGAACCCGGCGCGTAGAGCCCGCGCGTCGCCCGGTCGCTCATCGGGTGCCTCGGGTTGGACATCCATGATTTCCAGACCGTCTCCGGCACGCCGGTATCGAACAGCGTCGGATCGAACCCCGGCTCGCTCGACAGCGTCAGCACTTCGCCGTTCTCGGTGTCGATCATCACCGCGGCACCCGACTGCCCGCTGAGCCGCTGCGCCGCGATCGATTGCAGGCCGGCATCGAGCGTCGTCTGCACCGTGCGGCCCTGCACGCCGTTGTCGCGGTCCAGCACGCGGACCACGGAGCCGTGGACGTTCACCTCGGTCTGCACGATGCCCGGCGTGCCGCGCAGCGCCATGTCGCGCACCCGCTCGATGCCGGCGCGCCCCACCCGCATCCCCGGCAGGGCGAGCAGCGGATTGGCGGCGGCCTCCGCCTGGGTCGGCCGTGCGACATAGCCGACCACATGGGCCATCTGCGCGCCGAACGGATAAACCCGCGAGGCCCCGACATCGACGAAGACGCCCGGCAGGTCGGTCGCGTGGACCTCGATCCGCGCCATGTCCTGCCAGTCCAGATAATCTTTCAAAAGCAGCGGGATATAGTGCGGCTTGCCCTTCAGCTCGCGGATGATCCGCGCCGTCTCGGCCGGATCGAGGCCGACGATCCCGGCAAAGCGCGTGATCACCGCCGCCGGGTCCGGCGCCTCGACCATCATGAACATCGCCCGCCAGTGACGCTTGTTGCTGGCGAGCAGCGCGCCATAGCGGTCGGTGATCAGCCCGCGCATCGGTGCGACGAGACGCTCGTTGATGGAATTGTGCTTCGCCAGCGTGGCGTATTTGCCGTGCTCGACCACCTGCATCCGGTAGAGGCGGGTGCCGAGCACGCCGAAGGCGCCGAGTTCGGCGGCGCCGAGCAGCAGGGCGCGGCGGGTGAAGATCGGGCGGATCTCGCGTTCGCGTTTCATCGCCGCTCAGGCCTGTTCCGGCGCGGCCGGCCCGGCATGGGCGCGCGCCAGCGGCACGACCACGAGCGGATAGATCAGCACGCAGGTGACGAATTCCAGAACGGTTGGCAACACCGGCAAGGTGGAGAATGTCAGCAGCATCCGCGCCAGCCATTCGAGCGTCACCACCGCGAGCGCGCAGCCGGCAAAGGCCAGCCAGATCACCATGAACCCCTGCCGCAACAGAATCCGGCGCGACATGCCGGCAACCGCCTGTTCAAGCAGCAGCAGCACCGACCAGACGCCGAGCGGCACGTCCCCGATCAGGCCGAGCAGCACCCCGATCAGTGCGACCACCGGCGCGGGCAGCGCCGCCGGACGGTAGATCGTCCAGAAAAATACCGACGACATCACGAACCCCGCCCGCACGTCCGATGCCGCCGGGAACAGTCCCGGCAGCGCCAGCAGAACCACCACCACGACGATCACGGCGGTCGGCAACGTCGCCCGCGCCGCGCGGTCGAGCGCGCGCATGACCTCCGCCACATCCATCATCCGCGGGCGAATCCCCGCCTCACGCCGCCCCCGGCGCGTGCGCGCCCGCCGTGTTGCCGCCACCGCCGACACCATCGGCGCCATATTCGAAAATGCGCAGCACCCGCAGGCTGTCCATCTGGGCGAACGGCACAACCACCGGGTCGTTGCGCCCCGCGTAATGCACGATCCCGATCGGCAGACCGTTCGGAAACACCCCGCCGACGCTGCTGGTCAGCACGATCGCTCCCTCGCGCGGGGGGGTGCCGGGCGCCCAGTAGAGCAGCCGCGGCGCACCGGTATTCTGCCCGATCATCATCGCCCGCGCGCCGCCGGGGCCGATCGCGACCGGCACCTTGCTGTTCAGGTCGGTGATCAGCAGCACCCGCGCCGAGCGCGAGCCCGACTCGATCACGCGGCCGACCACGCCGGCCCCGTCCATCGCCACGGCATCGTGCACATCGCCCGGCTCGCGCGGCAGGGTGACGAGCACCGAGCGGGAATACAACCCGCCAAGATCGGCGATCACCCGCGCGGTGAAGAAGGAGGGCGTCGGCGTCGGGACATAATGGAGCTGGGATTTCAGCGATTCGTTTTGCGCTTCGAGCGCGAGCGCCACCGCGCGCCACCGCCGCAGCTCGTGGTTCTGCCGGGCCAGCTCGGCATAGCCGGCGCGCAGGTGCAGCCAGGAGCCCAGCGCCCCGCGGTCGCTCTCGAGGGCGGCGACCGGCGCGATCGCGGCGCGATAGAGTGGCGCCAGCGCGTCGTCCACCTGGGTACGCAGGAAATCTCCGAGGTGCCGGTCGGCGCGGCCGGCCAGAACCAGGGCGAGCGACGCCATCAGCATCACGGGGAGGGTTAGCCGGGCAAGCGCCGCTCGCACGGGCATGGACAGCCGCAGCATGCGGCAAGCTCCGTTAATGAATGTTTATGGTGCGGCCGTCTTACGCCAAACCGCACCCGAGTCCAAGCCGCCGCCCCGGATTATGGCGGCGCGGCATCGTCCGGTTCGCGTCCCTGCAGATATTCGGCCAGCGCCCCCAGCACGAGGCCGGCCAGCACCATCTTCGCCGGATCGCGCCGGAGCAGCGCGAGCGCCACGGCCAGACCCTCGCGCCACACCCCGGCGCGCGCCGCCTCGGCCAACGCGCGCTTGCGGTGGCGCCAGCGATAGGTGCCCACCGCATGCAGCCCGACCGCGACGAGGATCAGCCCACCGCCGAGCGCCAACGCCGCATGCACGGGACCGATGGCCGCACCGAGCGCCTCCGTCGCGGCGGCGAGCAGGAAGCCGAGTCCGGCCAGCAGCAGCGCCAGCGCAGCCGCCGCAAGGCCGATCCTCACTCCAAGCCGCCGGAGGGTCGCGCCATCGAACAGCTCGACGAGACCGCGCAGCACCTCAGCGCCCCGCCGGGTCCGGGCCGGCGCTCACGGCGCCCGGCGCCGGCGGAACAGATGCGCCGCGACGAAGCCGAGCCCGGCCGCCATCGCCAGCGCCGCCAGCGGCTTCTCCCGCACCGTGTCCTCGATCCGCCCGGCCACCGCGCCGCCCTGCACGCGCAGGGCGCGGCTCAGCGTCTCGATATCGCGCTCGATGCCGGCGAGCCGGCCATCGAGGGCAGCGCGCAACTCGGTGAAAGCCTGGGTGCCGGCCTGGGCGCCAGCTTGCACACCGGTCTGCGCGCCGGTCTGCGCGTCCGAAGCGGCATGATCGCCAGCCTTGCCCGCGATCTCGCCGGCCAGCCCGGCCAGCCGCGCGCGCAGCGCCTCGAATTCGTGCTGGAAGCGGTCGAACTCGCCGCCCAGCCGGTCCGCGGCCTCACGTCCCGTTGCCGTCCAGTCCGTCATGCGAGCCTCCTTTCGTCGTATCGCTGCCGTCGGGGGCGAAACCGCCCCTCTCTCATGGCCCATCTTCATGGAATGGGACTCCCCGCCATGCGCTTCAAGCCGCCAGCCGCCCTCGCGCCACAGCATAGGAATTATCTATGACAGGGTTCTTCGGTCGGGAAAATCGATTAGACAGGGGCATGACCACCCAACTCGACGAACTGCCCCGCTCGCTTGCCGGCCTGTCGCTGCGGGATCTGGAATACGCCCAGGCCGTCGCCGAACTGCGGCATTTCGGCCAGGCGGCGGAGCGCTGCGGCGTTTCCCAGCCGGCGCTGTCCGAGCAGATCCGCAAGCTCGAGGCGATCCTCGGCGTCACCCTGTTCGAACGCGGGCGGCGGCGGGTGACGCTCACCCCGGCCGGCACCGCCCTGCTGGCGCAGATCGAACGGGTGATGGCCGAGGCCCGCCACCTCCTCACCCTCTCGCACGATCAGCCGGAGGGGCTGGCCGGCACGCTCGGCCTCGGCGCGATCGAGACGCTCGGCCCCTATTATCTTCCGGCGCTGCTGCGGTTGCTGCGCGCGGTGCGGCCGGACCTGTCGCTGCGCCTTACCGAGGGACGGACGGCGCGGCTGCTGGAACGGCTGGCGGATGGCACGCTCGACGTCGTGCTGCTCGCCGCCCCGGTGCCGCGGGGCCGCTTCGGCACCGCCCCGCTGTTCTTCGAGCCGTTCCAGCTCGCCGCCCCGCCCGGCCACGCGCTCGCCGGCCTGCGCCAGCTGATGCTCGACGACCTGCCGACCCAGGACCTGCTCCTCCTCGAAGAGGGCCACTGCCTGCGCGACCATGCGCTCTCCCTCTGCGATGCGAAGCCGGTCACCCGGCACGCCACCAGCCTGGAGACGCTCTGGCAGATGATCGCCGCCGGCGAGGGCTACTCGCTGCTGCCCGAACTCGCGGTGGTCGCACGGCCCGAGCTGCGCGATCTCGTGGTCTGCCGCCGGCTCGACGACACCAATGCCGGGCGGACGATCGTGCTCGCCTGGCGCGGCTCCGACCCGCGCGAGGCGGCGTTCCGCGACCTCGCCACGCTGCTCGCCAAGAACCGGCCGCCCTGCACCCATGCCCCCGCAGCCGGATGACGCCGCCCCCGGCAGGTGCTACCGCCACCGCGATGATCCGCGCCCTGAAATCCCGCACCCAGTCGCCCGCCGTCCAGGCCCGGATCGGCGAAGCGATCGGCGCTGTGCTTGGCTTCAGCCTGTGGACCACGCGCTGGCGGTTCGATGCCGCGCCCCTGCTCGACACGGTCGGCGCCGGCGCCCCGGTAATCGTCGCCTGCTGGCACGAATGCCTTCCCTCGATGCCGGCGGCGATGCGCGCCCTGCGCCGCCCGGCGGGTGCGCCGACGATCCACATGCTCGCCAGCCGCCACCGCGACGGCCAGCTCGTGGTCAACGCGCTGCGCCGGTTCGGGCTCGAAGCGATCTCGGCCTCCTCCTCGCGCGGCGGCGCCGCGGGGATGCTCGAACTCGCCCGGCTGGTGCGCGCCGGGCACCCGGTGGTGATCACGCCGGATGGGCCGCGCGGCCCGCGGCGGCGGGCGGCGGCGGGAGTCGCCCAGCTCGCGGCGCTGACCGGCGCGGCGGTCGTTTGCGCCGGTGCCGCCACCAGCCGCGCCATCGGGCTCGACAGCTGGGATTCGATGCGCCTGCCTTTGCCCTTCGGCCGCGGCGCGCTGGTCGCGGCGGCGCCGATCGCCGTGCCGCGCGACGACTGGGCGACCGCCCTGCCGCAAATCGAGGCCGAGATGAGCCGCACGCTGGACGAGGCGCTCGCCCGATGCCGCCGGCCCTGACCGCCTATCGCCTCGCCACCGCCGCGATCGCGCCGCTGCTGCCGCTCTGGCTGGCGCGGCGGGCGCGGCGCGGCAAGGAAATCGCCGCCCGCCTGCCGGAGCGCTACGGCATCGCCGGGATCGCGCGACCGCCGGGCCGGCTGGTCTGGGTCCATACCGCCAGCATGGGCGAGACGATGTCCGCCCTCGGCATGATCGACGCCCTGGCCGACGGCGCACCAGACGACAGGGCAACCGTGCTGCTGACCACCGGCACCCGCACCGCCGCCGCCCTTGCCCAGTCGCGGGCGCGGGCGCTGCACCAGTTCGTCCCGCTCGACGTCGCCGCCCATGCCGCGCGCTTTCTCGACCATTGGCGGCCGGACGCGGCGGTGTTCCTCGAATCCGAGATCTGGCCGAACCTGCTCGCCGGGCTCGACGCGCGGCGGATTCCCCGCTTCCTGTTCAATGCCCGCCTGTCCGCCCGCAGCGCCGCGCGCTGGCGCCGCGCCCCGCGCCTCGCCCGCGCCCTGTTCGGCGGGTTCCAGCTGATCGCCGCGCAATCGGCGCCGGATGCCGACGCCCTGCGCGGCCTCGGCCTCACCCGCGTCGAGACCTGGGGCAACCTGAAATTCGCCGCCCCCGACCTGCCGGACGACCCCGCCGCGCGCGCCGCTCTCGCCGCCGCCGCGGCCGGCCCGTTCATCCTCGCCGCCAGCACCCATCCGGGCGAGGATGCGCCGGTGATCGCCGCGCATCGCATTCTGCGTGCAACCCGGCCCGGCCTCGTCACCATCATCGCGCCGCGCCACCCCGAACGCGCCGCCGCCATCGCCGGTCTCGCCGGCGATCTGCCGGTTTCCCGGCGCTCGCGCGGCGAGGCGCCCGCGGCCGGCGGGCTCTACCTCGCCGATACGCTGGGCGAACTCGGCCTGTTCTACCGTCTCGCCGCCGTTTCCTTCATCGGCGGCTCGCTGGTTCCCATCGGCGGCCACAACATGATCGAGGCCGCCCAGCTCGGCTGCCCCGTGCTCACCGGCCCGCATCTGACGAATTTCGCCGAGGCCGCGGCAACGCTGCGCGCGGCCGGCGCCCTTGCGGATCTCGCCGGGCCGGACGATCTTGCCCCCGCCATCGCCACCCTGCTCGACGATCCCGCCCGCCGCGCCGCGATGGCCGCCGCCGGCCGCGCCGCCTGCGCCGGGCTCGCCGATCTGCCGGCCCGCCTCGCCCATATCGTTCTCGCCCGCACCGTTCCAGACAAGGCCCCCTGATGCGCGCCCCCGCCTTCTGGACCACCGATGCCTTCCCCGCACCGCTGCTCGCCCCGCTCGGCGTGATCACGCGGGCGCTGACGGCAAGGCGCGTCGCCCGGCCGGGATACGGCTCCGGCGCGCGCGTCTTCTGCGCCGGCAATGCCGGGGTCGGCGGCGCCGGCAAGACCATCCTCGCGCGCCACCTGCTCGCCCGCCTCGCCGACCGGGGCGAGACGGTCTTCGCCCTCACCCGCGGGCATGGCGGGCGCCTCGCCGGGCCGGTGCGGGTCGATCCCGCCCGGCACGACGCCGCCGATGTCGGCGACGAGGCGCTGCTCCTCGCCGCGACCGCGCCCACCATCGTCGCCCGCGACCGCGCGGCCGGCGCCGCGATGGCCGTCGCCGCCGGCGCGACCGCCATCGTCATGGATGACGGACTGCAAAACCCCGATCCGGTGAAGACCGCGTCGTTCCTCGTCATCGATGGCGGGGCCGGCTTCGGCAACGGGCGGCTGCTGCCGGCAGGGCCGCTGCGCGAGCCGGTCGACGCCGCCGCCGGGCGCTGCGCCGCCGCCGTGCTGATCGGCGCCGACCGCACCGGCGCCCGCGCCGCGCTGCCGCCATCCCTGCCGGTGCTCACGGCACGCCTCGTCAGCGATGCCGGGCAACTCGCCGGCACCCGAATCCTCGGCTTCGCCGGAATCGGCCGGCCGGAGAAATTTTTCGAGTCGCTGCGCGATGCCGGCGTCACGCTCGCCGGCGCGCTGCCCTTTCCCGACCATCACGCCTATCGCCCGGCCGATCTCGCCCGGCTCGACGCCGAGGCCGGCCGCCTCGGCGCCCGCCTCGCCACCACCGCGAAGGATGCGGTGAAACTGCCGCCGGCATTCCGCGCGCGCTGCGCGGTGATCGAGGCGGGGCTTGCCTTCGACGACCCGGCCGCGCTTGATCGGTTCCTGACATGAGCCTCCTGCACCAGATCGAAACCACCGCCGCCCGCGTCTTCCTCGGCATCTTCCGCGCCCTCGGCCCGGTTGCGGCCAGCAATCTCGCCGGCGCGCTCGGGCGCGGCATCGGCCCGCTGATCCCGACCTCGCGCGTGGCCGAGCAGAATCTCCGCCGCGCCATGCCGGAACTCGACGAAGCCGCCCGAAGCCGCATCATCCGCGAGGTGTGGGAAAGCCTTGCCCGCACCGCCGGCGAATTTCCCCATCTCGCCGCCCTGCGCGAAACCGCCGCCGGCCCCGGCTACGAGATCGTCGGCCGCGAGCATTGCCTGGCCCTCGCCGCCCAGGGTGGCCCGGCACTCATCTTCACCGCGCATTTCGGCAATTGGGAGCTGATCCCGCCGGTGCTGCACCGGCTCGGGGTCCGGCTCGCCTTCTTCTACCGCGCCGCCGCCAACCCGGCGGTCGACCGCCTGATCCTCGATTTGCGCGAGCAGGCCACCGGCGAGCCGGTCACCATGTTCGCCAAGGGGGCCGCCGGGGCCCGCGGCTCCTATGCCCATCTGGTGCGCGGCGGCATTCTCGGCATGCTGATGGACCAGAAGCTGAACGACGGCATTGCCTCGCCGCTGTTCGGCATCGATGCGATGACCGCCCCGGCGCTCGCCGTCTTCGCCCGCAAGTTTCGGTGCCCGATCCTGCCGGTGCGGGCGGAACGCATCGGCCCCGCGCGCATCCGCATCGTCTTCGAGCCGTTGCACCGGATCGAAATCACCGATGACCGCGAGGCCGACATCGCCGCCGGCACCGCCTGGATGAACGCGACGATCGAGCGCTGGGTGCGCCAGCGTCCCGGCCAGTGGCTCTGGCTGCACCGACGCTGGCCAAAGCTGGGCGTTGGCCCAAGCCGGTAGCCTAACACCCACCCGTCGGCTAAGGTGGCCGGACAATAACAAATCCGGGAGAAATCATGTCTGTTCTGGGTTCACATCACCGCCTCAAGCGCGACGCGCTGGGCCTGCCGCAGATCGTCGCCTCGACGCTCGCGAACATCGCACCGGCGATGAGTTTCTTCTTCGGCTTCGGGCTGATCGTCAGCGGGGCCGGCGTTGCCGCTCCGCTCACCATCCTCGTCGCCATGGTGGTGGTGCTGTTCCTGACCAACACCCTTGCCGAATTCTCGAAATACCGGCCCTCGACCGGCTCCTTCGTCACCTTCATCGGCATGGCGTTCGGCCCGGCGGCGGGGGCGGCGGCCTCGATTTTCGTGGTGTTCGGATATGTCGTCGCCGCCTCCTCGGTGGTGGTGATCTCGGGCGGCTGGGCGCATGACACGCTGAAGCTGTTCCTCGGCCTGAACATACCCTGGCAGCTGCTCAGCCTGCTCGAAACCGGCCTGGTCGGCATCCTGGTCTCGCGCGGCGTCGCCCTCTCGACCACCTGGGCCGCCGTGTTCTTCTATTTCGAACTCGCGCTGCTGCTGATCGGCGCGATCACCATGCTGGTGGTCAATGCAGGTCATCTCAGCCTCGCCCCGTTCGAGTGGAGCCATCTCTCCGGCGGGCTCAAGGGCATCGGCCTCGGCTTCCCGATCGCGATCTATCTCTTCATCGGCTGGGAAAACTCGGCAACCCTCGCCGAGGAAACCCGCGACGCGCGGCGCAACATCCCCCGCGCGCTGATCATCGGCACGCTGTCGATCGGCATTCTCTACATGTTCCTCGCCTATGCCACCGAGATCGCCTTCCACAACAATGCGACCGCGATCGGCAAGGCGGATATTCCCTTCGTCGACGCGTTCAAGGCCTCGGCGGCATCGTTCCTGATCATCGCCTATCTCGCCGGCGTCACCAGCATCTTCTCCTCTCTGCTCGGCCTGACCAACAGCCAGGCGCGCATCCTGTTCAGCTCCGGCCGCGAGGGGCTGCTGCCGCGCTTCTTCGGCAAGATCCACCCGCAGCACCGCACGCCCTTCGTCGCGATGTGGAGCTACGTGCTGGTGGCCCTCGGCATCGTCATCTTCTTCGGCTGGAACATCAAGCCGGTCGATCTCTTCGGCGAGACCGGCTCGCTCGGCACGATCCCGGTGATCCTGACCTATCTCGTCACCAACATCGCGCTGCCGGTCTACATGCTTCGCCACCACCGCAACGAGTTCAACCCGGTGAAGCACGCGCTGATCCCCATCCTCGGCACGATCCTGATGCTGTTCCCGCTCTGGGGCCTGATCCAGCCCGGCCAGCCCTACCCCTACAACATCTATCCCTGGGCGGCGCTCGGCGTGCTGGTCCTCTCGATCATCTATGGCCTCTCGCTCGCCAGGCGCGACCCCGACCTCGTGCAGAAGATCGGCTCCTATGTCGCCGACGAGGAATACTGATGTCGCGCCGCCACCGCATCGCCGTCATCGAGGGTGACGGCATCGGCCGCGAGGTGATCCCGGCGGCCCGCACGGTGCTCGACCGTGCGGCCTCCGCCTGCGGCTTCACGCTCGACTGGCGCGATTTCGACTGGAGCTGCGAAACCTGGAAAGCCACCGGGCGGATGATGCCGGAGGACGGCATCGCCAGGCTTGCCGACCACGACGCGATCTTTCTCGGCGCGGTCGGGTATCCCGGCGTGCCGGACCACATCTCGCTCTGGGGCCTGCTGATCCCGATCCGCCGCGAGTTCGACCAGTATGTAAATCTGCGCCCGGTCCGCCTGCTGCCCGGCGTGCCCTGCCCGCTCGCCAACAAGAAGCCAGGCGATATCGATTTCTGGGTGGTGCGCGAGAATGTCGAGGGCGAATACAGCCAGATCGGCGGGCGGATGTTCGCCGGCACCGAGCGCGAGTTCGTCGAGCAGACCGCGATCTTCACCCGCGCCGGCACCGACCGCATCCTGCGCTACGCCTTCGACCTCGCCCGCCGCCTCGGCCGCCCGCACGTCACCTCGGCGACCAAGTCGAACGGGATCTTCCACTCGATGCCGTTCTGGGACGAGCGCTTCGCCGCGATCGGCGCCGACTATCCGGAGATCCGCGCCGATCAATACCATATCGACATTCTCGCGGCCCGCTTCGTGATGAGCCCCGAGCGGTTCGATGTGGTCGTCGGCTCGAACCTGTTCGGCGACATCCTCTCCGATCTCGGCCCCGGCGTCACCGGCACGATTGCCGTCGCACCTTCGGCCAATCTCAACCCGGAGAAGAAATTCCCCTCGATGTTCGAGCCGGTGCATGGCTCCGCCCCCGACATCTTCGGCCAGCGCATCGCCAATCCGGTGGGTGCGATCTGGGCCGGGGCGATGATGCTCGATCATCTCGGCGAGGCCGAGGCCGCGGCGCTGGTGCTGGGCGCGATCGAGACCGCCCTCGGCGATCCCGCCTCCCCGCGGACGCCCGATCTCGGCGGCACCGCGAAGATGGACGATCTGGCGGGGGCCATCGCCGCCGCGATCTGATCGCGCTCAGAGCACGTTCCGATCAGATGAGTCCATCTGATCGGATGACGCTCTAATCCAGCGTCTTCGCGAAGCCGAACAGGGTGATGGCGAGGCCCTCGCGGAAATAGAACCGGTGCGCCCGCTCGCGATGGGTGCCGGATTCGAGCGTCAGCCGGGTGCAGCCGCGCCGGCGCGCCTCCGCCTCGCACCAGCCGAGCAGGGCGGCGCCATGCCCGGCGCTGCGGGAGGGGGCATCGGTGACGAGATCGTCGATATAGAACCGATACCCGTTCGCCGTGTCGTGAAAGGCGCGGAACACCGCCAGCGCGCGCGGCACGCCCGCCTCGTGCAGCAGCGCCATTTCTGCTCCCCCGGCCAGGATCCGGCGCATCGTCCCTTCGTAATCAGTGGGGAGATGCGGGCGCAGCACCCGGTGCAGCGCCTCGGAGCGGCCCAGCCAGTCCGCAAGATCATCCGCGCCGGCGGTCAGATGGACGATCGGCGGCATCATCCGCCGAGCAGCGCCACGGCGTCGCCGAGCAGGGCGGGGTTGCCGAGCGCCAGCGCCGTGCCGTCGCTCTCCAGGGTGAGCGGCGCACCGCGCCAGTCGGTCATCGCCCCGCCCGCCGCCTCGATCACCGGGGCCAGCGCCGACCAGTCCCACGGCTTGAGATCGGCTTCGGCGATGACATCGATCTGCCCCAAGGCGAGCAGCCCGTAGCCATAGGCATCGCCGCCATAGGTCACCCGCCGGCAGGCGCCGGCAAGCCGGCGGAACCGGCCGAATTGCGGTTCGGTGAACATGTCGGGCGAGGTGCAGGACAGCTCCGCCTCGGCCAGCGAGGCGACAATCCGCGTCCCCGGCGCACCGCCATGCGGGCCGGAAAAGCGCAGCTCGCCCTCATGGGCAAGCCATCGCTCGCCAAGCACCGGCTGGTCGATCAAGCCGAGTATCGGCCGCCCATGTTCCAGCAGCGCGATCAGGGTCGCAAACACTGGCCGGCCGGTGATGAAGGCCCGCGTGCCATCGATCGGGTCGATCACCCAGGTGAACCGCCCACCTTCCTTGCCGCCCATCTCCTCGCCGATCACGGCATGGTCCGGGCAATATTGGTCGAGAACGCGCCGGATCGCGGCTTCGGCGCCGCGATCCGCCAGTGTCACCGGGCTGGCATCCGCCTTGGTGTCGACATCGATCCGCGCCCGGAAATGCGCGCGGATCACGTCGCCCGCCGCGTCCGCCGCGGCCGAGGCCACGGCGACCGGATCAAACCTCATTTGAAGGTTTCGGGATGGTCGGACTGCTGGTTCAGATAGGCGATCATGTTGGCCCGGGCGACGTTGTTCTTGATGCCCGGATAGGCCATGTGCGTGCCCGCCACCGCCTTCATCGGATCGTAGAGCCATTCGTTCAGCTCATGCACGGTCCAGTCGCCGGTCGACTGCTTCTTCGCGGCCGCAGAGAAGCTGTAGCCCGCCGCGGCGAACATCTTCGCGCCGACCACACCGTAGAGATTGGGGCCGACGCCATTCGCGCCGCCCTTGTTGATCGAGTGGCAGGCCGAGCATTGCTGCTGGAACATCGCCTGACCCTTGGCCGGCGCGGCATTCGCCATCAGCGCCTTCACCGAAGGCGCGCTGGAATCGAGCCCGGTCGGCGCCGCACCCGCGGCGGCGGCCGTCGTCGCGGCGGGACCGGCTGCCGCGGCGAGGTTCACCGGATGGTCGGACTGCTTGTTGAGATAGGCGATCACGTCCGCCCGGGTCTGGTTGTTCTTGATCCCCGGATAGGCCATGTGCGTGCCCGCCACCGCCTTCATCGGCGCGTAGAGCCATTCGTCGAGCTCATGCGGCGTCCACTTGCCATCGGCATGCTGCTTCGCGGCGGCGGAGAAGGCATAGCCGGCCTTGGCGAACATCGGCGCGCCGACGACACCATACAGGTTCGGCCCGACTCCGTTCGCCCCGCCCTTGTTCACCGAGTGGCAGGCGGCGCATTGCTGCTGGAAGAAAGCCTGGCCCTTGCCCGCGTCGGCGCTGGCGTAAAGGGTGGCGATCACCGGCGCGCCGGAATCGAGACCCGCCGGCGCCGCGCCCTTCGAGGCCACCGCCGACCCGCCGGCGCCCGGCTTGGGCAGCGGGATCGGGCTGTCCGCCAGCGTGCGGAGATAGGCGATCGCATCGGCGCGGACATTGTCGTTCTTGATGCCGGAATAGCCCATGCGGGTGCCCGGCGCGAATTTCTGCGGATCGTCCAGCCACTCGTTCATCTTCTGGTAGGTCCAGACGCCGGACGACACCTTCTCCACCGCGCCGGAGAAGGTATAGCCGGCCTTCTTGAACATCGGGTCGCCCATCACGCCGTAGAGGTTCGGCCCGACACCGGCCGCGCCGCCCTTGTTGAGCGTGTGGCAGGCCGCGCATTGCTGCTGCACGAAGGCCTGGCCCTTCTTCACATCGGCCTTGAGGATAAGCCCGTCGATGGAGGGAATGCCGCTGCTCTGCGCCGCAACCGGCGCCTCGGCGGTCTTGATGACCGGCTTTTTCACATCCTTCTCGCCGGTGATCACCCCGGCGGCGTGGATCGCGATCCAGACCAGAAGCCCGGCCGAGAGGACGCCCCCGGCAATCTTGTTCAGCAGCAGCGGGTCGCGGCCCTTGCCGCCGTGGCCGGAAGACGGGTGGTTCTGATCACTCATAAGCGCGGTCCCTCCAAAGCTTTACGAGGGGATGTATAGCGATTTAGGAAAGTGCGACAAGCGATAACCATGGTGGCGACCCCATATCCTACAAGGAGGCAGATATTCCGGCTCCCATCGTCCTGATTCCCGCCCGCCTGGGTTCGACCCGGCTGCCCGGAAAACCCCTTGCCGAGATCGGCGGGCTGCCGATGATCGTCCATGTTCTCCGCCGCGCCGAGGAGGCCGCGATCGGCCCGGTTGCGGTCGCCTGCGCCGAATCCGCGATCGCCGAGGCGGTCCGCGCGGCGGGCGGCACGGCAGTGCTGACCGATCCCGACCTGCCCAGCGGGTCCGACCGCATCCACGCCGCCCTCGCCGCGCTCGATCCGGCCGGCATTCATGACATCGTGGTGAATCTTCAGGGCGACCTGCCCGGCTTCCCGCCGGACGCGCTGCGCGACCTCGTCGCCGTGCTGGACGATCCCGGATTCGACATCGCCACCCTCGTCGCCCCGGTCACCACGGCGGAGGAAGCCGCCGCCCCCTCGGTGGTCAAGGCCGCCTGCGGCTTCGGCGATGCGGCCACCGCCCCGGCGCTCTATTTCTCGCGCCACCCGATCCCCTCCGGGCCGGGGCCGCTCTGGCACCATGTCGGCGTGTATGCCTATCGCCGGGCGGCGCTCGACCGTTTCGTCGCCGCCCCGCCCTCGCCGCTGGAGCTGCGCGAGAAGCTCGAACAGCTCCGCGCCCTCGAACTCGGCCTGCGGATCGGTGCGGCACGGATTGACCGGGCGCCCTTCGGCGTCGATACCCGGGAAGACCTCGACCGCGCCCGCAGGGATCTTGCCGCATGACCCACCGAATCGCCTTCCAGGGCGCGCCCGGCGCCTATTCCGACCTCGCCTGCCGCACCGCCTATCCCGGCATGGCGACCCTGCCCTGCCAGACCTTCGAGGCGGCGATCGAGGCGGTGCGGACCGGCGAGGCCGAATACGCCATGCTGCCGACCGAGAACTCGCTTGCCGGCCGGGTGCCGGACATGCACGCCCTGCTGCCCGAGTCCGGCCTGTCGATCATCGGTGAGCATTTCCAGCGCGTGGAGCACTGCCTGCTGGCCCCGCGCGGCGCCATGATCGACGCCATCCGCCAGGTGCATTCCCACGCCGTCGCCCTCGGCCAGGTGCGGGCGCTGGTGCGCGAACTCGGCGCGCGCGCGGTGGTCGAGGCCGATACCGCCGGCTCGGCCGAACTCGTCGCCCGCTGGAACGACCTCTCCCGCGCCGCGATCGCCTCCTCCCTCGCCGCCGAGATCTACGGACTCGACATCCTCCGCCGCAACGTCGAGGACGCCGCCCACAACACCACCCGCTTCTACGTCATGGCTCGCACCCCGCGCCTGCCGCCGGCGGACACGCCGAACCCGATCACCAGCTTCGTCTTCCGGGTGCGCAACGTGCCGGCCGCGCTCTACAAGGCGCTCGGCGGCTTCGCCACCAACTCGGTGAACATGACGCGGCTGGAGAGCTACATGGTCGGCGGCCAGTTCGCCGCCACCCAGTTCCTCTGCGAGATCGACGGCCATCCCGAGCAGCGCAACGTCCGCCTCGCCCTCGAGGAACTCGATTTCTTCTCCCGCGAAATCCGCATCCTCGGCGTCTATCCCGCCGCCGCCTTCCGGCTGGAGCAGCGCATGGCCCGCCAGGGCGCCGACTGAAACCTGTAGTGGAAAAATCGTTAAAAACATTTGTTTTTTGGGATTTTTTAGAAAATAGTGAAGAATTTGTTTGAACCCTGCGCGCAGCCCTGCTAACCCGGCGGCAGTATCGGGCGCAAAACATTGCCCTCTTCACGGCCACCGTCACATGACGTGCGCGGCCCGGCCGTCGGGGACATTTGATGACGGGCAATTTGACCACAGATCTTTTCCAGCCGCCCTCCGGCGCCGTCGCTGACTGGAGCGCTGCGTGGAACTGGAGCGGGGCGTCGGTTCCCGGCGCCGGCGGCACGGCTGAAATCGACGGCGCGTCGGCCCTGGTCGATCCCGGCGTCACGATCGCGAACACGCTCCGGCTCGACGGCCAGCAGGCCACCGCGGGGCTGACCGGCAATGGCGGCGCCATCACCCTCGCCGCCGCCGCCCGTCTCGATATTGCCGGCCATGTCGATCTCTACGCGTGCGACGAGATCATGGCGGCGGGGGCGATGACGCTGGAAGGCGGATCCTCGGCCGATGTGGTGGTCGACATCGGCGCGCTCACCGGCCTGCCCGGTGCGGCCGCGCCGCAATTCACCAATGCCGGCACCATCACGGTCGGCACCGGCGCCACGCTGTCGGTAGGCGGCACGGCGTTCGACAATGCCGGCGCCGTCAACCTCGCCGGCGGGACGCTGGTGGTCGATGGCGGCGCGCTTTCGGGCGGCGGGACGATCGCGCTCGGCGACGGCACCTCGGTGCGCGTCACGGACGCGGTCTCCAGCCAGACCTTCGAATTCGGGCCGGGCCGCGCAACCCTCACCCTCGCCGACCCGTTTCTCGGCGCGAACGTGACCATCGGCGGCCTGTCCGGCAACGATGCCATCCTGCTGCCCTCCCTGGCCGGGGGATCGATCCGCGAAAGCGGCGCCACGGTCAGCCTGCTCGACGCGCAGGGCCATGTCGAGGGACGCTTCACCAGCGCCGATGCCGCGCCGCTCTTCGCCGCCACGGGGCCGGGCGGACTCAGCCTGACCGCCGGCATCGCCACCGAAACCGCCGCGGCCACGGCCAGCACCAATCCGCCCTGCTACGCGCGTGGCACGATGATCCTCACGCCGAACGGCCTGCGTCCGGTCGAAACCCTCGCGGCCGGCGACCGGGTGGTCACCGCCGCAGGGCACGTCGTGCCCGTCATCTGGACCGGATCGCGCGTGCTCGATCTCACCACGCATCCCGCGCCGGAGCAGGTGCAGCCGATCAGCTTCGCCGCCGGATCGCTCGCCCCCGGCCTGCCGGCGCGCCGCCTGCGCCTGTCGCCCGACCATGCCCTGCTGCTCGACGGCGTGCTAGTGCCGGCGCGGTTTCTCGTCAACGGCGCGACCATCTGCCGGGAGGAGGCCTGCCTCGCCATCTCGTATCACCATGTCGAACTCGTCCGGCACGACCTGCTGCTGGCCGAAGGCGCGCCCTGCGAAAGCTATCTCGACACCGGCAACCGGGCCGGCTTCGCCGCCTCCGAAACCTGTATCGTGCGCGGTCTGAACTGGGACCGGGACGCCTGCGCGCCGCTCTGCACCGGCGGCGCCCGCCTGCGCGCGATCCGCGAAACCCTGCACGCCCGCGCCCAAGCTCTCGGCTTCATGGTCGAGACAAGTGACGATGCGGCGCTATGGGCCGGCGGCGCGGTGATGCCGCTCGTGCCCGGCGAATGGATCGCGCTGCCGCCCGGCCATGGCGGGAAGGCCTTCCTGCACTCGTCCCGCTTCGTGCCCGGCTGTATCGATCCCGCGTCCGACGACCGGCGGCAGCTCGGCGTCGCTCTCGCGGAATTGCGAACCGAGACCGGCCCGCTCGACATCGCCGCCAGCGCGGTCCGCGGCTTTCATCCCCAGGCCCCCGGCGATCAGGCGATCTGGTCGACCGGCCATGGCGAACTCCGCCTGCCCGCGGGCGCGACGCGGCTTTTTGTCCGGCTCGCAGCTTTCCCGCAGCTGTGGCGGCGCGTAGAGTCAGCCGTCGGATCGGGCGTCGAAGCCGTTCATTTGTGCCGCTTTTAACGAAATGGAAACGTATTTGATGTACGATGTGTCTAAAATATGATCCAATTCATCTCAAGAATAAAGTTGCTCAGGAACTCGTAATATGAAATTTTAATTCGAATGAAATTCGTTCATTAAAAAGTATGGTATTTCGATTACTATTTGGTAATATGGTCTCAGAAATAACAGGAATTCGATCATGTCCCTGACCGACAACGACCACCAGAACCCCGCCGTCGAAGACACCGGCAAGGCCGAGCGGTCGACCACCCGCTACAGCCGCCGTCTCTCGGATAAAATCCTGATCGCATTCCACCACGCCTGCGACCAGGACGATTACGAGATTGCGGAAGATCTTCTCGGCATACTCGAACGCCTGCTCACCCGCCGGTCCATCCATCCCGACGCCAACCGCAGGAAGAGCATCGAAAGCCTCGTCGCGGCGCATGAGCGGCTGTGGCATCTGCGCCACCCCGAACGCCGCTACGCCTGACCGGCCGATCCCTGACAGGGTCTGGCTCGCGCCGCGCGGAACAGGGCCGCGTGGCAGCGTTTCAGACCCCAGATGTCAGGCGCCGGGCTCTCTGAGCAACGGGCCAAAGCCGCGCCGGTGATGCGCGGTGATCCCGAGGGTGATAATCGCCGCACGGTGGCTCGCCGTGCCGTATCCGGCGTTGCGCTCCCAGCCATAGCCGGGATGGCGCCGCGCCAGCCTCTCCATCGCCCGGTCGCGCACCACCTTCGCCGCGATCGACGCCGCCGCGATCGACAGCGACTGGGAATCCCCCCCCACCACGCACCGGCAGGGCATCGGCAGATCCGGCGCGATCTTGCCATCGACCAGCACGCGGTCGGGCCGGGTCCGCAGCCGCGCCACCGCCCGGCGCATCGCCAGCAGGCTGGCCCGCAGGATATTCAGCGCCTCGATCTCGGCAACGGATGAAGCCGCCACCGCGATCTCGGCGCCGGCACCGAGCAGTGCCGTCAGCGCCGCCTCCCGCCGTGCTGCCGAGAGACGCTTCGAATCATCGACCATTGCCACGATCGCCGCCGGCAGGTCGGGCGGCAGCACGGCGGCGGCAGCCACGACCGGCCCGGCCAGCGGGCCGCGCCCGACCTCGTCGACCCCCGCCACCACGCCGCCCAGGGCGCGCTCATGACTGAAATCAGGCATGCGGCTCGGTGCGCCTCGCCCGTGCCTCGCGCGCATTCGCCTCCAGCAACGCCGTCAGCCCCGCAAGGATCTGCCGTGGCGAGGGCGGACAGCCGGCGATCAGCAGATCAACCGGGATCACCGCCTGCACCCCGCCCAGAACCGGCGGCGCGCCCTTGAACACGCCGCCATCCAGCGCGCAGTCGCCGGCCGCGACGACGAAGCGCGGCGGCGCCATCCCGGCAAGGCTCTTGCGCAGCGCCTCGGCGAGGGTGCGCGTCGCCACCCCGGTCACCAGCAGGAGATCGGCGGCGCGGATGTCGTCCACCAGGACGATGCCCTGCGCGGCCATGCCGCCGCGCAACCGCCGGCAGGCGCCGATCTCGATCTCGCAGCCGCCGCAACTGCCGGCATCGACATGCCGCACCGCGAGGCTCCGGCCGAGCAGCGCCTGGCCCGTGGCCGCAAGCCGGGCACCCAGCACCCGGACCGGATCGTCCATGTCATCCATCATTATCATCCATCGATGTCATCCATCGATCGCCCCCGTCGGCACCGCGTAGCATGCCTCCAGCACGGCGAAGCCCTCGATATCCAGCCCGACAGCCGCCTCCTCCAGGCGGCTCGCGAGGCGCGGCGCCGGGTCGATCAGCGCCGCCGCCGCGATCTGCCCGTCATGCAGCTTCACCCAGTGATGCACCATCCCGCGCGACGAGGCGGCCGAGCCGAGCCCGGCGGCGCTCACCGGCGGCAGTGCTGCCACGATCTCGCCCGGCGGCGCCGCCTCGATCGCGGGCACGATCGCGCTCACGCGCGCCAGCACCGCCCGCGCCCGGTCGCGCGCCAGCGCCGCCGCCGGCCCCAGCGCCCGGCGGACGCGAAATCCACCCACCAGCCGCACCGACGGCACGGCCGCAGCCAGGGCGGCGGCGAGCGCCGGCAGCGCCTCCGGCCGGGCATCCACCTCCAGCCCGCCGGGCGTCACCGCGTCCATCATCAACCGGTGGCCGAACAGCACCGCCACGGCAGCGGCGATATCGTCCCGCACGCGGCCCAGGCGGGTCGCAAGCCCGGGCCGGCCCGCCGCCTCGAGCGCTGCCGTCAGCGCCAGCAGATGCGCCGTCACCCGCTCGATATCCAGCATCGCCGCCCGCAGCGCCGCGGCGCGGGGCGGAATATCGCACCCGCCCGCCGCCTCGGCGGCACGGGCGAAGGCAAGCGCATGCGCCACCACCGCATCGCCGGCCAGCCGCGCCGCGAAACGCGCCGCCGCGCGCGGCGACTTGCCATGCAGCAGCGCCGCGATGTCGCGGTGGGCATAGCCGTGGCGATGTTCGAGCCGGGCAATCCGCCCCGCCGCGATGGTGAACCGGCGATGCACCGGCCGGGCGATCAACCCGGCGACCGGCCCCTGCCCGACCTGAAACGCCCCCTCATCGGCCGGCGCGTCGAAGCGCGGCCAGGCGGCGTCGCCCTCGCCGTGGCGGATGGCCGGCCGGGTGTCGGTCGCACCCGTCGCGGTCGCGCCATGGGTTTCGGCCGCCCGCCGCTCATACCAGCCAGCCTCGGGGATCGCCGGCGAAAGCGCGGGATACGCGCCATTGTCCAGCGCCACCGCCACCAGCAGCGGCGCCGCACGAAAGAACAGCGCATGGGCACGGCCATCGGCGACGAACAGCCCGGCGAAATCCGCCGGGTCCACCAGCTCGGCGAGACGCAGCCAGTCCGCCGGCGCGAGCAGATGCAGCGCGGCGCCGCCGCAGGGCTCGACCGGCGCTGCCGCGAGCAGTGCCGCGATTTCCGCGTCGCTCATCGCAGCCCCGCCACCGGCGCCGCGCCGAGCAGCACCATCAGGACGAGCAGCAGCAACACGGCCGGCCCGCGCCCCGGCCTCTCGCCGGCGCCGCCCGCCGCCGGCAGCGTCAGCCCGCGCGCGGCTCCGATCCCGAGCAGCGCGACGAGCGTGCAAGCCAGCAGCGGCGAGACCGTCGCGGCCGCGCTGGCGATGCGGAAATCGCCGGCGAACACGCCGAAGGGCGGCATCCCGGCCAGCGCCGCGATCGCCCAGCGCCGCAGCCCGCCCTCGCCCGCCAGGGCGACGGCGATGCGGCCGAGCGCCACCCCCGCGAGGATCGTCGCCCCGCCGCGGACATCGCCGAGCCCGAACCCGACCATCGCCGCTCCGCCCTGCAACAACGCGAGCGCCTCCGCCGCCGGCCAGCGCCGCCAGAGCAGCGCGAGGCCACCGCCCATGCCGAGCACCCCGGCGACGATGCCGAGCCGCGCCGCCGTCACCCCGCCCAGCAGTGCGAGGGCGAGTGCGGCGAGCGTGAGGATCACGCCGGTTCGCGGCGCGCCGCCCGGCAGCACCAGCCGCACCGCCCCGAGCGCCGCCGCCGCGATGGCGAATTTCGCGGCATAGACCGCGATGCCCACCGGCCAGCCCAGCGGCGCGGTGGCCCGCGCGAGGCCGGAAGGGGCGATGAGCGCCACCAGCAGCGCCAGCCCGGCGGCGCGGCGCAGCATGGCTTCGGCATGAAACACCGCACGGTCGGGTCCGGCATAATCGCCGGGCACCGGTGCTGCGTCGGGCCAGGCCAGCAGCACACCGAGCGCCGCGAGACCCGCTTCCGCCACCGCGGGGCGGGGCACGGCGGCAAGGGCGGCGAAGCCGAGCAGCCAGCCGAGATCGGCCCCGAGACCGGACGCGGCAAGGCGGATCGCGGCAAGCCCGGGGCCGGCCATGCCGGGATCGATCCCTGCCATTACCCGTATCACCCGCCCCAGCGCGAGCAGCCCGACGAACAGCGCCGGGCCGGCAAGCCCAGCGGTGAGCTGCCCCGCCGCGAAACCGGGCATGATGGCAAGCAGGGTGATCGTCACCGCCAGCGCGGCCAACGGCCAGATGCCATGCAGCGGCGAGGCGAAGGCCGGGCGGATGCGGCGCTTGCGCAGGAGGCGGCGCAGATCCCGCACCGGCTGCGCGAACGGCATGCCGGCCTCCCCCGCCACCGCGCCGGCCAGCCGGGCACGAACGCATTCGAGCAGCAGCGCCGCCGCGCCAAGCAGCGCCACGGACAGCAAGGTGGCCATCGTCCGGCCGGCAAGGGCTGCGAGGATCACGACCACCACCCTGCGATGCGCGCCCCGCCGATCCGCCGGGCGAGCCAGGTCGCCGGGCCGCGCAGGGGCGCGGCAAATCCCGTCGCGTTGATCTGCGTCACCGGATCGCCGAAGGGCAGCCAGGCGGGCGGGCGGGCAAACCCGTCCTCGACGGGCGGCGCCTCGACCGGCCCGGCGCGCAGGCTCCAGCGCCACAGTCCCAGCAGCAGCCCGAGCGGGACCAGCAACAGAACCGGCGCGGTGACAAGGGCGAGCCCGGCGGCGGCGGCCACCGGCAGGCCGAGCGCGACGAGATCACGGCGCGGCAGATCCTCGGCGGCAGCGGCGCGCAGGCTGCGCGGCCGGCCGAGGCAGACCAGCGCGAAAAGCCCCGCCGCCGCGAACCCGGCCAGCGCGAAGCCGCCAGCAAGGGCGATGGCGACGAGATCACCCGGCCAGCCCGCCCGCAGCGCCGCCGCGAACGCGCCCTGAAACGCGACGAAACCCGGCCCCGGCGGCAGCAGGCTCGCCCAGAACACCGCCCCGCCGAAGCAGAGCGCGAAGCCCGGCATGCCGCGCGCCAGCCCGCCCAGCCAATCCGGCGCGCGCGAACCCGTCGCGTCCTCAATCCGTGATGCCGCGAGCGCCAGCACCGGCGCCGCCAGCGCTTCGGTCTCGAGCGCGAGCCGCATCGCCGTCGCATCGCCAAGCCCGGACGCGACCAGCGCCAGCCCGGCAAGCCCGATCGCCATCCCCTGGGCAAACCGGCGCAGATCGCCCCCCAGCGCGGCGAGCAGATATCCGGCGGGACACAGCACCGCCCCGGCCACGAGTATGATGCCTGGCAGCCCGGTTGCCGCGGCCAGCGCCAGCAGCGTGGCCGGCAGCACGGCGAGCGCCGCCGGCGCCGCACGGTCGCGAAGGCCCAGAAACCCCACGATCAATGCCGCAAAAACAAGCGTGTAGAGATTATTCGCGAGAATGACGACGAGGCCGGCAATTAGCAATATGGCGGAACCACCCAAGCCCGGCGCGGCCAGCAGCGCGGCAGATCCGCCCGCCAGCACGGCGGCGAGCAGCTCCGCCCGGCCCGGATCGATCGCCAGCGCCAGCCCGCCCGCCGGACCAAGCGCCGGCAGCGCGACCGCCAGAGGGCCGGGCAGCAGCACCGCGCCGCCCAGCGCCAGCACCGTCCCGGCCAGTGCCAGGCCGGCAGCAATGATTGGGGCGATCGACAAGAATCGCGCGAGCGAACGGGGCGCAGGGCGTGCCATGGTCCCTTGCTAGCAGGGCCCGGCCGAGTCGGGTATGGCGCCGATGTGACGGTTCAGGGCACGTGCCGATCCTGATGGATCGGATGATGCTCTATCATATTGATAAACAGAGCATCTTTATCCGACCAGATGTGTCCATCTGATCGGATGATGCTCTAGCCCGAAGCGGCGTGTCGCTGCAGCCGCCGCGCGGCGACCAGCAGCGCCAGCAGCGCCAGATCGGCCGCGACGAAGGCCGCCGGGCTGATCCGCGCGGTCGAGAGATTGGCATCGAGCACCCGCCACGGATCGATCCCGGAATTCAGCGCATACCATCCCGCCTCGCCACCGGCAGTGAGCGCCACGGCGCCGAGGGCGAGGACGAGGATCCCGGCCAGCGAGCGCCGGAACTCTGGCGGCGCGAGACGCCACAGCATCAGCCAGGCAAACAGGCCGAAGGGCACCATCGCCGCGGCGACGTCGATCTTCTGGGTCAGGAAGAAATGCCAGATCGAAAGTGCGGCAATCGGATAGACCAGCCGGTGCAGCACCTTCCACCGCCGTCCCAGCCGCGCCATCGCCGCATCGGTGGAGGTCGCGGCCAGCGCCAGCAGCCCGATCGTCGCGATCGTGCCGAGGATGAGGTAGAACACCGTAAACATCTGATTCAAGACGAATCCAATGGCGTATCCCTCATCCGCCGCATACAGAACGACATGCGCGAACGTATACGCCGCCGCGGCGAGGCCCAGCATCCGCCGCAGCATCGCCACCCGCATCCAGTCGAACACCGCCCGCGCCGGGGTGATGGCGAGGCCGAGCAGCAGGAAGCGGATCGCCCAGAATCCGGTCTGCAGCATCAGCTCATGAGTCGGCCGGCCGCCGAGCTGTCCCGCCTGCCGCTCCCACAGCATGTAGCCCGCCGGGGCGATGCAGAGCGCGAGGGCAATCGCCTTCAGCCAGGAAAACCGACCGGCCGGCGTGCGCCATGGCGCGCCGAAGACGCGGGGCTGGCGTTTCGGGCGAACCGGGATTTCGGCTTGCGGGGCAGCGTTCTGCATGGCGGCTCGGATTTGCGTTGCGGGACCAGAGATATGCCCTCAATTCGCCCCGCAACCACCATCCGGATGCGGATGAGAGCAAAATTCCGTTCAACATTCCGCGCTTGACCGTTCGGGGTGGCGGCTCGCATAACCTCTCGCCATGACATCCGCACGGCGCGCCGCCTGCCTCATCCCGCGAATTCGCCGCCCGGTCCTGATCTAGGGCCGGGATTGCACGACTGTCCTTTCCTCCGCCGGAGCCTTTTCGATGAACGACCAGCCGTCCAGCCCGCGTGACTACCGCGCCACCGTCTTCCTGCCGCGAACCGGCTTTCCGATGCGCGGAGACCTGCCGAAGCGCGAGCCAGAGGCGCTGGCGCGCTGGGCGGCGACGGGCCTGTTCGCCCGGCTGCGCGCCGATGCCGCCGGCCGGCCGCCCTTCATCCTGCATGACGGCCCGCCCTATGCGAACGGCAATTTGCATATCGGCCACGCGCTGAACAAGATCCACAAGGACCTGATCAACCGCGCCCGCCAGATGGCCGGGTTCGACGCCAATTACGTCCCCGGCTGGGACTGTCATGGCCTGCCGATCGAGTGGAAGGTCGAGGAAGGCTACCGCAAGGCGGGCCGCAACAAGGACGAGGTTCCGGTTCTCGAATTCCGCCGCGAATGCCGCGACTATGCCCAGCACTGGCTCGACGTGCAGGCCGAGGAGTTCAAGCGCCTCGGCGTCGAGGGCGACTGGGCGAACCGCTACGCCACGATGGATTTCGCCTCCGAAGCGGCCATTGCGGCGGAAATCCACAAATTCGCCGCCTCCGGCGCGCTCTATCGCGGGCTGCGGCCGGTGATGTGGAGCCCGGTCGAGAAGACCGCCTTGGCCGAGGCCGAGGTCGAGTATCAGGACCGGCGGGACACCGCGATCTGGGTCCGCTTCCCGGTGATCGGCGGCGATCTCGAGGGGGCGGCGATCGTGATCTGGACGACGACACCCTGGACCATCCCCGGCAACCGCGCCCTCGCCGCCGGGCCGGAGTTCGAATATGTCGTGATCCGCATCGCTGACACCACCGAGCACAGCCTCGCCCGCAAGGGCGAGCGCCTCGTCGTCGCCGCCGAGCTGCTCGATGCCTTCGCCGCCGAAACCGGCATCACCGCGCATGCGGTCGAGCAGACGCTGCGCGGCAAGGATCTCGGCGCCCTCGTCTGCGCCCACCCGCTGCGCGGCCAGGGCTATGATTACGATGTCCCGCTCCTGCTCGGCGATTTCGTCACCACCGAGGCCGGCACCGGCTTCGTCCACATGGCGCCCGCGCATGGCGAGGACGATTTCTTCCTCTGCCGCGCCAATGGCATCGAGGTGCCGGAAACCGTGAACGACGACGGCACCTACGCAGCCGACGTGCCGCTCTTCGCCGGCCTGCATGTCTACAAGGCCGCCGACCCGGTCTGCGCCGCGCTCACTGAAGCTGGCGGCCTGCTCCGGCGCGAGGAGTTCCTCCACTCCTATCCGCATTCCTGGCGGTCCAAGGCGCCGCTGATCTATCTCGCCCGACCCAACTGGTTCATCCGGATGGATGGCGAGGAGGCGATCCGCGCCCGCGCGCTGGAGGCGCTCGACCGCACCGCCTTCGTGCCCGACCAGGGCCGCAACCGCATCCGCTCGATGGTGGAGGCGCGGCCGGACTGGTGCATCTCCCGCCAGCGCGCCTGGGGCGTGCCGATCGCGATTTTCGTGCGCCGGGACGACAAGTCGATCCTGGCCGATCCGGCGGTCTTCGCCCGCACCCGCGCCCTGTTCGAGGCCGAGGGCGCCGATGCCTGGTATGCCCGCCCCGCCGCCGACTTCCTCGGGCCGGACCACGACCCCGCCGATTTCGAGCAGGTCTTCGACATCGTCGATGTCTGGTTCGAGAGCGGCTCGACCCACGCCTTCGTGCTGGAGGCGCGCGGCATGCCCTGGCCGGCGGATCTCTATCTCGAAGGCTCCGACCAGCATCGCGGCTGGTTCCAGGCCTCGCTGCTGGAAGCGGTCGGCACCCGCGGCACCGCGCCGTTCAAGGCGATCGTCACCGACGGCTTCGTGCTCGACGAGCAAGGCCGCAAGATGTCGAAATCGCTCGGCAACGTCACCGCGCCGCAGCAGGTGATCGACCAGTATGGCGCCGACATCCTGCGCCTGTGGGTGATGAATTCGGACATCCACAACGACCTGCGCATCGGCAAGGACATCCTCAAGCAGCAGGCCGATCTCTACCGCCGCATCCGCAACACGCTGCGCTGGGTGCTTGGCGGGCTCGACGGCTTTACCGAGGCCGAGGCGATGCCGGCCGCCGACATGCCGGCCCTCGAACGCTACGTGCTGCACCGCCTCTCCCGGCTCGATACGATGCTGCGCCGCGCCGTCGAGACGCATGACTGGACCGGCGTCTATCCGGCGATCCACCAGTTCTGCAACAACGACCTCTCTGCCTTCTATTTCGACATCCGCAAGGACGCGCTCTATTGCGACGTCCGGCTCGATGCCGAGGGCGGGCTCGTCGCCCAGAGCGAGACGCGGCGCGCCTGCCGCACCGTGCTCGACATCCTGTTCCGCTGCCTCGCGACATGGCTCGCCCCCGTCCTGCCCTTCACCGCCGACGAGGCCTGGCGCGCCCGCCATGGCGAGGCGGCCTGCGTGCATCTCGCGCAGTTCCCCGAACTTCCCGCCGCCTGGCGCGACGACGCGCTGGACGAGGCCTGGACCGAGATCCGCGCGGTGCGCCGCATCGCCAATGCCCGGATCGAGGAGGCCCGCCGCAACGGCGACATCGCCGCCTCGCTGCAGGCGAAGATCGTCCTCACCTTCGCGGTCGATGCGCCGGAAGCCCTGCGCGATGCGGACTGGGCGGAGATCATGATCACCTCGGCGGCGGCAACCGACATCGCCGCAGCACCCGAAGGTGCCGGGGCCAGCGCGCCGCTGCGCGCCGAGCCGGTGGTCGAGATCGCCGCCGGGGAGAAATGCGAGCGCTGCTGGAAAGTGCTGCCCGAGGTTGGAAGCAACCCTGCGCATCCCGGCCTGTGCCGCCGCTGCTGCTCGTATGTCGAATGACGGGTACGGCAAATCCCGGCGCGCCCGCCCAGGGTAACGCAAGCCGCCGCGCATTCGGCGCGCTGATGGCGCTGGTCGTGCTGGCCATCGACCAGGCCTCGAAGGCGTGGGTGCTCTACGGGCTCGACCTGCCGCGGCGCGGCAGCGTCGCGATCCTGCCGATGCTCAACTTCACCATGGTCTGGAACCACGGCGTCACCTTCGGCATCCTGGCCGGCGACGATGCGCGGCTGCTGCTGATCGCCGTCGCGACAATGGCCATCGCCGGGCTCTCGGTCTGGCTCTGGCGCAGCCCCTCACTGCTCTCGACCCTCGGCCTCGGCGCCATCATCGGCGGCGCCGCGGGCAATGTCATCTCGCGAATCGGCTATGGCGCCGTGGTCGATTTCGTCGATGTCCATGTCGGCACCCTGCATTGGTACGTGTTCAACCTCGCCGATGCCGCGATCGATGGCGGCATCGCCGCGCTGATCCTCGAAAGCCTGTTCAGCCACGACCGCGCCGGTCACTTGCCGCCTCCGGCGCGCGAGGATAAGGAAACGCCATGACCCGTTCATCGCGCGCGACCCTTCCGTTCCTGCTGCTCGGCCCGCTGCTGCTGGCCGGCTGCAGCCATCCCGCCAAGACGTTCGGGCTCGAACTCAGCCCGCCGGACGCGTTCGCGGTCGGCACCGAGGCGCCGCTGAGCGTGCCGCCGGATCTGCAAACCCTGCCGCCGCCGGTTCCCGGCGCGCCGCGGCCGCAGCAGGTCTCCGCCGCTGGCGAGGCGCAGAGCCTCCTCGCCCCGCAATCCACCTTGCAACCGGGCAGCACCAGCCTCGGCCCGGCGCAACAGGCGCTGCTGCAACAGGCTGGTCCCACTCCGCCCGCCCATATCCGCGCGACCATCAACCGTCAGGCCGAACAGGAAAGCCGCGGCACCGGCTTCGTGGATTCGCTGATGTCCTTCGGCGGCAAGACCCAGGGCGGCAACCAGGTGGTCAACGCGCAGTCCGAACAGAAGCGGCTGCAGGAAAACGCCGCCCTCGGCGAACCGGCGACGAAGGGTGCGACCCCGGCAGCCGCACCCGCCGGCGCATCGAAAGGCTTGCTCGGCCGGGTCCTCGACCTGTTCTGAGCCGTTTTCCACCGGCAAGGGTGCGGTTCGTCCGCCCCGCCGCTTGAAGTCGCCTCCGCGCGGGACATATCGCTGCCATGTCGAACAGCATCACGGCCCCACCGGCCGCGGCCCAACCCGGCCGCGCCGCGCCCTCCTTCGCCCTGACCACGCTCTTTGCCGTCGCCACCGGCGCGGTGGTGGCCAACATCTATTACGTGCAGCCGCTGGTCGGCACGATCGCGCCGGATATCGGCCTGCCGCCCGCGGTCGCGAGCCTGCTGGTGACGCTGACGCAGCTCGGCTACGCCGCCGGCCTGCTGCTGCTGGTGCCGCTGGGCGACCTGCTGGAAAACCGCAAGCTGATCGCGCGGATGGTCGGCGCCTCCGCCCTCGCCCTCGCCCTTGCCGCCTTCGCCTGGAACGGCGCGAGCTTTCTCGCCGCCTCGCTGCTGATCGGCGTCAGCTCGGCGGCGGTGCAGATCATGGTGCCGATGATCGCCTCCCTCACCCCGGATGCGATCCGCGGCCGGGTGGTGGGCAATGTGATGGCCGGCCTGCTGCTCGGCATCCTGCTCGCCCGGCCGATGGCAAGTTTCGTCGCCTGGCTCGCCGGCTGGCGGGCGGTGTTCGGGCTCTCGGCCGCCGGGATCGCGGCACTCACGGTCCTGCTGCGGCTGAAACTGCCGCGCGTGACGCCGAAGCTCGACCATCACTATGGCGAGCTGATCGTCTCGATGCTCGGCCTCTACCGCACCGAGCCGACGCTGCGCCGCCGTGCCGCCTATCAGACCTGCGCCTTCGCCGCCTTCACCCTGTACTGGACGGCGGCACCGCTGCTGCTGCTGCATGAATTCCACTATACGCAGCTCGGTGTCGCCATCTTCGCCCTGGTCGGCGCCGCCGGCGCCGCCGCAGCACCGATCGCCGGGCGGCTGGCCGATGCCGGATATGGCCGCCCCGGCACGGCGACGGCTCTCGGGCTGATCGCCCTGTCGTTCCTGATCTCGGGCTATGGCGCTTCCATCCACAGCGTCGTCCTTCTCGCCGGCGCCGGCGTGCTGCTCGATTTCGGCGTGCAGGCCAATAATTTGTTCGGCCAGCGCGCGATCTACGCCCTCGCCCCCGAGCTTCGGGCCCGGCTCAACGGCGCCTACATGACGGCCTTCTTCCTCGGCGGCGCCGCCGGCTCGGCCGTGGCCAGCACGCTACTCATTCGCGGCGGCTGGCACGTCGTCGCCCTTGTCGGCGCAGCACTGCCACTGACCGCCCTTATCTATTTCACGATCAACGAGTGGCGCCGGGCGAGGCTGCGGCACCACGGATGAAGGCGGCGCTCTCATCGAGGGTGGCGCGGCCCTCAGGCAGGATCGCCTGGAATATCGGCCAGACATGCGGCACCACCGGCCAGACCCGGAGCAGGCTGGCGACGCCGGCGGCCAGCGCCTTTTCGTGCAGGCGCACGGAATCATCACGCAGCACCTCGCGCGCGCCGACATGGGTGAGCATCGGCGGCAGGCCGGCGAGATCGGCATAGAGCGGCGAGGCCAGCGGATTGCGCGGGTCCGCCCCGGCGAGATAGGGCCGGGCGCCATCGGCCAGCCGGCTGGCCTTGATCATCGGATCGCGCCGGGCGTTCTCGACGATGCTGGCGCCGGTCGCCGCAAGGTCGGTCCAGGGCGAGAACAGCAGCAGCCGTGTCGGCATCGGCATCCCCGCCTCACGGAGCCGCAGCGCCAGCGCCAGGGCGAGGCCGCCGCCGGCGCTGTCGCCGGCGATGGCGAGGGCGGCGGGGTCGTACCCCTGGTCGATCAGGCCGGCCCAGGCGGCCTCGGCATCGTCGACCGCGGCGGGAAACGGATGCGCCGGGGCGAGCCGGTAATCGGCGGCGAAGACCCGCAGGCCCCTTGAGGCGAGGCCGCCGGTGATCGGGCGGTGGGATTCGGCGGAGCAGACGACATAGCCGCCGCCATGCAGATAAAGCACGGTCATCGCCGGCGGGGCGCCGAAGGCGGGTTCGACCCATTCGCCGGGGACGCCGCCGATGATCGAGGGCGTATATCGTGCCCCTCGCGGCGTGGGCATGGGCGAGCGGAACGCCCGTTGGAGGGTTTTGGAATCATGGGCCCTGGCCAGCTTTCGCTTGACCTCGAACCGCAGGACCGGATTGAGCAGGTGGGCAGCGAGGCTGGTCATGTGTGGGGTGCCGTGGCGAATTGAAGATCGGGGTTGAGTGCCTGTAAGATGGGGTCATGCCGATCCGCCGCCTAGACCCGACCACGATCAACCGTATCGCCGCCGGCGAGGTGATCGAACGGCCCGCCGCCGCGGTCAAGGAACTGGTGGAGAATGCGCTGGATGCCGGGGCCCGGCGGATCGGGGTGACGATCGAGGGCGGGGGGATCGGGCGGATCGAGGTGACCGATGACGGGCACGGGATTCCGGAGGCGGAACTGCCTCTGGCGATCGAACGGCATGCCACCTCGAAGCTGACGGACGAGGCGCTGGTCCGGATTGCCACGCTGGGGTTTCGGGGCGAGGCGCTGCCCTCGATCGGGGCGGCAGGGCGGCTGAGCGTGACGTCACGCCCGGCGGGGCAGGATTCGGCGGCCCGGATCGTGGTCGATGGCGGGGCGGTTCGGGAGGTCGAGCCGGTGGCCGGGCCGGTGGGGACGAGCGTGATCGTCGAGGATCTGTTCCATGCGACACCGGCGCGGCGGAAATTTCTGCGGAGTGCCGGTTCGGAAGCGGCGGCCTGCGCCGATGCGGTGCGGCACCTGGCGCTGGCGGCACCGGGGGTGGGGTTTTCGCTGACGATCGACGGGGCGACGAGTTTCGACCTGCCGCCACAGGACCGGCGGGGGCGGGTCGCGGCAATTTACGGGCGGGGGGATGCGGAGAAGCTGCTGGAGATCGAGGCGGTTCGGGAAGAGGTGGTGCTGCGGGGGTTCATTTCGCCGGCGAGCCTGACCCGGGCGACGGGGCGACACCAGCACATGGTGGTGAACGGGCGGCCGGTGCGGGACCCGCTTTTGCGGATGGCGCTGCGGCTGGCGTATCGGGAGCGGATTCCGGCGGGGCGGCATCCGCTGGCGGCCTTGTGGCTGGAGATCCCGCCGGAGATGCTGGATGTGAATGTGCATCCGGCGAAGGCGGAGTTGCGGTTCGCGGCGCCGGAGGCGGTGAGGTCGCTGATGATCGGGGCGGTGCAGCGGGCGCTGGCGATTCCGGCGGAGCTGGCGGTGGCGCCTTCGGTTTCGTTGCCGCGGGCGGGCTGGGCGACTGCGCCGATGCCACGGGCGGCGCGGGGGTTTGCGGAGGCGGAGCTGCGGGGGCTGGATTTGCCGCCGGGGCGGGTTGTGCCGGAGGTTTTGCCGGAGGTGCGGCCGGAGTATCCGCTGGGGACGCCGATCGCGCAGGTGTTTGACACGTATATTCTGGCGCAGAGCGGGGATGGGACGCTGGTTCTGGTGGACCAGCATGCGGCGCATGAGCGGCTGACGGAGATCCGGCTGCGGGCGGAGCGGGATTCGGGGGTGATTCCGGCGCAGGCGCTGCTGGCGCCGGCGGTGGTGGAGCTGGGGGCGGAGGATATTGCGCGGCTGCTCGGGGCGGCCGGGCGGCTGGCGGGGCTGGGGCTGGAGATCGAGGCGTTCGGGCCGGGGGCGGTGCTGGTGCGGGCGGTGCCGGCGGCGCTGATGCGGGCCGATCCTTCGGGGCTGGTGCGGGATGTTGCGGATACGCTGGCGGAGAGCGGGACGGCGACGGCGCTGGAGGTGCGGCTGGATGCGGTGCTGATCCGGATGGCGTGTCATCGGTCGGTGCGGGCGGGGCGGCGGCTCGCTTTTGCGGAGATGGAGGCGCTGTTGCGGGCGATGGAGACCACCCCCCTCGCCCAGACCTGCCCGCATGGGCGGCCGACGGTGTTGCGGCTGACGCAGGGCGATCTGGAGCGGATGTTTGGCCGGGCCGGCTGATCGTTTTGGAATCGTAACGATTTGGGCGCGATGAGGCGCTGGCGGGTTACGCGCTAAATTTGGCGCTGAGTTTCCGGCGCGGGGGGTTGAAGCGGGCGGCGCCGGGGGCGCGGGGCCAGGGCGCGTTGGCGGGCGGGATTTCGTATCGTGGTGGGGGGTTTGGCCGGGGCGCGGGCGGCGCCTGGGCGGGTTGGGCGGTGGTTTGCGGCGTTTGCGGTTCGGGTTGTGGGCGTTTGGTGCGCGGGCGGCGGAGGGAGGGCGGCGGGCGGAAGCCGATGGTGTGGCAGAGGGGGCGGAGGGTGCGGCCGATTGCGGGGTTGGCGGCGATGAGGGCCGTCATTTCCGGGGTGTCGAGCAGGGCGCGGAATTGGGCGGCGACGGAGGCGGTTCCGGGGATGAGGCGGGAGAGCCAGCCGAAGGATTGCGGGAGGGTGTGTGGCGGGCCGGCGCGGTGCGGGCGCTGACGGGTGCGGGGGGTGTGCGGCGGGGCGACGGCGAGGCGGGCGAAGCGGGCGGCGAGGCGGCGGATTCGCTGCCAGATGAGAACGATGAGCGGCCCGGCGACGCGGTGCCGCAACCCCTCCCCGGCGATATGGGCGCAGAGCGCTTCGATGAAGGCGTCGAAGCGGAGGAGCAGAAAACCGGGGGATGTGGGGCTTGGGGTGGTCACAGGAGCAAAAGTCCCATGAGGGGGTGGGGGTGGGCAAGGTTTTTTGTTAGTTTTGATCCGGTGCTTGTGTTTTTTGTCGGTTGGCGAAAAGCCAGCGAGACCCGGTGTGTAATCCAAACACCCGAATTCTGTGTGCGTGGAGGCGATGGTCGGTTGGGTCGGAAATGCGCTCAGAACGGACGTTCAGGCCTAGTTTCGGTGTATCGGAAATCAATCACGAGGCGAGTAGGCGGGCGACGATCGATAAATTAACGCAACAGAGCCAGCTTTAAACCTTCACCCAGGGTAAGTATTTTTTAAGATCAGGGATTAAATCACTAGCTTTTTCAAAACTTGGCCTGCCGATTTTCGGGGCATGTTTACCGTATTCTTTGGCCATTTTTTCCCCGTACTCTTCAAGTACATTGACGAGTATAAGGCTAAAGCCGATGCAACTGTCGTTGTAATATTCTATGGCCTCCATCAATTTGGGGTATCGATCATCAACACTGTTATTAGCATAGGGAGTACCAAAATAAAGGTTTATTCTCCTCGTATCATCGTTATCAGGTGTGTTTTTAATTTCGTCGATCCAAGCGTTGCGTTGTTTCACAACGTCGGCAAAACCCTCGATAGACTGCGTCAGAGGAGTTAGAAGAAGCAAAGCTCTACCGCTCGGGTTATTCAGATCTAAAAGAGTTTTTTGTAGTTCCGCAATAGGAGAATATGGGAGCGAAATCGTCTGCAGTGTGAGTTTAAGAGAAAAAGTGGTGCCAGCAGAGATTGCTGATGCATTCATCCGCATGTAATGGGATTCGTGATCAGTGCGTTGCTGTTTGTATTTGGCAACAAGATTTTTGGTATGCTGCTTTTTGGTCACAATGTAGGTGTTGGCGATATTGGAGGCAAAGCTCAGCGCCGCATTTACACCTCTTATTTCACGCAAGATTTCTTTCCGCCGTGCCGTCCGTTCGGCAAGAAGCTGGGCACCCCAGGTGCCAGCGAAAGCAGCAATAGAAGTGCTGAAAATAGCAATGGAAAGCGGCGAAGAAAGAACTTCTTTCGCAATTCCGAACAAATTTACAAATATATATTGGTCACTCATATGAAAAATCTACCGTGAAAATTTATGTAGAGATAGCATCATTCGTCAGAGACCTCGCCCATGGGAGAAACCAAAGGTAGCTTAGGTGAACGATACCCACGACTTTCATACCGCCGCAGATTAATGGGTTGCACTGCGCGGACCCAATCTACAAATCTTTGGATACATTGCCAATAATCGCCTTTTGAACAGGCCGCCAGAAACCTCCCTGTTCGCTCCCGGCCCCGATCCGACTACCAGCCAACCGGCGGTCAGTCGCCCAAACTCGTCTTTCCACGAGTTTTTTCGACGCCCCTAAAATGGCTGTTTATTTCAAACAGAGCACTGACCTCATGGCATCGGTCCGATGAAGAAGCATCCCGTCAGATAGTCTAAAATACTCCACTGTGGCCGGCAGCTTTAAATAGCGCGTCTATTAACGACACCCTAATTCGGCTATATATTAGTTATGCAACAGCATCGATGGACCGATCAAGCAATGAATGACAAGGATTTTTTGAAATTCGGAAAGAAACTCGGGCTGCTCAAAACTGTCAAATTCGATAACATTAATGAACAAAATATACGCGTCAATGACGTCAAAGATAAAATTTTTAAAATTAAACGTAATCTTGATGAAATATTTATGTTCTTAAAAGACAATACGGCCTACAATCGACAAACTCAGCACGCGTATTATTCTGCTTATTTGAGTCCGCAGGGAGGTAATTACGCGCGCATCTCGGCGCTTTTGTACGCGATTCTTCAAACGCAGAGCAGGCCATCACTAGATGATAGCACTGAAACTTGGCAGATACTGTTTAATCACAGGACGACCTTCGACGCCGTACAAAATCCCACAGATCTCCTAGACGCGTTATCTAATTTGAGTTCTGCTGACCCTGTCCCGGGTCCTACCGGAGGGATTTTCGACCGGATGTGGTACGTCCTCGCGGGCAGCAAAGGTTTCGGTGAAAAAACTGCGGCGCTGTTCATTAAGTCAATTATTGACGTCCATACTCTTGAAGTGAACACCAATTTGCGTTTCCTCGATAACGTTTATGTTGCGTCAGACGATTTCGTTCGCGTGCCAGTCGACTCTGTTATTAAGTATATCTTCAAGCACATTACCGGAAGCAATCTTGATTTCGACACGATTAATGATTTGATATTCAAAGTCGCCGGGAGAACCAATGATGAAGCCACCATATGGGATGACCTTTGGTTCTGGGGATTTATCACCCAGCATGGGGGCGGCGATGATCGCAAGCTTGCCATCAACGAAGCAAAATTCTGGGCGATCTACGGCACACCCAAGGAGAAATGGGCTGACGTAAGAGCGCAGGCGGAGAAATTTATCGAGGTACTACGTGCTTGTGGATTTAATTGATGCAGTCGGTTCATTGCGGTTGTATCTAATCATGCACTGGGACGTAAAGATAACCGTGCTACAGACGTGCCAGCCTTCTGACCCATAGGCTCCGGAAACTGTCTGTCGGCTACCGGCCCAAATCACACTTCCGCAACTCTCCCTCCCCTACCCCTCCCCTACCCCTACCCCTCCCCCTCCCCCACCCCCGGATCGGAGGAGCAAAATAACGCCGCCTCCGCCTCGCGTCTCCGTTTGAGGCCGGCGAGCAAAATTCCGTTGGCGAGGTCCCAGCGGGGGAATTGGGCGGCGGCGGCGGTGTAGTCGCCGTTGTTGAGGCAGCGGAGGAGGGTGGAGCGGAGGAAGTTGCCGGCGCCGAGGTTGTAGACGAAGTCGATGAGGGCGGCTTGTTGGTGTGGGGTCAGGGGGACGGTGACGGCGCGGGTGACGGTCTGGTTGGCGGTGGCGAGGTCGCGGCGGGCGAGGGTTTCGGCGGTGGTGCGGGTGATGGGTGGGGTTGTGGGGGTGATGGGGGTGTTGGTTTCGTCGCTTGTCGAGCCGTAGCCGATGGTCCAGGTGCCGGCGGCGTCGCGGTAGGGGGTGGGGGAAAAACCTTCGAAGGGGATGATGAAGGTTTCGAGGACGAGGGTGAGGATTGCGGCGGTGTCGGGTGTATTGGGGTCGGGAGTGGTGGGGTCGGGCGTATTGGGGTCGGGCGTGTTAGTGAAATTGGGGGCGGGGTCGGCGGGGATGGTGGGGGATTGTGGGGTGGTGTCGGGCATTGTCTCGTTCTCCTGCTGGATCGGGCGAGGATGCCATGCGGGCGGGAGGGTGAGAAAGACTAACGTTTGATAACATTACGGTGGCGGGCCGGGTAAAAGGCGGGTCGCAAAAAACGGGGCGGGATCAGGGGTTGGGTTCGCCGAAGCGTGTGGCGAGGGTGGCGAGGAGGCTGCCTGGGGGGAACGGGGCGTCGGGGGATATGCCGGCGCGGCGCCACATTTCGCCATAGGCGTGGAGGAAGGCGGATTCGGGGGGCAGGCGGGGCGGGTTGGGGCGGAGCAGGGCTTCGGGGCTTTCCCAGTAGCCGATCGGGTTGGCGAAGCGGGGCGGCATGATGGCGTAGCCGTGGGCGGGGTGGAGGCGGGTGAGAGCGGTCAGCAGGTCGGGGCCGAGTTCGCCCCAGTCGATCGCGTCCTTGGGGAAGCGTTCGGCGACGGCGAGGGCGAGGTCGATCACGTCGCCCTTCGTGGGGGTGGGGTTGAAGATCACGTTGTTGTTGAGGGTGGTTGTCCAGCCGCGGGGGCGGAGGCGGCGGTGGAACCAGGCGCGCTGGGTGACGAGGAATTTCTGCGCCGGCAGGGCGGCGGCGGGGCGCAGGGCGATGACGTCGGAATCGGTCCAGAGGCCGCCGTGGCGGGAGAGGACGATGTAGCGAAACCAGTCGGCGAAGCTGGCGATGGAGACGCGGCGGTTGGTGAAGAGGGCGGAGCGGGGGAGGATTGCGGCGGCGTCGGCCGTGGTGACACCGGAGGGGAGGTTGGGCTGGGGCGTGTAGGTCCAGATGGTGAGCGCGTAGCCCTGGGCGAGGACGCTGCGGATGGCGAGGCGTTCGAGGCGGCGGGGTGGGTCGCCGTGCCAGAACATGTGGGCCTGGATGGTCATTGCCAGAGGGTCATTGCCGGAGGGTCATTGAAAGAGGGTGATGACCAGGCCGCCGGCGCAGATGAGGGCGCCGCCGAGGAGGATGGCGGGGGATGGGCGGAGGCCGAAGCCGAGCCAGTTCACCAGCTGGGCGATGAGGAAGAAGAGGGTGACGTATATGCCGAGGACGCGTCCGAAATCCCATGGGCCGAGATTCACCACGAGGCCGTAGGCGGCGAGGACGAGGATGCCGGCGGCGAGGAAGGGGGCGCGGGCGAGGCCGTGATGGTGGAGGGCGGCGCGCATCAGGGCGTCGCCGCCGATCTCGAGGGTGGCGGCGGCGGCGAGGAGGGCGAGGATGGCGGCGGTGTTCACGGGGTGGGGGTTATTCTTCCGGCGTCATTCTTCGGGGCGGGGTTCGTTCAGCAGGTCGAGCGCGCCCTGGAGCATGTAGGAGGCGGCGGCGGCATCGACCCTTCCGGCGCGTTTGGCGCGGGAGAGATCGGCCTCGATGAGGGCGCGGTTGACGGCGGCGGAGGAGAGGCGTTCGTCCATCATCGCGACGGGAAGGCCGGTTTCGCGGGCGATGGCGTGGGCCCAGTCGCGCGCGGCCTGGGCGGCGGGGCCGAAGGAGCCGTCCATCGAGAGGGGCAGGCCGATGATCAGGGCGGCGGCACCTTCCTTGCGGGCGATGTCGAGAATGGTGGCGGCGGCATCGGCGAGCTTGCCGCGCTTCATCGCACCGTAAGGGGTGGCGAGGCGGCGGCCGACATCGGAAAGGGCGATGCCGATGATTTTCGATCCGGGGTCGAGGCCGATGAGCCTTGCGTTGCGCGGCAGGGTGGCGGCGAGGTCGGTCAGGTTGAACAGTGTCATGCGCGCGTTTATGGTCCAGCGCGCTCAGAAACCCAAGGGATCAGTCATGTCTCTCGATCACGCGACGGTAAGCCGCATCGCGAAACTCGCCCGTATCCGCCTCGACGAGGCGGAGGTGACGCGGATGCAAGGCGAGCTCAACGCGATTCTCGGCTATGTGGAACAATTGGCGGAAGTGGATGTCGAGGGTGTCGCGCCGCTGTCCGGCGGGGCGCAGATGGCGCTCAGGATGCGCGAGGACGAGGTGACGGACGGGAATTATCCCGACCGCGTGCTGGCGAACGCGCCGGAGCGGATCGGCGATTTCTTTGCGGTGCCGAAGGTGGTGGAATGAGCCTGATGGATATGACGATCGCCGCGGCGCTGGACGCGCTGGCGGCGAAAAAGGTTTCGGCGGTGGAGCTGGCCGAGGCGCATGTGGCGGCGGTGGAGGCGCTCAATCCGCGGCTGAACGCGTTCATCACGACGACGCCGGAGCTGGCGCTGGAGCAGGCGCGGGCGGCGGATGATGCGCGGGCGAAGGGCGAGGCCCCTGCCCTTGCGGGCATTCCGATCGCGATGAAGGATCTGTTCTGCACCGAGGGTGTGCGGACGACGGCGGGATCGAGGATCCTGGAGCCGTTCGTGCCGCCGTATGAGAGCACGGTTTCGGCCAGGCTGAAGGCGGCCGGGGCGGTGATGCTGGGCAAGGCCAATCTCGACGAGTTCGCGATGGGGTCATCCAACATCACGTCGGGCTACGGGCCGGTGGAGAATCCGTGGCAGCGGGCGGATGGCGCGAAGCTGGCGCCGGGCGGATCGTCCGGCGGGTCGGCCGCGGCGGTGGCCGCACGGATGGCGATGGGGGCGACGGGGACGGATACCGGCGGGTCGATCCGCCAGCCGGCGGCGTTCAGCGGGATCGCCGGGATCAAGCCGACCTATGGGCGGTGCTCGCGGTTCGGGATCATCGCGTTTGCCTCGTCGCTGGACCAGGCGGGGCCGATGGCGCGGACGGTGGAGGATTGCGCGATCCTGCTGCGCGAGATGAGCGGGTTCGATCCGAAGGATTCGACCTCGGCGGAGCGGGCGGTGCCGGATTTCCGGGCGGCGTGCGCGCGCGGGGTCAAGGGGCTCCGGATCGGGATTCCGGCGGAGTATCGCGTGGAGGGCATGCCGCGCGAGATCGAGACGCTGTGGCAGGACGGGATCGACTGGCTGCGGCGGGGGGGGGCGGAGATTGTGGATGTCTCGCTGCCGCACACGAAATACGGGCTGCCGGTGTATTACATCGTCGCACCGGCGGAAGCGTCGTCGAACCTCGCGCGGTATGACGGGGTGCGATTCGGCGCGCGCATCGAGGGCAAGGACCTGATCGACCTGTATGAGCGCACGCGGGCGGCCGGGTTTGGCGACGAGGTGAAGCGGCGGATCATGATCGGGACCTATGTGCTCTCGGCCGGGTATTACGACGCGTATTACCTCAAGGCGCAGAAGGTGCGGGCGCTGATCCTGCGGGATTTCCAGGAGGTGTTCGCGAAGGTGGACGCGCTGCTGACGCCGACCGCCCCCTCGGCGGCGTTCGCGCTGGGCGAGAAGATGGACGATCCGGTGACGATGTATCTCAACGACGTGTTCACCGTGCCGGCCTCGCTCGCCGGCGTGCCGGGGATGAGCGTGCCGGCGGGGCTGGATGCCGGCGGCCTGCCGCTCGGCTTGCAGGTACTGGGGCGGCATTTCGACGAGGAGACGGTGTTCGCCGTCTCGTCCGTGCTGGAGCGGGCGGCGGGGTTCGCGCACAGGCCGGGCGTGATCGCGGGAGGTGCGGCATGAGCTACGTGATCGAGGGGACGACCGGCGCGTGGGAGCTGGTGATCGGGCTTGAGGTCCATGCCCAGGTGATCTCGCGCTCGAAACTGTTCAGCGGCGCGGCGACGGCGTTTGGTGCCGCGCCGAACAGCCAGGTGAGCTTCGTCGATGCCGGGTTTCCGGGGATGCTGCCGGTGATCAACCGCGAATGCGTGGCGCAGGCGGTGCGCACCGGGCTGGGGCTCGCCGCGCATATCAACCTCGTCTCGCGGTTCGACCGGAAGAACTATTTCTACGCCGACCTGCCGCAGGGCTATCAGATCAGCCAGTACGAGCATCCGATCGTGGGCGCCGGGGCGATCGAGATCGAGCTGGAATCGGGCGAGACGCGGACGATCGGGATCACCCGGCTGCATCTGGAGCAGGATGCCGGCAAGTCGATGCATGACCAGCATCCGAGCAAGTCGCTGATCGATCTCAACCGCTCGGGGGTGGCGCTGATGGAGATCGTCAGCGAGCCGGACATGCGCTCGCCGGAAGAGGCCGGCGCCTATCTGCGCAAGCTGCGCACCATCCTGCGCTATCTCGGCACCTGCGACGGCAACATGGACGAGGGCTCGATGCGGGCGGACGTCAACGTGTCGGTGCGCAAGCATGGCGAGCCGTTCCGCACCCGCTGCGAGATCAAGAACGTCAACTCGATCCGCTTCGTGATGCAGGCGATCGAGGCGGAGGCGAAGCGGCAGATCGAGATCTGGGAAGCCGGCGGGACGGTGGACCAGGAGACGCGGCTGTTCGAGCCGGCGCGCGGCGTGACCCGCTCGATGCGGAGCAAGGAGGACGCGCACGACTACCGCTATTTCCCCGAGCCGGACCTGCTGCCGCTGGTGCTGGAGGAGGCATGGGTGGAGTCGCTGAAGGCGACGCTGCCGGAGCTGCCGGATGCGAAGCGGGCGCGGCTGATGCGCGACTTTGGCCTGTCGCGCTACGAGGCGTCGATTTTCGTGATGGAGCAGGTGACGGCGGATTTCTTCGAGACCGTCGTCGCCGGGCGCGATGCGAAGCTGGTGGCGAACTGGATGCTCGGCGATTTCTTCGCCCATCTCAACCGCACCGGGACGAGCATCGAGACCTCGCCGGTGACCGCCGCCCGGCTCGGCGAGCTGCTCGACCTGATCACCGACAAGACGATCAACGGCAAGATCGCCAAGGAGGTGCTGGAGCTGATGTTCGACACCGGCGATGCGGCGGGCGCGATCGTCGAGGCGCGCGGGCTGAAGCAGGTGACGGATACCGGCGCGATCGACGAGGCGATCGACAGGGTGGTTGCCGCCAATGCCGACAAGCTCGCCGAATACAAGGCGGGCAAGGACAAGCTGTTCGGCTTCTTCGTCGGCCAGGTGATGAAGGCGATGCAGGGCAAGGGCAACCCGGCGCTGGTGAACGAGGCGCTGAAGCGGAAGATCGGCGAGCCGGCTTCATCATGATCCGCGCCCTCGCCGCCCTGCTGCTCTGCGCCGGCCTCGCCCTCGGCCTCGCCTGTGCCCCGGCTGCCTTTGTCCCCACCGCCTTTGCCGCGACCGCGGCGCAGACGACGCTGAGCGGCGTGCCGCTCGGCAAGGGCGGGGTGGTCGAGGTGAGCGGGCTGGTGCCGCCGCTCGGCTTCACCATGACCGAGGCGGAGACGGGAAAGACCGTCACCGCACAGGATTTCCGCGGCAAGACGGTGCTGCTCTATTTCGGCTATACCAACTGCCCGGATGTCTGCCCCGACACGCTCTACAAGCTGCACATGCTGTTCCGCGCGCTGGGGCCGGCAGCGAAGAACGTGGTGTTCCTGTTCGTCACCATCGATCCGAAGCGGGACACCGATGCGGTGCTGGCGAAATATGTGGCGCTGTTCGACACGCAGTTCCGTGGCCTGCGGGGCACGCCGGACCAGATCTACCGGCTGGCGCGGCGGTATCGGGTGGTGGCATCGGTGCATCCCTCGCCCGATCCGCTGAAATACCAGGTGGTGCATTCGGCGCTGGTCTATGTGTTCGACGCGAAGGGTCGGGCGCGGTTCATCATCCCCGATCTCGGGCTGACGCGGCACCCCGACTACAAGGCGCTGGCCGCGGATATCGAGGCGGCGAACCGGAGCAAGGCGGGCGGCGTGCTGGGCTGGCTCGCGCGGTTCGAGTAACGCGCCGTCATCTTGCTCCTGACCGCGCGGTCAAAGCATCTTTATCAATATGACAGACCACTAAATCCGATCCGAAAGGATCGGAAAGTGCTCTATCTTGTTGATAATTAGAGCATCTTTATCCGATCAGATGATTCCATCTGATCGGATGATGCTCTAGCGTGGCGTCAGTGTGGCGAGATAGGCGGCGATGTCGGCGCGGTCGGCGCCGGTGAGCGCGTGGGCGATGCGGCGCATCACATAGTTCTTCCCCTGCCGTCCGGCGGCGATGGCGGACAGGGCGGCGAGCGTTGCCGCCGGCTTCAGGCCGGCGAGGCGCGGGGCGCCGATGGCGGGATTGCCGGCGAGATCGGCGCCGTGACAGACCATGCAGGGCAGCACCCCGCCCGCCGTGCCATGGGCGACGATGGTTGCGCCGCGCGCCGGATTGCCCGCTGCTTCGCCTTGGGGCGGGAGGGCGGCCACGGCGAGAGACGGCGGCAGGAGGAGGGTGGCGAGCAGCGCCGGCCGGAAATACGACACGGGCAGATCTTGCCTTCCCGTGTTACTGGCTGGCCGGGCGGCCATCGGCGCCATAGACGGTGAAGGGCACGGTGAGCGGCGGGGCGGCGGCGAATGTCAGGGTGACGCTCGCGGTCTGTCCCACCGCCATGTGCGGCTTCATGCACATGATGTGATAGGCGCCGGGAGAGAAGCGGAATTTGCCATGGGCCGGGATGGTGATGGATTGCACGTGGATCATCATGTCCATCCCGCTATGGTTCAGGCTGCGGTGCAGCATGGCGCTGCCGCAGGCGGGGGAACGGACGCCGGTGAGCACTGCGGGGCTGTCGCTTTCATTGGCCAGGGTGACGAAGCCGGCAGCCGGGATTTGTGGCAGCAGGTAGCGGAACCAGCCATCTTTGGCGGTGATCGCGGGGGCGGCGGGAGCGGCGGCGGCGGGCTGGGCCAGCCCTGCGGCGACCAGAACGGCGGCGACCAGAACGGCGGCGAGGAAAGCGGGGCGGCGCGGCATCAATAATTGTCCATCGTCTTGCGGATGAGCGCGGCCACGCCGGGCAGGTCGGGCCGCGAGGAGGGGAAGGTCGCGAGCAGGGCGATGGCCCACCCGTTCGGCCCGAAGAGATAGGTGGCGCTGCTGTGGCGGATGGCGCCCTCGGGATCGGGCGAATCGGGGCCGGTGGGGGCGCGGTAATAGACGCCGAAGCGCTGCGCCGCCGCCTTGAGTTCCGCCGGCGTGCCGCGCAGGCCGGTGAAGACCGGCGGCGGGCCGAATTTGGCGACGAAGGTCTTGAGCCGGGCGGCGGTGTCATAGGCGAGGTCGACGGTGACGAAGACGACCCGCAGATCCTTCCCGTACTTGCCGAGCAGGGGGACGAGTTTCGCCGCGTTTTGCAGGGTCAGCGGGCAGGTGTCCGGGCAGCGGGTAAAGCCGAAATAGAGGATCACCGGATGGCCGCGAAAGGTGGAGGCGGTGACGGTCTGGCCGGTTTCGACATCCTGCATGTGCAAGGCGAGCGGCGGCAAATGGCCTTCGAGCGGGATGATGGCAGGGCCGGCGGGGGCGCTTTCGGCCGAGGCGGAGCGCAGGGCGAGGCCGCCGAGGGCGAAACCGGACAGGCCGAGCATGGCCCGGCGGTCAAGGGCGTGTCGTGACATCGTGAACCTCCGTGGGAGGCCTTGTTAGAGCGGGATTCAGCACCCGGCAAGTCAGGCTCGCGTGAGGACAGGGCGGCAGCGCTTGACCGGCCGGCGCGGCGCGGCCATGCGATGCGGTCATGAAGCAGATGCAACCGGGCAGCGCCGCGCTGCTCGTCATTCTCGCCGCGACGCTGGCGCGGCTGGTGCTGGCCGCCGGCATGGGGCTCGGGATCGACGAGAGCTACATGGTCGCCGCCGCGCACACGTTCCAGCTGTCGTATTTCGATCATCCGCCGGTCTCGTGGTGGATGGAACTCGGCATCCAGCGGCTGACCGGGCTGCACACGCCGTTCATCGTGCGGCTGCCGTTCATCGCGACGTTCGCGGCGACGAGCGGGCTGATGTACGGGCTGACGCGGCGGCTGTTCTCGCCGGCGGCGGGGCTGTGGGCGGTGATCGGGTTGAATATCTCGCCCGTGTTCTCGTTTGCCTTCGGCACCTGGGTGCTGCCGGACGGGCCGCTGGATGCGTTCCTGGTCGGCGCCGCCTGGGCGCTGGCGCGGGCGCTGGGGATCGGGCGGACGGAGCAGGCGGCCACGCCCGATCCGGAATTCTGGCCGCTGGCGGGCATTCTGATCGGGCTCGCGATGGCCTCGAAATACAACGCGGTGCTGGTGCTGGCGGGGGCGCTGCTGTTCCTGCTGGTGGATGCGCGGGGGCGGCTGGCGCTGGCGACGCCGGGGCCGTGGGTGGCCTGCGTGCTGGCGGCGGGGATGTTCTCGCCGGTGGTGATCTGGAACGCGCTGAATGGCTGGGCCTCGTTCGGCTATCAGGGCGACCGGGCGGCCGGGCTGGCGCTGCACCCGCTGCGGCCCTTCGTGATCTGGGGCGGGGAGGCGCTGTTCGTCGCGCCCTGGATTTTCGTCCCCATGATCGGGCTCCTGATCGGCGGGCTGCTTGGGCGCGACCGGCGGGCGCGGCTGCTGGCCTGGCTCGGCGTCGTGCCGGTGGCGCTGTTCTCGGTGATCGGGTTGTGGTCCTCACGCAAGATTTTGTTCCACTGGGCGGCGCCGGGGTATCTCATGTTGTTCCCGCTGCTTGGCGACTGGGCGGTGCGCCAGCGCGGGGCGCTGCTTCTGTGGATCGGCCGGGCGGCGGCGGGGACGGCGGCGCTGCTGGCGGTGGCGGTGCTGTTCATCGCCGTGCAGGTGCGGCTCGGCATCGTGCCGGGGTTCGATGCGATGTTCCCGCCCGGAAAGTCGCCCACCTTGCAGGCGATCGACTGGACGAGTTTCCGCGCTTCACTCAAGGCGCGCGGGCAGCTCGACCGGCCGGGGCTGGCGCTCGCGGCACTGCGCTGGTTCGATGCGGGGAAGATCGCCTATGCGGTCGGGCCGGGAATGCGGATGACGGTGTTCGAGGGCAATCCGCATGAATTCGGCGTGACCACGCCGCCGCAATCGCTGATCGGAGAGAATATCCTGATCGCGGCGATGCCGGGATCGGTCTCGGCGATCGAGAAACGCTATGCGCCGCGGTTCCGCTCGATCACGGTGGAGCCGCCGATCGACATCGTTCATGACGGGCATGTGCTGCTGCGGGTGCCGGTGCTGATGGGGCACGATCTGCTCTCCTGGCCGGCGGCGCGGCGCTAGAGCATCATCCGATCAGATGAACTCATCTGATCGGATAAAGATGCTCGGTTTGTCAGTATGATAGAGCATCATCCGATCAGATGGGCTCATCTGATCGGATCAAGATGCTCTAGTAATCAAAAAGATAGAACACGTTCCGATCCTGATGGATCGGAACGTGTTCTAGCGTTCCGCAACTTCCAGCGTTCCGCAACCGAATCGGTCTCGTTGCTTGATCGGGGCATCATCCATGCCCATTTGTCATGAATGCAACCGATCCTGACGCGCGATCACGCGCTGTTCCTCGACCTGGACGGCACGTTGCTGGAATTTGCCCCGACGGCGGAGGAGGTGGCGGTGCCCGAGGGGCTCGCTTCGATGCTGCGCGGGCTGGCGGCGCAGCGCGACGGGGCGCTGGCGATCCTTTCGGGGCGGTCGCTCGCGCAGATCGACGTGGTGACCGGCGCCCCCTTCCCCGCCGGCGCCGAGCACGGCTTCGTGCTGCGCGACGCGGCGGGGGTGATCCATCATCCGCTGCACGAGACGGCGAACCGCGCGGCGTGGCGGGCGGCGCTGGAGGCGGCGGCGGCGGCGCATCCGGGCGTGCGGATCGAGGCGAAATCGGCCTCGCTGGTCGCGCATTTCCGGGCGGCTCCCGCGGCCGGGACGGCGCTGCGGGAGATGATCGGCGCGATGATCGCCGCCTCGCCCGAGGTGGAATTGCTGGCGGCGAACATGGCCTGGGAGATCCGCCCGCGCGGCGCGGGCAAGGGGCGCGCGCTGGAATGGTTCATGGCGCGGCCGCCTTTCGCCGGGCGGGTGCCGGTTTTCGTCGGCGATGACGTGACCGACGAGGAGGCGATCGCGGCGGCGGCGGCGCAAGGCGGGCATGGGCTGCATGTGCATCGCGATTTCGGCGGCAGGCCGGGTGCTGTGCTGGCCTGGCTCGGCAGCGCCCTCGTGCCGGGAGGGGTGTGAGATGGGGCGGCTCGTCGTCGTGTCCAACCGGGTGTCGCTGCCCACCGACAAGGGGGCCAAGGCCGGCGGGCTGGCGGTGGCGCTGGAGGAGGCGATGATCCCCGGCTCGCTCTGGTTCGGCTGGTCGGGACGGCGGAGCGCGAGCGATGCGGGACGGACGGCCATCGCCGAGCATCGCGGCATCACCTATGCGACGCTCGATCTGAGCGAGGCGGAGTATCGGCGCTTCTATGTCGGCTTCTCCAACGGCGCGCTGTGGCCGCTGCTGCATTACCGCAGCGGGTTGTTCGACTTCCGGCGCGACGAGTTCGAGGGGTATCTCGCGGTCAACGAGAGATTCGCCGCCCGGCTCGCGCCGCTGCTGGACCCGGACGACGTGATCTGGATCCATGACTACCAGCTGCTGACCATGGCCGAGGCGCTGCGGCGGCGCGGCGTCACCAACCGGATCGGGCTGTTCCTGCATATCCCCTTCGTGCCGCCGGCGATGCTGCACGTGCTGCCGGAGGCGTGCCAGCTGGTGCGGGCGATGGCGGCGGCGGACCTCGTCGGGTTCCAGACCGAGGGCGACCGGGCGAATTTCCTGGAGTGCGCCGCCTCCTGCATGGAGCTGCACCGCGACGGGGCGGGCGGCTTCGTTCATGACGGGCACCGCACGATGACGACGGTAACGCCGGTGGGGATCGACGCGGAGGGCTTCGCGCGCGCAGCGCAGCGGGCGGCGGGGATGGCGGATTCGCGGCGGCTGGTGTCGAGCCTGGTGGGGCGGGCACTGGCGATCGGGGTGGACCGGCTGGACTATACCAAGGGGTTGCCGCAGCGCTTCGACGCGTTCGGCCGGCTGTTCCAGCGGCACCCCGAGCATCTGCGCCGGATCAGCCTGTTGCAGATCGCCGCCCGCTCGCGCGAGGATGTCGACCGGTATCAGGCGCTGCGGCACGAGCTGGACCGGCAGGCCGGCAAGATCAACGGCGCCTATTCGGATTTCGACTGGACGCCGCTGCGCTACATGACGCGGGCGGTGAACCGCGCCACCATCGCCGGGTTCTACCGGATCGCCAGCATCGGGCTGGTGACGCCGCTGCGCGACGGGATGAACCTGGTGGCGAAGGAGTTCATCGCCGCCCAGGACCCGGCGGACCCGGGGGTGCTGGTGCTCTCGCGCTTCGCCGGGGCGGCGGAGGAGCTGACCGAGGCGCTGATCGTCAATCCGTATGACGCCGACCAGGTGGCGGATGCGATGCACGCGGCGCTGCTGATGCCGGCGGAGGAGCGGGTCGCGCGGCATGCGGCGCTGCTCGGCAAGATCAGGGCGCGGACCGCCGCCTCATTCTGCCGGAGCTTCCTCGACCAGTTGCGCGAGATCGAGCGCTGAGGCGCGTGCCGCCGCCAGCATATGCACGGGCGGCGCGGCGGTGACGGTGAGTTTCGGCTCCAGCGGCAGGGCGAGCGCGCGGGCGAGCAGGCAGAGCCCGTCGGAAGCGGTGCCGTAGAGTGGATCGCCGACGATGGGGAAGCCGGATTCGGCGCAATGGACGCGGAGCTGGTGGGTGCGGCCGGTGCGCGGGCGGAGTTCGAGCAGGGCCCTGCCCTGCCCCGCCGCGAGGCATCGCCAGTCGGTGATCGCGGGGTCGCCGCGCGGATCGGGCGCGATGCGCCAGCCGCCCTGGGTGGCGCGGCGGGCGAGCGCCAGTTCGATCGTGCCGTGCGGCGCGGCCGGAACACCCTCGACGATCGCCCAGTAGGTCTTGCCGACGCGGCGGGCGGCGAAGGCGCGTTGCAGCGCGACCAGCGTGGTCTTGCGGCGGGCGATGGCGAGGCAGCCGGAAGTGTCGGTATCGAGCCGGTGGACCAGCCACGGCCCGTCGGCGCCGCGCCGCCAGCGGGGGAACCAGTCTTCCACGCTCGGGCCGCCGGCGCGGCCGGCATGGCTCGGCAGGCCGGCGGGCTTGTCGATCACGATCAGGTGGGTCGAGTGGTGGAGGATGCGGGGCTCGGTCATCGCTCGCTCAGCGTCGTGCCATGGCCGGGCGCGGGTTCAGGCCGGGCGCGGCGGGGGGCGGAGATGGGCGGGCACCGCGAAGCCGAGGCGGCTCGGGATGTCCCATACCTCGTCGATCCGGCGGACGATGCGAAAGCCGGCGCGCTGGTAGTTCGGCAGGGCGCGGGGATGATCGGCGGTGCAGGTGTTCACCGTCATGCCGCGGACCGGGCCGGAGAAGACCCGCTCGATCGCCGCCCCCAGCAGGGCGAAGCCGAGGCCGCGACCGATCACCTCGGGCAGCAGGCCGAAATAGCTCAGATTGACATCCGGCCAGGAGGTCGCGTCCAGCTCGAAGAAGCCGGCGACCGCGCCATCGACCCGCAGCACGTACACCGCGATCGCCGGATCGGCCAGCAGGCGGGCGAGCATCGCATCCGGCATGATCCGCCGCAGCCACCACAGCCAGGGCTGGCCGACACGGTCGTAGAGGTCGCGATAGGTCGCGAGATCCATGTGCGGCACAGGCTCGATCGTGGCGCCTTCAGGCAGGTCGGGCCATGTGCGGGCGGGCATGCGGTCCATCCGCAGGAAGGTCACGGTGACGCAGGCGCGGTCGAAACTCTCGCCGGGGCGGACGCGGGCATATTCGAGCATGGCGCGGCTCAGTCCTCGAGGAAGCTCCTCAGCTTGCGGCTGCGCGAGGGATGCTTGAGCTTGCGCAGGGCCTTCGCCTCGATCTGGCGGATGCGCTCGCGGGTGACGTTGAATTGCTGGCCGACTTCCTCAAGCGTGTGGTCGGTGTTCATGCCGATGCCGAAGCGCATGCGCAGCACGCGCTCCTCGCGCGGGGTGAGCGAGGAGAGCACGCGGGTCGCGGCTTCGCGCAGATTGGCGTGAACCGCGGCATCGAGCGGGATGATCGCGTTCTTGTCCTCGATGAAATCGCCGAGATGGCTGTCTTCCTCGTCGCCGATCGGGGTTTCGAGGGAGATCGGCTCCTTGGCGATCTTGAGCACCTTGCGCACCTTCTCGAGCGGCATGCCGAGCTTCTCGGCCAGTTCCTCGGGGGTGGGCTCGCGGCCGATCTCGTGCAGCATCTGCCGCGAGGTGCGGACCAGCTTGTTGATCGTCTCGATCATGTGGACCGGGATGCGGATGGTGCGCGCCTGATCGGCGATCGAGCGGGTGATCGCCTGGCGGATCCACCAGGTCGCGTAGGTCGAGAACTTGTAGCCGCGGCGGTATTCGAATTTGTCCACCGCCTTCATCAGGCCGATATTGCCTTCCTGGATCAGGTCGAGGAATTGCAGGCCGCGATTGGTGTATTTCTTGGCGATGGAGATGACGAGGCGGAGATTGGCCTCGATCATTTCCTTCTTGGCGCGGGTGGAATCGCGCTCGCCGCGCGAGACGGTGGCATAGACGCGGCGGAATTCCTCGATCGGCAGCTGCGCCTCGGCGGCGATGCGGCCGATCTGGGCGCGCAGCTCGGTGATGCGGGTGCCGTAGCGCTCGACGAAGATTTTCCAGCCCTTGCCGGGGCGCTTGGCCACGTCGTCCAGCCAGGTCGGGTCCATCTCGCGGCCGCGATAGGCGGCGAGGAAGTCCTCGCGGGTGATCTTGCAGCCCTCGGCGAGGCGCAGCATCTGGCCTTCCAGACCGTTGAGCCGCTGGTTCAGCTCCTTGAGCTGGATCACCAGCTCCTCGATGCGGTTATTGTGCAGGCTGACCTGCTCGACCTTGGCGACCAGCTCGTCGCGCAGCTTTTCGTAGGTCTTTTCCGAGCGGGAGGCCATTTCCTCGCCGGCGTTCATCGCGTCCAGCCGCTTGTGCTGGAGCTTCATGAACTTCTCGTAGAGCTTCTCGACCTCGGTGAAGGTTTCGAAGACCTCGGGCTTGAGCTTCTCCTCGACCGCGGAGAGCGAGAGGCCGCTGGATTCGCCTTCCTCGTCCTCCTCGGGTTCCTCGGCGACCGGGGCGTTGGGGTTGAAGCCGGCATCGCCGCCGCCCTGGGTGGCTTCGAGATCGATCACGTCGCGCAGCAGCATCTTCCCGTCCTTGAGGGATTCATGCCACGAGATGATCGCGCGGAAGGTGAGCGGGCTTTCGCAGAGCCCGCCGATCATCATGTCGCGCCCGGCCTCGATGCGCTTGGCGATGGCGATCTCGCCCTCGCGGGAGAGCAGCTCGACCGTGCCCATCTCGCGCAGATACATCCGCACCGGATCATCGGTGCGGCTGCCGCTCGACTCGCTGATGTTGCCGGAGGCGGTTTCCTCGTCCTCGGTCGCTTCCTCGTCCTTCTCGGCGCGGGCGGCGGGTTCCGGCTCCTCGCCTTCCTCGCCCTCGACCACCTGGATGCCCATTTCGCTGAGCATCGACATCACGTCCTCGATCTGCTCGGAGCTGTTCTGCTCGGAGGGGAGGACGGCGTTCAGCTCGTCGAAGGTGATGTAGCCACGCTCCTTGCCGCGGGCGATCAGGCGCTTGACCGAGGCGGACTGGATGTCGAGCGTTGCGGTGTCGGCCTCGGCCTCGGGCGCCGCGGTCTCGGCTTGGGCAGCTTGTTTGGTCGCCATCAGTGCATCAATCTCCAGGGCAGCAACGCGAAGGGCGCGCTCGGTTCAGGCGTCAAGGTCGGCTTCGCCCCGCTCGGCGCGATAGCGCGCTTCCACGAGGGCCCGCAGACGGGTGTTGTTTTCGGGCGTCGGATCCTGCTCGAACCTCAGTCTCTGTTCCTCGCATTGTTGCCGCAGCCAGTCCAGATTCATCAGGCCGTATAGTCCGTACCAGAGCGACTGCAACGCATCGGCGCCGGTTGCGGACGTGTCGGTTCCGGTTCCGGGGCGCGGAATGCCGGCAAGAACGAGAGCGGCCTCCTCACCCAGACCTGACTGGGTCAAATGGTTGAGCAGGTGTTCAGAGTCAAGGGTTTCGGCGGTGGCGAGCCATGCGGCCATCGCGGCGCGCAGGCGGGCGCACTCCTCCGGCAAGGCGAGCAGGCCGAAGGCCTCCTCCAGCATCGGCAGCAGGTCGGGATGGGCGATGAGCAGGCCGGTCAGCAGCCGGGCGCGGCGGCGATGGGCGATGGCGGTGTCGATCGGAGGGCGGGGCAGGTTGAGCAGCGGCGGGTTGGCGAAGCCGGGACGCGAAAAGCCGGAACGCGAAAAGCCGGGACGCGAAAAGCCAGGACGGAAGGCCGCGCTGCCGCCGGGACGGGCCGCGGACGCGCGGTCGCGCCGGGCGGCGAAGAAACGGTCGAGCAGGGCGGCGCGGTATTCGCCGGCCAGGGCGCGGTCGTCGATCAGGCGGGCGAGCGCCTCCAGCCGGGCGCGCAGGGCGGCGCGGCCTTCCGGGGTGGACTGGTCGGCCGCCTCGGCGAGCAGGTCGTAGAGCGTGTCGGCCAGCGAGGGGATCGCGGCGAGGCGGGCGGCGAAGGCGGACGCGCCCTCACGGCGGACGAAACTGTCCGGATCATCGCCCGGCGGCAGGGCGAGCACGGCGAGGCCGCGCTCGGGGGTGAGCTGCTTCAGCGCGAGTTCGATGGTGCGCAGGGCCGCTCTGCGGCCGGCGGCATCGCCATCGAGGCAGAGGATGGGGCGCGGCGAGAGGCGCCAGAGTTCCTCGAGATGGGAGTCGGTGAGTGCGGTGCCGAGCGGGGCGACCGCGCCGGCGAAGCCGGCGGCGGCGAGCGCGATCACGTCCATATAGCCCTCCACCACGATCAGCGCCGCGCCGGTGCGGATGGCGGGGCGGGCGGAGTCGAGCCCGTAGAGGGTGCGGCGCTTGGAGAAGAGCGCGGTTTCCGGGCCGTTGAGGTATTTCGGCTGGCCATCGCCGAGCAGGCGGCCGCCGAAGCTGAGCATGCGGCCCTTGCGGTCGCGGATCGGGAACATCACGCGGTTGTAGAAATAATCGACCGCGCCGCGCTCGCCCTCCTTCATCAGCCCGGCCTCGATGAGGCGGGATTCGGCGATGCCCTGGCGGGCGAGTGCGGCGCGCAGCGCCCCCCTGCCCTCGCCCGACCAGCCAAGGCCGAAGCGGGCGATGGTCGGCGCATCGAGGCCGCGGGCGGCGAGATAGGCGCGGGCGGCCTCGCCCTCGGGGGCGGCGAGGCGGCGGCGGTATTCGGCGGCCGCGGCTTCGAGCACATCCGCCAGCTCCGCCTCGCGCTTCTGCGCCTCGGCGATGGCGGGGCTCGGCTTCGGCACCTCCAGCCCGGCCTCGGCGGCGAGGCGCTCGATCGCCTCGATGAAGCTCGCCCCCTCGCTCTGCATCACGAAGCTGATGGCGTCGCCATGCGCGCCGCAGCCGAAGCAGTGATAGTGATCGTCGTAGACGTAGAACGAAGGCGATTTCTCGTTGTGGAACGGGCAGCAGCCTTTCTGGTCGCGGCCGGCGCGCTCGAGGCGCACGCGGCGGGCGACCAGCGGGACGAGCGGCGTGCGGTTGCGCAGCTCGTCGAGAAATTGCGGCGGCAGGCTCATCCGCCGGCCAGCTTCGCCTTCACCGCGGCCGAGGCGGCGGCCATGTCGAGGGCCGCACCGTGCGCCGCCTTCAGCGCGGCGATGACCGCGCCCATCTGTTTCGGGCCGGTCGCACCGGTGGCGGCTATGGCGGCGGCGATGGCGGCATCGAGCGCCGCACCGGCGAGGGTTTGCGGCAGATAGGCCTCGATGATGGCGATTTCCGCCGCCTCGCGCGCGGCAAGCTCGGGGCGGTTGCCGGCGAGATATTGCGCCTCGGACTCGCGGCGGGATTTGACCATGCCGCGCAGCAGGGCGACGAGTTCGGCCTCGGCGATCGCCTCGACGCCGCGCGGGCGGGCGGCGATGTCGGCGTCCTTCACCTTGGCGAGGACCATGCGCAGGGTGGAGACGCGGATCTCGTCGCGCGCGCGCATGGCGGATTTCAGGTCTTCGGTCAGGCTGACGCGCAGGGCGGCGGCGGCTTCGCCGGGAACATTCGCTTGTGTGACGGTCATGACGGTCTCCGAACTTGTGCCGGCCGCGGACGCGGGGCGGCGCGGCCGTCAGCCGAAGGCCGCGCCCGTGCCGGCCAGCACGCCCGACGCCGCAAGGACGAGCAGTCTATCGCCGGAGAGCGGCCGGGAAAAGAGATATCCCTGGGCATCGATGTCGGGATAGGCCAGCAGGGCGGCGGCGTGCGCCTCGGTCTCGACGCCCTCGACGGTGACGCGCAGGCCGAGCGTGCGGCTGAACTCGATGATCGCCCTGACGATCTGAGCGGCGTTGCCCGGACGATCAAGCTCGCGGATGAAGCTGCGGTCGATCTTCAGGCGGTCGAAGGGAAAGGTGCGCAGGGTGGAGAGGGCGGCGAAACCGGTGCCGAAATCGTCGATCGCGATGCTGCAGCCAAGGGCGCGCAGGCGGCGGAGATTGTCGATCGTGCGGTCGTCGGTGGAGAGCAGGGCGGTTTCGGTGACTTCGAACTCGATGCGCCGGGGATCGAGGCCGGAGGCGGCGATGACCGCGGAAATCTGGTCGAATTGCAGCGCCTCGCGCAGATGCAGGGCGGAGAGGTTGATCGAGATCGAGATCTCGGGCGGCAGGCGCAGGGCGAAGGCGGCGGCCTCGGCCAGCACATGGCGGGTGACGGCGCCGATCAGCCCGCCGCGCTCGGCGATGGCGATGAAACCCTCCGGCCCGATCACGCCGCGCTGGGGATGGCGCCAGCGCACCAGCGCCTCGACCGCGCGCAGCCGGCGGCTGCGCAGATCGACGATCGGCTGGTATTCGAGGAAGAGTTCGCGGTCGTTCAGGGCGCGGCGGATGTCGCGCCGCAGGCCGCGCTGGGTCTGCACCTGGCGGTCCATCGCCTGGTCGAAGAGCTGCCAGGCGCCGCGGCCGCGCTGCTTGGCGCGGTAGAGGGCGAGATCGGCGTTGCGCAGCAGGGCGTCCGACGTGTCGGCATCCTCGGGCGCGAGGGCGATGCCGATGCTGACGCCGATCTCGACCGTCATGCCGTCGAGCCCGTAGGGCGGGGAGAGGCGCTCGATGATGCGGTCGGCCATCGAGGTCGCGTCGAGCCGGCTGCCGCCGGGCAGCAGGACGGCGAATTCGTCGCCGCCAAGGCGGGCGGCGATGTCGGTGTCGCGGATGGCGCCGCGCAGGCGGCCGGCGACGGCGCGCAGCAGGCTGTCCCCCAGGGCGTGGCCGTAGCTGTCGTTCACCGCCTTGAACTGGTCGAGATCGAGATAGAGCATGGCGGCGCCGGCGGTGGCGAGCGCCTGGTCGGCCAGGACGCCGAAAGCGGCGCGGTTGAGCAGCTCGGTCAGCGGATCGTGACGGGCGAGGAAATCGATCCGCTGGCGGGAGCTGTGCGCCACCGTGACATCCGAGCCGACGCCGCGATAGCCGGCGAAGAGGCCGTGATGGTCGAGCGTGGGCTTGCCGGTGAGCGACCACCAGCGGCGGTCATCCGCCGGGCCGACCGGCACCAGCAGGTCGCGGAACGGCCGGCGCAGGCCGATCTGACGGCGCAGTTCGGCATAGGGGTCGGAATTGGCATTGCCATCGGCGGCATCGGTATCGGCCGCGCTGGCATCCGTGGCGCCGAGGCTGGCGAGGAAGGTGAACAGGTTGCCGCCGATCGCGGTGGCGTCGCGGCGCGCTGCCTCGGCCAGACGCGGCGAGGGATGGACGAGGTTCAGCCGGGCGTCGGTCTCCCACAGCCAGTCGCTCGCATTGTCCTCGAAATCGCGCAGCAGCATCTGGATCGTCTCGTTGATCCGCCGCAGCTCGAAGGTGCTGACGCCGTGCTCGACCATGCGGCGGTTGAGCACGACCATGGTGAACAGGACGAAGGCGGAATAAAGGGCGAGCGTGATCACGATGGCGGGCTGCCAGAGACTGGCCGAGACGCGCAGGGCGGCGAAGGCGCCGGCGGTGAGCGGCAGCCAGAAGGCGAGCCTGGTGGCGAGCGGGCCGGCGGAAATGACGCTGGACAGCAGGCCGATGAACACGCCGATCAGCAGCCCCTGGCTATCCGGCGGCACCGCGCGGATCAGCAGGTTCAGATAGACCGCCCAGGCGGTGCCGAGCACCGCCGTGACGCCGTTGAAGGCGATGCGGATCAGCAGCAGGTCGGACCGGCGGCGGCGCAGTGCGGGCCAAGCGGCGGCGACGCCGAACAGGACGAGGCAGGCCAGCAGCAGCACGGCGAGCGACGCCGCCACTGCCGGGCGGTGCAGCGTGGCGCGGAAATCGACCGCGAGGACGATGGCGATGCCCATGCCGACCAGGCTCGCCACCCGGGTGAGCCGGGCGCGCAGCTCGAACCCCTCGATCGCCACCGACTCGGCGAGGTGGCGGGGCACCGCATCCGCGCCCAGCAGCGCGCGGATGACGCCGCGCAAGGCGGCCGGGCCCCCGGGCGATGGCCGGGAAAGGTCAGACATCGGCGGCGGGGGCTGCTGCGGGGGCGGCGAGATCAGTCATGAGGCAGGGGGAAGTGTTCCACGACACGTCTCTGGACTGGCGTTTCTCTAAATAGGTTCACTGTTTGCAATTTTTTGCAGCAAAAATGATATTTATATGTAACGATATATACATATGGCCGCAATGTTGCAAGCAGCGCACGCATGTGCGGCGCAGGCAGAGAGGGCGGAGCGGGATGAAAACCGGCCGGACGGCTTGGCCCGGCCGGGCGAGGAGGGTCCGGTTATCGAGAGCGTCGGGCGCCATCCGATCCCGCAGGATGGATGGCGCCCGCGCGATCAGAAGGCGGACAGGCCGGTCTGGGCGCGGCCGAGGATGAGGGCGTGGACGTCGTGCGCACCCTCATAGGTGTTGACGGTTTCGAGATTCACCATGTGACGGATCACGTGGTACTCGTCGACGATGCCGTTGCCGCCATGCATGTCGCGCGCGAGGCGGGCGATGTCGAGCGCCTTGCCGCAATTGTTGCGCTTGAGCAGGGAGATCATTTCCGGCGCCGCCTCGCCGGCATCGAGCAGGCGGCCGAGGCGCAGCACGCCGTGCAGGCCGAGCGTGATCTCGGTCTGCATGTCGGCCAGCTTCTTCTGGACGAGCTGGGTGCCGGCCAGGGGGCGACCGAACATCTGCCGGTCCAGCGTGTATTGCCGGGCCGCGTGCCAGCAGAATTCGGCAGCACCCAGCGCGCCCCAGGCAATGCCGTAGCGCGCGTTGTTGAGGCAGGAGAACGGGCCGCGCAGGCCCTTCACGCCGGGGAGCATGCGGTCCTCGGGGACGAAGACGTCCGAGAGCATGATCATGCCGGTGACCGAGGCGCGGAGCGAGACCTTGCCTTCGATCTTGGGCGTCTCCAGCCCTTTGGAGTCGCGATCGACCAGGAAGCCGCGGATCACGCCCTCGTCATCCTTGGCCCAGACCAGGCAGACATCGGCGATCGGCGAGTTGCTGATCCAGGTCTTCGAGCCGTTCAGCACAAAGCCGCCATCAACCTTCTTCGCCCGGGTGCGCATCGAACCCGGATCGGAGCCGGCATCGGGCTCGGTGAGGCCGAAGCAGCCGACCCATTCGCCGGTGCGCAGCTTCGGCAGGTAGCGGTCTTTCTGGGCCTCGGAGCCGAAGGCGTAGATCGGGTACATCACCAGCGAGGACTGCACCGAGAAGGCGGAGCGATAGCCGGAATCGACGCGCTCGACCTCGCGGGCGATCAGCCCGTAGGCGACATAAGAGACATCGGCGCAGCCATGGGTGGACAAAGTGGCGCCGAGAAAGCCCAGCTCGCCCATTTCGGACATGATCGAACGGTCGAAGCTTTCTTCGCGGAAGCCTTTAAGGACGCGCGGGAAGAGCTTGTTCTGGCAGTATTCGTGCGCCATGTCGCGGATGGCGCGCTCGTCTTCGGTCAGTTGCGCGTCGAGATGGAGGGCGTCCGACCAGTCGAACGGGGTGAACCCCCCCTTGCGGCCCGTCTTGCGGGGTGCGGCTTCGTCTATCCTCTTGATCTCGTTCATGCGGCGATTTCCGTATCCTCGTTGTGTTTGTCCTGGTCCGCGCCTTCCTCGCGGGGCCGGGACGTGTCGCGCCGGCGGATCTGCATGAAGGCGGGAATGTCGTTGCCGAAGCCGACCACGGCATCGCGCGGGGATTCGGCGCGGCCGCCGCGCTCGGCGCGGTCAGACCGATCGGGGCGCTCGGCGCGGTCAGACCGCTCGGGGCGGTCGGCGCGGTCGGGACGCTCGGACCGCTCGGAGCGGTCAGACCGCTCGGGACGGTCGGGACGTTCGGACCGTTCGGGGCGGCGGCGCTCGCCGGACCTGGCGGTTGTTGCGGCTTTGGGGCTCGCGGGTTCGGCGGCGGTGGCGGGCTTGGCGGCGGGTTTCGCCGCTCCCCTGCCCTTGCCGCGGCCGCGGCGGCCACGGCCGTCGGACTCCTCCCACTCCACCGGGTCGAGACCATCGACGGCGAGGCGGGGGATTTCATGGCCGGTGAGCCGCTCGATCGCCTCGACCGCGATCCGGTCCTCGGGGCCGGCGAGGGTCAGGGCGCGGCCCTGCAGGCCCGCCCGGCCGGTGCGGCCGATGCGGTGAACGTAATCCTCGGCGTGGTGCGGGACGTCGAAATTGAAGACATGCGACAGGCCGCCGATATCGATGCCGCGGGCGGCGACGTCGGAGCAGACGAGCAGGCGGATCTCGCCGGCCTTGAATTTCTCCAGCGTCGCGAAACGGGCCGATTGCGGCATGTCGCCATGCAGCATGCCGGCGGAGAACTGGTGCCGGACCAGCGACTTGCAGAGAATGTCGACATCGCGCTTGCGGTTGCAGAACACCAGCGCGTTCTGCACTTCCTCGCTGCGGATCAGCCGGCGCAGCGCCTCGCGCTTGTCATGCGTCGCGACGAGGGACAGGCCCTCGGTGATGGTGGTGGCGACGGTGGCCGGGCGGGAGACGGTGATTTCCTTCGGGTTCGAGAGGAAGGCGTCGGCCAGGCGGCGGATTTCGGGCGCCATGGTGGCGGAGAAGAACAGCGTCTGCCGCATCGCCGGCAGCATGGCGACGATGCGCTCGATATCGGGGATGAACCCCATGTCGAGCATGCGGTCGGCCTCGTCGATCACCAGCACGCGGACATCGGAGAGCAGCAGGCCGCCGCGCTCGAAAATGTCGATGAGGCGGCCGGGGGTGGCGATCAGCACATCGACCCCGCGGGTCAGCACGTCGCGTTGCTCGCCCATGCTCTCGCCGCCGATCAGCAGCGCGTGGTTGAGCTTCAGATGTTTGCCGTAGAGGACGAAATTCTCGGCGACCTGCAGGGCCAGTTCGCGCGTCGGCTCGAGGATGAGCGAGCGCGGCATCCGGGCGCGGGCGCGCGAGCCGGACAGGATGTCGAGCATCGGCAGGGTGAAGCTCGCGGTCTTGCCGGTGCCGGTCTGCGCGCAGGCCAGCACGTCCCGCCCCATCAGCACGACGGGGATCGCCTGCGCCTGGATCGGCGTCGGCGTCGTGTAGCCCTTCTCGGCGAGCGCTGTGAGGATGGGTTCGGACAGGCCGAGCGGCGCGAAGCCGGTTTCGGCCGGCGGTTCGGCGGCCGGTTCAGTGGCAGTGGTGGTGGGCGTGTGGGGCTCGATATCCCAGGATTCGGACAATATGCGGACCAATTCGGACAAGAGAAACTGATATGGCCCAGCCGGCTCGCCCACGCGCGGATAACGGCGCGGGTGGGAAAATCGGGCATGGGCGGGAGGGCGTTCAACGCTGCCCTTCACACCTCCGGTATCAGTGCAGACCACGTAAAAGTCAAGGTGTTGCCGTGTGCTGCGGTGTTCAGAGCGGCAGGGTGACGATCACCCGGAGGCCGCCGAGCGGGCTGTCGGCGAGGTGGAGGTCGCCGCCATGGGCAGCGACGATGTCGCGCGCGATGGCGAGACCAAGGCCGGTGCCGCTGGCGCTGCCGCTCTCGAAGGGGCGCAGCATCGCCGCGCGGCGGCTTGCGGGGAGGCCGGGGCCGTCATCGTCGATGGTGATCCGCAGGGTTTGCCCGCCTTCCTGGGCGGCGCCGATGACGATTCGGCCGGCGGCGTGGCGGGCGGCATTGTCGAGCAGGTTGGCGAGCGCGCGGCGCATCGCCTCCGGCCGCAGCACCACCGGGGGGAGCGGGGCGAGATCGAGCCCGATCGGCGCGCCGCCGCGCGCCGCCCGCGCCGCCAGATCCTCGATCAGCAGGGCGAGGTCGGCCGGTTGCGGCTGCTCGGTGCCCTCGCCGCGGGCGAAGGTGAGGTAGAGGCCGATCAGCCGCTCCATCTCGGCGATGTCCTCGGTCATGCCCTCGAGATCGGCGGTGTCGGGCGGCATCATCGCGAGGGCGAGGCGCAGCCGGGTGAGCGGGGTGCGCAGGTCGTGCGAGACGCCGGCGAGCATCGCGGTGCGCTGGACGAGGAAGCGGCGGATGCGGTCCTGCATCCGGTTGAAGGCGGTGGCGGCGCGGCGGACCTCGATCGCGCCCTCGGGGCGGATCGGGCCGGGATCGCGCCCCATGCCGAAGGCCTCGGCGGCGAAGGCGAGGCGGCGGATGGCGCGGATCTGGTTGCGCAGGAACAGGATGGCGATGCCGAGCAGCAGGATGGTGACGCCGGCGAGCCAGGCGAAGAAGATGTAGAGCGCGCCGACATAGAGCCGCTTGCGCGGCACATCGACCGTGAGCACGCCGCCCGAGAGCTGGATGTCGACCCGGATCATCCCCGGCGGGCCGCGCCAGGCGAGGGTGAAATCGCGGTCGAGATTCTGCCGCAGGGCGCGGGCGAGATCGGTATCGACCGGGCCGAAGGCGTGCGGCAGGCCGCGCGGGGTGAGCGTGGCGCCGGGATGGACGCGGATGCGGAACTCGAAGCGCCGGGCGGCGTGGGCGAAGATGCGGCTGCGGGCGGCGGGGTGGAGCGTCGCCTGGTCGAGCACGAAGGCGATCTCGCCGGCGACGCTGCCGGCGAGGCGGCGGGAGAGAACGTCGAGATGGCTGCCATAGAATATTTGCAGGGCGACGCCCTCGAGCAGGACCAGCGGCAGGACCACGATCAGCAGGGTGCGGCCGAACAGGCTGCGCGGCAGGATCTTGCGCAGCACGCGGTCGGGCTCGAGACCGCGCGGGGCCAGTCTCATGTGGCCAGTCTCATGTGGCCAGTCTCATGTGACGGGTCTCATGGGGCGGGTCTCACTGTGGTTAGTCTCATGAGGCGAGCCTCATGGGCCGGGCTTGAGGACGTAGCCGCGGCCGCGCACGGTTTGCAGGTAGCGCGGCTCGCGCGGGTCGGGCTCGATCTTGCGGCGCAGGCGGGTCACCTGCACGTCGATCGCGCGTTCGCCGGCCTCGTCCATGCCGAGGATCTCGGCCAGCGCCTCGCGCGAGAGCACCTCATGGGCGCGGGCGGCGAGGACGGCGAGCAGGCTCGCCTCGCCGCCGGTCAGGCGGACCGGGCCGCGCAGGGTGGTGAGTTCGCCGCGGGCAGGATCGAAGCTCGCCGCCCCCAGCCGGACCGGGCCGGCTTGCTGCGCGGGCGGCGCGGCGCGGCGGAGCATCGCGCGGATCCGCAGCAGCAATTCCCGCGGGTCGAACGGCTTGCCGAGATAATCATCCGCCCCCGCCTCGAAGCCGGCGATGCGGTCTTCCGGCGCGCCGCGGGCGGTGAGCAGCAGGATCGGCAGATCGGGCGCGCGGTCGGCGCGGAGGGATTCGACGAAGTCGAGCCCGGTTTCCTCGGGCATCATCACGTCGAGCACCATCATGTCGGGGTCGACCACGCGCAGGGTTTCGCGGGCGGCGGCGGCACTTTCGGCGACGGTGACGCGAAAGCCGTTCTCGACCAGGTAGCGCTGCATCAGGGCGCGCAGGCGGGCATCGTCATCGACCAGCAGGATATGGGCGCCGGCCGCCCCGCTCATCGCCGCGCGGTGCGCCCGGCATCGGCCCGGTCGAGATAGGCGCGGGCCTCATCCTTCATCATGCCGCGCAGCACGCGGCGGAACCCCTCGACGGCGGGGCCGCCGGCCTCGCGGAAGGCGGCGGTCAGGCGCTCGCGCTGGGCCTCGAACAGCTTGCGCTCCAGCGCCGCCCCCGCGGGCGTGAGGCTGAGCAGGCGCTGGCGGCGATCCGCCCGGCCGGGAATCTGCTCGACATAGCCATCGCGGATCAGCGGGCCGAGGACGCGGGCGAGGCTCTGCTTGGCGATGCCGAGAATGTGTAGCAGCTCGCCGACCGGCAGGCCGGGGTTGCGGCCGATGAAATGCAGCGTGCGGTGATGCGCGCGGCCGAAGCCCATTTCCGCGAGAATCGCGTCCGCCGCGGCCACGAGGTCGCGGTTGGCGAAGAAGATCATGTCCTGGGCGAGGCGGAGTTCTTCCTCGCGGAGGAAAAGGAGACCGGCAGCCGTGCCGGGTTGGGCTGTCTTTTCGTGCATGGCGTCGATGCCCATACTGAAGCGGGACGTCTGTGATAAGACAGGAATTATGGCTTTCCTGCAAGAACCGTTGCGCAGCCGCGCGCAATCGCCGTCAAAACCTCATTCCTGCTCCCTGAGAAACATCGCTTGGCCATCGCGGGCGGCCTGGATTAAGAGTTGGGTTCCTCGTTCGAGGAGACCGACATCAAAGAGGACGCGAGGCGATGAGTCTGATTCCGTTTGACGACCGCGACGGCATGATCTGGTGGGACGGCGCGCTGCGCCCCTGGCGGGATGCCAAGCTGCACGTGCTGAGCCACGGGCTGCATTACGCCTCCGCCGTCTTCGAGGGCGAGCGGTCCTATGGCGGGAACATCTTCCGCCTCCGCGACCATACCAACCGGCTGATCCAGTCGGGCAAGCTGCTCGGCTTCGACATTCCCTTCACCGCCGACGAGATCGACGCCGCCTGCAACGAGGTGCTCAAGGCGAACGGGCTGACTGACGCCTATGTCCGCCCCCTCGCCTGGCGCGGCTCGGAGATGCTCGCGGTTTCCGCCCAGCAGACCAAAATCCATCTCGCCATCGCCGCCTGGCCGTGGCCGAACCTGTTCGGCAACGACCGGATGAAGGGCATCACCCTCGGCATGGCGCAGTGGCGCCGGCCGGACGCGCGGACCGCGCCGACCGCCTCGAAGGCCGCCGGGCTCTACATGATCGGCACGCTCTCGAAGCACGCGGCCGAGGCCGAGGGGTTCAACGACGCGCTGATGCTCACCCTCGACGGGCATGTCGCCGAGGCGACGGGGGCGAACATTTTCTTCGCGATCGACGGCGAACTGCACACGCCGACGCCGGATTGCTTCCTCGACGGGATCACCCGCCGCACCGTGATGGCGCTGGCCCGCGCGCGGCAGATCCCGGTGCATGAGCGGCACATCCTGCCCGAGGAGATGGCGAAGGCGAGCGAGGTGTTCCTCGCCGGCACCGCCGCCGAGGTGACGCCGGTGCGCCAGATCGGCGAGCTGACCTTCACCCCCGGCCCGATCACCGAGACGCTGATCGCGGATTATACCGCCCTCGTCCACATGTCGCCGGAAGAGGTGGCCAAGCGGGCGGCGTGACCGTACCGCGGTTTGGCGACCACGCGGCGAACGAGCGCACCTTCCTCGCCTGGGTGCGCACCGCCATCGCGGTGATGGCGTTCGGCTTTCTCGTCGAACGCTTCAACCTGTTTCTGCAGGTGGCCGGGCAGTCGCTCGGCCGCACCTTCACCGTGTCGGGGACGCTGGCCTCGGACGCGGTGGGGATCGCGCTGATCATCGCCGGGGCGCTGATGGTCGCCGCCGCGATGCTGCGCTTCGTCGCCAACCGGCGGGCGATTCTCGACGAGGCCGCCCGCGCGCCGGGGAATGACCGGCTCGACCTGGCACTCGCCGGGATGATCGTCGCACTCGGGCTGGGGCTCGCGGCCTATCTCGCGGTGACGATCCTGCGCGGGGCGGGCTGATCCAGATCGCCGACGCCCGGCAGGATTGCGCTGACGGGGCGTTTGCCGGGTTTCGCGGCGGCGTTATGATCAGATGATGTCATCCGCACCACGCGCTGTCGCCGAAGCGGCGCCGGATCTCGCGACGAGCCGGCGCCTGCCGCTGCTGCTCGGCTTCCTGATCGCGATCGGGCCGGTGTCGGTCGACATGTATCTGCCTGCCTTTCCGACCATCGCCCGGCAGTTCCACGACCCGGCCGGGCCGGGGCTGACGCTCGCCGCCTATTTCGCCGGGCTCGCCGCGGGGCAGATGACGCAGGGGCCGTTTTCCGACCGGGCCGGGCGGCGGCTGCCGATCCTGCTCGGGCTCGGGCTCTATATCGCCGCCTCGATCGGCTGCACGCTGGCATGGAACACGGCATCGCTGTCGTGGTTCCGGCTGCTCGCCGCCTTTGGCGGCTCGGCCGCGGTGGTGGTGCCGCGGGCGATGGTGCGCGACATCGCCGACGGACCGGCGGCGGCGATGCTGTTCTCGCGGCTGATGCTGGTGATGGGGGTGGCGCCGATCATCGCCCCGATTCTCGGCAGCGCGGTGATCGCCTTCGGCTCGTGGCGGTGGATCTTTGTCCTGGCGACGCTCTACGGGATCGTCGCGATCGCGATGGTATGGGTGAAGCTGCCGGATACGCTGCCGGTCTCGCGGCGGAGCACGGTGGGGTTTCGCACCATCATCATCCGCTACGGGCAGATCGCCGCCGAGCGCGGCTTCCTGACCCATGCGCTGACCGGCACCTTCGCGATCGGCGCGCTGTTCGCCTATCTTGCCGGCACGCCGGCGGTGTTCATCGGCGCGTATCACTGGCACCCGCTCGCCTATGCGCTGCTGTTCGGGCTGAATGCGGCGATCTATATCGGGTTCAACCAGTGGAACCCGCATCTGGTGGCGCGGGCGGGGCTGCGGCCGGTGATTTCGGCTTCGGTCGTCGCACTTTTGTGCGGGACCATCGTGCTGGTGGTGGCGGCGCTGCGCGGCGGCGGGCCGCTGCCGATCATCGCCGGGCTGTTCATCTGCCAGGCGAGTTACGGGCTGACGCTGCCAAGCGCGCTGGTCGCCGCCCTCTCGCGGCACCAGGCGCATGCGGGCTCGGCCTCGGCCCTGCTCGGCACCTGGCAATATGTCGGCGGGGCGATCACCGGCGCGCTGGTCGGCGCCTTCGCCGACGGCACCGCCCGGCCAATGGCCTTCGCCATGTTCGCATGCGCGTCCCTCGCCGCACTCGCCGCCGCCTTCCGACCCCGACGCCTGACCTGACAGACTCACCTGACGAGGATTTCATGCCCAGCATCATCGGCATTCCCGCCTGCACCAAGTTCATCGGCAACCACCACCAGCACGCGACCCCGGCGCGCTACGGCGAGGCGGTGATCGCGGCGAGCGACGCGCTGCCGCTGCTGATCCCGCCGGAAGGCGAGGCGATGATCGCCGTGCTCGACCGGCTGGACGGCATCCTGTTCAACGGCAGCCCGAGCAACGTGATGCCGACGCGCTACGGCGTTGCCAATGACGAGACGCCGGACGCGCATGATGCCGACCGCGACGCGACGACGCTGCCGCTGATCCGCGCCGCCCTTGCCCGCGGGATGCCGGTGCTCGGCATCTGCCGCGGGTTGCAGGAACTCAACGTCGCCCTTGGCGGGACGCTGCACCAGCGCGTGCATACGCTCCCCGGGCGGCTCGATCATCGCGCCGGCGAGGGCACGCGGGCCGAGCAGATGGCGCTCAAGCACGAGGTGCGGCTGAGCGGCGCGCTGCGGCATATCTGCGGGGCGGAGACGATCATGGTCAATTCGCTGCACGGCCAGGCGATCGACCGGCTGGCGCCGGGGCTCGCGGCCGAGGCGGTGGCGCCGGACGGGACGATCGAGGCGGTGCGGGTCGAGGGGGCGACGGGCTTCGCCATCGCCGTGCAATGGCACCCGGAATGGGCGGTGATGGAGGCGCCGGACCGGCAGCGCCTGTTCGCGGCCTTTGGCGAGGCGTGCCGGGCCTGGCGCGGCGGGCGGGCGGCGGCCTGACTTTTGCCGCCGTTGATTCTATATGAACGGTTTACGCGAAAGGACGGGTCCCATGGATATCCAGACGATCGACACGCAATATGACCAGTTGCAGGGCCAGGCGCAGCAGACGGCCGGCCAGCTGAAGGCGCTGGCGCAGAAGCTGCAAGCGGCGCGGGACGCCGGGAACCAGGACGCGCGGGAGTGGCTGCTGGACCTGCGCGAGATCGCGCTGGCGATCCAGGCGGAGCAGAATCAGGTGGGCGGGCTGCTCCAGGCGCTTCACAATTTCGTGGCGAACCAGCCGGCCGCGCTCGCCGGCTCGGTGCCCCAAACTCAGCCGATGTCTCAGCCGGCTTACCAGCCCCAGGGTCAGCCCCAGAGTCAGCCAATGACCCAGCCGGCGTATCAGCCGCAGCCGCAATACCCCCAGCAGGGCTATCCCCAGCAGGGCGGCGGGCTGCTCGGCGGGTTCCTGAATTCGGGCTTTGGCCGGGCGATCGCGATGGGGGCCGGGTTCGGCCTCGGCGACGACCTGATCAACAGCATTTTCTGACCGGCCCGACATGAACTGGCTTTCCGAATTCGTCCGCCCGCGCATTCGCACCCTGCTCGGGCGCAAGGAGGCGCCGGACAATCTCTGGCATCAGTGCAGCGCCTGCCAGCAGATGATCTTTCACCGCGAACTGGAGACCAACCTCAAGGTCTGCCCGCATTGCGGCCACCACATGCGGGCGACGGCGGCCGAGCGGCTGGCCTGGACCTTCGATGGCGGCAAGTTCCAGCGGATCGACCTGCCCAGGGTGCCGGTCGATCCGCTGAAATTCCAGGATCGCAAGAAATATCCCGACCGGCTCGCCGATGCACGCAGGAAGACCGGGATGGAGGATGCCGTGCTGGTCGCGCATGGCACCGTGGGCGGGCATCGGGCGGTGATCGCGGCGATGGATTTCCGCTTCATGGGCGGCTCGATGGGGGCGGCGATGGGCGAGGCGCTGGTCGCCGCCGCCCGGCTCGCGGTGTTGCAGAAGGCGGCGCTGATCGTGTTCACCGCCTCGGGCGGGGCGCGGATGCAGGAAGGGCCGGTGAGCCTGATGCAGATGCCGCGCAGCACCATCGCGGTGCAGATGGTCCGCGAGGCGGGGCTGCCCTATATCGTCGTGCTGACCGATCCGACCACCGGCGGGGTGACCGCCTCGTTCGCGATGCTCGGCGATATCCAGATCGCCGAGCCGAACGCGCTGATCGGCTTTGCCGGGGCGCGGGTGATCGAGGAGACGATCCGCGAGAAACTGCCGGAAGGCTTCCAGCGCGCCGAATACCTGCTCGAACACGGCATGGTCGACATGGTGCTGGCGCGCGGCGAGATGGCGGCGACGCTCGGGCGGCTGCTCGGCCTGCTCAAGGTGGGGCGGCCGGACGCGGAGGCGGCGTGAGGCGCGGCGTGAGGCGCGGCGCAAGGCGGGCGGCATGAGCGGGGCGGCGACGGGATCGAGCCGGATCGATGCGCGGATCGAGCGGCTGCACACGCTCTATCCGCGGCTGATCGACCTGCGGCTGGAACGGCTGGAGCGGCTGCTGGCAGCGCTCGGCCATCCCGAGCGGCGCCTGCCGCCGACGATCCATGTCGCCGGGACCAACGGCAAGGGCAGCGTCTGCGCCTTCCTGCGCGGCATGGCCGAGGCGGCGGGGCTGCGCGCGCATGTCTATACCTCGCCGCATCTCGTGCGGTTCAACGAGCGCATCCGGCTGGCCGGCGCGCTGGTCAGCGATGACGAGCTGGACGCAGCGCTCGACGAGGTGGAGCGGGTGAACGACGCCGCCCCCATCACCGTGTTCGAGGCGATCACCGCCGCCGCCTTCGTGCTGTTCGCATCCCGCCCGGCGGAGATCGCCATCATCGAGGTGGGGCTCGGCGGCACCTTCGATGCGACCAACGTGATCCCGCCGCCGGCAGCCGCCGCGATCACCGCGATCTCGCTCGATCACCGCGAATTCCTCGGCGATACCGAAACCGTGATCGCCGCCGAGAAGGCCGGGATCATGAAGGCGGGCAGCCGGGCCGTGACCGGGTTCCAGACGCCGGAGGTACTGGCCGTGCTGGATGCCAGGGCGAAGGCGGCCGGGGTGAAGCTCGCGGTGCGCGGGCGGCAGTGGCGGATCATGCAGCAGGGCGCGGGTGCTGTGTATGAGGATGAGGACGGGCGGCTGGAGCTGCCCCGCCCTGCCCTGCCCGGCGCGCATCAATTCGACAATGCCGGCATCGCCATCGCCGCCCTGCGCGCCGGCGGGTTCGGGTTCGGCGAGGCCGCTTTCGCGCGCGGCATGGCGGCGGCGGAATGGCCGGCGCGGTTGCAGCGCCTCGCCGCGCCGCTGGAAGCGCTGCTGCCTTCGGGCTCGGAACTCTGGCTCGATGGCGCGCATAATCCGGGCGGGGCGCAGGCGCTGGCCGAGGTTTTGGCCGGCTGGGAGGGGGAGACGCATCTCGTCGTCGGGATGAAGCAGGCCAAGGACGTCGCGGAATTCCTGCGCATCCTGCTGCCGCAGGCGGCATCGGTGCAGGCGGTGGTCGAGCCGGGGCAGCATCTCGCCTTGCCGGTCGAGGCGATCATCGAGGCGTCGGGCGGGGTGGCGACGGCGGGGCCGGATGTGGAAACCGCGCTGCGGCGGCTCGCCGCGGACGGGGCGCCGAAGCGGGTGCTGATCTGCGGCTCGCTCTATCTCGCCGGGGTGATCCTGGCACGGCAGGACGCGGCGCCGGCAGAAGGGTGAACTCACGCGCCATGCGGCGCGGGGCTGATCTTCCGCGCCATGCGGCCGGCCCGGCTTGCCTGAACGGCGCGATGCGCCCGATACTCGCGGTGGATCAAAAATGGGAGACCGGAATGTCCACCACGATGAAAGCCTGGGCCGTTGTCGAGAACGGGGCGCCGCTGAAGGAAATCGACCTGCCGATGCCCGAGCCGAAGGGGCAGGAGATCTTGCTGGAGGTGACGCATTGCGGCGTCTGCCATTCCGACCTGCATCTCTGGGACGGGTATTACGATCTCGGCAGCGCCGGGCGTTATGAGATCGTGCGGCGGGGAATCACGCTGCCGCTGGCGCTGGGCCATGAGATCGTCGGCCGGGTGGTGAAGCTCGGGCCGGAGGCGAGCGGGGCGAAGGTGGGGGATGTGCGGATCGTGTATCCCTGGGTCGGCTGCGGCGAATGCGCGCGGTGCAAGGCGGGCGAGGACAATCTCTGCGCCAAGCAGCGCTCGCTCGGCATCTACCAGCATGGCGGCTACGCGACCCATGTGATCGCGGCGCATGCGGGGCACCTCGTCGATCCCGGCGATCTCGATCCCGCGCTGGCGGCGACCTATGCGTGTTCGGGCATCACGGTCTATGCCGCGATCCGCAAGGTGATGCCGCTGCCGGCGGACACGCCGGTGGTGCTGATCGGCGCGGGCGGGCTCGGGCTGTCGGCGATCGCGGTGCTGCGCGCGCTCGGGCACAGGGCGATCGTCAGCGTCGATACCAGCGCGACGAAGCGCGCGGCGGCGCTGGCGGCGGGCGCCAGCGCGGTGGTGGATGGCAACGATCCGGCGCTGCACAAGGCGATCATCGCGGCGTGCGGCGGGCAGCCGGAGGCGATCATCGACCTCGTCAACGGCTCGGGCACGGCGAAGGCGGCGCATGCGGCGCTGGCCAAGGGCGGCAAGCTGATCATGGTCGGGCTGTTCGGCGGCGAGCTGAACATCCCCCTGCCCTTCATGCCGATGCGGGCGCTGACATTGCAGGGCAGTTTCGTCGGCACGCCGGGCGATCTGCGCGAGCTGGTCGATCTCGCCCAGGGCGGGGCGCTGCCGAAGCTGCAGATCGAGACGGTGCCGCAGCGCGAGGCGGATGCGGCGATCCACCGGCTCAAGGCCGGCGAGGTGACCGGGCGGCTGGTGCTGGTGGCCGAGGGCGCTTGATCGAGAAGCTCGAATACCTGCTGGCGCTGGCGCGCGAGCGGCACTTCGGCCGCGGCGCGGAGAGCTGCGGTGTGACCCAGCCCACCTTCTCGGCGGGGATTCGCGCGCTGGAGGAGGCGCTGGGGATGCCGCTGGTCGAGCGGTCGTCACGCTTTCAGGGGTTTACCCCTGAGGGCGAGCGGGTGCTCGACTGGGCGCGGCGCATCGTCGGCGACATGCAGGCGATGCGCGCCGATATCCGCGCGCTGAAGCTGGGGCTTTCGGGGTTGCTGCGGATCGCCGCGATCCCGACCGCGCTGGCCACGATCACGGAACTCACGACGCCCTATCGGCGCCAGCACGATGCGGTGCGGTTCTCGATCCAGTCCTGCACCTCGAACGAGGTGCTGCGGCGGCTGGAGAATTTCGAGGTCGATGCCGGGGTGACCTATATCGACAACGAGCCGGTGGGCAAGAACCGGGTGGTGCCGCTCTATGAGGAGCGCTACCGGCTGCTGACGGCGGCGGATGCGCCGCTCGGCCGGCGCGATCAGGTGAGCTGGGCCGAGGTCGGGCGGATCCCGCTCTGCCTGCTGACGCCGGACATGCAGAACCGGCGGATTCTCGACCGGCTGCTGCGCAATGCCGGCACCGAGCTGCGGCCGACGCTGGAGAGCAACTCGATCGTCGTGCTGGTGAGCCATGTGCAGACCGGGCGCTGGGCCTGCGTGCTGCCGGAGAAGCTGGCGCAGATTTTCGGACTGACGCCGCGGCTGCGGGCGATCCCGATCACCGGGCCGGAGGAGGTTCACGCGGTCGGGCTGGTGCTGCCGAACCGCGAGCCGGTCTCGCCGCTGGTGGCGGCGCTGGTGGAGGTGGCGGAAGCGCGGGCGGCGGCGCTGGCCGCGCCCGGCCGGGCGGGTGTTTGATAGACGTTTTCTATCAAACAATCCGGTCTTTGGCTTGTTTACCGACGTGAACTTGGGGATAATAGAGAAATCATTAACCTGCATCGCTTAAGCAGGAGACTCGGTCATCCTGGCCGAGCGAGGAAACGGGATAGTCGGAATGGACCAGACGCCAGCCCAGTGGAACGAAGACGCGGCACGCGCCGTGATCCGGGATCATGTCGGCGAGGAAGGCCCGCTGCTGCCAATCCTGCACGCATTGCAGGAGAGTTTTGGGCATGTGCCGCGCGCGGCGGAGCCGCTGATCGCCGAGGCGCTCAACATCACCCGCGCCGAAGTTCATGGGGTGATCAGCTTCTATCATGATTTCCGCCGCGAGCCGGCCGGCCGCCACGTGCTGAAACTGTGCCGGGCCGAGGCCTGCCAGTCGATGGGGTCGGAGGCGAATGCGCGGCGCCTGCTCGATGCGCTCGGGCTGGACTGGGGCGGCACCACGCCGGACGGGCGGCTCACCGTCGAGGCGGTGTATTGCCTTGGCCTGTGCGCGACGGCGCCGGGCGCGCTGTTCGACGACGAGCCGGTGGGGCGGGCCGATGCCGCCACGCTCGAAGCTTTGGTCGCGGAGGCCGCGTGATGAAGATTTTCGTACCCCAGGACATGGCCGCCGTTGCGATCGGGGCGAACCGGGTTGCCGCCGCGATCGAGGCGGAGGCGCAGGCGCGCAACATTCCGGTGACGATCGTGCGCAACGGCTCGCGCGGGATGTTCTTCATGGAGCCGCTGGTCGAGGTCGCCACCGCATCGGGGCGGATCGGCTATCGCAATATCGGCGTCGCCGACGTGCCGGGGCTGTTCGAGGCCCGCTTCTTCGACGGCGCGCCGCATGAAAAATGCGTCGGCCATGTCGAGGAGATCGCCTATCTCGCAAAGCAGACGCGCTTCACCTTCGGCCGCGCCGGGATCATCGATCCGCTCTCGCTCGAGGATTACCGCCATCATGGCGGCTACAAGGGGCTGGAGGCCGCGCTGTCGATGGGGCCGGCGGCGACCGTCGCCGCGGTGAAGGAGAGCGGGCTGCGCGGGCGCGGCGGTGCTGGCTTCCCGACCGGGATCAAGTGGGAGACCGTCGCCCGGGCGGCGGCGGACCGGAAATACATCGTCTGCAACGCCGACGAGGGCGATTCCGGCACCTTCGCCGACCGTCTGATCATGGAAGCCGATCCGTTCATGCTGATCGAGGGCATGACGATCGCGGGTGTCGCGGTGGGCGCGACCAAGGGATATGTCTATATCCGCTCGGAATATCCGCTCGCGATCCGGATGATGCGCCGGGCGATCGAGCTGGCGGAGCGCGCCGGCTATCTCGGCAAGGGGATCAACGGCAGCGCGCATGATTTCGACCTCGAAGTGCGGGTCGGCGCCGGGGCCTATGTCTGCGGCGAGGAGACCTCGCTGCTGGAGAGCCTCGAGGGCAAGCGCGGGCAGGTGCGGCCGAAGCCGCCGTTGCCGGCGATCGAGGGGCTGTTCGGCCGGCCGACCATCATCAACAACACGATCAGCCTCGCCAGCGTGCCGTTCATCCTCGCCGAGGGGGCGAAGCGCTATGCCGAGGTCGGCTACGGGCGCTCGCGCGGGACGATGCCGGTGCAGCTCGCCGGCAATGTGAAGCAGGGCGGGCTGTTCGAATGCGCCTTCGGCGTGACGCTGGGCGAGCTGGTGAACGAGATCGGCGGCGGCACCGCATCGGGCCGGCCGGTGAAGGCGGTGCAGGCGGGCGGGCCGCTCGGCGCCTATTTCCCGCCCTCGATGTTCGACACGCCCTATGATTACGAGGCCTTCGCCAAGCGCGACGGGCTGATCGGCCATGGCGGGCTCGTGGTGTTCGACGACACCGCCGACATGGTGCAGATGGCCCGTTTCGCGATGGAATTCTGCGCCCTCGAATCCTGCGGCAAGTGCACGCCCTGCCGCATCGGCTCGACGCGCGGGGTGGAGACGTTCGACCGCCTTCGCGCCGGCATCGAGCCGGAGAAGAACCTGGCACTAGTGCGCGATCTCTGCGAGACGATGAAATTCGGCTCGCTCTGCGCGCTGGGCGGCTTCACGCCGTATCCGGTGCTGTCCGCCATCAACCATTTCCCGGAAGAGTTTCGCGCGCCGAAACTCCCCGCCGCAGCTGAGTGAAGGAGAACCACCATGGGTCTCGTCCATGAAATCGACTACGGCACCAAGCCCAGCGAGGCGGAAAGCCTCGTTACCCTGACGATCGACGGGGTGAAGGTCAGCGTGCCGGAAGGCACGTCGGTCATGCGGGCGGCGATGGAGATCGGCACGCAGATCCCCAAGCTCTGCGCCACCGACATGCTGGACAGTTTCGGCTCGTGCCGGCTCTGCCTCGTGGAGATCGAGGGGCGCGCGGGCACGCCGGCCTCCTGCACCACGCCGGTGGCGGAGGGCATGGTGGTCCACACCCAGAACGAGCGGCTCGGCAAGCTGCGCCGCGGGGTGATGGAGCTTTACATCTCCGACCACCCGCTGGACTGCCTGACCTGCTCGGCCAATGGCAATTGCGAGTTGCAGGACATGGCCGGCGCGGTCGGGCTGCGGGAGGTGCGCTATGGCTATGAGGGCGAGAACCATCTCGACTCGGCCAAGGACCTCTCCAACCCGTATTTCCAGTTCGATCCGGCCAAGTGCATCGTCTGCTCGCGCTGCGTGCGGGCCTGCGAGGAGGTGCAGGGCACCTTCGCGCTGACCATTGCCGGGCGCGGCTTCGACTCAAAGGTTTCGCCGGGGATGGAGGAGAGTTTCTTCGAATCCGAGTGCGTGTCGTGCGGCGCCTGCGTGCAGGCTTGCCCGACCGCGACGCTGATGGAGAAATCCGTCGTCGAGATCGGCCAGCCGGAACATTCGGTGGTGACGACCTGCGCCTATTGCGGTGTGGGCTGCTCGTTCAAGGCGGAAATGCGCGGCGAGGAACTCGTGCGCATGGTGCCCTACAAGGACGGCAAGGCGAATCATGGCCATTCCTGCGTGAAGGGGCGCTTCGCCTGGGGCTATGCGACGCATCAGGACCGGATCACCAAGCCGATGATCCGGGCGAAGATTTCCGATCCGTGGCGGGAAGTGTCGTGGGACGAGGCGATCAGCCATGTCGCCTCGGAGTTCAAGCGGATCCAGACGACCTATGGCAAGGGCTCGGTCGGCGGTATCACCTCGTCGCGCTGCACCAACGAGGAGACCTTCCTCGTGCAGAAGCTGGTCCGCGCCGGGTTCGGCAACAATAACGTCGATACCTGCGCGCGGGTGTGCCACTCGCCGACCGGCTATGGCCTGTCGCAGACCTTCGGCACCTCGGCGGGGACGCAGGATTTCGACAGCGTCGAGCAGGCCGACGTGATTCTGGTGATCGGCGCCAACCCGACCGATGGCCACCCGGTGTTCGGCTCGCGGATGAAGAAGCGGCTGCGCGAGGGGGCGAAGCTGATCGTGATCGATCCGCGGCGGATCGACCTCGTCCGCACCCCGCATGTCGAGGCGGCGCATCATCTGCCGCTACGGCCGGGCACCAATGTCGCCATGCTGACCGCCCTCGCCCATGTGATCGTCACCGAGAACCTCTTCGACGAGGCTTTCGTCCGCGAGCGCTGCGATCTCGACGCCTTTACCCAGTGGGCCGAGTTCGCCGCCGCCGAGCGGAACAGCCCCGAGGCGCTGGCGGCGACCACGGGCGTCGATCCGCAACTCGTGCGGGCGGCGGCGCGGCTCTACGCCACGGGCGGGAATGCCGCGATCTATTACGGGCTTGGCGTGACCGAGCACAGCCAGGGCACGACGGCGGTGATGGCGCTCGCCAATCTCGCGATGGCGACCGGCAATATCGGCCGCGTCGGCGTCGGCGTGAACCCGCTGCGCGGGCAGAACAACGTGCAGGGCAGCTGCGACATGGGCAGTTTCCCGCATGAGTTCAGCGGCTATCGCCATGTCTCGACACCGGAAGTCCGGCAAGCTTTCGAGATCGATTGGGGCGTTTCGCTCGATGGCGAGCCGGGACTGCGCATCCCGAACATGCTGGACGCCGCGGTGGATGGCACGTTCAAGGGGCTCTACATCCAGGGCGAGGACATCGCGCAGTCCGACCCGGACATCAAGCATGTCACCGCCGGGCTCGCGGCGATGGAATGCGTCGTCGTGCAGGATCTGTTCCTGAACGAGACGGCGCAGTTCGCCCATGTGTTCCTGCCGGGCTCGACCTTCCTCGAGAAGAACGGCACCTTCACCAATGCCGAGCGGCGCATCCAGCTCGTGCGCAAGGTGATGACGCCGAAGAACGGCTACGAGGACTGGGAGGTCACCCAGCTGATCGCCCGGGCGCTGGGCTACAACATGAACTACACGCATCCCTCCGAGATCATGGACGAGATCGCGCGGCTGACGCCGAGCTTCTCGGGCGTGTCCTTCGGCCTGCTGGAGCGGGAAGGCTCGGTGCAGTGGCCCTGCAACGAAACCGCACCGGAAGGCACGCCGGTGATGCATGTGGACGGGTTCGTCCGCGGCCGGGGGCGGTTCTTTGTCACCGAATATGTCGCGACCGACGAGAAGACCGGGCCGCGCTTCCCGCTGCTGCTGACCACCGGGCGCATCCTGTCGCAATACAATGTCGGCGCGCAGACGCGGCGCACCGCCAATACCGCCTGGCACGAGGAGGATCTGCTCGAGATCCATCCGCACGATGCCGAGCAGCGCGGGATCAATGACGGGGCGTGGGTCAAGCTCGCGAGCCGGGCCGGCGAGACCTCGCTGCGCGCGAAGGTGACAGACCGCGTGGCGCCGGGGGTGGTCTACACCACCTTCCATCACCCGATGACGATGGCCAATGTCGTCACCACCGACTATTCGGACTGGGCGACCAACTGCCCTGAATACAAGGTGACGGCGGTGCAGGTCTCGCCCTCGAACGGGCCGACGGCGACGCAGCAGGACTACGCCGATCTCGGCCGCCGGACGCGGCAGATCGAGGCCGTGCCGGCGGAATGACGTCTCTGCCCGCCCCTGTCGTGCGGGTGGCGGCGACGGCGTTCCATCATGGCGACGTCGTTGCCGGCACCAGGCTGGTGCCGGAGGAGACGGCCGTGGCGCTGAGCTACGACCGGGTCGGCTATGCCGTGATGATGGCGACACCGCGGGATCTCGAGGATTTCGCGATCGGGTTCAGCCTGTCGGAAGGCATCGTCGACCGCGCCGAGGATGTGCGGGAGTGCCGCATCGTCGCCGTCGAGGACGGGGTGGAGTGCCGGATGCAGGTTGGCACCGAGATCGGCGAGCGGCTGGCCCGCCGGCGCCGTCACCTTGCCGGTGCACTCGGCTGCGGGCTGTGCGGGCTGGAGAGTCTCGCCGAGGCGAACCGACGCTTGCCGGTGGTCGGCTCGGCGCTGAGCGTCTCGGCCGAGGCGGTGATGCAGGGCATGCGGGCGATGGCCGGGCAGCAGGCGCTGAACCGCGAGACCAGGGCGGTGCATGCCGCCGGGTTTCTCGACCCGGCCGATGGTTCGGTGCTGGTGCGCGAGGATGTCGGCCGGCACAACGCGCTCGACAAGGTGTTCGGCGCCCTCGCCCGCGCCGGGCGGCCTGCCGCCGGCGGGGTCGTGCTGATGACCAGCCGGGTCTCGATCGAGCTGATCCAGAAATGCGCGGTCGCCGGCGCGCCGGTGATCGTCGCGGTGTCGGTGCCGAGCGCCCATGCGATCCGCGCCGCCGAAACCGCCGGAATTACGCTCGCCGCCGTCGCGCGCGATGACGGGTTTGAAGTTTTTACCCACGAAACACGCATTCGCTTTGGAGCTGCCAGCCATGTCGCCTGAAGATCAGGACCGCAAACTCGTCTACATGGCGAACCAGATCGCCACTTTTTTCAACACCGCCGCCGATGACGAGGCGGTGGCCAGCATCGAGGCGCATATCCGCAAGTTCTGGGACCCCAGGATGCGGGCGAAGATCATCGCCTTCCGCGCGCATGGCGGCACGGGGCTGACAGAAAGCGCGGCCGCGGCGGTGGATCGCCTGTCCCGCGAAGTCGCCAGAGCATGATCCGTTCGGACGGAATCCTCTGACCGGATAAAGATTCTTTAATCATCGACATGCTAGAGCACGAAAACCGATCCTGATGGATCGGATGTCGTGCTCTAGCGCCTGAGGCGGCAATTCCGTCGAAAGAAGATGCGGCGGTCCAAATAAAACTTACTATCCGTTCAATATTGGTGCCGCGTCATTCAATACTGACGCGGAATTCTTTATTGTTGCATGTCGTTTTGCGGTCTGACCGGACAGCGTGACTGCTTATATCGTAATTCATGCCGAAATACACGAAAATGTGTTGACGAAATACTGTGACATGGTAATGGCGCGGCTAGTCCAAGCACAAGGAGCGACAACAATGGATTGGTTGAATCCGCCCGCACTCGCAGCGGCGATGAGAGACGCGGGCACCGCCAAGGGGAACCTGCCGGCCAAGACGATCGTTCTCACCGGCATCCTGTCGGGCCTGTTCCTCGGGTTCACGACAACGCTGTTCGTGTCCGCCCTGGTCGCCACCGGCAATCTGGTGGTCAGCGCGATGTTCTTCCCGGTCGGCTTCATCCTGCTGGTGCTGCTTGGCCTCGAACTGTTCACCGGCAACGCGGCGCTGCTGCCCTATGCCGGCATGGTCGGGCGGCTCGGCTTCGGCAGCATCGTCAGCGGTCTGGTGCTCGTTTATGTCGGCAACCTGATCGGCAGCCTGGCCTATGCGGCACTTTTCGCCGCGATCGACACCAAGTTCTTCACCGTCGCACCGGATGCGGTGGGCGCGAAGATCGCCGCCATCGCGACGCTCAAGGTGATCCCCTACATGCATGCCGGCGGCGCCGGCTGGTTGACCGCGTTCTCCAAGGGCGTGGTCTGCAACTGGATGGTCAGCCTCGGCGCGGTGATGGCGCTCGTCTCGCGCTCGGTGATCGGCAAGATCTTCGCGATGTTCATGCCGATCATGGCCTTCGTCGCGCAAGGCTTCGAGCACTGCGTGGTCAACATGTTCGCGATCCCCTGCGGCATCATGCTCGGTGCGAAGGTGACGGTCGGGCAGTGGTGGGTCTGGAACGAGATCCCGGTGACGCTCGGCAACATCGTCGGCGCCGTGGTGATCACGGCCCTTGGCCTCTACCTCGCGCATGGCGCCACGGCGGCGGCAGAGCCGGCGGCGGCGACCGCACCGGCGGAGTGAGCTAGAGCATCATCCGATCAGATGGAATCATCTGATCGGATAAAGATGCTCTAATTATCAATAGGATAGAGCACGACATCCGATCCGGATGGATCGGAACGTGCTCTAAATCGCATGACCAGAGCGAGGGGCCGTGCCGGAAGGCGCGGCCCTTCTGCATTCAGATGAGCGTGCCCTCGAAGGGCGGCAGATAGTCCGGCGCCTCGAACTCGACGACCCAGAGATCGGGGTCGAAGCCGAGCTGCTTCTCGACATAGGAATCGGCCCGCGCATCGTCGACCGGATCGGGGCCGGTGGCGCGCAGCCAGGCCGGGCGGCCCAGCGCATCGCGCGTCTGGCTCAGGATCACCACCCCCATCCGGCCGCGCAGCAGCACCAGCACGCCGCCGGCATCCTCGTCGCCACGATGCAGCAGCATGCCGGGCCTGCCATCGGCGGCGCCGAGCCGCAGCGCCATCTGCACCCAGATGCCGGCCTTGATGCGCGGCTCGCTCATCGGTCTTGACCTCTCGACGGCCGTACCGAACTCTGTTGATAATGACTGAAGAAAACCCACGGGGAAAAGCTCATGGACTGGTTCCGCTCCTTGCCTCGACTGCTTGCCACGCTGCTCTGCGCCGCACCGGCGCTGGCCCATGCCGCCTCGCCGCCGAAGCTGCAGAAGGTCACGTTCGGGCTCGACTGGGTGGCCGAGGCCGAATATGGCGGCTTCTATCAGGCGGTGGCGGAGGGCATCTACCGCAGATATGGCCTCGACGTGACGATCCGCGAGGGCGGGCCGCAGGTGAACAACGCGCAGCTGCTGCTCGCCGGGCGGCTCGATTTCGACATCACCTCGAACAGCTTCCTCGCCTTCAATTTCGTGCAGCAGAAGATCCCCTTCGTCGCGGTCGCCGCGTTCTTCCAGAAGGATATCGACGTGCTGATCGCGCATCGGGGCGCGAACGAGGACAGTTTCGCCGCACTCAAGGGCAAGCCGATCGCGATTTCGGCGGATACGCGGGCGGGGTGGTGGCTCTTTCTCAAGCAGAAATACGGCTATAGCGACAGCCAGATCCGCCCCTACGATTTCAGCCTCGCCCCGTTCTTCACCAGCAAGGACCTCGTGGTGCAGGGGTTTCTCACCTCGGAGCCGTTTCTCGTGAAGCAGAAGACCGGGCATTTCCCGGTGGTGCTGCGGCTCGACCAGGCGGGGTTCGACGGGTATGGCGAGTTGATCGCGACCTCGCGCAAGCTGGCCAAGACCGACCCCTCGGTGGTGCGCCGCTTCATCGAGGCGTCGGCCGCGGGGTGGAAATCCTATCTCGACGGCAATCCGGCGCCCGCCTTCGCGCTGATCCGCAAGGCCAACCCGGACATGACGCCGGCGCTGCTGAAATTCGGCTATGACCAGCTCAAGGCGCATCAGGTGGTGGAGGATGCGACCACGGCGAAGATCGGGATCGGCGGGATGACCGATGCGCGGTGGAAGGGCTTCTACGAGCAGATGCGCGCGGCCGGGCTGTATCCGGCGCAGTTCGACTATCGCAAGGCCTATACGCTGCGCTTCCTGCCGAAGGGGAAAGCGGCCGCGCGCTGAGATGGTGCGGCTCGAGCAGGTAACGCGGCAGTTCGGGACGGGAATTGTCGCGCTCGCGGGGATCGATGCGGAAATCGGGCGGGGCGAGTTCGTCGCCCTGCTCGGGCCCTCGGGCTGCGGCAAGTCGACGCTGCTGCGGCTGCTGGCCGGACTCGATGCGCCGGATGCGGGGCGGCTGGCCTGGGACGGGGGTGCGGCACCCGGCGCGGGCGAGATCGGCTTCGTGTTCCAGGATGCCACGCTGCTCCCCTGGGCGAGTGCGGCGCGGAACGTGCATTTGCCGCTGCGCCTCGCCGGGCAACACTTCGAGGAGGACGCGGCCTCGGTCCATGCGCTGCTGGCGCGACTCGGGCTGGCGGGGTTCGAGGATGCGAAGCCGGCCGCCTTGTCGGGCGGGATGCGGATGCGGGTGGCGATCGCGCGGGCGCTGGTGTCGCGGCCGCGGCTGCTGCTGATGGACGAGCCGTTCGCCGCCCTTGATGAATTCACCCGCAATCGGTTGCAGGATGATTTGCTGGCGCTGTGGCGGGAGACCGGCAGCACGATCGTGTTCGTCACCCATTCGATCTACGAGGCGGCGTATCTCGCCACGCGCATCGTGGTGATGACGCCGCGGCCGGGGCGGATCGCCGCGGAGATTGCCAGCCCGCTCGCCGAGGGCGGGGATAGGCGGACCGATCCAGCCTATGCCGCGCTGGTCCGCGAGGTGACGGAGACGCTGCGCGCGGTGATGCCGGCATGAGACGCGCCGAGCGATGGGCGCCGATCGTCTTTGGCGTTGCGGCGCTGGCGCTGTGGCAGGGGCTGGTGATCGGCTTGCGGGTGAAGCCTTACGTGCTGCCGGGGCCGGCGGCGATCGTGATCGCATTCTGGGCGGACCGGGCCTCGCTGCTGCTGTCGCTGGTCTCGACCCTCGCGGTGACCGGGGCGGCGCTGCTGGCGGCGGCGTTGCTCGGCATGGCGCTGGCGATGGCGATGGCGGCGAGCCGGCTGGCGCGCGCGGCGATCCAGCCCTGGGCGGTGGTGTTGCAGGTGACGCCGGTGGTCGCCATCGCACCGCTGATCATCATCTGGGTGCATCAGCAATTCGCCGCCATGGTGGTTTGCGCCACCATCGTCGCGTTCTTCCCGGTGCTGTCCAACACTGCGGCGGGGCTGGCGGCGACGCCGCCGGAGCTGGCCGACCTGTTCCGGCTGAACGGGGCAAGCCGATGGCAGACGCTGGCGCTGCTGCGGCTGCCATCCGCCCTGCCCTTCTTCCTCGCCGGGCTGCGGATTGCCGGCACGCTGGCGCTGGTGGGCGCGGTGGTGGCGGAGTTCGTCGCGAGTTCGGGCGGGTTTGCCGGCGGCCTGGCCGGGCGCATCCTGGAGGCCGGCTACCGGCTGGAGATACCGCGCATGTTCGCCGCCCTCACCTTGCTCGCGCTGACCGGGATCGGGATCTATGCCGCACTCGGCGCCTTCGAGCGGACGATGCTGCGCCGCTTCGGCGCCGGCGGGCGGGATGCGCGCGAGGGTACTTGATCAGGGGGCGCTTGATACTGGCGGGTTGTTCTGGCACAGGCGCGCGCATGACCCGCAAGATGACCGATGCCCAGCTCGACTATGAACGCAAGCGCGCCGCCAAGGCCAAGATGAGCCTTGACGAGTGGCTGAAGACCAAGGACCGCCGCGCCGCCGAGGCGGCTTCGGCAGTGGCCGCCCCGGCGCGGGCGGAGAAGAAACCCGGCCTGCTGCGGCGGCTGATCGACCGGGCGCACAAGCCGATCTAGAGCATCATCCGGTAAGATGGACTCATCTGGTCGGATAAAGATGCTCTAATTATCAATATCATAGAGCACGACATCCGATCCTGATGGATCGGAACGTGCTCTAAAGCATCATACGGTCAGATGGCTCCATCTGATCGGATAAAAACTCTTTTATTGTCAAGATAATAGAGCGTCATCCGATCCATCGGGATCGGAAACCGCGCTACCCGACGGCGTCGATGTCCGGCGCCATCGGGTTCTTCATGCCGACGATGTGATAGCCGCAATCGACGTGGTGGATCTCGCCGGTCACGCCGCGGGAGAGGTCGGACAGGAGATAGAGGCCGGAGGCGCCGACTTCCTCCAGCATCACGTTGCGCTCCAGCGGCGCGTTGAGCTGGTTCCATTTCAGGATGTAGCTGAAATCACCGATGCCGGAGGCGGCGAGCGTCTTGATCGGGCCGGCGGACAGGCCGTTGACCCGGATCGCGTCGCGCCCGAGATCGGCGGCGAGGTAGCGCACCGAGGCTTCCAGCGCCGCCTTGGCCACGCCCATCACGTTGTAGTGCGGGGTGACGCGCTCGGCGCCGAGATAGGTCAGCGTCACCATCGCGCCGCCGCGCTTCATCAGCGCCGAGGCGCGCTGGGCGGCCGCGGTGAAGGAGAAGCAGGAAATGTCCATCGCCTGGAGGAAGGCGGCGCGCGGCGTGTCGGCATAGCGGCCGCGGAGGAACTGCTTGTCGGCGAAGCCGATGGCGTGGACCAGGAAGTCGATCTCGCCCCAGCGGTCGGCGATGGCGGCGAAGGCATCGTCGAGTGCCGCATCGTCGGTGACGTCGCAGGGGATGACGAGGTCGGACTCGACACTTTCGGCGAGCGGGCGGATGCGCTTCTCCAGCGCCTCGCCCTGATAGGTGAAGGCGAGTTCGCCGCCCTGCGCGGCGACGGCCTGCGCGATGGCCCAGGCGATCGAGCGGTTGTTCGCAACCCCCATGATGACGCCGCGCTTGCCACGCATCAGCGTGCCGGTGAGCGGGTAGGTCGGGGTGGATTCCTGCATGTCGGGGGCTCCAGTCTGGCATGTCGCGGCCTTCCCTGCCGGGGTGGTGGCAGGGGGCGGCATGGACTATCAAATATTGCGACACGGAAGAGAGAGCAACCGATGATCGATGTCAGTGCCGATCCGTTCCGGCTTTTCGCCACCTGGATGCAGGACGCCGAGGCCAGCGAACCCAATGATCCCAATGCGATGACGCTGGCCACCGCCACGCCGGACGGACGGCCTTCGGCCCGGATCGTGCTGCTGAAATCATGGGATGAAACCGGATTTATTTTCTACACGAACCTGGAGAGCCGGAAATCGCTGGAGATCCGGGCGAATCCGGCAGTGTCGCTGCTGTTCCACTGGAAGTCGCTGCGGCGGCAGATCCGCATCGAGGGGCGGTGCCGCACCGTGCCGGATGAAGAGGCGGATGCGTATTTCGACAGCCGGCCGCGGATTTCACGGCTCGGCGCCTGGGCGTCCGACCAGTCGCGCCCGCTCGGCGCGCGGGAGGAGCTTGAACGGCGCCTGGAAGAGGCGACCGCGCGCTATGCCGAGGGGCCGATCCCCCGCCCGCCGCACTGGTCGGGCTGGCATGTGACGCCGGAGACGATCGAGTTCTGGCAGGACCGGGAGTTCCGCCTGCATGACCGGGCGGTGTTCAGCCGCGCCGGGGCGGGATGGACGGCGACGAGACTGTTCCCGTGACCGCCGGGCTGCTCATCCGCGACGCGACGCTGCCGGATGGGCGGCGCGGGGTGGATATCCTGATCCGCGACGGGGTGATCGCGGCGGTGGCGCCGGGGCTAGGCGCCACGGCGGAGACCGTGATCGATGCGGCGGGGGATCTGGTCGCGCCCCCTTTCGTCGATTCGCACCTGCATCTGGATTCCACCCTCTCGCTCGGCCTGCCGCGGCTGAACCGCAGCGGCACGCTGCTGGAGGGGATCGCGCTCTGGGGCGAGCTGAAGCCGGACCTCACGGTGGAGGCGATCCATGCGCGGGCGAAGCGTCTCTGCACCTGGTCGATCGCGCAGGGGATCGGGGCGATCCGCTCGCATGTCGATATCTGCGACGACCGGCTGCTCGCCGTCGAGGCGCTGACGGCGCTGCGGGCGGAGATGGCGCCGTGGATCACCATCCAGCTCGTCGCCTTTCCGCAGGATGGCTGGCTGCGCTACCCGCGCGCGGCGGAGAACCTGCGCCGGGCGATGGCGATGGGGATCGACGTGATCGGGGGGATTCCGCATTTCGAGCGGAGCATGGCGGACGGGGCCGAGAGCGTGCGCCAGCTGATGGCGATCGCGGCCGAAGCCGGCATGATGGTCGACATGCATTGCGACGAGAGCGACGATCCGCTGTCGCGCCATATCGAGACGCTGGCGGCGGAGACCGTGCGGCACGGGATGCAGGGGCGGGTTGCCGGCTCACACCTCACCTCGATGCACTCGATGGACAATTACTACGCGAGCAAGCTGATTCCGCTGATCGCCGAGGCGGGGATTTCCGCCATCGCCAATCCGCTGATCAACATCACGTTGCAGGGGCGGCACGATACCTATCCGAAGCGGCGGGGCCTGACGCGGGTGCCGGAGCTGATGGCGGCGGGGGTGAATGTCGCCTTCGGGCATGATTGCGTGATGGACCCGTGGTATCCGCTCGGCACGCACGACATGCTGGAGGTGGCCTCGATGGGGCTGCATGTCGCGCAGATGACCGGGGTGGAGGCGATGCGCGCCTGTTTCGACGCGGTGACGACGAACGCGGCGCGGGCGATGGGGCTCGCGGGCTATGGCATGGCCCCCGGCTGCCGGGGCGATCTGGTGCAGCTCGACGCGGCCGATCCGATCGAGGCGATCCGCACCCGGGCGGCGCGGCGGCGGGTTATACGCGGCGGCGCCGTGATTGCCGAGGCGCCGGCGCGGGTGAGCCGGCTGCGGTTGGGCGACGCGGCGATGGAGATCGGCTTGCGGGCCGGCGGCTAGAGCATCATCCGATCAGATGGGATCATCCGATCGGATAAAGATGCTCTAATTATCAACAAGATAGAGCACGACATCCGATCCTGATGGATCGGAACGTGCTCTAAGGGCTTGCGTTCGGGGCGCGCAAGTGTTGGCGCGCAGGCGGATTTGAGACGCTGGACCGGATCAGGCGGGCGCGCTGCGGCCGCGCTCGAACCCGGCTTCGCGGGCGAGGTCTTCGATGAGGCGAAGCAGCGGCCCCTTGGGCGCCCCGGCAAAGCGCTCCTGCGCGGCGAGGCCGGTGAAGAGTTTCGGCAGGTCGTGCAGGCTGAGATCGACCTTGCGCTTCAGCGCGTCCTCGATCTGCTTGCGGCGCAGCCCGCCGGACGCGCCCTCGCGGTTGAGCAGGATGGTGGGACGCTGGGGCTGCCCCGGTATGGTCGCGGCGGCGATCAGCCGCACCGTGTCGCGCAGGCTGGCGAGGCTCGGATCGAGCACGATGATGCGGTGCTGCGAGAGTTCGAGCAGTTCGCGGTGCTGCTGGATCGGCATGAAGGGCAGATCGACGATGACGAAATTGAACCGCATGCGGATCGCGTCGATGACGCGGCGGGCAGCGCCTGGCGGGGCTGCGGGCTGGCGTTCGAGATCGGGCGGCGAGCCGAGCACGTGCAGGCGGTTGCGCACCGGGCAGACGGCGGCGGCGACCGCCGCCCCCGGATCCTCACCCGGATCGGCCAGCAGCGACTGGAAGGCATGCTGGAAGGTCACGCCGAACCATTCCTGTGTCGGGCCGATGAAGGGATCGGCATCGAGCAGGAGGGTGTGGCGGCTGGCATCGACGCCGAGATACCAGGCCAGCGCGGCGGCGATGGTGCTGGTGCCGACGCCACCGCGGGCGCCGATGACCGAGATCACCCGGCCGCCGCGCGTGAGGTCGGTCACCGGGGCGTTGCGGGTGATCAGCGAGGCGAAGTGGCGGGTGACGATCTCGCGGTTGATCGGCTTGAACAGGTAGTCCACCGCGCCGACGCGGCGGGTGATGTCGCGATAGAGATCGACATCGTCGATCTCGCCGATGACGAGCAGCGAGACCGAGGGCTCGATGACGTCGCCAAGTTCGAGCAGGCCCTGTATCGGCCGCTCGTCCCGCCCGATATCGACGACGACGATCTGCGGCGTCGGCATCTTGGCGAGGGTGGCGATGGCGGTCTTGACGGTGCCGCGGCGGATGTCGGCGGTGTTGTGGATGCCGGTCTGGGCGAGATCCTGCAATCCTTCGCGCAGCACGGTCTCGGTCGCGGCATCGAGCGCAAAGCCGATGACGGTGATCTGTTCCTGACGGCCGCCAAGGCCGCCATCGTCGACCGCGATGTTGCCGCCGATACTATCCATGGCGGGCGCGCCGGTGTGCGGGGCGCAGCCGGGCGCCGGAAAGTCCGTTGCGGGATGCCTGGGCCGTGTCCGACTTCATGACATCCCGATAGACCGAAAAGCTTAAGGAATGCTTTCAGCCGACGGCGAATTTGCTCTCGATGTTACCCCGCGTTGCATGCGCGTAGGGGCAGACGATTTCCGCCTTGCGCACCAGGTCTTCCGCCGCCGCGCGGTCCATGCCGGGGATGGTGACGGTGAGATGGGCGGTGATGCCGAAGCCGGTGCCGTCGTCGCGCGGGCCGATGCCGACCTCGGCATGCACCGCAGCGTCCTCGGGGATCTTCACCTTTTCCTGGCCGGCGACGTATTTCAGCGCGCCGAGAAAGCAGGCGGAATAGCCGAGCGCGAAGAGCTGCTCGGGGTTGGTGCCGACACCGCCATCGCCGCCGAGTTCCTTCGGCGTGCTCAGATCGACCTTGAGGCGGCCGTCGCTGGTCTCGGCATGGCCGGTGCGCCCGCCGGTGGCGTGGCCGCGCGCGTGATAAAGGGGGTTCATCGGTGGTTCCTCCGTGTTGTCGTTGACAGGTTCATGAGATGATGACGGCGGGCGATCCTGCAAGGGCATCGCGGCGCGGGCATGGCCGAGCGGGCCGTGGCCGCTGCCGTAACCGGGGGACGCGCGCAGGGCGGCGGCGAGAAACGCCTCGGCGGCGGCGATCGCCTCGGCCAGGGGCAGCCCGCGGGCGAGGCCGCAGGCGATGGCACTCGCCAACGTGCAGCCGGTGCCGTGGGTGTGGCGCGTTGCGATGCGCTGATGGGTGAAGACGGTCATCCCCTCCGCGGTGAACAGGCGATCGACCAGCGTGTCCCCCTCGAAATGGCCGCCCTTGAGCAGCACCGCCCGCGCGCCCATGCCGAGCAGCGCGGCGCCGGCGCGCAGCGCGTCCGCCGCCGTGTCCACCGCGCCTCCGGTGAGCGCCGCCGCCTCGTCGCGATTGGGGGTGATCAGCGTGGCGCGCGGCAGCAGGTGGTCGCGGATGATTGCGAGCGCGCCCGCGCCGGCCAGCGCGGTGCCGCTGGTCGAGGCGAGGACGGGGTCGAGCACCAGCGGGGCGGCGGGGGCGGCGGCCGAGATCGCCCGGGCGACCTCCTCGGCCGTCCCGGCCCTGCCGAGCATGCCGAGCTTGATCGCATCGACGCCGAGATCGGCCACCACCATGCGGATGGCGCGGCCGACGAGATCGGGCGGGACCGGGGCGATGGCGGCGATGCCGGCGGTGTCCTGCGCGGTGACGGCGGTGATCGCGGTCATCGCGTAGCCGCCCAGGGCGGTTATGGTCTTGACGTCGGCCTCGATGCCGGCGCCGCCGCCGCTGTCCGACCCGCCGATGGCGAGGACGCGGAACCAGCCCATTGCCGCGCTCAGCGCGCCGATTCCGCCTCGATCACGGCGCAAAGCTCGTCGACCACGGCGGCGACGAGATCCTCGTCCTCGCCCTCGGCCATCACCCGGATCAGCGGCTCGGTGCCGGAGGCGCGCAGCAGCAGGCGACCGCTGCCGGCGAGCCGCGCCTCCGCCGCCGTTGCCGCCGCCGTGACCACGGGCGAGAGCAATGGCGAGGCGCCGCTGTAGCGGACATTGCGCAGCAATTGCGGCAATGGCGTGAAGAGGCGGCAGACCTCGCTCGCCGGCCGTCCCTCGCGCACCAGCACCGCCAGCACCTGGAGGGCGGCGATCAGCCCGTCGCCGGTGGTGGCGAAATCGGCGAGGATGACATGGCCGGACTGCTCGCCGCCGAGATTGAGCCCGTGCGCGCGCATGGTTTCGGCGACGTAGCGGTCGCCGACCGGGGTGCGGTGCAGGGCGAGGCCGAGGCCGGCGAGGTAGCGCTCCAGCCCGAGATTGGACATCACGGTGGCGACGATGCCGGCGCCGGACAGTCTGCCATCGGCCTGGAAGGCGCGGGCGATCAGCGCCAGCACCTGGTCGCCATCGATGATGCGGCCGCGCTCGTCGGCGAGGATCACGCGGTCGGCATCGCCATCGAGGGCGACGCCGATATCGGCGCGGTGGCGCACCACCGCCGCCGAGAGGGCGGAGGGGACGGTCGAGCCGCATTCGTGGTTGATGTTGAACCCGTCCGGGCTGACGCCGAGGGGGATGACCTCGGCGCCGAGTTCCCACAGCGCCGCCGGGGCGACCTTGTAGGCGGCGCCATTGGCGCAGTCGAGCACGACGCGCAGCCCGTCGAGCCGGAGGCCGCGCGGCAGGCTCGATTTCGCGGATTCGACGTAGCGGCCGGCGGCATCGACCAGCCGCGTGGCGCGGCCCAGCGCCGAGGCGGCGGCGAGGCGGCCGGCGAGATCCTGCTCCATCAGCGCCTCGATCTCGGCCTCCACCACGTCGGACAGCTTGGCGCCGTCCGGGCCGAACAGCTTGATGCCGTTATCCTCGAACGGGTTGTGCGAGGCGGAGATGACGACGCCGAGATCGGCGCGCAGGCTGCGGGTGAGCATGGCGATGGCGGGGGTGGGCAGCGGGCCGGCCAGCGTCACGTCCATCCCGGCGCCGATGAAGCCGGCGGTCAGCGCCGGTTCGAGCATGTAGCCGGACAGGCGGGTGTCCTTGCCGATGATGACGCGGTGGCGGTGATCGCCGCGGGTGAAGCGCAGCCCGGCGGCCTGGCCGAGGCGCAGCGCGATTTCGGCTGTCATCGGCGCGGTGTTGGCGCGGCCGCGAATACCGTCGGTGCCGAACAGGCGGCGTTTGGGGCGGGGCGGGATCTGGTTCATCGCGGATCGAAACCTTGCTGGCGCCGGGCGGGCGCGGGGCGGAGCGGCGGGCGCAGTATCCCAAGAGACGCGCCCGCGGTCCAGTCAGGACGCGGCGAGGGCCTGCCAGACGCGCAGCGCCTGCACCGTGCCGGGGACATCATGGACGCGGAGGATCGCCGCCCCCTGCCCCGCAGCGAACAGGGCGGCGGCGATGGAGCCGGGGTCGCGGCGGGCGGGGTCGGGCTCGCCGGCCAGCTCGCCGATGAAGCGCTTGCGCGAGACGCCGGCCAGGACCGGGTGGCCGAGCGCGCGGAACGCCGGCAGGGCGCGCAGCAGCGCCACGTTCTGCGCGCCCTGCTTGGCGAAGCCGAAGCCGGGATCGAGCGCGATGGCGGCCGGCGCGATGCCGGCTTCGAGGGCAGCGTCGCGGGTGGCGGCAAGCTCGGCCACGACATCGGCGAGGAGATCGGCGTAGACCGCCTGCGCGTTCATCGTCGCCGGGGTGCCGCGCATGTGCATCAGGATCACCGGGCAGCCGGCGGCGGCGACCAGCCCGGCGGCTTCGGGATCGTGGCGCAGGCCGGAGACGTCGTTGACGATGCGCGCTCCGGCTTCGAGGGCGGCGCGCATGGTGGCGGCGTTGCGGGTATCGACCGAGACCACCGCGCCATCGCCCGCCAGCGCGCGGATGACCGGGACAACGCGGGCGATTTCAGCCTCGGGCGGCACCGCGGCGGCGCCGGGGCGGGTGCTTTCGCCGCCGACATCGAGGATCGCCGCACCGGCCGCGCGCATGGCCCGCCCGGCCTCGATCAGGGTAGGGGGATCGGGATCGGCGCCGCCGCCGGAGAAACTGTCCGGCGTGACGTTGATGATGCCCATGACGAGCGGGTTGGCGAGGCTGAGCCCGGCCCAGCGCGGCGATGGTTCAGTGGTGTCGGTCATCCGCGCCGGATAGAGCATCGCCCGGCCGGGGGGAAGCATCCGGTCGGGCGGCGCACCTGCGCGGCGGCGGGCTCAGCCGAGGCCGGGGATGGTCAGCGTGTGGTGATGCTGCTTGCCGTCCAGCGTCTGCTGCGCCGCCTGGAGCGCCTGGGCGGGGCCGATGCCCTGCAGCATGCCGGACGTGCCGGCCTGGGTGGCCTGCAGCCCGGCGAGGGTGGCCTGCAGCGCGGCGCCGAAGCCGGGATGGCTGGTGGAGGCGACGCCGCCGGCATAGGCGACGGGCGGGGCGGCGGCGGCGAGATTGCGGATGATCATGTGCGTGACCCTTTCACTGCCGGGCGGGGGAAGCGCGGTTTTGGCGCCTGTATCCCGATCGGACCGATGGGAACTTTGCATGAAGCGTGCCAGAGGCTGCGCGCCGGCGGGCGGCGGGCGCAGGCAGCAGGGGCAGGCGGCATGGGCGGCGGACGGCAGGGCGGCAGATTTTGCCGTGCCGGCAGATATTGCCGGGCAGGAAGTTCCGGCCATATCCGCTTGATGCCCCGGTTTCCCAGCTCGACCGACCTGCTCGACCGCATCGTGCCGCGCTTCGGCACCATCAGCCTCGGCGGAATCGCCTATGGCGAGGGGCCGCGCCACCGTCTCGACATCCATCGCCCGGCCGGTCCGGTCGTGCGGAAGCTGCCGGTGGTGGTGTTTTTCTATGGCGGGTCGTGGCAGAGCGGCGCGCGGGGCGAATACGCCTTTGTCGGCCGGGCGCTGGCGCGGCTCGGCCTGGTGGTGGCGATCCCGGATTACCGGCTTTATCCGGAGGTGCGCTATCCGGATTTCATCGACGACGCCGCACGGGCGACCGCCTTCGTGCGGCGGAATGCCGGGCAGTTCGGCGGCGACAGGCGGGCGGTGTTCGTCGCTGGCCATTCCGCCGGGGCCTATCTCGCGATGATGCTCGCCCTGAAGGGGGACTATCTCGCCGCTGCGGGGGAGGATGAAGCCGCACTCGCCGGCGCCATCGGGCTCGCCGGGCCCTATGATTTCCTGCCGATGACCGGGCCGGTCTATCGCCGGATCTTCGACCGCTTCGCCGACGATCCGGTCTGCCAGCCGATCAGCCACGCGAGCGCCGCCGCCCCGCCATCGCTGCTGATCACCGGCGCGCGGGATCGCCTCGTCGCGCCGGCCAACACGGCTGCCCTCGCCGCCCGGCTGCGGCAGGAGGGCGCGGTGGTGGATACGCGGGTTTACGAACGGGTCTCGCATGTGAATTTGCTGCTCGCGGTGCTGCCGAGCTTCGGGCTGCTGCCGCCGGTCTGGCGGGAGATCGCCGCGTTCATCGGCCGCACCGCGCCGCAGCCGGGCGATGCGCGGGACGATGGCGGGCGGACGGCCGATATGGCGGGGCGGCAGCATCCGGGCTAGAGCACGTTCCGATCCGATGATTCCATCTGATCGGATGATGCTCTAAGCTTCGATCATGAACGACACCTCATCGGTCCTGTATATCGGCAGCCGCCGCTATTCCTCGTGGTCGCTGCGCGGGTGGCTGGCGGTGCGGCTCGCCGGGCTCGCGGTGGAGGAGCGGGTGATCCCGCTGGCGGGCGGGCATACGCCAGCGGTCAAGGCGGCGTCGCCCTCGGGGATGGTGCCGTTCCTCGAACACGAGGGCGCGCGGGTCTGGGACAGTCTCGCCATCGTCGAGTATTGCGCCGAGATCGCGCCGCAGCTCTGGCCGGCGGCGCGCATCGCCCGCGCCCATGCCCGCGCCATCACCGCCGAGATGCATTCCGGCTTCCGCGAACTCCGCCTCGCCATGCCGATGAATTGCACGCGCAGGCTGGACCCCGCCGAGCCGGCGGCGGCGGTGCGCGCCGATCTCGACCGGATCGAGGCGATCTGGGCGGAGACGCGCGCACGCTTCGGCGCCGGCGGGCCGTTCCTGTTCGGCGCGGCGATGACGGCGGCGGATGCGATGTATGCGCCGGTGGTCTCGCGGCTGCTGACCTACCGGCCGGAGGTCTCGGCCGCGACCGCGGCCTATATCGCCGCGGTGCGGGCGCATGAGCTGGTCGATGCCTGGTATCGCGCCGCCGCCGCCGAGCCCGAGGCGTGGAAGATCGCCCGGTTCGAGGCGTGATCCCACCGCTCGGCGCCGTATCGGCGGGCGGGGATGGCGGCGGGGGCGAGACGATCGAGGCGGTGGCCGCAGCCGCGCGGGCCTGCACGGTCTGCGCCGCATCGCTGCCGCTCGGCCCGCGCCCGGTGTTCCGCATCTCGGCCACGGCGCGGGTGCTGATCGTCGGGCAGGCGCCGGGGACGAAGGTTCACGCGAGCGGGATTCCCTGGAACGATCCCTCGGGCGACCGGCTGCGCGACTGGCTCGGCATCGACCGGGAGGCGTTCTACGACGAGAGCCGGATCGCGATCGTGCCGATGGGGCTGTGCTACCCGGGACGGCTTCCGCGCGGCGGCGACGCCCCGCCCCGGCCGGAATGCGGCAGGCTCTGGCAGGCGCGGCTGCGCGCGGCGATGCCGGCGATCCGCCTCACGCTGCTGGTCGGCAGCCACGCGATTCTCTATCATCTCGGCAAGGGGTCGATGGAGGAGCGGGTGCGCGGCTTCGCGGCGCATCTGCCCGCGCGGTTTGCGCTGCCGCATCCCTCCTGGCGGACACGGGCCTGGGCGGCGCGGCGGCCCTGGTTCGAGACCGAGGTGATCCCTGCCCTGCGCGACGCTTTCGCCGCCGCCCTCTCACCGCAAGGAGACACGACATGATCCCCCGCCTGACCGATGCCGAACGCGCCGCCCTTGTCGACCTGTTGCCGGAATGGACGCTGGCGAAGGAGCGCGACGCGATCGAGCGGCGCTTCACCTTCGCCAATTTCTCGGAAGCCTTCGCCTTCATGACGCGGGTGGCACTGCTGGCCGAGGCGCATGACCATCACCCGGAATGGTCGAATGTCTATAACCGGGTGACGATCCTGCTCTCGACCCATGACGCGGGCGGGCTTTCGGCGCGCGATATCCGCCTCGCCGAGGCGATCGACCGGCTGGCCTGACCCGAGCCGGCTTTTCTGGCGCGGCGCCCTCCCCTATCGTCGCGCCGCCAACAGGGGGATAGCCGATGCGCAACGACAGGATCGACGACGTTCTCGCCCATATCGACGCGGAGCTGGACAGCGCGCGCGGGCGCTGGTTCGAGCTGCTGCGGATCCCCTCGATCAGCGCGCAGGGGCTGACCGAGGCCTCGCCGCACCGGGCGGATTGCCTGCGCGCCGCGTCGCACATGCGCGACCTGCTCGCGGGGATGGGTTTCGCGGCGCGCCTGTCGGCGACCAGGGGCCTGCCCGGGGTGATCGCGACGCATCACCACGCCGGGCCGGAGGCGCCGACCGTGCTGTATTACGGGCATTACGACGTGCAGCCCGCCGATCCGCTGGAATTGTGGGAGAGCGATCCGTTCGCGCCGGTGCTGGTCGATCATCCGGAAGGGGCGCGCGTGGTCGCCCGCGGGGCGGTGGACGACAAGGGCCAGGTGATGATGGTGCTGGAGGCGGTGCGCGCCTGGCTCGACGTGACGGGCGGCCTGCCGGTGAACCTCACCGTGCTGCTGGAGGGCGAGGAGGAATGCGGCAGCCCCTCGCTCGCCGCCCTGCTGGAGGCCGAGCGCGACGCGCTGAAGGCGGATTTCGTGCTCGTCGCCGACACCAACATGTGGGACCGGCAGACCCCGGCGATCACCACCAGCCTGCGCGGGCTCGCGGCGGTCGAGGTGCGGATTGCAGGGCCCGATCGCGACCTGCATTCCGGCCTGTTCGGCGGGCCGGCGCTCAACCCGATCCGCGCGCTGACGCGGATTCTGGGCGAGTTGTTCGACGCCGACGGGCGGGTGGCGATTCCGGGCTTCTATGACGGGATTCTCGACATTCCGGCGGATGTGCTCGCCTCGTGGCGGGCGAGCGGGTTCGACGAGGCCGCCTGGCTCGGCGGGGTGGGGCTGCGCCATGCCAGCGGCGAGCGCGGGTTCTCGGCGCTGGAGCAGAACTGGGCGCGGCCGACCGCCGAGATCAACGGGATTTTCGGCGGCTATCAGGGCGAGGGCACCAAGACGGTGATTCCCGCCGAGGCCGGTGCGAAGCTCACCTTCCGCCTGGTGCCGGGGCAGGACCCGGCGAAGGTGGTCGAGGGGTTCAAGGATTTCGTCACCGCGCGGCTGCTGCCGGATGCGACGGCGCGGTTCGAGGTGCACGGCGCCTCGGCCGGGCTGGTGGTGCCGGTGGATCTGCCCTTCGTGCGCGCGGCGCGGGCGGCGCTGGAGCGGGAATTCGGCCGCGCGCCGGTGCTGGCCGGCTGCGGCGCGTCGATCCCCGTGGTCGAGGCGTTCGAGCGGCAGCTCGGGCTCAAGACCCTGCTGGTCGGCTTCGGGCTCGACGATGACCGCATCCACAGCCCGAACGAGAAATTCGAGATGCGCTGCTTTCATCGCGGCATGCGGGCGGAGGCGCGGATGCTCGCCGCCTTCGCCGGCTGAGGCGGTGGCCGGCTTCCTGGAGGCCGCCGGCCTGCGCGGCGCGGCGGGCGGGCCGTTCGACCTCACCCTCGGGCGCGGCGAGGCGGTGGCGATCACCGGGCCGTCCGGCGCGGGCAAGTCGGTGCTGCTGCGGATGATCGCGGATCTCGACCCGCATGAGGGGCGGGTGACGCTGGGAGGGGCCGACCGCGCGGCGATGCCGGCACCATCATGGCGGCGGCGCGTCGCCTATCTGCCGGCCGAGCCGGGCTGGTGGCACGAGACCGCCGCCGCCCATTTCCCCGACCGCGCGGCGGCAGCGGAGATGATGCCGCAGCTCGCCCTGGCGCCGGCGCTGCTCGACCAGGCGATCCACCGGCTGTCGACCGGCGAGCGGATGCGCCTCGCGCTGATCCGCACCATCCTGCCCCGGCCCGATGTGCTGCTGCTGGATGAGCCGACCGGCGCGCTCGATCCGAAGGCGACCGGGCTGGTCGAGACGCTGCTGGCGCTGCGGCTCGCCGCCGGCACCGCGATCGTGATGGTGACGCATGACGAGGCGCAGGCGCAGCGGCTCGGCGCGCACCGGATGCATCTCGAAGGCGGGCGGCTGAACCTCGCATGACCCCGATCGATCTCACCCCGGCGGACCTGCTGATCGCCGCCTCGCTCGTGCTGGTCGATGCGCTGGCCTCGGTGCTGCTCGGCCTCAGGCTACACCGGCAGCTGCTGGTCGCGGCGGCGCGCTGCGCGGTGCAGCTGCTGCTGATCGGGTTTCTGCTCCGCTTCGTCTTCGCCGCCGAGGCGCCGCTGCTCACGCTCGGCATCATCCTGCTGATGGTCGCGATCGCGGGGCGCGAGGTCGCGGCGCGGCCGGAGCGGCGGCTCGTGCGCTACGGCAACCAGATCGCCGGGCTGTCGGCCGTGGCGCTGGCCACCTTCATCACCGCGATCTTCGCGCTCGCCACCGCGATCCGCCCGGAACCCTGGTATGCCGCGCGCTATGCCATTCCGCTCGCCGGGATCATGCTCGGCAACGCGCTCAACGCCGCCTCGCTCTCGCTCGACGCGCTGCTCTCGGCGGTGACGCGCGAGCGCGCCGCGATCGAGGCGCAGCTCGCCCTCGGGGCGCGTTTCCGCGACGCGATGCGCCCGCTGATCCGCGAGGCGGTGCGGCGGGGGATGCTGCCGATCGTCAACACCATGTCCGCCGCCGGGCTGGTGACGCTGCCCGGCATCATGACCGGGCAGATCCTGGCCGGGCTGTCGCCGGTTTCGGCGGTGAAATACCAGATCATGCTGATGTTCCTGCTCGCCGGGGCGACCGGCATCGCCGCCGTGGGCGCGGCCTATTTCGCGGCACGGCGGCTGACCGACGAGCGCGAGCGGCTGCGGCTCGACCGGCTGCACTGAGCCCCGGCGGCGAAACCGCCGCACTGACCGGCGCGGCGGTTTCGCCACACTGACCGGCGCGGCGGTTTCGCCGCACTGAATGGCGCGGCGGTTTCGCCGCACTGAATGGCGCGGCGGTTTCGCCGCACTGAATGGCGCGGCGGTTTCGCCGCACTGAATGGCGCGGCGGTTTCGCCACGCTGAATGGCGCGGCGGTTTCGCCGCGCTGAATGGCGCGGCGGTTTCGCCGCGACGCGATCTCCGATAGGACGTCCACATGGACCGCACGACAAACACCACCGCCCTCCCCCTCATTCCGCGCGCCGCCCTGTTCGGCAATCCGCGCCGGGCGGGGGCGCAGATCAGCCCCGATGGCGGCACGATCGCCTTTCTCGCGCCGCGCAACGGGGTGCTGAACCTGTTCGTCGCCCCGCGCGGGCGGATCGACGCGGCGCAGCCGCTGACCGACGAGCGGCGGCGCGGCATTCCGGGCTATGCCTGGGCGCATGACGGGCGGCATCTGCTCGTGGTCAAGGACAATGACGGGGACGAGAATTTCCATCTCCACGCCGTCGACCGCGAGACCGGGGCGATGCGCGACCTGACGCCGCACGGGCCGATCCAGGCGAGCATCGTCAAGCTCTCCCGCCGCCATCCCGGCGAGGCGGTGGTCAGCCACAATGCGCGCGACCCGCAATGGCCGGATCTCTACCGGATCGAGATCGCGACCGGGCGGGCGACGATGATCGCGGAAAATCCCGGCCTCGCCGGCTTCGATGTGGACGAGGATTTCGCCCTGCGCCTCGCCGCGCGGCTGGAGGGCGACGGCAGCCAGACGGTGCTGCGCCCGGATGGCGCCGGCGGTTGGTCGCCGTTCATGCGGTTCGCGCCGGAAGACGCGATGACCTCGGGCGTGCTCGGCCTGTTCACCACCGATGGGCGGACGACGCTGATGCTGAGCAGCGCGGGGCGCGATACCGCCGCACTGTTCCGGCTCGACCTTGAGACCGGCGACGCCACGCTGCTTGCCGAGGATGCGCGGGCGGATATCGGCGAGATCATCGTCCGGCTGCACGAGAACACGCCGCTCGCCTATGGGGTGAATTACGAGCGCAACCGCTACGTGGCGCTCGATCCCGCGATCCAGCCGGATCTCGACGCGCTCGACGCCGCCGGGATCGGCGATTGGGGCATCCAGTCGCGCAGCGAGGACGACCGGTTCTGGATCGTCGGCGCCGCCTCGGACACGGCGCCGGGCGTCGCCTGGCTGTATGACCGCGAGAGCCGCCAGCTCGAAAAACTCTACGACACACGCCCCGATCTTGCCGAAGCCACGCTCGCGCCGATGCGCCCGGTGGTGATCGCCGCGCGGGACGGGTTGTCGCTCGTGTCATACCTCACCGTGCCGCCGGATGGGGGGGATGCGCCGCGCCCGCTGGTGCTGCTGGTGCATGGCGGGCCGTGGGCGCGGGATTCCTTCGGGTTCAACCCGTATCACCAATGGCTGGCCAATCGGGGCTATGCCGTGCTGTCGGTCAATTTCCGGGCCTCGACCGGGTTCGGCAAGGCGTTCCTCACGGCCGGCGACCGCGAATGGGGCCGGGCAATGGATGACGACCTGCTCGATGCGGTGGACTGGGCGATCGGCCAGGGCATCGCCGATCCGAGCCGGATCGCCATCATGGGCGGCTCCTATGGCGGCTACGCGACGCTGGCCGCGATGACGCGGAACCCCGAGCGCTACGCCTGCGGGGTGGATATTGTCGGCCCGTCCAATCTCGAGACGCTGCTCGCGACGATTCCGCCCTATTGGGAGGCCGGGCGCAGCATCTTCACCCGCGCGCTCGGCGACCCGGCAACGCCGGAGGGGGCGGCGTTGCTGCGCGAGCGCTCGCCGGTGCACCAGGCGGCGCATCTCGCCCGGCCGCTGCTGATCGGCCAGGGGGCGAACGATCCGCGGGTGAACCAGGCGGAATCCGACCAGATGGTGGCGGCGCTGAAGGCGAAGGGCATCGCGGTGACTTACGTGCTGTTCCCCGACGAGGGGCACGGGTTCGCGCGGCCGGAAAACAGCATCGCCTTCAACGCGATCACCGAGCATTTCCTCGCCGCCCATCTCGGCGGGCGGGCGGAGGCGCTGGCGGCGGACGAGATCGGCCGCTCGACGGCGCAACTCCTCGAAGGGGCGGACATCCTGCGATGAAGGGCATCGTCACCCGCAAGCGCGTCATGATGGCGCTGGAAATCCTGTTCAATTTCCTGCTGCCCTGGACGGTCTATCATTTCAGCAAGCCGCATGTCGGCGAGATCCACGCGATCATGGCCTCGGCGGCGCCGCCGATCGTCTGGAGTCTCGTCGAATTCGCGCGCCACCGGCGGGTGGATGCGATTTCGGTCATGGTGCTGGGCGGCATCGCGCTGTCCCTGGTCGGCTTCGCGCTCGGCGGCTCGCCCAAGCTGCTGCTGATGCGCGAATCGCTGATCACCGGGCTGATCGGCCTCGTGTTCATCGGCTCGGCGCTGATCCGCCGGCCGCTGATCTATGTGCTCGCCAGCGCCAGCCTGAAGCGGCAATCGGCCGAGGACAGCGCGGAATTCGAGGCGCATCGCGACCAGCCGGGATTCCGGCGGGTGATGAGCGTGATGACGATCGTCTGGGGCATCGGGCTGGTGGTGGAAACGGCGGTGCGCAGCGTGCTGGTGTTTTCGCTGCCGGTCGGCCGGTTTCTCATCGTCGGGCCGATCGTCGGCTACGCGACCATCGGGCTGCTGATGCTGTGGACCTTCCTCTATGGCCGCGCCGCCGAGAAGGCCGGGCTGATCGGGGAGTGAGGCGCCACGGCCGAATAATTTATCTTTATTAAAATTTATCTTATTAATTTGTAATGTTTTCGCCAAGTCCCATATATTGACCCGCATGGACGGGCGCTGCGGTGCCGGGACCGTGCGTGAGGGCCGGCAGGGACCGCGATGCGGAACGCGGCGTCCGAACGGCCACTCCGATGGTGGCAAGCCTGCGGCGGGATCCGCCCGCATCGCAGGATGGAGGCGAACACAACATGACGGCCGGTTCCATTCCGCTGACCCTGGCGCGCGTCAGCCCGGCGCGCGCGCCGCAGCCCGATCGAGCCGCGCCGATCCCGCTGCGCGCGCTGATCGAGGCGTTTGACTGGGGGGCCACGCCGCTCGGGCCGATCGGCTCGTGGCCGGCGATCCGCCGCCGCCGGATCGAGCTGATCTGCGCCTCGCAGACCGCCATCGCCACCATGTGGGGCAAGGAGGGCGTGCTGATCTACAACGATGCCTGCGCCGCATTGCTCGGGCGGTGGCATCCGCACAGCCTCGGGCGGATGGCGCGCGAGGCGCCGGGCGGGGTGCGGCGGCTCATCCTCGACATTCTGCGCCGGACGCTGGAGAGCGAATGCGTGATCCTGCCGGATCATTGCCTCGTCGCCGACCGCAACGGCAGGCCGGAGCGGGTCTGGCTGGGCCTGTCCTCGGTGCCGATCATCGACGGCGCCGGACGGATCGACGGCGCGCATGTCGTGCTGCGCGACACCACGGCGGAGGTGCGCGGGCGCGCGGCGGTGGAGGCGGAGCTGCGGCAGGCGCACAAGATGGACGCCATCGGCCAGATGACCGGCGGAATCTCGCATGATTTCAACAATATCCTGACCGGGATCCTCGGCAATCTCGACATGCTGGCGGCACGGCTGGAGCAGGGTGAGATTGTGGCCGCACGGTCGTATCTCGATGGCGCGCGCAGCGCCGCCGCCCGCGCCGCCGGCCTCACCCAGCGCCTGCTCGCCTTCGCGCGGCGGCAGACGCTGGCCCCCGCCGCGATCGACATCCCCGCGCTGATCGAGGACATGCACGAGCTGATCGACCGCATGGCGGGGCCGGCAATCGCGGTGCGGACAATCTGCCCGCCCGATATCCGCCTTGGCTTCTGCGACCGCAACCAGCTGGAAAACGCGCTGCTCAACCTCGCGATCAACGCGCGCGACGCCATGCCGGAGGGCGGGGTGCTGACGCTGGCGGCGGCCAACGCGATGCTCGGCCCGCCGCCACGCGGCCAGCGCCGGGGCGAAGGGGCGTATGTGCGGATCGGCATCGCCGATACCGGCAAAGGCATGACGGAGGCGGTGATGGCGCAGGCCTTCGAGCCGTTCTTCACCACCAAGCCGGCCGGCCAGGGCACCGGGCTCGGCCTGTCGATGGTCTATGGCTTCGTCCAGCAATCGGGCGGGCATGTCGAGATCGCCAGCCGGATCGGCGAGGGCACCACCGTCGACCTGTTCATCCCCTGCCCCGCCGCGGACATGCCGGCCGCACCGGCGACAGAGACGCTGGCCGAGGTGGCCCCGCTCGCCTCACGCCTGCCGGCGGGGCGCGACGTGGTGCTGATCGTCGATGACGAGGACGCGCTGCGGTCGCTGCTGGCCGACATGCTGGGCGAGCAGGGATTTGCCGTGCGGCAGGCGGCGGAGGCCGAATCCGGCCTCGACTGGCTGCGCGCCGATCCGACGATCGGCCTGCTGATCGCCGATATCGGCCTGCCCGGCGCGATGAACGGGCTCGCCCTCGCCGCCAGCGCGCGCGAGATGCGGCCGGATCTGCCGGTGCTGTTCGTCACCGGGCTCGCCGAGGAGGCGGGAGAGGTGGCGGCAGGAGATTCGGTGACAGGGGATGGGGCGGCGCGGACGGCGATGCTGCGCAAGCCATTCACCTTCGAGTGCCTGTGCCGGCAGCTTTTTCTCCTGCTGCACGGCGATGATGACAAACCGCCGATAGGATGAGTGGGCGACGCGCGGCGGCGGTCAGGCCGATGCTGTGCCGGGCGGCGGCGGTCAGGCCGCCGCTATGCCGGGCGGCGGCGGTCAGGCCGATGCTATGCCGGGCGGCGGCGGTCAGGCCGATGCTATGCCGGGCGGCGGCGGTCAGGCCGATGCTATGCCGGGCGGCGGCGGTCAGGCCGATGCTATGCCGGGCGGCGGCGGTCAGGCCGATGCTATGCCGGGCGGCGGCGGTCAGGCCGCCGCGAGACCGCGCAGCGCCCGGGCCTGGTCCGGCCAATGGGGCAGGCCGCGCGCGTGTTTCCAGGCGATCGCCCCCATCTGCGCCCGCAGCGCGGGGCTGAAGACGAGCCGGCGCATCGCCTTGCCCAGCTGGGCCACGTCATCCACCGGAGCGACGATGCCTGCCCCGGTCGGCACCAGTTCGCCGGCGGCACCGCCATCGGTGATCGCGACCGGCAGGCCCCGCGCCATCGCCTCGGCGACCGCCATGCCAAACCCCTCGAAGCGGGTGGCGAGGGCGAAGAGATCGGCTTCGGCCCAGGCATTCTCCAGCGCGCTGCCGGTGAGCGGGCCCCGCCGCTCGACCCTCGCCGCGACGCCAAGCTCGGCGGCAAGCCGGTCGAGACCCTCGGCATAATCAGGGTCGCGCAGCTCGCCGGCGATCACCAGCCGCCAGTCGAGATCGTGCAGCGAGGCGAGCGCGCGGATCAGGATATCGTGCCCCTTGCGATAGGTCAGCGTGCCGAGGGAAAGCACCGCGCAGGGGCTGCCATCGGGCAGGACCGGGTTGAGCGTGCGGCATTCGTAGCGGTCGGTACCCGGGACGAGAACGCTGATCCGGTCGTGCAGCACGCCGAATTCGGCGGACAGGCGCCCGGCGATCGGCTCGCTCGCGGCGATGACCCGGGCGAAGCCGGGCAACGCCTCCCGCTCCAGCGACTTGAACGCCTGCCGCACATCTTCCGGCGTGCCGGGTTCGAGCGAGGTCGGGTGATGGATGAGGGCGAAGGCGCCGCGCGCCTGCAGCGCCGGGATCGCGGCGCGGGCATGGGCGAAGGCCGCGCCCTCCAGCAGGATCGGGCCATCCAGCCGCAGCCGATCGGCGAAATCGGGGCCGACCGGTTGATCGAGCGCGAAGATCTCGACGCCGCCGCCCGCCTCGCGCCAGGCGGTGAGCAGGCGGCGATGGTAGAACGAGGCCCCGGTCACCGAGTCGAACGGGGCTTCCGTGATCAGGATCAGCTTCATTTGCCGGCCATGCCACAGCCGCCCCGATCTGGCCAGAGAGGCGTGCCAGAGAGGTGTGGCGCGATCAGGCGCGCAGGTTGAAGGCGACCGGCGGAACCGGCCTGCCGGCGGCGTCCTGCGCGTAGGATTGCAGCGGCTCGACCGCGGCGCGGCTGTTGTCGAGCGCCTGCATGACGGTGCGGATCACGCGCTGCTGGGTCTCGATCGCATCGCGCAGGAGCGCGCCATTGGCGCTGACCGCCTTCTCCAGCCGGCGCTGCGCCGCCTCGGCCTGCCGGCGCTCGCGCGGCGGCAGCTTCGCGCCGGCTTCCATCGCCGCCTCGAACGCGGCGATGGCCCCGCGCTTGGCCGCTTCCAGCGTGGCGCTGGCGGCGAAATCGTGCAGGGAAAGACGGCGGTTTTCTTCCTCGAGAATGGCGGCAAGGGCGTCCGCGGCGGCGATGGGGCCGCAGGGCGAGGTTTCGGTGTTCATGATCCGGCTCCTGGGGATAAGGATGGGGCGACCGATCCGCCGGGGGCGGGGACGGAGCTGGAAGGGGAGGTCGCCGTGGCGGGCTGGGGCTTGGTGCTGTCGCGCTCGGCCAGGAGCGCCTGTTCGATCATCGGCGCGAGGCCGAGGCCGCCGCGCGCCTCGATCGATTTCGCGACCGCGTTGATGAAGAAGGGGCGGAACGATTTTTCCACCGCGCCGCCGCTGAACGGTGCCGCGGCGGAGCCGGCGGAGGCGAACATCGGCTTGAGCAGCTGGGCGATCGCCATCGCCTCGAATTTGTGGGCGGCCTGGACGATGGCCTGATTGCTCATCGGCGCGGTGCCGCGGGCGGGCGGGGTTGCTACGGGCCTGGTGAGCTGATCGAGTGAAACGGCCGATGCGGCGCCGGGGATCGGGCTCAGGCTCATTGCACGACCAGCCGCGCCTGCAGGGCGCCGGCCGCCTTGATCGCCTGGAGGATGCTGATCATGTCGTGCGGCGCAACGCCGAGCGCGTTCAGGCTGGAGACCAGCTGCTGCAGGCTGATATTGCCCTGGACGATGTCCATTCTCTTGCCTTTCCCCTTCTTGACGGAAATCGAGGTCTGCGCGGTCGAGACCGTGTTGCCGCCGGCCAGCGCGTTGGGCTGGCTGACCACCGGGGTGTTCTTTACCGTGACGGTGATGTTGCCCTCGTCGATGGCGACGGTGCTGATGCGAACATTCGCCCCCATCACGATCGTGCCCGTCGCCTCGTCGACGACGACGACCGCCGGCGTGGAGGGCTGGACCCGCAGATCCTCGATATCGGCGAGGTTCTGCACGACGTTGCGCCCCTCGAGGTCGAGGGTGATGGTGCGCGGATCGTCGACCGTGGCGATGCCGGGGCCGAGCCGCGCGTTGATGACCTGGGCAATGCGCGTCGCGGTGGTGAAATCGGGGTTGCGCAGTTCGAGCTTGGGCTGCTTCTGCGCGGCAAGCTTGAAATTCACCGAGCGCTCGACGATGGCGCCATTGGTGATGCGGCCGACGGTGGGCACACCCTGGGTGAAGGATGCGTTCGCCCCCGCCGCCTGGATCGCGCCGGTGACCAGCGAGCCCTGCGCCACGGCATAGACCCGGCCATCGGCGCCGAGCAGCGGGGTGACGAGCAGGGTGCCGCCGGTCAGGTCGGTCGCATCGCCCATCGCCGAGACCGTGACGTCGATCGTCTCGCCGCTATGCACGAAGGCGGGCAGGTTCGCCGTCACCATCACCGCGGCGATGTCCTTGGTCTGCAGGTTGGCCGCCTGGCTCTGGGTGTTGACGCCGAGGCGCTCGAGCATGCCGATCAGCGACTGGCGGGTAAACACCGAGTTGTTGAGCGAATCGCCGGTGCCCTTGAGACCGACCACCAGCCCGTAGCCGACCAGCTGGTTGTTGCGGATCCCCTGGATGTCGGTGATGTCCTTGATCCGCACCTCGGCGAATGCCGGCCGCGCGCAGGCGAACAGCAGATAGAAAGCTGCCCAGAGCAGCAGAATTGCCGCGCGCCAGCGATGGCGGCCGCGGAAGGAGATATCAAAGAAATTTCGGGTCATCTGGCGCGATCATTTTGGTCACGCGGCGGAGTTTCGCAGGAAAAGGTTAATATTTTGCAGCTAAGGAAGGATTCAGCCGGGTGAAAGCGGCGCGCCCGCGCGAGGCGCCCAGGGAGGTGAGGATGACACGGGTTTCAGGACTGGGCGGGCCGGGCGGCATCGGCGGCACCGCGCGCGGCGGCACGGCGCGGCCGGCCGGCGAGAGCTTCAGCCTCGCCGCCCCGGCGCAGCACGCCACCGCCGCCCTCGCCCCGGTGAGCATCGCCGCGCTGATCGGGTTGCAGGACGAGGGCGGCGAGGCCCGCCGGCAGGGAGCAGCGAAACGCGCCGGCGAACGCGCGCTCGGCGCGCTGGCCGCGCTGCAACGGGCGGTTCTCGGCGGCGGCGCGCCGGATCTCGACGCGCTGGCGCGGAGTGCTGCAGAGATCGAGCTACCGGCCGACCCGGCGCTGCGCGCCATCGTCGGCGCCATCCGCCTGCGCGCGCGGGTCGAGCTCGCCCGCCACGGCAGGTTGTGACCATAAGGTGAATTGCACCCTCCCCGCCCTTGGCGGCGGCGGTCGGCACGGGTATAAGCCGCCAGCCTGAGGCCTCACCCTTACTGACCCCGGGGCCCGTGCGTTGGAGGAAGTGACAGTCATGTTAATTACTCTTGCACCGGACTACATCCCGAGCGATGATGAAGAGTTCATGAACCCGACCCAGGTCGAGTTCTTCCGGCAGAAGCTGCTCCGCTGGCGGCACGACCTGCTGATGGAGGCGAACGGAACCCTCGCCAGCCTGTCCGAAGGCGGCATCCTCGAGCCCGACATCACCGACCGCGCGAGCGTCGAGACCGACCGCGCGCTCGAACTGCGCACCCGCGACCGCGCGCGCAAGCTGATCGGCAAGATCGACCAGGCGCTGGCGCGGGTCGAGAACGGCACCTATGGCTATTGCGAGGAAACCGGCGAGCCGATCGGGCTGAAGCGGCTGATGGCGCGGCCGATCGCGACCCTGTCGATCGAGGCGCAGGAACGCCACGAGCGGCAGGAACGCATCCAGCGGGACGACTGAGTGCTGCAGACCGCCGATCCATCCGGATCGGGGCGTGTTCTGCCTGGCAACAAGATAGAGCATGGCATCCGATCCTGATGGATCGGAACGTGCTCAAGTTATTAGAGAGTAGAGCACTACATCCGATCCATCAGGATCGGAAAGTGCTCTACAACCCCGCGATCTCGCGGAATTCAGTTTCGCTCAGCATGGTCACGCCGAGGCTCGCGGCCTTTGCCGCCTTCGAGCCGGCTTCCGCCCCCACCACGACGAAATCGGTCTTTTTCGAGACCGATTCGGTGACTTTGGCGCCCAGCGCCTCGGCCCGCGCCTTCGCCTCCGGGCGGGTCAGCGTTTCCAGCGTGCCGGTGAAGACGATCGTCTTGCCGGCGAGCGCGCCGCCTTCCGCCGCAACCTCGTCCTCGATGGTCAGCGTCGGCACCAGCCGGTCGAGCAGGTCGCGGTTGTGCGGCTCGGCGAAGAAGCCGGCGAGTTCCTCGGCGATCGACGGGCCGATGCCGGAAATCGAGCCGAGTTCCAGCCGCGCATCCGAGCCGATCACGCCGGCCTGCTCCATCTGCTGGCGCCAGGCGGCATAGGAGGAATAGTGGCGGGCCAGCAGCTTGGCGTTCTGCTCGCCGATCCGCCTGATGCCGAGGGCGAAGATGAAGCGGGCGAACGGCACACGCCGGCGCGCCTCGATCGCGGCGACGAGCTTGCGCGCCGAAACCTCGCCCCAGCCCTCCAGTGCCGCGATCGCGGCCTCGCGGTCGCGCATGGCAAAAATATCCGCAGGGCTCCGGAGCCAGCCGAGGGCGTGGAACTGCTCGACCGTCCGCTCCCCCATCCCCTCGATGTCGAAGGCGGGGCGCGCGCAGAAATGGATCAGCCGCTCGACCACCTGGGCCGGGCAGCTCAGCCCGCCGGTGCAGCGGCGCACCACCTCGCCGGCCGGGCGGATCGCCAGCGCGCCGCAGGCCGGGCAGTGATCGGGGAAGACGAAGGGCACCGAATCGGCCGGCCGGCGCTCGGGCAGGGCGCGGAGGATCTGCGGGATGACGTCGCCGGCGCGCTGAAGCTCCACCGTGTCGCCGATCCGCACATCCTTGCGGGCGATCTCGTCCTCGTTGTGCAGGGTCGCGTGGCTGACCAGCACGCCGCCGACATTGACCGGGTCGAGCCGGGCGCGGGGGGTGAGCGCGCCGGTGCGGCCGACCTGGATGTCGATCCCGCGCAGGGTGGTCAGCGCCCGCTCGGCGGGGAATTTCCAGGCCACCGCCCAGCGCGGTGCGCGGCCGGCGAAGCCGAGGCGCTCCTGCAGCGCGAGATCGTCGATTTTATAGACGACGCCGTCGATATCGTAGTCGAGCCCGGCGCGGCGCTCGGCCACCGAGCGCTGGAACGCCTCGGCCTGCGCCTCGCTCACCCGTTCGGCCAGCGGGTTGACCGGGAAGCCCCAGCGCCGCAGCGTGGCGAGATAGTCCCAATGGGTCGCGCCCACCGCAGCACTCGCAGCCCCCCGCGCATAGGCGAAGAGCGAGAGGCGGCGGGCGGCGGTGATCGCGGGGTCGAGCTGGCGGAGGCTGCCGGCTGCGGCGTTGCGCGGGTTGGCGAACTGGCGGGACTGGCCCTGGTTGAGGGCGATGAAATCCGTCTTGGTCATGTAGACCTCGCCGCGGATCTCGATGAAATCGGGCGCGTCGTCCGGCAGGGTGGCGGGCAGCTCGCGCAGGGTGCGGAGGTTTTCGGTGACGTCCTCGCCCTCGGTGCCGTCGCCGCGCGTGGCGCCGCGCATGAAGCGGCGGTTCCCGTAGGTCAGCGAGATCGACAGGCCGTCGATCTTGGGTTCGGCGACGAAGGCGAGCGGGGCCACGCCGAGGCCGAGAAAGCGGCGGATGCTGGCGCAGAATTCGGCGAAATCCGCAGGCTCGAACACGTTGTCGAGCGAGAGCATGGGCACGCGGTGGCGCAGCTTGCCGAAGGCGCCGGAGGGGGTGGCGCCGACCTGGTCGAGGGCTGCGGCGCTTTCGGGATGGGCGGCGCGCAGCGACTCGGCCTCGCGCCGCAGGGCGTCATAGGCGGCGTCGTCCATGATCGGCGCATCGTCGCGGTAATAGGCGGCGTCCGCCGCGGCGAGGCGGGCGAGCAGCTCGGCGAGGCGGGCCTGCGGGTCGGCCGCATCGGGCAGGCCAGGCGGGCGGGCGCTCACGAGTGGCCCAGCAGGCTGCGCGCGGCGTCGCGCGCGGCATCGGTAATCGTTTCTCCGGCAAGCATGCGGGCGATTTCCTCCTGCCGTGCGGCGGCGTCAAGCCGGCTGATGAGCGTCATCGCGCGGTCGCGCCCGCTCGCCTTGCTGACCTGGAAGTGGGAATCGGCGCGGGCGGCGACCTGCGGCGAATGGGTGACGACAAGAACCTGGGTGTCGCGCGCGATCCGGGCGAGGCGATCGCCCACCGCCGCCGCGGTGGCGCCGCCGATGCCGCTGTCCACCTCGTCGAAGATCAGGGCGGCGACGGGCGATTCGCCGGCCAGCACCACGTTCAGCGCCAGCAGCAGGCGGGACAGCTCGCCGCCGGAGGCGACCTTGTCGAGCGGGCCGGGCGCGCTGCCGGGATTGGTGGCGACGAGGAAGCGCACCGAATCGGCGCCGTTCGCGTTCCACTGCGCCTCCGCGAGGTCGGTGCGGGCGACGAGGAAGCGGGCGCGATCGAGCCGGAGCGGGGGAAGCTCGGCGGCGATGGCGGCGGCGAGGCGCTCGGCCGCCGCCTGCCGGGCGGCACTCAGCGTCGCGGCCGCCGCGCCATAGGCGGTGCGGGCGGTGCGGCTCGCCGCCTCGGCGCGGGACAGAGCCTCGGTGCCGGCATCGAGCGTGGCGAGGCGGGCGCGGAACCGTTCGAGCAGGGCGGGCAGTTCGACGACGGGCACCGCGTGCTTGCGCGCCATGCCGCGCAGGGCGAACAGCCGCTCCTCGATCGCCTCCAGCCCGCGCGGATCGGCCTCGGCCTCGGACACGGCGCGGGAGAGCAGGGTTTCGGCTTCGGCCAGGGCTTCCTCGGCGCGCTCGATCGCGGCGAGCGCGGGGCCGATCGACGCGCCCTGCTCGGCCTCGGCGATGCGGGCGAGCGCGCGGGCGGCCGCACGCAGCGTCGCCGCCGGTCCGGCGGAGCGGCGCTCGCGCGGGGCAAGCTCGGCAAGCGCGCCGCCGATCGCCTCGGCGCGGCGCTCCGCCCCTTGCAGGCGCTGGCGGGCGGCGGCGAGTTCCTCCTCCTCGCCGGCGCGCGGCGCGAGTGTTGCGAGTTCGTCGGCCGCGTGGCGGAGGAATTCCTCGTCGCGCCGCGCGGCATCGAGCGCGGCCTCGGCCTCTTCGCGCGCCGCCTCCGCCGCGCGCCAGGTGGAGAAGGCGGCGGCCACCTCGTCGCGCAGCGCGGGCGCGACGCCGAAGCGGTCGAGCATCTCGCGCTGGGTTGCGGGGTCGGTCAGGCCGAACTGGGCGTGCTGGCCCTGGATCTCGATCAGCAGGTCCGCGACCCGGCGCAGCAGGGCCACGCTCACCGGCTGGTCGTTGACCAGGGCGCGGGACTTGCCATCGCGCGCGACGATGCGGCGGAGCAGGATTTCATCGCCGGTCTCGATCCCCTGCTCGGCCAGCAGCGCCAGCGCCGGATGGGTGGCGGGAATGGCGAAGGAGGCGGTGACCACTGCGCGGGCCGCGCCGGCGCGCACCAGCCCGGCATCGGCGCGGTCGCCCAGGGCGAGGCCGAGCGAATCGAGCAGGATGGACTTGCCGGCGCCGGTTTCGCCGGTGAAGACGGTCAGGCCCGGTTCGAAGCCGATATCCAGCCGGTCGATCAGGACGACGTCGCGGATGGACAGCGCCGTGAGCATGGCTCCGCCCGCCCCCGGTCAGAGCAGGCCGAAGAGGAACCCGCCCGTGGCCTTCGGCTTCGCCGCGTCGGTCACAAGCCCGTGCCGGCGCAGCGTGTCATAGGCGTGAAGGTACCAGCGCGAGCCGGGGTAATTGTGGCCGAGCACGGCGGCGTTCCGCCGCGCTTCCTTGACCAGCCCGAGATCGAGATAGCACTCCACCAGCCGGTCCAGCGCCTCGGGGGCGAAGGTCGTGGTCTGGTATTGCTGGACCACGACCTGGTAGCGGCTGATCGCCGCGGCGTAGAGATTCTGCCGCTGGTAGAAGCGGCCGATCTCCATCTGGTGGCCGGCGAGACGGTTCTCGACCAGGCGGAGCTTGATCCGGGCGTCGCGGGCATAGGCGCTGTCGGGGAAGCGGGAGACCACGTCCTGCAAGGCCTGGGCGGCTTCGAGGGTGAAGGTTTGGTCGCGCTGGACGTCCTCGATCTGCTCGTAGAAGCAGAGCGCCTTCAGGTAATAGGCGTAGGCGGCTTCGGGGCTTGCCGGGTGCAGCTCGATGAAGCGGTTCAGCGCGCTTACCGCGGAGTCGAAATTCTGCCGGCGGTATTGCGCGTAGCCCTGGAGCAGCTCGGCGTGGCTCTCCCAGGTCGAGTAGGGGTAATTGACCTCGATCTCGCCGAAGAGCTGGGCGGCCTTCTTGTTCTCGCCCTTGTGCAGCTGGGCGATGCCCTCGGCATAGAGGGCGTCGGCCGGTTGCAGCGGCTTGGCGGCGTGCTTGTGCGCGGCCGCGTCGGCGCCGGTCTTGGCGCTGCCGCCGAACAGGCCGCAACCGCCGAGGGCGAGCGGCGAGAGCAGGAGCAGGGCCGGCAGCGCGCGCGGGCGGCGCCGGCGCGTGCGCGGCTGCGAGGGGGTGAGGCGGGCCGGCCGAGCCGGAGTCTGCGAATGCGTCATCGGGGCCGGCTTATAGCATGTGATTCGGCGCCGCGAAGCCTCTGGCCCGCCCGCGCGCGGCGAAACGTGCGGGAAAGCTTGCAAATCCGGGCGAAAAAGCCTATTCCCGCGACAGTCGCGGACATGGTGTCCACGGCTTGTCGCCAGACCGATGCCGGGACGAATTGGACTATCCCGGCCGGAACAGCGCGCGGTTCTGCGGATTTCCCGCTCGGGGGATTCGCGGAGTGCCGGCGCCGCCCCGGAACGGTCCGCCACGGCGGCACCCGAAACCTCGTCCGGACAGATCCGGACAGTCGTGACCGCACCGGATGAAACTCCGCGCGGCGCGCCAGCCAAACCGGCCGCAAGACGGTCTCGTTTCAAGGATTCAAACCGCTTCATGGGTTCAACCGCAACTGCCATGCGCTCGCAGGGCGCTGATCATAATTCCGGCACCGAGGATTTCGCCGCGCTGCTCGACAGCACGCTCGGCAGCAATACCGGCTTCGAGGGCTCGGTCGTCTCTGGCCGGGTGTCGCGCATCGATGATGATTTCGTCGTCGTCGATGTCGGTCTGAAGAGCGAGGGCCGCGTGCCGCTGAAGGAATTCGGTGGCCAGGAGATCAAGTCCGGTGACACGTTCGACCTGTATATCGAGCGCTACGAGGACAAGGACGGCTCGATCGTGCTGTCGCGCGAGAAGGCGCGTCGCGAGGAGGCATGGACGGCGCTGGAGCGCGCCTATGAGCAGCAGGCCCGCGTCAACGGCGTGATCCACGGCCGCGTCAAGGGCGGCTTCACCGTCGATCTCGGCGGCGCCACGGCGTTCCTGCCGGGCAGCCAGGTCGATATCCGCCCGGTGCGCGACGTCACCCCGCTGATGGGCGTGCAGCAGCCGTTCCAGATCCTCAAGATGGACCGCGCGCGCGGCAACATCGTGGTCTCGCGCCGCGCCGTGCTCGAGGAAACCCGGGCGGAACAGCGCAGCGAGCTGATCCAGGGCCTCAAGGAAGGCCAGATCCTCGATGGCGTGGTGAAGAACATCACCGATTACGGCGCCTTCGTCGATCTCGGCGGCGTCGATGGCCTGCTGCACGTGACCGACATCGCCTGGCGCCGCATCAACCATCCGGCCGAGGCGCTGACCATCGGCCAGCCGGTGCGGGTGCAGGTGATCCGCTTCAACCCGGACACGCAGCGCATCAGCCTCGGCATGAAGCAGCTCGAGACCGATCCCTGGGAAGGCGTGGACGTCAAGTATCCGCCCGGAATCAAGGCGACCGGCCGGGTCACCAATATCACCGACTACGGCGCCTTCGTGGAGCTGGAGCCGGGCGTCGAGGGTCTCGTGCACGTCTCCGAGATGTCGTGGACCAAGAAGAACGCGCATCCCGGCAAGATCGTCGCGACGAGCCAGGAAGTCGAGGTCATGGTGCTCGACGTGGATGCCGGCAAGCGCCGCATCTCGCTCGGTCTCAAGCAGGTCCAGCGCAACCCGTGGGAGCAGTTCCTCGACGAGCATCCGGTTGGCTCGATCGTCGAAGGCGAGATCCGCAACATGACCGAGTTCGGTCTGTTCGTCGGCCTCGCGCCGGAGATCGACGGCATGGTCCACATGTCCGACCTGTCGTGGGACGAGCCGGGCGAACTTGCCATGGCGAAGTTCAACAAGGGCGACATGGTCAAGGCGAAGGTTCTCGACGTCGATGTCGAGAAGGAGCGCATCAGCCTCGGCGTGAAGCAGCTTGAGGAAGATCCCGCCGCCGGCGTGCTCGACCGTGTCCACAAGGGCATGATCGTGACCTGCGTGATCACCGCCGTGCAGGCGAACGGCCTCGAGGTGAAGGTGGACGACGTTCTCACCGGCTTCATCCGCCGCGCCGAACTCGCCCGCGACAAGGCCGATCAGCGGCCGGAGAAGTTCGCTCCGGGCGAGAAGATCGACGCCAAGATCACCGCCGTCGACCGCGCCGCGCGCAAGCTGCAGCTCACGGTCAAGGGCAAGGAGATCGACGAGGAGAAGCAGGCGATGGCCGATTACGGCTCGTCCGACTCGGGCGCCTCGCTCGGCGACATCCTCGGCGCCGCCATCCGCCGCCGCAACCAGCAGGCGCAGGGCGAGAACTGAACCGGCGCGCGCCCGGCTCCGGCGCCATGCCGGGTCCGGGCGATGCCGGGCGGCGCCTTTGCTCCGCAGGACCAACGCGAACGCCGCCCCCCCAGGGGCGGCGTTTGTCGTTGCGGATGTTGTTCGGGACGCGGCATGATCCGTGATGCCGGGCGGGAGGCGTGCCCTATCATATCGATAAACAGAGCATCCTTATCCGATCGGATGATGCTCTATTTATCAAAAAGATAGAGCACTACATCCGATCCAATCGGATCGGAAAGTGCTCTAGGGCCAGCGACCCTCGGCGCTTTCGATCTGCGCGCGGGTGGTCAGGCGGTAGGGGCCTTCGGCGATTTCCGGCGCGTGGTCCGGCAGTTTTTCGGGATCGGCCCAGCATTCGGGGACGCCCAGGGTCTGGGTGCAGTAGGGCGGCGGCGGCGGCGGGATGTATTTCGGCGCGCAATAGCTCTTGTCCCGGTCGAGCCGGACCATCGAGCAGTCGCGCCCGGTGACCAGCGAGACGACCGCATCCGGCACGGTGCGGTGGATCGTGGTCAGGGTGACGACATTCGCGGCCACGGTGGCACCCGCGCCGATGCCGCACCCGGCGAGCGGAATTGCACAGAGCATGACAAGCATTCGTCGCATTGGCAGCAGAATGCCATGAAAAAATGAAGACCTGGTTACGTTGCCCAACGTGCCGCGCGCGGCTATGGTCCGCCGCGATGACCCGATCCAGCCCGCGGGATACCCCTCCCCGGCGCCAAGCGAGCGAGAGCCCGAGTGCCCGATATTTTCGATGAAGTCGCCGAAGACCTGCGTGCCGAGCGCACGCGGCAGTTCCTCGTCCGGTATGCCGGCGCGATGGCTGCCGCCGCACTGGTCGTGCTGGCCGCGATCGGCGGATGGAAGGCGTGGCAGTGGCACCGCCATCAGCTCGATGTGCGGGCGGCGGAAGGCTACACCGCGCTGATCGCCGAGATCGGCCAGCAGGCTGGCGGAGCGACCAAGGCGGGCGATCTCGCCGATGCGAAGCGCCTCGCGGGATATGCCGCCACCGCGCCGGCCGGCTATGCCAATCTCGCCCGGCTGCGCGCCGCAGCGCTCTATGAGCAGGGCGGCGATGGCCAGGCCGCGCAGCGCCAGTGGTCGGCGATCGCGGCACCGGGCAGCGGCGCGCTGCCGACGATCCGCGATCTCGCGATCCTGCTCGGCGCGCAGCACGAGATGGGGGCGAAGGACGATGCCGCCGCCCGCGCCGGGCTGCAGACGCTGAACCGGCCCGGCAATCCGTGGCAGCCGCTGGCCCAGCTCGATCTCGCCCTGCTCGACATCAAGGCCGGCAAGACCGCCCCTGCCAGCGCGCTGCTGGCGGAGGTCAGCGCCAATCCCGCCTCCGCGCCCAATCTGCGCAATCTCGCCCAGGGCCTGATTGCGAAACTGAAGGGATGACCCTCCGGACCATGACCGATCTTCGCGCCCTTTCCACCATCGGGCGGCGCGGCGCGCTGCTGTCCTCGCTGGCGATGCTCTCGGGCTGCGGCCTGCTCTCGACGCCGCCGAAACCGCCTGTGCCGGGCCGCAAGATCCCGGTGCTGCCGCCGCACAACCCGCTGCGCGCCGGCGCCGCGGCGCCACCGGTGACGCTGCCGGCGCCGCAGACGCGGACGGTCTGGGGCCAGGCCGGCGCCACCGCCGCGCATGATGCCGGCGTGAGCGCCCTGCCCGCGCGGCTGCGCATGGCCTGGCGCGACGATGTCGGCGCTGGCGCGACCTATCGCCGCACGCTGCACGCAGCCCCCGTGGTCGCCGCCGGGCGGGTGTTCACCATGGATGCCAATGGCGTGGTCGAGGCCCGCGCGGTTGCCGACGGGCACCGGCTGTGGCGGCGCCCGATGCGCCCGCGACACGACAACAGCTTCGCCTATGGCGGCGGGATCGCGGCGGATGACGCGGCGCTGTATGTCGCCTCGGGCTTCGGCCAGCTCCTCGCCCTCGATCCGGCGAGCGGCAAGCCGCGCTGGACCAAGACGCTCGATCAGCCGTTCCGCTCGGCCCCCGGGCTCGGCGGCGGGATGATCTTCGTGACCATGCTCGACAACACGCTCCAGGCCTTCGATGCGAAGACCGGCGCCTTCGCCTGGCGGTTCCCGACCGGGACTGGCGCCGCCGGGTCGATGTTCGGCGCCGGCACGCCGGCCTATCAGGATGGCATCGTGGTCGCCGGCTTCGGCTCGGGCGTGCTGGCCGGGGTGAACGCTACCGGCGGCTCCGCCGTGTGGGAGCAGAGCCTTGCCGCGGGCTACGACCAGACCAATCCGCTCGATGTCTCCAGCATCGTCGCGAGCCCGGTGATCGCCGGGGGGCTGGCGATCGCCACCGGGCTCGCCGGCACCACCGTCGCCTTCGACCTGCGCTCGGGACGGCGGATCTGGAGCATCGGCGCCGGCGGCGGCGAGACCCCCGCCATTGCCGGCGACTGGCTGTTCCTGCTGACCGAGGGGCAGCGCCTCGCGGCGATCCGGGTGGCGGACGGCGTCGTCGGCTGGGTGACCGACCTGCCGGCCTATGGCAATCCGGCGCGGCGGCGCCAGCCGCTCACCTGGCACGGCCCGCTGGTGGCCGGCGCGGGGCTGCTGCTGACCGGCTCGGACCGGCGGATGATCGTGGTCGACGCCGTGACCGGCCGGCTGCTCACCCCGCCCGACCAGGGTCTGGCCCTCAATGGCGAGGCCGACCTCGCCGCGATCACCGCTGCGGGGACGCTGTTCGCGCTGACCCGCAACGCGGTGCTGACCGCGTATCGATGACCACCTCCCCTGCCCGCACCCCGCGGGTCGCGATCTGCGGGCGGCCGAATGTCGGCAAATCCACCCTGTTCAACCGGCTGGCGGGCAAGCGCATCGCGCTCGTCGCCGACGAGCCGGGGGTCACGCGCGACCGCAAGGAAGCCTGGGGTGAGCTTGCCGGGGTGAAGGTGCAGCTGATCGACACCGCAGGGCTGGAGGAAGCGCCGCCGGACACGTTGCCGGGGCGGATGCGCGCCTCGACCGGGACGGCGGTGGACGAGGCCGATCTCGTGCTGTTCGTGTTCGACGCCCGCGCCGGGCTGCTGCCGGAGGACCGGCATTTCGCCACCTGGCTGCGCCGGGCGGGCAAGCCGGTGATCGTCGTCGCCAACAAGGCGGAGGGGCGCAGCGGCAGCAATGCGGCGCTGGAGGCCTATGCGCTCGGCCTCGGCGAGCCGGTGCCGGTTTCGGCCGAGCATAACGAGGGCGTCTCCGACCTGGTCGACCGCATCGTCGAGGCGCTGCCGGAGGCGGACGGCGCTGCGGAGGAGGATGGCGAGCGGCCGTTGCATCTGGCCATCGTCGGGCGGCCGAATGCCGGCAAGTCGACGCTGATGAACCGGCTGCTGGGCGAACAGCGGGTGATCACCGGCCCCGAACCGGGCCTGACGCGCGATGCGATCGCCGCCGAGCTGACCGATTCGGACGGGCGGGTCTACCGGCTGTTCGACACTGCCGGGCTGCGCCGGCGCGCGCGGGTCGAGGCGGGGCTGGAGAGGCTTTCGACCTCATCGACGATCGAGGCGCTGAAATTCGCCGATACGGTGGTGCTCGCGATCGATGCGCATGAGGGGCTGCACGATCAGGATTTCACAATCGCCCGGCTGATCGAGCGCGAGGGGCGCGCCTGCGTGATCGCGCTGACCAAATGGGACCTGGTGGAAGACCGCGACCGCACCCGCCGCGCCATTCTCGAACGGCTCGAGCACTCGCTCTCGCAGATGAAGGGGATCACGCTGGTGCCGCTTTCGGGCGAAACCGGCGAGGGCGTCAGGAAACTGCTGCCGGCGGTGCGCGAGGCGGACCGGATCTGGAACACGCGGGTGACCACCTCCGCGCTCAACCGCTGGTTCGAGAGCGCGCTGGAGCGGTTTCCGCCGCCGCTGGTCGAAGGTCGGCGGCTCAAGCTGCGCTATATCACCCAGGTGAAGGCGCGACCGCCGAGCTTCGCGGTGTTCGGCACGCGGGCGGAGCTGACGCCGGACAGCTACCAGCGCTACCTGGTGAACTCGCTGCGCGAGCGGTTCGGCCTCGAGGGCGCGCCGATCCGGCTTTCGCTGCGCGGCACCAAGAACCCCTACGTGGACGAATAGGCCGGCGGACCGGCGGCGCGGACAGAGCATCATCCGATCAGATGGAGCCACCTGATCGGATAAAGACGCTCTGGTTATCAACGAGATAGAGCACGACATCCGATCCGTGAGGATCGGGAGATGCTCTAATATTGGCCGTTCTGGTAGCCGTTACCCTGATTGTAGGGGGTTCCCTGATTATAGGGGTTGCCCTGATTGTAGGGAGTCCCCTGGTTGTACGGGTTGCCCTGGTCAGGAGCGCCGTTGTTGTAGCGGTCACGGTGATCCTGCCGGTATTGGCCATCCTGCGGATACTGGTTGCCCTGCTGATACTGGCCATCCTGCGGATACTGGTTGCCCTGCTGATACTGGCCGTCCTGCCGATACTGGTTGTACTGGCGATACTGGTCGCCTTGCGGCCCGTCGGGGCGACGATAGGTGCCATAGGCGCCGGGCGGCGGGGCGGGTTGCGGGGTTGTCAGCGCGCCACCGAGGGCGCCGACCGCGCCGCCGATCAGCGCGCCGGTCGCGGGGCTGCCGCCGGTGGCCGCCCCGATCGCGGCCCCCGTGCCGGCGCCGATCGCCGCTCCCCCCAGGGCGCGCTGGCCGGGATCATAGGGGTTGGTGCAGCCGGCCAGCGCCAGTGCCATCGCAACCGCAGCGACGGCAGCGCCGGAGCGGCGCGGGGAAAGGCGGGATGGGATCGGGGTCATGCTCTGCTCCTCCACAAATGGACTGCATCTCTCGCCGGACCGACCGGACCGGACCGCACGCAGCCATGAAAACTCCATGCGGGCAAGAGATGGCCCGGCGATGGTGGAAATGTGGCGATTGTGGAGCAGACTGGAGTACATCCTATTTCATCAATTACGGCCACGCTTTATGACCAAACCAACAGATGTAACAATATATTTTTCGTACATAAGTCGGATATGTGGAGCATGTGTATAAGGAGGAATATCGACATGAAAATCTAATGGATGACTATCAGGTGCAATTACAAAACTTTCAACAGAATGACCACGTTTTTCAAGATGATTTACCAATTCCTCAATATCTCGCCTTCGATAGATAACAGTATGACCTGTTTCAAGAGTATCATTATTCGATGAAAGATTGAATTCAGTGGTATGAACTGCAAGTCCATTTGGTTTTAGTGTTTTTTCTACTGCATTTATAAGAGGCCATTTCGGAATGGGGTCGGAACGTTTTTGATGAGGGGTTGGATGGTTGGGCCAAATGTGATTCCGGGCAGGTGTTCGAAGCCTTGCCGGAGACACCATGTGGACGCCAACCACCCGTGCGCAGCATAGCCGCACCGGACTGCGCTATGGAAGTGACGTGACCGACGCGGAGTGGTTGCTCCTGTCGCCGTTCCTGCCCGCGCCGAGCCGATGCGGCCGGCATCGGAAGTGGGAGATGCGCGAGATTGTCAACGCGATCTTCTACGTCTTGCGTGGTGGGATTGCCTGGAGCCTGCTGCCGAAGGACTTTCCGCCGTGGCCCACGGCGTATCGCTGGTTTGCCCGGTTCCGCGACGACGGCACCTGGGAGCGGATCAACCACCATCTGGTGATGCGCGACCGCGAGAGGGTGGGTCGCGAGGCCAGTCCGACGGCGGCCGTGATCGACAGTCAAAGCGTCAAGACGACAGAGAGTGGCGGCACGCGGGGGTACGATGCTGGAAAGAAGATCAAGGGGCGCAAGCGGCACGCCATGGTCGATACCGACGGCCGGGCGCTCAAGCTGCAGGCCCATTCGGCGGCCATCCAGGATCGTGACGGGGCTGGACCGCTGCTCCGTGCGTCGCGTGCGAGTTGGCCGTTTGTGGCGCTGGGCTACGCAGATGGCGGCTATGCCGGGCCCCGTGTCGCCGACGCCAGCCCGATCCGCATCGAGGTGGTGCGCAAGGCCAACAACCAGGTCGGCTTCGCCGTCATCGCTCGACGCTGGGTCGTCGAACGGTTCTTCGCCTGGATCAATCGCAACAGGCGGCTGGCAAAGGATTTCGAAGCCACTATCGAGAGTGTCGAGGCCTTCCTCTACGCCGCGTCCAGCATTCTCCTGCTACGCAGATTGGCTCGTTAATAATCCGATTCGAAATGGACTCTAACAAAATTCATACCATTTTCGAGTGAACCGAGATGCTCGAAGCAGCATGATGACCAATTAAAATCAAAATCTACAAATTCTCTATCTATATTATTCATATCGCAAGTTTTATACGAAACACGTCTTTCAAAATTATGATAGTCAATTAAGTCTTCAAAATAGAGTCCAGAAAGATTTTCACTAAACTGATTTCCACCCTTCCAAGCATCACCAATTTCTGGCGGCGCGTCGGTCGCAACAATTAAAGCTCCCATACTAGCAAAAAGAGACGGTAATCTCTCAGTCCCAACCCCAAAAACCAGACCTTTTTTCTCTTGCCTTAAGATGTTATTTTTTTCTAAATGATGGATTATAAATACCCACTCCCATAATTTTCTATGAAATCCAAAAGGTGTTTTAAGTTTATTACAAATTTTATTAAATTTTGGATTAAAAAAATCAGTTGATGAACAGGTTGAATATTTCATAAAACTTGTATTATTATTTTCATTAAATGGAGGCTGTGGAAGATAATTTGACGACAGAAAGGTGCTCTCAATTTTATTTAATTTTGATTCTAGAATATTTATCTTTTCAAGTAAAAATTGTATATTTTCCGAAACATTATCCATGGATGAATCTCCCGTTTTCATGCAGCCGGAAAGGTTTTACAGCGCGCCGCCGCGCCGGCCGATGGCGCCGCCCAGGCGCAAGCGCAGGGCGTTCAGCTTGATGAAGCCCGCCGCGTCCTGCTGGTTGTAGGCGCCCTCGTCATCCTCGAAGGTGACCATCCGCGCCGAGTAGAGCGAGTTGGGGCTTTCGCGGCCGGCGACGATCACGTTGCCCTTGTAGAGTTTCAGGCGCACCCGGCCGGTGACCGAGTTCTGGCTGGCGTCGATCAGTGCCTGCAGCATCCGCCGCTCGGGGCTGAACCAGAAGCCGTTATAGATCAGCTCGGCATAGCGCGGCATCAGGCTGTCCTTCAGATGCGCGGCCTCGCGGTCGAGCGTGATGCTCTCGATGGCGCGATGCGCCGCGAGCAGGATCGTGCCGCCCGGGGTTTCGTAGATGCCGCGCGACTTCATGCCGACGAACCGGTTCTCGACGAGATCGAGCCGGCCGATGCCGTTGTCGCGGCCCAGCTCGTTGAGCCTGGTCAGCAGTGTGGCCGGCGAGAGTGAGACGCCGTTGAGCGCGACCGCATCACCCTGCGCGAAATCGATGCTGATTTCAGTGACCACATCCGGCGCCGCCTCGGGGCTGATCGTCCGCTGGTAGACGATCTCGTCCGGCGCCTCGGCGGGGTCTTCGAGGATCTTGCCCTCGGAGGAGGAGTGCAGCAGGTTGGCATCGACCGAGAACGGCGCCTCGCCGCGCTTGTCGCGGGAGATCGGGATCTGGTGCGCCTCGGCGAATTCGAGCAGCTTCGTGCGGCTGGTCAGGTTCCACTCGCGCCAGGGGGCGACGACCTTCACATCCGGCTTCAGCGCGTAATAGGCGAGTTCGAAGCGGACCTGGTCGTTGCCCTTGCCGGTCGCGCCATGGGCCACCGCATCCGCCCCCACCGCCTCGGCGATCTCGATCTGGCGCTGCGCGATCAGCGGCCGGGCGATCGAGGTGCCGAGCAGATACTGGCCCTCGTAGAGCGCGTTGGCGCGGAACATCGGGAAGACGAAATCCTTCACGAAGGTCTCGCGCAGATCCTCGACGAAGATTTCCTTGACGCCGAACATCTCGGCCTTGCGCCGCGCCGGCTCCAGCTCCTCGCCCTGGCCGAGATCGGCGGTGAAGGTGACGACCTCCGCCCCGCGCTCGGTCTGCAGCCAGCGGAGAATGACACTGGTATCGAGCCCGCCCGAATAGGCCAGCACAACTTTCTTTACGGTGTTTTCAGCCATCGTTCTCTGTCCCGGTTCTGCCTCAGGCGCGGCCTATCAGCCGGATCGCGGCGCGGCAAGAGCCGGCGCGGCGGATCAGGTCGACGTGGTGGACGGTGCGGCGTGCGATTTCGGCCCCACCAGCCGGCGCAGCCGCGCGATGGTCGCCGGCGTGTCCCAATCCCCCGCCCCTTGCAGCGAGGCGACCATCTGCCCCGCGCGGTCGACGATCACGGTGAAGGGGATGCCGCCGATGTTGAACGCATCGAGCGCGCTCGAACTCGGGTCGAGCAGCATCGGCACGCCGGTGATGTGGTGGCGGGCGAAATAGGGGCGCACCGCCTTGATCCCCTGGCTGTCCACCGAGATCGGCAGGACGCGCAGGCCATCGGCGCGGATCTTCGGGTCGAGCGCCAGCAGGGTCGGCAGTTCGGCGCGGCAGGGCGGGCACCAGGTGGCCCAGAAATTCACCACCAGCCCCTCGCCGCGGAAGGCGGCCAGCGTCATCCGCCGGCCGGAGGCGTCGAGGAAATGGAAATCCGGCACCGGCTGCGGCACGGTGGCGTCGAGATTGGGGCCGACATCCGGCAGCGTCATCGCCGCGGCGGATTTGCCGATCCCGGCGAGCGAAGTTAAGTCAGGCAGGACAAGACCCGCACCCAGTTGCGCGAACCGCCGCCGAGAAAGCCCGAAACGCATGACCGCCGATACCTCTTCCAATCCGAATACGACGAATTCTGGTGCCGAACCGGCCGGAGCGCAACCATCCCGCCTGCAATGGGGCGGACGTTTCGCCGCCGGTCCCGCATCCGTGATGCAGGCGATCAACGCCTCGATCGGGTTCGACCAGCGGCTCTGGCAGGAGGATATCGAGGGCAGCCTCGCCCATGCCGGCATGCTGGCGGCGCAGGGCATCATCTCGACCGAGGACGAGGCGGCGATCCGCGCCGGGCTCGGCGAGATCGCCGGGGCGATCGCCGATGGCGCCTTTACCTTCGACCCCGCACTCGAGGACATCCATACCAATATCGAGGCCTGGCTGGTCGCGCGGATCGGCGAGGCCGGGCGGCGGCTGCATACCGGGCGCAGCCGCAACGACCAGGTGGCGACCGATTTCAGGCTCTGGGTGCGCAAGGCGATCGACAGTCTCGACGAGCAGGTGCGCGGGCTGATGCGCGCGCTGGCGGACCGCGCGGCCGAGCACGCGGCGACGATCATGCCCGGCTTCACCCATCTGCAGACCGCCCAGCCGGTGACGCTCGGGCATCACCTGCTCGCCTATGTCGAGATGCTCGGGCGCGACCGCGGCCGCCTTGCCGATGCGCGCCGGCGGCTGAACGAATGCCCGCTCGGCGCCGCGGCCCTTGCCGGCACCACCTTCCCGATCGATCGCGGCATGACCGCCGCCGCCCTCGGCTTCGACCGGCCGACCGCGAATTCGCTCGATTCGGTGTCCGACCGCGACTTCGCGCTTGAATTCCTGTCCGCCCTCTCCATCCTCGCGGTGCATCTTTCGCGCTTCGCCGAGGAGATCATCATCTGGACCAGCGCGCCCTATCGCTTCATCCGGCTGTCCGACGCCTATACCACCGGCTCGTCGATCATGCCGCAGAAGCGCAATCCTGACGCCGCCGAGCTGGCCCGGGCCAAGGCGGGGCGGATTTTCGGCGCGCTCACCGGGCTGCTCGCGGTGATGAAGGGGCTGCCGCTCGCCTATGCGAAGGACATGCAGGAGGACAAGGAGCCGGTGTTCGACGCCGCCGACGCCGCCGAGCTGTGCCTGGCCGCGATGACCGGCATGGTGCGCGACATGGAGCCGGACGCAGCACGGATGCGCGCGGTGGCTGGCGCCGATTTCGCCACCGCGACGGATCTTGCCGATTATCTCGTGCGCGATCTCGGCCTGCCCTTCCGCACCGCCCATCACGTCACCGGGCAGATCGTGAGTGCGGCGGAATCGCGCGGGCTCGACCTCGTCGCCCTGCCGCTCGCGGTGATGCAGGAGATCGAGCCGCGGATCACCGAGGCGGTGTATGACGTGCTGACCATCGAGGCCTCGGTCGCCGCGCGGCGTACCCTGGGCGGCACCGCGCCGGACAATGTCGCCCGCGCCGCGGCGCGCTGGCAGGAGGCGCTGGCATGACCCGCGGGCTGCTGCTCGTCCTGTTCGCCTGCGCCGCCCTCGCCGCCTGCGGCCGCGCCGGCGCGCCCTCGCCGCCCGGCCCGGCGGGGCAGATCACCTATCCGCACCAATATCCCTCCGAATGATGAACGCCCTCACCAGCGACCAGGCCTGGCGCCGCCTCGTTGCCGCCCGGCCGAACCTGTCGTTCCACGCGATGGACGGGCTGTGCCTCGATGGCGTGCCGCTCGCCGCCATCGCCGCCGCCCATGGCACGCCGAGCTGGGTCTATAGCGCCGCGACGATCGAGGGGCGGCTCGCCGGCCTGCGCGCCGCGTTCGCAGCCGAGGGGCTGGCGCCGGCGATCCGCTACGCGGTGAAGGCGAACGACCATCTCGCCATTCTGAGCCTGGTCCGGGCCGGCGGCGCCGGGGCGGATGTGACCAGTGCCGGCGAGTTCGCCCGCGCCGCCGCCGCCGGGATCGCGCCGGGGGCGATGGTGTTCTCCGGCGTGGGCAAGCGGGAGGATGAGCTGCGCCGCGCGCTCGAAGCCGGGATCGGCCAGATCAACGTCGAGAGCGCCGAGGAGCTGGAGATGATCTCCGGCATCGCCGCTTCGATGGGGGGTGCGGCACCGGTCGCGCTGCGGGTGAACCCGGATGTCGCCGCCGGCGGGCACGACAAGATCAGCACCGGCCGCAAGGGCGACAAGTTCGGCATCGGCTTCGATGACGCGGGCGCGCTCTACCGCCGCGCCGCCATCCTGCCCGGCATCGCGGCGGTCGGGTTTTCCACCCATATCGGCAGCCAGATCTTCGCCCCCGCCGCCTTCGAGGCGGCGTATCAGCGGGTGCTCGGGCTGATCCAGACGCTGCGCGGCGAGGGGCTGGCGGTGCGCCGCTTTGATCTCGGCGGCGGATTCGGCATTCCCTATGACGACGGCGCCGCCTTCCCCTTCGCGGCGCAGGCGGCGATGGTGCGCCGCGTGCTCGGCGGCCAGGATCTGGAGCTGATCGTCGAGCCCGGCCGCTGGCTGGTCGGCCCGGCCGGCGTGCTGATCGCCCGGGTGACGCTCGTCAAGCGCGCCGGTGCCGAGCGATTCGTCGTGCTCGATGCCGGGATGAACGACCTGATGCGCCCGGCGCTCTATGGCGCGCTTCACGGCATCGTCCCCGTCGCCGCCGCCGATGCCGCCGGCGCGCCGCTGCCGGCCGAGGCGGTCGGCCCGGTCTGCGAGAGCAGCGACCGGTTCGGCAGTTACGAGTTGCCCGATCTCGCGCCCGGCGCGCTGGTCGCCCTGCTCGATGCCGGGGCCTATGGCGCGACGATGAGCAGCACCTATAACGGTCGGCCGCTGGCAGCCCAGGTGATGATCGCCGATGGCGCGCCGCAGCTGATCCGCCGGCGGCAGGCGCTCGACGATCTCTGGCGCGACGAGATCGTGCCGCAGCGCCGGTAATGCCGGCGACGCGCCTCGCCCGGCTGCGGCGGCGGGCGCGCCGCGTTCTGGTGATCGAGGCCGTCGCCCTCGCCGCGATGCTGCCGGCCGGCGTAATCGCGATATTCCTCATCGTCGGGCTTGCCGGGTTCGGCGGCTGGCGGGCCGATCTCGCCGCGCTGATCGGCCTTGGCCTCGCGCTGCGCCACGCGATCACGCACTATCGCCCGCCCGCGCCGGAGGCAGCCGACCGAAGGATCGAGCGCGATTCCCGCCTGCCGCACCGCCCGCTCGCAGCCCTTGGCGACGAGCCGGCGCTGGCCGGCGCGGCACCGCTCTGGGAAGCGCATCGCGCCCGCACCGATCGCGCCCTCGCCACCGCCAGGGTGGGTTTGCCACGGCCGGATTTCGCCGCACACGATCCGTTCGCGCTGCGCTTCCTGCTCCTGCTCGGCGTGATCGCCGCCTGGATCGCCGCCGGATCGCAGGCCGGATCGCGGCTCGCGGCCAGTGTCGAGTTCACCTCGCCCTTCGCCCGGCCGGGCCTTGCGGTACAGGCCTGGATCACGCCGCCGCGCTGGGCGGGGGCGACGCCGCGCCTGATCGGCGCCGGCACGGACAAGGTGACGGCACTTGCCGGCTCCACGCTCGCCATCATCGTCACCGGCGCCGGCAATGCCGCGCCGGCGGCCTGGATCGGCGGCAAGGCGCTGGGTTTCGCCGGGATCGGCACCGGCAGTTTCCGCGCGCAGCAGACGCTCGACCGCTCGACGACGCTCAGCATCGGGCCGTTCTGGGACCGGATCGCCCGGAAGACGATCACCGTGATCGCGCCGACACCGCCGCGAATCGGCTTCGCCGCGCCACCGGCGCCGACCCCGGCGGCGCGGCGCGTCGGCCTCGCCTGGCGCGGCAGCAGCCGCTACGGGCTGACCCGTCTCGGCCTCGTGCTGCGGCCGGTGGAGGCGCCGGGGGGCGTCGCCGACCGGGCCGCCCTGCCGGTGGCAAAGCCGCAGGGCGAGGATTTCGCCGGTAGCGCCCGGCTCGACCTGCTGGCCAGCCCGCTCGCCGGCATGAAGGTGGCGGCGACGCTGGAGGCGGTGAACCGCGACGGCCAGACCGGCTCATCGGCGCCGGCGCAACTCCTCCTGCCCGCGCCCGCGCTGCACGACCCGACGGCGCGGGCGCTGGAGGCGATCCGCCAGGCGCTGGCGCGCGGCACCCCGGGGCGCGCGGCGCTCGGTGCGCGGCTCCGCAGCCTCGCCGCCGCGCCGCCGGGCAAGCTGACGCCGGAGACGCGCGCGGCACTCGCCCATTTCGCCGCCGGATTCGGGCCGAAAACCCCGGATTACGCTCAGGCCGAGGCGGGGCTGTGGACGCTGGTGCAGCGCGCCGAGCTTGGCACCGCCTACGAGGCGACGCGCCAGCTCGACGCGGCGGCGCAGGCGCTGCGGGATGAGCTTTCCCGGGAATTATCCCATCCCATGTCCGGCCAGAAGACGGCGCCTTCGCGGTTTCGGCAGCTGATGCAGCGGCTCGACCGGGCGATGCAGGCGCGGCAGGACGCCACGCCACGGTCCGCGCGCGGCGATCAGGCACAGCAGGCGGCGCAGCGGGCGGCGATCGACCGGCTGGCGCACCAGATCCGGCAGGAGCTGGCCTCCGGGCAGACGGCGCAGGCCGAGCGCGACATGGCAAGGCTCAGGCAGATGCTGAACCGGCTGACCGCGCCGCAGGCGAGCGGTTCGGCGGCAGCACAACAGCAACAGCAACAGCAGCAGCGGCAAGCGGCCGCACGCCGGCTGGCCGCGATCATGCGCGGGGAAGCGAAGCTGATGGACCGGACCGCGCGGCGCGACGCGATGCCGGCGCCGGGTGGCCAGCCCGCTTTACCGGCGCAGCCCGGTGCTGCGGGCCTTGCACAGAGTCAGGAGGGGCTGCGCAGCCAGCTTGCCGCCGCCGCCCGGTCGATGCAGGGGGCCGGCCTGCCCGGCCAGTCCACGCTCGGCCAGGGCCAGCGGGCGATGACCGCCGCGCGTAACGCGCTCGGCACCGGCGATATTCCGGCCGCGCTTTCCGGCGAGCGGCAGGCGATCGCCGCACTGCAACAGGCGGCGGGCGCGCTGGCGGCGATGGCGGGACAGAGCCCGGCGGGCGGCGGGCAGGTGGCGGCGGGGCAGAACGCGGCCGGCGGCGATGGCGCGTTCGGCAACCAGAACGCCAGCGATGTCAGCCTCGGCAAGGCGGGGCTGCATTCCACCGCGCGGCAGATCGAGAACGCGCTGATCCGCCGCGACCAGACGCCGGAGCTGCCGGCGGAGGCGCACCGCTATTACGGCAGGCTGCTGGGCGGGGAGTGAGGCGCGGCGCCGAACGGCGAAAGGCCGCCGGCAATGCGCGGCGGCCTTCGGAAATATCTCTATTCTCCGTGCTTTATCGGCACTCGCTCTACTGGCAGGCGAGGCATTCCTCGTAATCGGTGGTGCTGGTCGCCGCGGCGGCGGGCGGCAGCTTGGCGATAAGGGCGGCGTCCCCATGCTCGTGGCGCTGCACCTTCTCGCTCACCGTGTCGGCCCGCTGGATCGACAGCGAGCGGCAGTAATAGAGCGACTTCACGCCCTTCTTCCAGGCCTGAAAATGGATCTGGTGCAGGTCCCGCTTGTGCACATTGGCGGGCAGGAACACGTTGATCGACTGGCTCTGGCAGATATAGGGCGTGCGGTCGGCGGCGTGCTCGATCACCCAGCGTTGGTCGAGCTCGAAGGCGGTCTTGAAGACGGCTTTCTCATCGTCGGTCAGGAAGTCGAGATGCTGGACCGAGCCCTTGTTGACGGTGATGTTCGACCAAGTTTCCTCATCGTCGCGGCCCTTGGCGGCGAGGAGAAGCTGGAGGTGGCGGTTGCGCACCGAGAAGCTGCCGGACAGGGTCTTCTGCAGGAACACGTTGGCGGCGATCGGCTCGATTCCCGGGCTGGAATTGCCGGCGATGATCGAGATCGAGGCGGTCGGCGCGATCGCCATCTTGTGGGAGAAGCGCTCCATCACGCCATATTCGGCGGCATCCGGGCAGGGCCCGCGTTCCTCGGCGAGCTTGCGCGAGGCGGCATCGGCGCCGGCGCGGATGTGGCGGAAGATGCGGATGTTCCACGCCTTCGCCATCGCGCTCTCGAAGGGGATGCCGAGCGCTTGCAGCAGCGAGTGGAAGCCCATCACGCCGAGGCCGACCGAGCGCTCGCGCATCGCGGCGTATTTGGCGCGGGCCATCGAATCAGGCGCGTTGTCGATGAAATCCTGCAGCACATTGTCGAGGAAGCGCATCACGTCCTCGATGAATTGCGGATTGTCGTGCCATTCGAGCCAGGTCTCGAGATTGATCGAGGACAGGCAGCAGACCGCGGTGCGCTGCTGGCCGTGCTGGTCGAGCCCGGTGGGCAGGGTGATCTCGGCGCAGAGATTGGAGGTTTTCACCTCGAGGCCGGCGAGCTTGTGGTGCTCGGGGCGGGCGTTGTTCACATGGTCGCCGAAGATGATGTAGGGCTCGCCGGTCTCGATCCTCGCGGTGAGGATGCGGATCCAGAGCGAGCGGGCAGAGACGGAGCGGACATGCGCGCCGTCCTTGGGCGAGGTGAGCGACCACATCTCGTCCGCCTCGACGGCGCGCATGAACGCGTCGGAGACCAGGATGCCGTGATGCAGGTTGAGCGCCTTGCGGTTCGGATCGCCGCCGGTGGGGCGGCGGATCTCGATGAATTCCTCGACCTCGGGATGCGAGATCGGCAGGTAGACGGCGGCCGAGCCGCGGCGCAGCGAGCCCTGGCTGATCGCCAGCGTCAGGCTGTCCATCACCCGGATGAAGGGAACCACGCCGGAGGTCTTGCCGTTCTGGCCGACCTTCTCGCCGATCGATCGGAGATTGCCCCAGTAGGAGCCGATGCCCCCGCCCTTGGAGGCGAGCCAGACATTCTCGTTCCAGAGATCGACGATGCCTTCGAGACTGTCCGACGCTTCGTTGAGGAAGCAGGAGATCGGCAGGCCGCGCTTGGTGCCGCCGTTCGAGAGCACCGGGGTGGCCGGCATGAACCACAGCTTGCTGATGTAGTCATACAGCCGCTGGGCGTGCTCGGCGTCGTCGCCGTAATAGGAGGCGACGCGGGCGAACAGGTCCTGATAGCCCTCGCCGGGCATCAGGTAGCGGTCGTTCAGCGTGGCGCGGCCGAATTCGGTGAGCAGCTGGTCGCGCGAGCGGTCGACCCTGATCTGGTGCCCACCGCGGATCTGGACATCCGTGTCGAGCAATGCGGGTTCGGGTCGGTTGATCGCGTTCATCGCAGTTGCAGCTCCTCGGTTCAGCGCGCCCCCATCACTACATATTGGGCAGGCCGCGCGCAATCGACACTAGATCAAGTTGGTCCAAAAAATTTCTCTTGCCCCGAGTCGGTGCCGCGGCGGCAAGCGTGTTCATTGTTTGTTCCAAGGATAGCCAAGACGCCGGAGGCCGGCAAGCGCGGACAGCAAGCGCGGACAGCAAGCGCGGACAGCAAGCGCGGACAGCACTGGGCAAAAGAAAACCCGCGCGAATCGCATCGCGCGGGTTCTGGAGCACGTTCCGCTCCTTTCGGATCGGAACGTTCCCTAATCTGTTGTCAACCAGTGGCTCTCAGCGCAGCCCCTGGCAGAAGGTCTGGATCCGGGTGCAGGCGTCGCGCAGCGCCTCGGTCGAGGTGGCGTAGCTGACCCGGAAATAGCCGGGATAGACGAAGGCGCTGCCATGCACGGCGGCGACGCCCTGCTCTTCGAGCAGCGCGGTGACGAAGGCCTCGTCATCGACGATCTTCGTGCCGCCCGCGGAGGTCTTGCCGAGGCAGCCGGCGATCGAGGGGAAGACGTAGAACGCGCCCTCGGGCCGCGCGCAGGTGATGCCCGGCGCCTCGTTCAGCATGGCGACCACGAGGTCGCGCCGCTCGCGATAGGCGGCGCGCATGACATCGATCGCATCCTCCGGGCCTTCCAGCGCGGCGAGGGCCGCGGCCTGGCTGACCGAGGAGGTGTTCGAGGTGGACTGGCTCTGCAGCTTGTCCATCGCCTTGGTAAGCGCGAGCGGCGCGCCGCAGAAGCCGATTCGCCAGCCGGTCATCGCATAGGCCTTGGAGCAGCCGTTCATCGTCACCGTGCGCTCGCGCAGCTTCGGCTCGACGCCGACGATGGTGGCGGGCTTGAACCCGTCATAGACGAGCTTCTCGTAGATGTCGTCGGTGAACACCCAGATGTCGGGGTGGCGGAGCAGCACGTCGCAGATCGGACGGAGGTCTTCCGCCGAATAGGCAGCCCCGGTCGGGTTCGAGGGCGAGTTCAGCATCAGCCACTTGGTCTTCGGCGTGATCGCCGCCTCGAGATCCTCGGCGCGCAGCTTGAAGCCGTTGTTCTGGCTGCACGGCACGAAGACCGGCTTGCCCTCGGCGAGCTGGACGATGTCGGGGTAGCTGACCCAGCACGGCGTCGGGATGATCACCTCGTCGCCGGCCTCGATCGTGGCGAGCATGGCGTTGAAGATGACCTGCTTGCCGCCGGTCGAGACGATGATTTCCTGCGGCGTGTAGTCGATCCCGTTGTCGCGCTTGAACTTCGCGGCGACGGCCTTGCGCAGCGCCATGGTGCCGGCGACGTCGGTATATTTGGTCTCGCCCGCCTCGATCGCGGCGATGGCGGCGCGCTTGATGTGGTCGGGCGTGTCGAAATCCGGCTCGCCGGCGGAGAGGCTGATGATGTCGCGCCCCTCGGCCTTGAGCTGACGCGCCTTGGTCGAGATGGCGATCGTCTGGCTCGGGCTGATGCGATTGAGGCGTGCGGCGATCAGGTTCATGTGCGATACTCCCCGTGACAACGGCCTCGATGTAACCGAACTATGGTGCGATGAACATGGGCGCGGCGTGGCATCCGGCCCGAATTGCACACATGGCGGCACATGGCGGGACTTGCCGAGCCGGCGGCAACGCCATATCAGTCAGGCCCGGATGGGGTGTAGCCAAGCGGTAAGGCAGCGGATTTTGATTCCGCCATGCGGAGGTTCGAATCCTCCCACCCCAGCCAGCGCCGGCGGGCTTCGCCTCTGGCCTGGATCAGGACGGCCCGGACCGGGCAGGAGCAGGGTTCCGACATGAACGAAACACAGACCGCAGCGCCGCTGCCGACCAGCTTCCGCGGCACGGCGCATTTCACCCTCTCGGCCGATCGCGGCTGGGGGCAGCGGGCGCGGCTCGCGCTCGCCGACATGGCGGAGGGCGTGCGGCTGTGGCAGCTGGTCTGGACGCTGGCGTTCTACGACATCAAGCTGCGCTATCGCGGCTCGGCGCTCGGCCCGTTCTGGCTGACCATCTCGACCGGCGTGCAGGTCGGCGCCATGGCCTTTCTCTACGGCGTGCTGTTCCACACCGATATCCATACCTACCTGCCCTATCTCGCGATCTCGCTGGTGCTGTGGACCTATCTCAACACGCTGATCTCGGAGGGGAGCACCTGCTTCACCCAGACCGACACGCTGATCAAGGGCACGCGCATGCCCTTCAGCGTGCACGCCGCGCGCAATGTGGTGCGCAACACGATCGTGCTCGGGCATAACCTGATCGTGATCGTCGTCGTGTTCCTGATCATGGGCGTGCATCAGAGCCTGTATTCGCTGCTGGCGATCCCGGCCCTGGCGCTCTGGATGATCGACGCGCTGGCGATCTCGCTGCTGATGGGCGCGCTCTGCGCGCGGTTCCGCGACCTGCCGCAGATCATCCTCTCGGTGATGCAGATCGCCTTCTTCATCACCCCGGTGATCTGGTACGCCAAGGTGCTGGACAGCCACCCGATCGGCCGGCTGCTGATCGATCTCAACCCGTTCTATCCCATCCTCGAAATCCTGCGCGCCCCGCTGCTCGGCACCCCGATCAGCACCCGGCTGGTGCTGGCCGCGATCGGCGTCTCGGCGCTGCTGGTGGGCGTCGCGGCAATCGGCTTCGCGCGGATGCGCGGCCGCGTGGCCTACTGGGTCTAGACCATGGCATATCTGACCGCCTTCGACATTTCGGTGGATTTTCCGCTCTATCACGGGGATAGCCGGTCGCTGAAGAAAACCCTGCTCGGCCATGCCTCGTCGCGCTTCGCGCAGGACCGGCGCAGCCGCCCGGTGGTGCAGGCGCTGCGCAACATCTCCTTCTCGCTGAAGACCGGCGACCGGCTCGGGCTGATCGGCTCGAACGGCTCGGGCAAGACCACCCTGCTGCGCGCCCTCTCGGGCATCTACCAGCCGACCGCAGGCTCCCTGTCGATGGAAGGGCGGCTGCAATCGCTGCTCGATCCCGGGCAGGGCATGAACCCCGATCTCACGGGGCGGGAGAACATCCGCCTGCGCGGCCGCTTCCTCGGCCTGCCGCGGCCGGAGATCGACCGGCTGGAGGCGGATGTCGAGGATTTCTCCGAGCTTGGCCAGTTCCTCGACCTGCCGGTGCGCAATTATTCCTCCGGCATGGTGGTGCGCCTCGCCTTCGCGATGGCGACCGCCTTTCCCCCCGAGATCCTGCTGATGGACGAGTGGATTCTCGCCGGCGACGCCGCCTTCATGGAAAAGGCGCGCGGGCGGGTCGAGGGCATGGTGCGCCATGCCGACATCCTCGTGCTCGCCAGCCACAGCCCCTCGATCCTGGTGGAGTGGTGCAACCGGCTGCTCTGGCTGGAGGGCGGGCAGATCCGCGCCGATGGCCTGCCGATGCAGGTCCTCGCGGACTATCTGCCGCCCCAGCAATACGACGAGCTGGTTGCCGCGCATGGCCGGAGCGATGTCGCCGACCGGCTGCCGGCGCAGGACTGAGCGCTGCCACAGGACGCCGCGCTCTCCACAACATATTGTGGATAAGCCAGCACTCGCCACAAGATCGGGTGAAAATCGGCATGAGGCGCCGCCGATCCGGGTTGCCGGATGGCGGCTCTGCCCCCATAGTGTGGGGAGCGAATCAAACCGGTGATCATGCCCCCTTCCCTGCAACCGAGCCGCCGCCGCACCGGTGGACGGCGCGCCAGGGGCCGGCCGCCGGGGTCACCGTCGCCCGCCTGATGTCTGCCTCTCACGCCCTCAAGGATCGTCCCGAATGTCCGTTACCCTGCCCGACACCGCCGCCCCCATTCCGGTCGAGACGCCGCCGCATTTCGACCTGCTGACCGAAAACCCGGTCTACAAGCCGTTCCGCTACCCCTGGGCCTACGAATCGTGGCTGACCCAGCAGCGCGTGCACTGGCTGCCCGAGGAAGTCCCCCTCGCGGACGACGTGAAGGACTGGCACCGGAACCTCACCGAGGGCGAGCGCAACCTGCTCACCCAGATCTTCCGCTTCTTCACCCAGGCGGATGTCGAGGTGAACAATTGCTACATGAAGCACTACAGCCAGGTGTTCAAACCGACCGAGGTGCTGATGATGCTCTCGGCCTTCTCGAACATCGAGACCATCCACATCGCCGCCTACTCGCATCTGCTCGACACCATCGGCATGCCCGAAGTCGAATACTCGGCCTTCCTCAAATACAAGGAGATGAAGGACAAGTACGACTACATGCAGGAATTCCGCGTCGACTCGAAGCACGAGATCGCCAAGACGCTGGCCGCCTTCGGCGCCTTCACCGAGGGGCTGCAGCTCTTCGCCTCCTTCGCGATCCTGCTGAACTTCCCGCGCTTCAACAAGATGAAGGGGATGGGCCAGATCGTCTCCTGGTCGGTGCGCGACGAGAGCCTGCACTGCCTGTCGATCATCCGGCTGTTCCGCACCTTCGTCGCCGAGAACCCGGAAATCTGGACCGAGACGCTCCGCCAGGAACTCTATACGTGCTGTGCCACCATCGTCGAGCATGAGGACGCCTTCATCGACCTCGCGTTCGAGTTCGGCGCGGTGGAAGGGCTGACCGGGGAAGAGGTGAAGCGCTATATCCGCTACATCGCCGATCGCCGGCTGCTGCAGCTCGGTCTCGACCCGCTTTTCAATGTCGACAAGAACCCGCTGCCCTGGCTCGACGAGATGCTGAACGCGGTCGAGCACGCGAATTTCTTCGAGAACCGCGCCACCGAATACAGCAAGGCCTCGACGGTCGGCTCCTGGGAAGAGGCCTGGATCTGATCTGATCTGATCTGGGCCCAGCCGGGGCGCGCAGCGGAGCAGGATGTCCGATCCGTCAGGATCGGACAGTGTTCTAGAGCACTTTCCGATCCTTTTGGATCGGATGTAGTGCTCTGTCATACTGATAAACCGAGCATCTTTATCCGATCAGATGATTCCATCTGATCGGATGATGCTCTACGCCGCGTTCTCCTCGCTCTCGCGCTCCTGCCGGGGCGCGGGGTGGAGGGCAGCCCGGCCGCGGCGGCGGCGATAGGGGAAGAGCTGCGGCCAGAGCAGCCTGTCCTCGGGCGGCAGGAACCGCGGTTCGGATCGGGACACGGAGCGGGACTCGGCACGAGTTTCAGTACGCGCTTCGGGGCGGGATTGGGGCCGCGATCCGGGACGGTCGGGCGGCGGGGCTTCGTCGGTGAGAGCAGACATGGCGACCTGTCATCAGTTGGTGGAGACACTACCGCGAACCCGGCGCGCGGACGCGGCAGCAATAGGCGGGCGACGTTAACAAACCGTTTCGCTTCCGGTGCGAGAACCGGAAACGATACGGAAGATTCCGCATCTTGTTCTGTTAGAGCAACGTCCGCCCTCGCGGGCCGGGCGCATCACTCTATCGTGTTGATAATGGTTGTATCCTTGTCAAATCGGACAGGATCATCCCATCGGGTAGTCGCGGGAGCCTCGAACCGCATCGATCGTTCGTGACGCGCGCTTCTAACATTGGGCGCCGCACGGGCAAATGAAGACTTGATGTCATCTCCCCCATGATGCCCGGTTCAGCCGGCGATCTCGCCGCTTGGAGCCGCAACGCCGGGCTGATATGGTTCAGCCATGCGCCAAACGCAGCCCGCCCTTGCCGCGGACTCTGCTCTGGTTCGCGACATTCTCGCTTTCGCCGCGCCCGGCAGCGCGACGCTCCACGAACGCGCCGAGGGAATCGATTATTTCGTCAATGCGTTCTGGACCGCGGGGCAGCGCCAGGCGCATGCGATCCACGAGATTTCCTATCGCGCCTGCTTCAAGCCGCAACTGCCGGAATTCTTCATCTCCCGCCTCACCGCACCCGGCGATCTCGTCTTCGACCCGTTCATGGGGCGCGGCACCACGCCGCTGCAGGCCGCCCTGATGGGACGGCGCGCCGGCGGCAACGACATCAGCGGGCTTGGGGTGATGATGTGCCGCCCACGGCTGCGGCCGGTCGGGCCGGACGCGGTCGAGGCGGCGCTGCGCCGGGTCGAATGGTCGCGCGGCGCGGTCCGCCGGCCCGAGCTGCTCGCCTTCTACCACCCGGCAACCCTGGCCCGGCTCGAGGCGCTGCGGGACTGGATCGACGCCCGCGCGCCGCCCGGCGACGACCGCCCCGATCCGGTCGCGGACTGGATTCGCATGGTGGCGCTCAACCGCCTCGCCGGCCACTCCCCCGGCTTCTTCTCCGGCCGCTCGATGCCGCCCAACCAGGCGGTGTCGGTCGCATCGCAATTGCGGATCAACGCGCGGCTCGGCCTCGCGCCGCCGGAGCGCGATATCGCCGCGCTGATCCTGCGCAAATCCCGCGCCCTGCTGCGCGACGGCACGATGCCGGGTGGTGCCGTGTTGGGCGGCGCGCGCCCCTGCCTGTTCACCGGCCCGGCCTGGGACATCCCGCTCGAGGCCGGCGCGGTCGCGCTCGCGGTGACCTCGCCGCCCTTTCTCGATGTCGTCGACTACGCGGCGGATAACTGGCTGCGCTGCTGGTTCGCCGGGCTCGATGCCGGCGCCGCGGCGCTCGGCCAGCACCGCGGCGCGGCGGGCTGGATGGCGATGATCCGGCGCGCGCTCGCCGAGCTGGCCCGGCTGGTACGGCCGGGCGGGCATGTCGCCTTCGAGGTGGGCGAGGTGCGGGGCGGGCGAATCCTGCTCGAACGGCAGGTCTGGCAGGCGGCGGCGGGCCTGCCGTTCGAGCGGCTGGGCGTGCTGGTCAACCGGCAGCTTTTCACCAAGACGTCGAATTGCTGGGGGGTGAGCAATTTCACCCGCGGGACGAATTCAAACCGCGTCGTGCTGCTGCGCCGGAGCGGGGGCGGCGGTCAGAGCATCACCTGATCGGATGATGCTCTGTTTATCAATATGGTAGAGCACGGCATCCGATCCGAGAGGATCGGAAAGCGCTCTAGGGTTTGTGGGGATTCATCGTGAGTTGATGACGGCTGCGGCGAGGTAGATCATTGCCTGGAAGCTCTGGTCTGTTTTGCAGGCGCGCAGGGCGATGCGTTTGAACTCTTTGAGCTTGCAGAAGAAATTCTCGACCAGATGACGCCATTTGTAGATTTCGCGGTCGATTTTCAGCTTCAGTGCCCGGGCCGGATGCTGGGAAATGACGACCCGGGCGCCTCTTTCGTTGAGTTCTGCGACCAGAGCGTTGCTGTCGAATGCCTTGTCTGCGATCAATCCACCGAATTCGACGTTGTCGATCAGTGGCGGGACCTCGATGCCGTCATGGCGATTGCCCGGCATGAGACGAAAGCGCACAAGGTTGCCCAGGGCATCCGTCAGCGCCAGGATTTTGGTTGTCATGCCACCTTTGGAACAGCCTATGGCCTGGCTTTGAGTCCCCCTTTTGCGCCCTGGCCGTGACGGTGGACCTTGACGATCGTGGCGTCGACCATGGCGTATTCCATATCGGGTTCATCAGATACCGCGTCGAAAATCCGTTTGAAAACATCAGCGCGGCGCCAGTCGTTGAACCGGCGGTAGGCCGTGCTCCAGTTGCCAAACATCGAAGGCAGATCACGCCACGGACTGCCAGTGCGGACAATCCAAAGTACCGCTTCCAGAAACAGCCGATTGTCCCGCCCGCTGCGGCCAGGGTCACTCGCCTTGCCAAGACAATGCGGTTCCATCCTCGCCCATTGGGCGTCCGTCAGTACAAATCGTTCCATTCACAGCTTGAATCACAGCAACACCCAAATGGGAATCCCAAATCCCCACAAACCCTAGTGTCCCGAATCTGAAATCCATCGGATTTCAGATTCACAGTGGACACTAGAAAAAACAATCGTTTAGTGGCCTGCTTGTCCCTGAAATTCACCCACGAATTTCAGGGGCAGGACACTAGGACGCGATGGCGCCGTAGAGCGCCGGCCGGCGGTCGGCCAGCAGCGTGTCGCGCCGGCGGGTTTCGGCCAGATGGGCAGGATCGATGCGGGCCAGCAGCCGGGTCGGCGTCGCCCCCGCCCGGGCCAGCACCGCGCCATCCGGCCCGCAGATCGAGGACTGGCCGATATAGTCGAGGCCCGGCTCGCTGCCGCAGCGATTGGCATAGGCGATGTAGACCTGGTTCTCATAGGCGCGGGCGGGGATCAGCGCGTCCGCCACCACGTGATAGGGCGGCATCAGCGCCGTCGGCACCAGAACGAGGTCGGCCCCCGCCAGCGCCATCACCCGCGCGGTTTCGGGGAATTCGATGTCATAGCAAATCGCCACGCCAAGACTGAGCCCGCGCCAGGCGACCAGCGGAAACCCCTCGCCCCGCACGGCGAACATGTCGCGGTCGAGATCGCCGAAAAGATGCGCCTTGCGATAGATCAGTCGCACGCCGCCGGCCTCGTCGATCAGCGCCGCGCTGTTCGCCACCGCATCGCCCACCAGCTCGGGGAAGCCGAAACAGAGCGCGATGCCTTCCACGCGGGCGATCTCCTGCGCCCGGGCCAGCGCCGGGCTCTCGGGGGCGAGGGCCAGCGCCCGCGCCCGGGCCGGACCGAGATTGTAGCCGGAGAGAAACAATTCGGGCAGCACCAGGAGGTCGGCGCCGGCCGAGGCGGCATCCCGCGCCTCGGCGGCGAGCAGGTCGAGTGCGCCCGCCGGATCGGCGAACCGCCCCTCGGTCTGGCAGAGGGCGAGGGTGATGCTCATGCCTCGATGCATAGACCCGCCCCGGCAGCGGGGCAATCGGCGCGGCGCCCGCCCTTACATCGATGCCAGAACCAGCTGGTCGCCGCTGCGGGCGATCGCCCCCATCCGCGCCCCGGCGGCGCCCGAGGCCATCACGATGTCGCCCGGCGCGATCAGGTCGGCGGCCGGGCCGAAAAAGCCGACATCGCCCAGCGTGTCGAGCGCCCCCTCCCCTGCGCGGTAGTGCCAGAGAGTGAAGCCGTTGGCATAGGCGAGGACGGAAAGGTTGCGCAGGATGAAAGCCATGGTCTGTCTCCTCAGCGTGACCACCGGCCGGCTGGCCGATAGGAACATAACAAGAACAAAATAACCACAGGTTGTATTCTGCGCAAGCATTAACTGTCCGTTTACCGCAAATCTTTCTTCCCAAACCGGGTAAATCCGTTAAGACCAACGCGATGCAGCATGACGATATCTGGCGTGCGATCGACGCCCTGGCGGCGCAGCGCGGGCTCTCGCCCTCCGCGCTCGCGCGCAGCGCCGGGCTCGACGCGACCAGCTTCAACCTCTCCAAGCGGCGCGCGCCGGACGGGCGGCTGCGCTGGCCTTCCACCGAGAGCATCGCCAAGATCCTGGCCGCCAGCCAAACCGGATTCGAAACCTTCGCGGCACTGGCCGCTGGCAGCCCGCTCGCGATGACGGACGCGGCTCAAGCCGCAATGACGGACGCGGCTCAGGCCGCGATTGCTGACGCGGCTCAGGCCGCGATTGCTGACGCGGCTCAGGCCGCGATGATCCCCGACGAACCGCCGGCGGAAGCCAGGCCCGCAACGCCTGACGACGCGCCGCCCGAGACGCTGGCGGAGCCCGACGGCGTCCAGCCCGGCACGGTCTGGCGCGCGGTGCCGGTGATCGGCCTCGGCGCGGCCGATGACGAGTCCTTCGACGACGAGGGCTATCCCAGCGGCACAGGCTGGCGCCGGCTGGAACGGGTCATTGCCGAGGCCGGCATCGTCGATGATCCGCATCTCTTCGCCCTCGTGGTGGAGGACGATTCGCTGGAGCCGGTCTGCCGGCGCGGCCATGTCGTCATCGTCTCGCCGGATGCGCCGGTGCGGATGGGCGATCTCGTGGTGGCCCGGCTTGCGCCGGGCGGCCTCGTCGCCGGCCGCCTGCTCCGCCGCACCATCTCGCGGATCGACCTTGCCGCGCTCACCCCCGCCGCCGCGCCGCGCGCATTGCCGGCCGAGGCGGTCGTAGCCCTCCAGCGCATCGTATGGATCAGCCAGTAGGCGGCACTCTTCCCGCCGGCGCGGCGGGGCTGTAAGGAGACCGTCATGCGGTTGCCGACGCGCCATCTCCTGGGAATCGAAGGTCTTCACCCGCGCGACATTTCCGCCCTGCTCGACCTCGCCGAGAGCTACGTGCTGCTCAACCGGTCGGGCAAGACGCGGCGGGACGTGCTGCGCGGCCGGACCCTGATCAACCTGTTCTTCGAGGATTCCACCCGCACCCGCACGAGCTTCGAGCTCGCCGGCAAGCGGCTCGGCGCCGATGTGATCAACATGTCGGTCTCGACCTCCTCGGTCTCCAAGGGCGAGACCCTGCTCGACACCGCGGCGACGCTGAACGCGATGAACTGCGACCTGCTGGTGGTCCGCCACAAGGCCTCCGGCGCGCCCGCGCTGCTCGCCCAGAAGGTGGATGCCGCGGTGATCAACGCCGGCGACGGGATGCACGAACACCCGACCCAGGCGCTGCTCGACGCGCTGACGATCCGCCGCAACAAGGGCACGCTCGCCGGCCTCACCGTCGCCATCTGCGGCGATATCGCGCATTCCCGCGTCGCCCGCTCGAACCTGCTGCTGCTCACCGCGATGGGCAGCCGGGTGCGCGTGGTTGGCCCGCCGACGCTGATCCCCTCGGGGATCGATCAGTTCGGCGCCACCGTGTTCCATGACATGCGCGAGGGCCTGCGCGACGCCGACATCGTGATGGCGCTGCGGTTGCAGACCGAGCGGATGAGCGCCGGGCTGATCCCCAGCGCGCGCGAGTTCTTCACCTTCTACGGGCTCGATGCCGCGAAGCTCGCCGTGGCGAAGCCGGACGCGCTGGTGATGCATCCCGGCCCGATGAATCGCGGCGTCGAGATCGACAGCCAGGTGGCCGACGACCCCACCCGCTCGGTGATTCGCGAGCAGGTGGAAATGGGCGTCGCCATCCGCATGGCGGTGCTCGACGTGCTGGCCCGGACGGCGCTCGCCCATGCATGACACGCCCCCCGACACGCTGATCCGCGGCGCGCGGATCGTCGATCCCGCCACCGGCCACGACGCGGTGGGCGACCTGCTGGTGCGCGACGGCGTCATCGCCGATTTCGGCGCCGGTCTCGGCCGGCCGGATGGGGCGGTGATGATCGACGCCGGCGAGCAGATCCTCTGCCCCGGCCTGGTCGATGCCCGCGCCTCGCTCGGCGAGCCCGGCTATGAATACCGCGAGACCATCGCCACCGCCGCCGAGGCCGCCAATGCCGCCGGCATCACCACCATCGCCGTGCTGCCGGACAATATCCCCGCCACCGACGACCCGGCGCTGGTCCGCGCCCTTGCCGGTGCAGGGGCAGCGACCGGGCGGCTCACCATCGCCCCCTACGGCGCGGCGACGCGCGGCTGCAAGGGCGAGATGATCGCCGAATACGGCCTGCTGCGCGCGGCCGGCGCGGTCGCCTTCTCCGATGGCGCGCGGGCGATCGGCCCGGCCGGGCTGATGCGCCGCGCCCTGTCCTACGCGCGCGGCTTCGGCGCCATGATCGTCCAGCATCCGGAGGAGCCGAGCCTTGCCGCCGGCGGTGCGGCGACCGCCGGGGCACGGGCGACGCTGATGGGCCTGCCCGGAATCCCGGCCTGCGCCGAGGCGATGATGGTCGCGCGCGACATCCGCCTTGCCGAACTCACCGGCGGCGCGGTGCATTTCGCCCATGTCTCGACCGGCGAGGCGCTCGACCTGATCCGTGGCGCGAAACGGCGGGGCCTCGCGATCACCTGCGACACCGCGCCGCCCTATTTCGACCTCAACGAGAACGCGATCGGCGATTTCCGCACCTATGCGAAGCTGTCGCCGCCGCTGCGCAGCGAGGCCGACCGCCTCGCCGTCTGCGCCGCTCTGGCCGATGGCACGATCGACGCCGTGGTCTCCGACCACCAGCCGCGCGACGCCGACGACAAGCGCCTGCCCTTCGCCGAGGCCGCCCCTGGCGGCGCCGGCCTCGCCACCCTGCTCGCGGTGACGCTGGCGCAGGTGCAGTCCGGCGGGCTCGGGCTGATCGCGGCACTCTCCCTGCTGACCGACCGGCCGGCGCGGCTGTTCGGGCTGGATGCCGGGCGCATCGCCCGCGGTGTCGCGGCCGATCTCTGCCTGTTCGCCCCCGAGCGGCCCTGGCGGATCGAGGCCGGCGCCCTGCCCGGCAAGGCGCAGAACACGCCCTTCGACGGACGGCCGGTCGAAGGGGTGGTCAGCTTCACGTGGAAGGCCGGGCGGCGGGTGCACGGATGATCGCGCTGTACGCCCTGCTCGGCTACCTGCTCGGTTCGATCCCCTTCGGCCTGCTGCTCACCCGCGCGGCCGGGCTCGGCGATGTGCGGCGGATCGGCTCGGGCAATATCGGTGCGACCAACGTGCTGCGCACCGGGCGCAAGAGCCTCGCCGCGCTGACCCTGCTGCTCGATGGCGGCAAGGGCGCCGCCGCCGTGCTGCTCGCCCGCCATGCCGGCGGCACGGCCGCCGATCTCGCCGCGCTGTTCGCGGTGATCGGCCATCTCTACCCCGTCTGGCTCGGCTTTCGCGGCGGCAAGGGGGTGGCGACCGGGCTCGGCGTGCTGCTCGCCCTCGTCTTTCCGGTCGGCGCCGCCTGCTGCCTGATCTGGCTCGCCATGGCGTTCTGGCGGAAGATTTCCTCCCTCGCCGCGCTGACCGCCTTCGCCGCGGCCCCGCTGCTCGCCCTGCTGTCCGGGCGCTTCCATGCGGCGCCGGTCGCCCTCGCCATCGCCGCCCTCGTCGTCTTCAAGCACCGGGCGAACATCGCGCGGCTGCGCGCCGGCACCGAGCCGAGGATCAGGCTGTCGGCGTGAGCGATCCGGCGACGCTTCTGCGCCTGATCCGCACCGAGGGCGTGGGGCCCCAGACCTTCCGCCGCCTGCGCGAGCGCTTCGCCAGCCCCGCGGAGGCGCTGGACGCGCTGCCCGGCCTCGCGCGCATGGGCGGGCGGCGGGGCGCCCTGCGGATTCCCGCTCCCGCGGACATCCACCGCGAGCTCGACCGCCATGCCGAACTCGGCGCAAGGCTGCTCTTTCTCGGCGATGCGGATTATCCGCCGCTGCTCGCCTTGCTGCCGGACGCGCCGCCGGTCATCGCGGTGAAAGGCGACATCGCCCTGCTTCATCGCCAGATCGTCGCCGTGGTCGGCGCACGCAACGCCACGGCCAATGGACGGCGGATCGCCGCGGACATCGCCGGCGAGATCGCCGCCGCCGGGCATCCGGTGGTCTCCGGCCTCGCCCGCGGGATCGACGCCGCTGCCCACGCGGCGGCGCTGCGCGAGGGCACCACCATCGCGGCCATTCCCGGCGGGCTCGACATGGTCTACCCGCCCGAACACCGCGACCTGCAGGCCCGCATCGCCGAGGCTGGCGCCGTGGTGGCCGAGGCGCCGCCCGGCACCGCACCGCTCGCCCGGCATTTCCCCAAGCGCAACCGCATCATCGCCGGCCTCGCCCTCGGCGTCGTCGTCATCGAGGCGGCGCTGCGCTCGGGCAGCCTGCTCACCGCCCGCTTCGCGCGCGACTATGGCCGCGAGCTGTTCGCCGTGCCCGGCTCGCCGCTCGACGAGCGCGCCCGCGGTGGCAACGAGCTGATCCGCCAGGGCGCATGGCTTGCCGAATCAGCCGCCGACATCCTCGCCAACCTGCCGCCCCGGCCCGGCGCGCTGTTTCCCGACGCGCGGATCGCCGCCCCGCCCGCCGGCCTCGCCGAGCCGCCGATGGCGGAGCCCGAGCCGGGCGACGCGCTCGACCGCGCCCGACGCGAAATCCCGCCGCTGCTCTCCGCCAGCCCGGTCGGTGTTGACGAACTGGCACGGCACTGCCAGTTCTCCACACCGATCATTGTTGCCGTGCTGGCCGAGCTTGAACTTGCCGGCCGGATCGAAACCCTGCCGGGCAACCGGGTCTGTCTGCTCTCAGAGTGCTGAACGGGACACCGCGCTAGACATGAATGCCATCGTCGTCGTTGAATCTCCGGCCAAGGCCAAGACGATCAACAAATATCTCGGCGACGGGTTCACCGTCCTCGCCTCCTTCGGCCATGTCCGCGATCTGCCGCCGAAGGATGGCTCGGTGCGCCCGGACGAGGATTTCGCGATGTCGTGGGAGGAGGATGCCCGCGGCGACCGCCAGGTGGCCGCCATCGCCAAGGCGCTGAAAGGGGCGGACACGCTCTACCTCGCCACCGACCCGGATCGCGAGGGTGAGGCGATTTCCTGGCATGTCCGCGCCATGCTCGAGGCGCGCAACGTGCTCAAGGGCAAGCAGGTCCACCGCATCACCTTCAACGAGATCACCAAATCGGCGGTGCAGGCGGCGTTGCGCGCCCCGCGCGACCTCGACACGCCGCTGATCGAAGCCTATCTCGCCCGCCGCGCGCTGGATTATCTGGTCGGCTTCACTCTCTCGCCGGTGCTCTGGCGCAAGCTGCCCGGCAGCAAGAGCGCCGGGCGCGTGCAGTCGGTCGCGCTGCGGCTGATCTGCGAGCGCGAGGCCGAGATCGAGCTGTTCCGCCCGCGCGAATACTGGACGATCGAGGCCGAGTTCCGCACCCCCGCCGGCGCGCCGTTCCGCGCCCGCCTCACCCATCTCGACGGCCGCAAGCTCGACCAGTTCGACCTTGCGGACAAGGCAGCGGCCGATGCGGCGAAGGCGGCGGTCGAACGCGGCACCTTCAGCGTCGTCTCGATCGAGAAGAAGCGCGTCCGCCGCAACCCGCCGCCGCCCTTCACCACCTCGACCCTGCAACAGGACGCCTCGCGCAAGCTGCATATGACGGCGCAATCCATCATGCGCACCGCCCAGCAGCTCTACGAGGGGGTGGAGATCGGCGGCGAGACGGTGGGCCTGATCACCTACATGCGAACCGACGGCGTGCAGATGGCGCGCGAGGCGATCACCGCCGCCCGCGACCAGGTGAAGAACGCGTTCGGTGCGAACTACCTGCCCGCCGCCCCGCGCGAATACCAGTCCAAGGCGAAGAACGCGCAGGAAGCCCACGAGGCGATCCGCCCGACCGATTTCGCCCTTACCCCCGAGCGCGCCGCCCGCCATCTCTCGCCCGAGCAGGCGCGGCTGTATGAGCTGATCTACAAGCGCGCCCTCGCCTCGCAGATGCAGTCGGCCGAGCTGGACCAGACCACGGTCGAGCTTGCCGATGCCGCCGGCACCACCCTGCGCGCCACCGGCTCGATCCTCGCCTTCGACGGTTTCCTCAAGCTCTACCGCGAGGGCATGGACGAGGACCCGGAGGACGAGACCGCGCGGCTGCTGCCGCCGATGGCGAAATCCGACCCGCTCGCCAGCGGGCCGGTGGCCGCCGAGCAGCATTTCACCCAGCCGCCGCCGCGCTTTTCCGAGGCCACCCTGGTCAAGCGGATGGAGGAGCTCGGCATCGGCCGGCCCTCGACCTATGCCTCGATCCTGACCGTGCTGCGCGAGCGCAACTATGTGCGGATGGAAAACCGCCGCTTCATCCCCGAGGATCGCGGCCGGCTGGTCACGGCCTTCCTGGTCGGCTTCTTCGGCCGGTACGTCGAGACCGGCTTCACCGCCAATCTGGAGGAGAAGCTCGACGAGGTCTCCGACGGCCGGCTCGACTGGCGGGCGGTGATGCGGGATTTCTGGGCCGACTTCTCCGGCGCGGTCGAGCAGATCAAGGATCTCAAGATCTCCGACGTGATCGACGCGCTGGACGAGGATCTCGGCCCGCATTTCTTCCCCGCCCGCGAGGACGGGTCGGACCCGCGGGTCTGCCAGGCCTGCGGCAGCGGCCGGCTCGGCCTGCGGCTCGGCCGCTTTGGCGCGTTCATCGGCTGCTCGAACTATCCCGAATGCCAGTATACCCGCCGCCTCGCCGTCGAGGGCGGCGAGGAGGAGGGCGAGCAGCTGCGCGACGGGATGAAGCAGCTCGGCGAAAATGCCGAGGGGATTCCCGTCACGCTGCGGCGCGGCCCCTATGGTCTCTATGTCCAGCTCGGCGAGCCCGATCCGGAGGACAAGAAGGCGAAGCCCCGCCGCGCCGCCCTGCCGCGCGGGATGACCGGCGAGGCGATCACGCTGGAGCAGGCGATCGGCCTGCTCTCGCTGCCGCGCGTGATCGGCGTGCATCCGGAGACGAAGCAGGAGATCCAGGCCGGCATCGGCCGGTTCGGCCCGTATGTGAAGATGGGCCCGATCTTCGCCTCGCTCGACAAGGATGACGACGTGCTGGCCGTCGGCCTCAACCGCGCGGTGATGGTGCTGGCGAAGAAGCAGGAAGGCATCCGCGATCTCGGCCCGCACCCGAAGGACAGCGAGAGCGTGACCGCGCGCAAGGGCCGCTTCGGCCCCTATGTCCAGCATGGCAAGACGGTCGCGACCCTGCCGCGCGGCAGCGAACTCGGCACGGTGACGCTGGAGGAGGCGGTCGCCCTGCTCGCCGAGAAGGGCAAGACGCTGGCGCCGCGCGGCCGCAAGGGCGCCAAGCCCGCAGCAAAGTCGCCCACAGCAAAGTCGCCCACAGCAAAGTCGAGGGACGCGGCGGCGCCGAAGGCCGCCAGCGCGAAGCCGAAAGCCGCCGCGAAGCCGAAGGCCGCTGCGAAACCGAAGGCGGCCGCCACCAAGGCAAAGCCCGCCGCCCGCAAGGCCGCGCGCTCCGGCGGCTGAGCCGCCCGCTTCCGGTTCCGACTCCTATTCTGACTCTGGGCCGGGCCGGACGATCCGCCCGCCCGCGAGCGGCGCGGGCACGCCGGTCGTCCCGGGCAGCGAGAGCGGCAGGCCGCGCAGGGCGCGAACCGCGAGAAACCCGAAACACTGCGCCTCCAGCGCATCGCCATCCCAGCCCACCGCCTCGACCGGCTCGACCGGGGCGGCGAAGTGCCGGCGCAGCGCCGCCATGATCGCGGCATTGTGCCGTCCGCCGCCGGCCACCAGCACGCGCAGCGGCGGCGCCGGCAGCGGCGAGGCCGCGATCGCCGCGGCGGTGAAGGCGGCGAGCAGCGCCGCCCCGTCCGCGGCGGACAATCCCTCCGTCGCCGCCGCGAGGCGGGTGGAGAAATGCAGCCGGTCGAGCGATTTCGGCGCCGGCCTCGCGAACCAGGGATCGTCCATCAGCCGCGCGAGACGCCGCTCATCCAGACGCCCGGCGGCGGCCAGCGCGCCGTCAGCGTCGAAGGCGGCGCCGGTGGCGCGCTGCACCCAGTCGTCCAGCGGGCCGTTGCCGGGCCCGGTGTCGCAGGCCAGTACCTCGCCCGCCGGGCCGAGCCAGGTGATGTTGGCGACCCCGCCGATATTGACCACCAGCAGCGGCTTCTCCAGCGCCTCGGCAAGGGCGGCGTGGAACAGCGGCGCGAGCGGCGCGCCCTGCCCGCCGGCGGCGACATCGGCGCTGCGGAAATCATGCACCACCGGCAGCCGCGTCTTGTGGGCGAGATGCGCCGCATCGCCGATCTGCCAGGTCCGCCGCCGGTCGGGGTCGTGCAGGATGGTCTGGCCGTGGAACCCCACCACATCGGCCCGGCTCGCCACCATCGCCACCGCCTCGGCATGGCGGTCGGCCAGCAGGCGGTCGAGCGCGCGGAGTTCCGGGTCGTCGGCCGGCAGTCCGGGGGCGGCGTCGAGCAGGGCGCGCAGCCGGGCGCGGAGCGGCTCCTCGTAGAACAGCGTGGCCGAGCGGCCGGTAGCGAGGATGCGCTCGCCATCGGTCCGGATCACCGCGGCATCGACCCCGTCGAGCGAGGTGCCGCTCATCAGGCCGATCGCGTGCAGCGCGGCGCCGTCGTTAGCGGTCTGGAAACCTGTTTCGGGCATGCTTCGCTTATCCGCCGCGGCGGCGGGGTTTACAAGAACCGGAGCAAAGGATCGGACGTGGAACCTCGCGCGGCGCGCGGCAGCTTCCGCCCGGCGGTCAACGGGCGCACCTTCCTGCCCTGGCTGTTGCTCGGCATCGCGAGCCTGGCCTGGCTGTCGCCGGCACGGGCGATGCTCCATGTGCTGGGCGTGATCGCCGCCGCCATGTTCGAGGGGAAGCAGGTGGTGCCGGCGGTGCTGCCGAGCGATTTCTTCGCCTTCTGGCCGGCCGCGCATATCGCCGTCTCGGCCGCGCCGGCGAGCCTCTATACGCCGTTCCGCTTTCTTGGCTGGACGGCGGCGCATGTAGGGGCGGGGCTGCCGGGCTTCATGCAGTTCTTCTACCCGCCGCCGGCGCTTCTCGCGATGCTGCCGCTGGCCCCGCTCGCGCCCGGCGCCGGCCTGCTGGTGTGGACGATCCTGATCGCCCTGCCCTGCCCGTTCCTGCTACGCCGCGCCGGCGCGCCATGGCCGGTCATCGCGGCGGGGCTGCTCGGGCCCGCGTCGCTCATCGGCGTGTCGATCGGTGAATTCGGCCCGCTCTCGGGCTGCATCTTCATCGCCGCACTCGCCGCGGCGTCGGCCCGGCAACCGGCGGCGGGCGCGCTGTTCGGGCTGCTCTCGCTCAAGCCGCAGGCCGGGCTGCTCGGCCCGGTGGTGCTGCTCGCGCGCGGCGACTGGCGGGGCCTTGCCACCGGCGCAGCACTGGCAGCCGCCCTGGCCGCCGCGATCACCCTGATCACCGGCCCGGCGATCTGGGCGGCCTGGCTCGGCCCGGGCATGGCGGCGGCGCACGCCCATCTCGTCGCCCCGTTCCCGGCGCGCTACGAGCTGAACGGTGTGTCGGTGTTCTGGATGGCGCGCAGCCTCGGCGCCAGCGTGGCGCTTGCCGGCGCGGCGCAGGCCGCCGCGGCACTGGCCGCCGCGACCTGGTGCTGGCGGGCCTGGCGAGTTCCAGCGCCGGACCCGGTCGCCCGCGCCTCGCTCACCGTCTGCCTCACCCTGCTCGTCACGCCCTACGCCTATGTGAACGATATGGCCGCGCTTTCGGTGATGACCGCCTGGCTCGCCTGGCGGCGCGGCCGGCTGGAGCCGGCGGATGTGCTGCTCTGGCTCTGGCCGGTGCTCGGGCCGCTGCTGGCGAGCCTCGCGCATGTCGAGGCCGCCCCGCTGGCGATCCTGCTCGGCGCCCTGCGCGCCGCGCGTGCGACGGGCGGAATTGGCACGCCGGCCCCCGCGTGCTACCCCGCGCCCATCTGAAGACAAACGGGCCGGTTGCGGCCACCCCGACCACGGCGGAACCATGATCATGACCGATACCGGCGATTTCCTGCGCGAGGCAGAAGCGCGCGGCTACATTTTCCAGTGCACCGACACCGAAGGGCTGCGCGAGGCGATGCGTGCCGGCCCGATCGCCGGCTATATCGGCTTCGACTGCACGGCCGACAGCCTGCATGTCGGCCACATGATCCAGATCATGATGCTCCGCCTGCTGCAGAAGCACGGGCACAAGCCGGTCGCCATTCTCGGCGGCGGCACCACCCGCATCGGCGACCCCTCCTTCCGCGAAGAAGCCCGCCAGCTCCTCACCGAGGAACAGATCGCGCTGAACATGGCCGGCATCCGCGACAACATCGCCGCCTATCTGCGCTTCGGCGACGGTCCCTCCGACGCCGTCATGGTCAACAATGCCGACTGGCTGGATACGCTCGGCTATATCGACCTGCTGCGCGAGGTCGGCGTGCATTTCAGCGTCAACCGCATGCTGTCCTTCGACTCGGTCCGCTCGCGGCTGGAGCGCGAACAGGGGCTGACCTTCCTCGAATTCAACTACTCGATCCTGCAGGCCTATGATTTCCGCGAGCTGAACCGCCGCTACGGCGTGGTGCTCCAGATGGGCGGGTCGGACCAGTGGGGCAACATCGTCCAGGGCATCGACCTCGTCCGCCGCACCGACGCCAAGCAGGTCTATGGCCTGACCGCGCCGCTGATCACCACCGCCTCGGGGGCGAAGATGGGCAAGACCGCGGCCGGCGCCGTCTGGCTCTCGGCCGCAAGGCGCAGCCCGTTCGACTACTGGCAGTTCTGGCGCAACACCGAGGATGCGGATGTCGGCCGCTTCCTGCGCCTGTTTACCGACCTGCCGCTCGACGAGATCGCCCGGCTGGAGGCGCTGCAAGGGGCCGAGATCAACGAGGCGAAGAAGATCCTCGCCACCGAGGCGACCGCGCTCTGCCACGGGCGCGCCGCCGCCGAGGCCGCGGCCGAGACCGCGCGCCGCACCTTCGAGGGCGGCGAGGCGGCGGAAACCCTGCCGGGGATCGATATCCCCGCCGCCGAGCTTGCAGCCGGCATTCCCGCCTTCGCCCTGCTGGTGAAAGCCGGGCTCGCCGCCAGCAACGGCGAGGCGCGCCGGCTGATCCGCGGCGGCGGCGCGCGGCTCAACGACGCCCCGATCGCCGAGGAGGCGCACATGGTCACCCTCGCCGACGTGATCGACGGCGCGGCCAAGCTCTCGTCCGGCAAGAAGCACCACCGCCTGGTCCGCCCGGCATGAGCGCGCCGCCCTTCGTCACCCCCGCGCAGGAAAGCGCTGCCGCGGCGATCGCCGCCCTGCATGACGAGCTGTTCCTGTTCGATGACTGGATGGACCGCTACCAGTTCATCATCGAACTCGGCCAGGCGCTGCCCGCCTTCCCCGAGGCGCTGAAGACCGACGACCGGCTGGTGCCCGGCTGCCAGAGCCGGGTCTGGCTGGAGCCGAAGCTCGCGGATGGGAAGCTCTATTTCGCCGGCGCGTCGGACGCCGCGATCGTCAGCGGCCTCGTCGCCATGCTGTTGCAGGTCTATTCCGGCCGCCCCCCGGCGGAGATCCGCGCCACACCGCCGGTTTTCCTCAAGGAATGGGGGCTGATCGGCGCCTTGTCCGGCAATCGCGGCAACGGCGTCGCGGCGATGTCCGAACGCATCCAGCGCTTCGCCGCCTCATGAGTCCGGCGCGCTCCCGCCGATGACTTCGCGCACGATGTAGAGCGGCCGCTGCTTGCTCTCCTCGTAGAGCCGGCCGAGATATTCGCCGATCATGCCGAGGGCGATGAGCTGCACCCCGCCGAGGAACAGGATGGCGACCAGCAGCGAGGGATAGCCCTGCACCGGGTTGCCATAGACCAGCTTGCGAAAGATCGTCACCGCCGCGTAGACGAAGGCGAAGACCGAGACGGCGAAGCCGAGATAGGAAGCCAGCCGCAGCGGCGCGCTGGAAAACGAGGTCACCCCCTCCAGCGCGAAATTCCACAATTTCCAGTAGGTCCAGCTGGTCCGCCCGGCATGGCGCGGGGCGCGGTGATAGGCGATGGTGGTGGTGCGGAAGCCGATCCAGGCGAACAGTCCCTTCATGAACCGCCGCCGCTCCGGCAGCCGCTTCAGCGCCTCCAGCGCCGGCCGGGCGATCAGCCGGAAATCCCCGGTATCGCGCGGGATCGGCACATCGCTCAGCCGGTTCATCACCCGGTAGAACATGTGCGCGGTCCACCGCTTCACCGCGCCGTCGCCCTCGCGCGAGACCCGCGTGGCGTTGACCACGTCATAACCCTCGCGCCATTTCGCCAGCAGCGCGGGAATCGCCTCGGGCGGGTCCTGCAAATCGGCGTCGAGTGGAACCGCCACCGCGCCGCGCGCATGGTCGAGCCCGGCGGTCAGCGCCGCCTCCTTGCCGAAATTGCGCGACAGGTCGATCACCCGCACCCGCGCATCGCGCGCGGCGAGGCCGAGCAGGGCGGCGAGCGTCGCATCCCGGCTGCCGTCATTGACGCAGACCAGCTCCCAGCTCTCGCCGCTGCCATCGAGCACGGTGGCGAGCCGCTCGTAGAGCGGCGCCACATTGCCGGCCTCGTTGTGAAACGGCACGACGACCGAAACCGTGACCGGGCTTGCCTGTGCCGACACGACATGTCCCTTTCCTGCGCCATGCGCCATGCGCCATGCGCCATGCGCCATGCGCCATGCGCCGTGCGACCGCGCGCGCCGCGCAGAGGCCGGCGCCATCACAACCATAACGCGAGTGATTTCCTTTTATCGGCAAACCGGCGCCGCGGCAAACGGCGCCTGCACGGCTCAGTAAAAGATCCGGGCCAGGATCTGCGGCAACACGGCGAGATTGGCCAGCGCCATCACCGCCGCCGGCAGCGCGGCCAGCGTCTCGATCGCCTGACGCGAAGCCACCGTGCCCGGTCTCCAGCCCGGTCCGGGCCGCAGGAAAAGCAGAAACGGCAGGATCACCAGGAAATAGCGCCCCTGGATACCGTCGATCCGGTCGTACCCGGTATAGGTCCAGCTCAGATAGACCGCGAGCATCATCGCCAGCACGCCGCCCAGCACCAGCAGCGCCGCGAACCCGGCATCGCCCGCCGAGCGACGGTCGGCGGGGCCGGCCAGCATCGTGCCGAGGAGTGCCACGAGCAGGGCGAGGCTCCAGCCCTGATAGTCCCATCGGGGCAGTATGACCGAGAGCCAGCCGAGTGTGCCGATCGCCTCGCGCAGGTAGAGCGGCGCGTTGGCGGCGAGGGCGTGGAGGGGCAGCAGGGCCACCGCAAGCGGATGCGCGATCAGGCTGCGCAGGCCGGCGGCCGGATCGATCGTGGTCAGCCACAGGTCGTGCCGGCCGGGCCAGAGCGGCCCCGGATGGTAGGGGGCGACGTGATAGATGGGCGCCGCCGAGACATGATGCGCCACGCCGAGCCAGACCAGCGACGGCACCGCCAGCAGTGACAGCCGGGCCAGAACGGCGCGCCAGCGCGGCTGCGCCAGCGGCAGCAGGCCGATGAACAGCAGCGGCATGTAGGGCGGCTTGGTCATGATCATCAGCACGAGCAGCGCGGCGGCGAGCCAGCGCCGGGCGGGCTCACGCTCGGGATCGCTTGTCAGCAGCGCCGCCGCGAGCGCGGCCGCGCCGATCATCTGGCCATCGACGTTGAACGAGGCGGCGAGCGACACCGTCATCGGCAGCATCAGCATCGCGAACAGCAGGGCATGCCCCCAGCGCGCCAGCGCCAGCGCCGCCGCCCCCATGGCAAGAAACGCCGCCAGCATCAGGACCCGGCCGAGCAGCACCGTCCGCCAGGGCGACAGGCCGGCGAGCCAACCGGCGCCGAGCCCGATCGTCGCCGGCAGGAACAGCGCCGGAAAATACGCAACGGTGTTCGGACAATCCATGAGCGTCGTGCGACCGGACCACCTTACCGCCCGCGCCTGTGCCATCTGCGCCTGCGAGACCCGCTTGTTGCCTTCCCCGTTCTCCAGCATCAGCTGCCAAATACGGACGACGGCGGCGTTGTTGGTCACCGCGGAAGAGACATGGTGCTGGAGGGGATCTATCACCCGATGGCCGAGAAGCTGGCCATAGAGCAACCCATCGGCCCGCGCCATCTGACACGGCTCGTCGGCCACCTGGCCGATCGGCACGAGGAACGCGAGTTCCGTGCCGGTCGCCAATCCGAAACAGAGGAACAGCGCAACCAGTCTTCGCGGCCGGGCGAGCGCAGAGACCAGACGGCACAGGGGCTGAAACATCCGCAGCGGAGAGATCGACAATGGTGGTTTCCAAATTCAGCAATGCGGCGCCGGCACGCTCACGTCAGACCGCGAAAAACGGCTCCGGATAATGACGGAACTATGTGCGGCGGATGAAGGAATGGCAAGCCGGGCGGCGCCGGGTTGGCGGCCGCCACCCGGCCGCGTTGCCTTTGCGCCACTTGTTTGCCAAGGAAGCCGCACCCTCAACCGCCGGAGCCGCCATGACCCTGCTGACCGCAATCCTGTTCGCCTTCCTGCAAGGCGCCACGGAACTCTTTCCCGTCTCCAGCCTTGGCCATGTCGTGATCGTCCCCGCCCTGCTGCACTGGCGGATCGACCAGGCCGCGCCGTCCTTCCTGCCCTTCGTGGTGCTTCTGCATGTCGGCACCGCGACGGCGCTGCTGCTCTATTTCTGGCGTGAATGGTGGGCGATGTTCACCGGCCTGCTCGGCCGCGGCGACCCCGGCGAGGTCGATGCCCAGCGCGGCCTGCTGCTGCGCCTCGTCGTTGCCACGCTGCCCGCCGTGATCATCGGCTTCGCGCTGAAAAAGCCGATCCAGCATCTCTTCGCCAGTCCCGAAATCGCCGCCGCCTTCCTCATCGCCAACGGCGCGGTGCTGGTGATCGGCGAAAAGCTGCGTCGACGCCGCACCGGGAACGGGTTCGGCATCGGCCAGATGACGCTGCGCGACGCCGTGATCATCGGCCTGTTCCAGTGCCTCGCCTTCCTGCCCGGCCTGTCGCGCTCGGGCTCGGCGATCGTGGGCGGCCTGACCCGCGGGCTCGACCACGAGGCCGCCGCCCGCTTCGCCTTCCTGATGGCGACCCCGGTGATCGCCGGCGCCGCCGTGGTCGAGGTGCCGCATCTGCTGCACCACGCCGCCGCCGCGCGGGGCATGTTCGGCACCGCCGTGATCGCCGCCATCGTCGCCGGGGTGGTGGCGTATCTCTCGACCGCCTTCCTGATGCGCTATTTCCGCGATCACGACCGCTGGGCGCTCGGCCCCTTCGCCTTCTACTGCGCCGTTCTCGGCGGGCTGAGCCTGATCCTGATCCCGGCCGGCATCTGATGGCAACGGCGCGCCCCGACATCGCCCGCCTGATGGGCGCGCGCGGGGCGCGCAGCATCGCCCAGGGCGCGCTGGTGGTCGATTTCGCGCTTTATGTGACCAGGCTCGGCTGGAGTGCCACGCTGCTTGGCGTTGTCTTCGCCCTGTCGATCCTGTTCGCCGTTGCGGTGACGACGCTGGTCGGCCCCGCCAGCGACCGCTTCGGCCGCAAGCGCTTCGTCCTCGTCTACGAGGCGATCTCGGTGATTGCGTCGCTGATCGGCCTGCTGACCCAGGCGACGCTGCCGCTCGCCTTCGCCGCGGTGATCGGCGGCTTCGGCCGGGGTGCGAACGGCGCCGCCGGCCCCTTTGCGCCGGCGGAACAATCCTGGCTGTCCGGCCTGATCGAGAAGCGGGAGTTCGGCACGGTGCTGTCGCTCAACACCGCGATCGGGTTTTTCGGCATGGCCATCGGCGCCGTGCTGGCTGGGCTGATCGGCGCGGCGCGGCCGATGTTCGCCCTGCCGCTCGCGGCCTCGCTGATCGCAACCCTGCTGCTCGCCCTCACCCCCGATCCGCCACGCCTGCCTGAAGCCGCCCGGACCGAGGGGCACGAGGCCGTCTCGAAGGCGGAGAACAGCCTGCTGTGGAAACTCGCCGGGCTCAATGTTCTCAACGGCACCGGGATCGGCCTGTCCGGCCCGTTCATCTCCTGGTGGTTCGCCGCCCGCTTCCATGCAGGGGCTGCCGCCATCGGCCCCGCGCTCGCGATCGCCTTCGCCGCGGCCGGGATCGCGGCACTGACCACCGGGCGGCTGACCCGGCTTCTCGGCACGGTGCGGGCGGTGGTGCTGATGCGCGGGATCGGGCTGGTCAGCCTGTTCGCCCTGCCCTTCGCGCCGAGCTTCGGCGTGGCACTGGTCATCTACGCCCTGCGCTCGGCCTTCAACCGCGGCACGGCCGGGGCGCGCCAGGCGGTCGCCCTCGGCATTGTGCGCAGCGAGCGGCGGGGGCTTGCCGCCAGCGTCAACACGATCTCGGTGCTCATCCCGCGCGGCGTCGCCCCGGCGCTGGCCGGCGTGCTGTTCGAGTCCGGCGCCCTCGCCGCACCCTTCCTGCTCGCCGGGCTGTTCCAGGGGGCGTATCTGTTCTTCTATCCTCGCGTCTTCGGGCGCCACGATCCATCGAGGTCCGCATGATCCTTCGCCTCTGCCTGCTGCTGGCATTGCTTGTTCCGCTCACCGCCCAGGCGCATGTCAATCTTGCCGCCGCGCCGATCGGGCGGATGGACCTGCCCTGGTGGCGGCAGCGTTTCGAGCACACGAGGCAGGAGGCGCGCGCGCATCCCAATGCGCGGCTGGTCTGGCTCGGCGATTCGATCACCGAATACTGGCATCGCGAGGGGAAGCACCCCTACCAGCAGATCCTGCCGATCTGGCGGCATTATTACGGGCGTTACGACGCGCTGAATTTCGGCCTGATCGGCGACACCACGGCGAGCGTGATCTGGCGGATCGACCATGGCGAGTTCGCCGGCCTGCATCCGAGACTCGTCGTGCTGCTGATCGGCGCCAACAATCTCGGCCGCACCCATTGGGGGGCCGGGCAGACGGTGCCGGGAATCGAGGCGGTGGTGGATGATCTGCACCGCCATGTTCCCCGCGCGCATGTGCTGCTGCTCGGCATCCTGCCCTCGATCCGCTCGGCGTGGATCAGCGCGCAGACGCGGACAATCAACGCGGCTCTCGCCCGCCACTATGCCGCAAGCTCGCTCGTCACGTTCCGCGATGTCGGGCATGTGCTGGAGACCGGCGGCCGCCCCGACCCGGCACTCTATGTAGATCCGCGGATGCACCCCCCCGAGCCCGCGCTGCACCCGGATGCCGAGGGCATGCGCCGGATCGCCGCCGCGTTGCAGCCGACGATCGAGCGGCTGATGCGCTGACCTGAACGGCGCCCGCGATCAGGCCCGTGATCAGGCCCGCGATCAGGAGAGGGCGAGGCCCTGTTCGATCAGGCCGATCGTGGGGGCGATGCCGTACAGGGCGATGAAGCCGCCGAAACGCGGGCCCTCGGTCTGGCCGAGCAGGACCTGGTAAAGGCAGCCGAACCATTCGCGCAGGCTGGCGAAGGGGTGGCGCTTGCCGATGTCGTAGAGCAGGTTCTGCAGGGCTTCGGCGTCGGCATCATCGGGGATGGTTTTCAGAGCATCCGCGAGGTCGAGCAGGGCGGCGCGCTCCAGCTCGGTGGGGGGGCGGTATTGCTTCGCCGGCTTGATGAAATCCTGATAGTAGCGGACCGCGAAATCGACCAGCCGGGCGAGGAAGGGGGCGGTGTCCGGCGTTGCCTCGGGCCGGTAGGCGCGGATGAAGCCCCAGAGCAGGTCGGGGGTTTCGGCGTTCACCACCGAGGCGAGGTTGAGCAGCATGGCGAAGGGGATCGGGCTGCTCGACGCGGTGGGGATGTCGCCGCCATGGATGAACCAGGCGGGATTGTCCTCCGCCCTACCCTTGCCTTCGCGCAGATTGTCCTGGTGGGTCAGGTATTCGTCGGTGGCGCGGGGGATGACGTCGAAATACAGGCGCTTGGCACGCTGGGGCGAAGCGAACATGAACTGGCCGAGGCTTTCGGCCGGGGCATAGGTCAGCCATTGCTCGACCGAGAGGCCGTTACCCTTCGACTTGCTGATCTTCTGGCCGTGTTCGTCGAGGAACAGCTCGTAGGTGAAGCTTTCGGGCGGCTCGCCGCCGAGGGCGCGGACGATGGCGCTGGAGAGACGGACGGAATCGATCAGGTCCTTGCCGGACATTTCGTAGTCCACCCCGAGGGCGAACCAGCGCATCGCCCAGTCCGCCTTCCATTGCAGCTTGGCCCCGCCATCGAGGATCGAGGTTTCGTGGAGGATGCCGGTTTCCGGATCGCGCCAGGTGACGGTTGCGGCATCGACATCGACCTCGTCGATCGCGACCTGCATGACCTGGCCGGTGCGCGGGTGCAGCGGCAGGATGGGCGAATAGGTGGCGCGGCGCTCGGGGCCGAGGGTCGGGCGGATGATGTCGCGGATGACATCGTGCTTCGCGGCGACGGCGCGCAGCGCGTCGTTGAAGCGGCCGGAGGTGTAGTATTCGGTGGAGGAGGCGAATTCGTATTCGAAGCCGAAGGAGTCGAGGAAGGCTTGCAGCCGGGCGTTGTTGTGGGCGCCGAAGCTCGGATGGGTGCCGAAGGGGTCGGGCACGCGGGTGAGCGGCTGGCCGATGAATTCGCGCAGCATGTCCTGCTGCGGAACATTGCCGGGGACTTTGCGCAAGGCGTCCATGTCATCGGAGAAGGCGAGCAGCTTCGAGGGCAGGCCGGTGAGTCTGGTGAAGGCGAGCCTGATCCAGGAGGTGCGGGCGACCTCCATGAAGGTGCCGATATGCGGCAGGCCGGACGGGCCGTAGCCGGTTTCGAACAGGGCCGTGGATTTCCCCGATTTGTGCAGGCGGTGGACGACGCGTTCGGCTTCGCGGAAGGGCCAGCTCGTGGGGGTATCGGCTTCGGACTGTGTCATGCGTTGCGTTTAGGATTGGCGCGCGGCCGGGTCAAACGCTTGAATCGGGCATGGGTGTGCGGCCGGGCGCGGGGGGCGCCGGATCGTCAGGTGCGGAGGCGGTGTGGGGGGATGAAGCGGCGGTCCGGCGGGCGGGGCCAGGGGGTGACTGGCTTGCCGCCGGGCGCAGGCGCCTGGTGCGGGGCGGCCAGGTTCATGCGGGTGTAGGTCGCCGCCGAAGCGGGATCGGGCGCGGGATCGGGCGCAAGATCGGGCACGGGTTTGGGCGCGGGTTTGGGCCGTGGTTTGCGCTTGCGGGGCGGCAGCGCGAGGATGGGCGGCAGGCGGAGGCCGAGCGTGTGGCAGAGCGGGCGGAGGATGCGGCCGGCGGTGGGGGTTGCGGCGATGAAGCCCTGCATGTCCGGCGCATCGAGCAGGGCGCGGAGCTGCGGCGCGAGGGCGGCGGCGGCGGGAAAGGTTTGCCGCAGCCAGCCGAAATCGCGCGGCAGGGGCGAGCGCGCGGCGGCGCGTGGCAGAGGTGAGCGCGCGGCGGCGCGGCCTGGACGGCGGGCGCGATGGCGCGGCGACGCGGGCGGCCTGGCGGCGAGGGATTCGAAGCGGGCGCAGAGGCGGCGCAGGCGGGACCAGGCGAGAACGGTGACCGGGCCGCCGCGGCGGCAGCGCATGCCCTCGGCGGCGACGCAGGCGCAGAGTGCGGCGATGAAGCCGACGAAGCGGAGCAGAAAGCCCTGCGGTGCGGCTTCGGTTGTCATTTTTTCTAACAAGCACGATCGGCGGGGGGTAGGCAAGGAGCATGCGCAGGCGGGAAGGTGGTTGACAGGGCTGGCCCTGCTTCAGGCGAGGGCGGGGTTTGCCACTTCCTGATAGGCCTCGGTGATGCGGAGATTGTATTCGTCGAGATAGTTCTGGAGTTCGACGCGGTCGATCAAGGCGATGCCGGCGGCGTTGGCGAGGTCGGTTGCGGATCTGGTGAAGTAGGCGTTGGTGACGACGATGGCGTCGTCGCAGGCGTAGACGTTGCGGGCGGAGATCGCGTCCTGCACGGCGGCGGCGGCGACGCTGCCGGACTCGCTGATCGCGTGGATGACGACGCGTTTGCCGAACTGGGCGCCGAACATCACGCTGCCGCGATCGCCGCCGGGCCGGGTTTCATCGATTTCGAAGCCGGCGATCCTGAACAGGGCGGCGAGGAATTTTTCGAAATCATCGGTGTTCATCGCATCGACATGGGCGATCGAGACGGTGCGGTCGGGGTCGAAATGAACCAGCCGGGCATCGAGGCGCTGGACCAGGAGATCGAGATGAATGGCTTCGCAGATGTCCAGCACGTCCCTGACACGCTGGCGGGGCAGCAGGGGCGTTCCGTAGGTCGTCGCGGCGCGATCGTTGAAGGGCAACTCGGGATGCCTGATGTTGCTGGACCACAGGACATGGAGAAAGAGGCAGAGGTCGTTCCTGAAGCGGGGGCCGGTTTCGGCGATCCATGATTTCAGCGTCTCGCGCAGGCTGTCCCGGACATGGGGCACGGACTCCAGGCAAAACGCGCGGTAATCCTCGCTGAAACGGGTGGTGAGCAGAAGCTTGCCGAAGAGTTCCGGCGCATCGCGCAATTCGGCGAAGCCTTTGCGGACCAGGATTTCGCGGAAGATGGCGGTATCCGAGTGATTGTCGTTCGCCGCCGGGTCGGTCAGGGCGGCGAGTTCGAGCCCAGCTTCGCCGGAGCCGGCGATGGCGATGAAATTGGCGAAATAGGGGATCCGGAACCGGGCGTATTTTTGCAGGATGTTGTTGCGCGCGGTGTCGAGCCGGGCCTGGTTTCGCCGCTTCAGGAGCAGGCGAAGGAGCAGGTTTCTGGGCCGGTATTGAAATTCGGGGAGGAAGGCGGGATCGAGCGGGATCTGCGCCGCCGCTTCGCCCGACGCGGGCTCATCGGCGTCATGCGCCGCCGGGCACCACGGGCATTCGGTTTCGAAGGAGGTTTTCCCGCAATCGATGCATCGATAGATCAACGCCATCTCCCCTGGAGCACGTGCCGATCCTTTTGGAGCGGGTGTCGCGCCCTGTTTCATTGATATCGCGAGCATGCTGATCCGGTCAGATGAGCTCGGCCGACCGGGTGATGCTCTAACCCACCGCGAGAGGTTTTACCCTAGCCGGTGCGGGCTGAGAATGGCGGGAGATGGGAAAAAACGTCCAATATTATAGCGTTTTCAGGTTTTTATTGTTTTGTTTATGATTGTTGAGATGAGCGACAAATATCCGGGATGGCTTTCAGGGTTAGATTCTGGCGGCTCAGGTGTTGGACGGGTGGGCCGATATTTCCATGCCGATCTGCACGCGCCCGGCGGTTCTGGCGCACAGGCGCCGGGCGTAGGCGTCCTGGCCGGGGGAGACGGCCTTGCCGTCGACGAGAAGGAAGTGGCCGCTGATCGGCTGGAAGTGAAACAGGCCGACTGCCGTATCATTGATATATATGAATTTTACTATGTTTGAACTGTACGACATGTCGACAATGAGGCGGCAGGCGTTTTGGGACACGTTTGCGATTTTTACCTTGTAATCATTTATGCTTATGGGCGTGACAATGATATGAAGGTGTTTCGATCTGTGATTTATATAATCTATTGTATGTATAAATTGTCCGGTTCCCATATACATCAAGTCCAGCGACTGATAAAAATAGGCTATACTCTTTCTGCCGTTGAAACGATAATGAGTGAAAGAATACAGATTTCCAAAATAAGCATATTCGACGAAAACGATGATTGGAAGCGTAATAATTATTCCGATAAAAAAACCAAAAAATAGCCATTTTATTGTATCTTGCACGACCGACTCCGTTTCATTCTTTGGTTTTTGTAGCGTTTTTATATTGGAATCGTGTATATATTTTAATATTATTAACAAACTTATACAGTTTTTCTATGAATGATTAGGTCGCTAAGGATTTGCGGTGGGCGGGCGACGCGATGGACTGCGGCGCGCGTGGCGGAAACGGGAATAGAGCCCAGAGCAGTTTCCGATTCTTTCGGATTGGATGTCGTGCTCTATCCTGTTGATAAACCCAGCGTCTTTATCCGATCAGATGATTCCATCTGATTGGACGATGGTCTGGACAACAAGATGAGGCGAGACGCGGCATCAGGTACGAGCCGGGGCAAAAAGTCCGGTCAGATGAAAGCAGGCATAAAGAGGCCAGGCGGTAATGAGGAGGCCCGCACCGTCGATATATCGTTGGGCGGGGAAAGCGACGAGGCAACCGAGGATGCCGGTGCCGATCGTGTACGCGGCGGTCAGTCCGAAGAGGAGACATGTGTCGCGCGGTTGCGGTGCGGGGTGGGTGACTGGCCGGCGCATGATGAGGATCAGCAGAAGTGCGGCGGCAGCCAGCACGAAGGGGAGGTTCAGCATCGTCATGCGTCCGAACAGCCGCGCGAGCGCACCGGCAATCCAGAGGACATAGATCACTTTTTCATGCCGGATGACGGCGAAGGAAAATGTCTGCATCTCGTGATTGAAAGCCACCCAGCTCTGCTGGGGCTGGCGGAGGGGAAGGACGGTCTCGCGGAGCATGACGTCATAATAGCGGGCGAAGATATCGAAATAACCGATCGCCTCGGAGGCGAGAGAGGCGTGACCGGTAGAATTCAGCGGCGTTGCCGGGATCTGGCGACTGCGGATGAGTTCGGATTTGCGGCTCAGGATTTCGGCTCCGATCGGGCGCAGCCTGGGGGGCAATTCCGCTTCGGTGGCCGGAGTGAGGATTTCAGCGGCGAGGCCGGAGATCTCGTAGCCGCCGAACGAAACAATGTTGAAACTATCCAGCGTTGCGAGACGGACGCTGGCAATGACAAGAAAGGGCAGCGCAAGTAACGCCGCCGTGCGGGTGGGCTGAAGCCAGTGCGCGCGGGATGTGTTGCTGCGTTGCTGGAGCCACGCGATGAGTATGGGGAGAACGACGATGAAGGGCAGTTGCGCGGGGTCGAGGAGATAGGCCGCACTCCCGAAGATACCGGCGCGGAGGGAGGCGAGGCGCGAGGCAGGGGCGATGGCGGCGTCGAGCGAGGCCGCGAGGGCGGCGAGGAGAGCCGCGCGGGCAAGGATTTCGGGAATTTCGGCGCGTCCCCAGATCAGCAGCATATTGCTGAGGGGAAAAGCTAGAGCAATCGCGGCGGCGGCGGCGGGCGATGCGCCGGCGCGACGGGATGAGGACGCCAGTTGAAACCCGGCGACGAGGAATAGCGAGACCTGCACCCAAGGCAGCAGGGCGGGAAACCGGCCGTCAAACGTGATGACCAGATAGACGATGCGATACAGCGGAAAGCGTGCACCGGCAAAGCACGCGATCCCCGAGCAAGGGGCGAGCCAGCTTGCAGTGTCACCCGTAATCCAGGGATGCATCAGACCAAAGCATGTCAGCAGAGACACCACGGCGACACTAACCGCCAGGCAAGTGGTTTGCCATGTGATGGTATTGCGGGGCATCGAGGCGGCCTTTCGGTGAATTTCTTTGAGGCGCTGCGGGAGCAGGTCCCGATCCCGCCGGATCGGATGGTGCGCTCTATCATGTCGGCTAACGGAGCAACATCTCCCGCCGCGGCGGGGGGAGACGATCGATGGCATAGACATGCCGCTCCCCTCTCTCTGCGCTTTGGATCGAGGTTTTGAATTCCATGCCCAGTTTTTTCAGAACGGAAATCGATCCCTCGTTTTCAGGCGAGGCTTGAGCAAGGAGGCGGCTTAATTGAAGTGTCTCCAGACCATACTCGATTTGACCACGTCCAATCTCGGTCGCGTATCCGCGCCCCCAGACAGCACGCCTGAGCACAAACCCGCATTCATAGTCCGGCTGGTTCAGGACGTTGCACGGGAGCAAACCTGCAAATCCGACGAACGCCGCAGTGTCGCGCTCAACAAGAATGCCTAACTTCCTGCCACTATGCGCATGGTCGAAATTGGCTTCGAAGAATGAGATCGACTGTTCAAAAGACATGGAGGCGCCCGCAAAGGCCATCTTCATCACGTCTGCGTCTGACAGCACATGGTCGTGCAGATGTTGAAGGTCGCCCGAAAGCGGGGTTCGCAAAACGAGGCGCGGGGTGGCGATAATGTCCATGGCTAAAACCGTTTCTGATGCTGATGGATCGGATGTAGTGCTCTATCATATTGATAAACAGCGCATCTTTATCCGATCAGGTAATCCATCCGGTTTGATGATGCTCTCGTTGTTTTGAGCGGCAAGGCTGCGGGGTGTGCGGTTGCGGATCAGGCCTGAAGCTAAGCCGAGATTGATTGCGGCTCCAGCTTTGACAGACACTCTTTACATCGACCCCACCAAATGTCGGGCTGTCACAAGCTGCCACATGAGTTCGGCGCCTGGGCGGTCAGCGCTACGGGCGGCGCGAGGGAGCCTGGCTCAGGCGTTCCCGAACCGGACTGGCAGGGGGGCGGGAGATGCTCGATCAGGCGGTCGGCGAGCATATTCAGCAGGTGAAGCGCGAAGCCAGGGTGCTGGAAATAAAGGCTCTGCATCCTGGTGGCGGAGAGCGCAAGCAGGGAGCAGTCGGTGCGCGCCGCCACGGTGGCGGTGTGTTGGCCGTGGCGCGAGAGAACCCCAAGCTCGCCCACGATGCTCCCCGGTCCGAGAGCCACGCCGAGGTCCGGCAGCACCAGTTCGCCGGTATCGACCCAAAACACTTCCTTCGCCGGGTCGCCACGGTGAAAGAGCGTGGCCCCCGCAGGCAGGTCGCGGCGCATTGTGTACGGGCGGAGGATGGCGACGTCGAAGGTGGCGTTGTCGGAGATGGAGGCACGCTGGAGCCGCAAGACTTGCAGCAAGCGCCACGCATTCATCGGCAGCAGGCAGGCGTGCAGGATCAGCACTGGGTAGAGGCGGCCCAGCGCGCCGTAGCTGATGAACAATATGTTGCTGAGCAGCGCGACCGAACGTAACGGGCGCATGGTCCGCATGCAGAAGGTCGCGAAGACCGCACCCGCAGCTGTGTATCCGAACAGGGCGATCAGATCAGACCTGTTTAGAAAAGATAAAATACTCAACGGCTGACCGACTGAACAGGTTTTGTCCGAATAGAACACAGAAACCTGATGCCGCTCACCTATATATTAGGATTACGTTGCTAAGATTAAAATATGTCTCCAATTCTAAATATACAAATTTTTGTTACTTTCCTGTATCAGCGATCGCGGCCATGAGACAGACGTGATGAAAGTGCCTCCTCGACAACGCAAGTAGGATTTCGGCCATTCCTGAAGCGGCGGGGTGGGCATTGGTGTGCTTGGGTATGAGCGGCGATGGAGACAAAGCCGCAACGGAAGCTGCCGGCGACATTTCCGTGGGGAGAGATCGAAGTCGCGTTCGATCAGCGATCGATGTCTGGGGCTCTTATTTTTAGTTATTTTGAGTGGCAGAACAAGTGTAGTTATCGTTGATGAGGAATCTCAGTCCAAGCTATGTTATATCCGTTTGTATTCGTGAACGAACCAATTCACCGCCTACTGAAATTACTCAACTATTTTTTCGGTCAGGCTGTAATTTCGTCCGTGAGGTCAGATTCAGAATAGAGAAATTTTCTGGAAACAAAGATATCAGGCGTAATTCAAAACTTAATTCAGACGACCGTGGCAATACTTATATTTTTTTCCAGTACCACAGAAACATTTCTCGTTTCGCCGAAGTTTTGGAGCACCGTTTTGGAACAAATTTGGGTAGACGCTGGATGCTTGCGGACGTTCCCTTTTAGATATTGAAAAATTCATCTTTGTTATGTGTACAGATCCTCCACCTACACCAATTGACAGATCTAAGCCCTTCACAAGAATAGCTATATCACATCCATCAAGCTCTGCTCCGCTAGTTTTTAATAACGTCTCTCTATTTTTTATAATTGTATCTCGTCCCTCTCTACATTCTATATTAAAATTTTTATATACCATATCTAGTTGCTCAATAATTAATCTTTTTGGAGGATCGACCCTGAGAACAAGATTAAACTTCCCTAATTGACTCCTAATTTTTAATTTTTGACCTATTATTTCAGCATCCCAGTTTGACACTGATATTTGAAATTCATTTTCGAAAATCTTTAACGTTTGGTCACCATTTTGATTATAAAGCGATGCATTTATACGGAATGCTTCACCGGGTTTTTGGGGTGGCAAAATAGAAAATACTTCTTCCTCATCAATCGTTAGAAGGGATCTAACATTTTTCGCTGTGATCGTACCAAGAACGATCTCTGGATGGGCTGTACCAATGTCTAGTTCTCCCCGAGAAAAATCAATCTGCTTGCAGCGAGGCGATTTAGCATGTAATAATAGGGTTTCGGTTGATAAAACTCCACGAGTCTTTCTGTCATGACATTTGCCGCAAAGTAGTATGATCTGCAATGGATCGTGTATCACTGCATCTCTGAATTCCGTACCAATATGATCAAATTGATAATAGGCGTTACCGCAGACAATACAGCCAAATCCATCTCTTTGTCGTATCTGGCGCTTAATTTCTGCAGGGATACTTCGGGGTAGATTGTACCGATTTACTACCAAACAACTCATCTCCTCTATTCAGTACGATGCTCCACAAACATTCAAATTTATGATCGAATCTAATCAATTTATAAATAAAAATCTAAATATAAATTAATTCAATAAATCATCATATATGCTTATTTCGTCTTAATGTTTTTTTTTAGTTTGCACATCATATGCAATCAAGAAAATTATGACGACATAAGGTGAACTTGCCGCACCTACAGCAAACAGTGGTATATTGTTAGAACCGACGACTGCGTTGCAATTTTTATAACAGAGCTGCCCCCCCTCCCCCGCCGCAGCAGCGGGGGGGGGGGGGGGGGAGCAGAATCATGAGGCGGATTGGTGGGTGGTGGCGAAGGTTATTTCGGGCCAGCGTTCGGCGATGAAGCGGAGCGAGAAGGTGTCGCGGGCGAGGAAGACGGGGGAGTCGTCGCGGTCGTGGCCGAGGGTGGATTGGTTGGCTTCGATGAAGTCTTTCAGGCGTTTGGGGTCGGGGCAGGAAATCCAGCGGGCGGTGACGTAGGGGGCGGGTTCGAAGCGGATGGGGATTTTGTATTCGGCGTCGATGCGGGCTTGCAGGACGTCGAGCTGGAGGGCGCCGACGACGCCGACGATCCAGTCCGCACCCAGCATCGGGCGGAAGACCTGGGCGACGCCTTCTTCGGCGAGGTCTTCGAGGGCGCGGCGGAGCTGCTTGGCTTTCATCGGGTCGGTCAGGACGACGCGGCGGAGGATTTCGGGGGCGAAGCTCGGGATGCCGGTGAAGCGGAGGGTTTCGCCTTCGGTCAGCGTGTCGCCCACGCGCAGCGAGCCGTGGTTGGGGATGCCGATGATGTCGCCGGGGAAGGCTTCCTCGGCGAGGGAGCGGTCCTGGGCGAAGAAGAAGATCGGGGCCTGGATCGCCATCGGCTTGCCGGAGCGGACGTGGAGCAGTTTCATGCCGCGCTGGAACCGGCCGGAGCAGATGCGGGTGAAGGCGATGCGGTCGCGGTGGTTGGGGTCCATGTTGGCCTGGACCTTGAAGACGAAGCCGGTGACGGTTTTCTGTTCCGCGCGGACGGGGTGGGGTTCGGCGCGCTGGGTGGTGGGCGGCGGGGCGTGTTCGGCGAGGAGGGTGAGGAGTTCGACGACGCCGTAATCCTTGAGCGCGGTGCCGAAGACGACGGGGGTGAGGTGGCCGGCGAGGAAGGCTTCGCGGTCGAAGGCGGGGTAGGCGCCGGTGAGTTCGACGGCGTCGCGCAGCTCGGCCATCTGGTCGTCGGGGATGATGACGGGTTCGGCGGGTTCGCCATCCGGGGCGACGCGGCCGATGGGGCGGTTGGCGCGGATGTCCCAGCAGCCGCGAAAGAGGCCGCCCATGCCGACCGGCCAGACCAGGGGGCAGACGTCGAGCGCGAGGGTGCTCGCGATTTCATCGAGCAGGGTGAAGGGGTCCTGGCCTTCGCGGTCGATCTTGTTGACGAAGGTGATGATCGGGATGTCGCGCAGGCGGCAGACCTCGAAGAGCTTGAGGGTCTGGGCCTCGATGCCGCGGGCGGCGTCGATCACCATGACGGCGGCGTCGACCGCGGTGAGGGTGCGGTAGGTGTCTTCGGAGAAGTCCTGGTGGCCTGGCGTGTCGAGCAGGTTGAAGACGACGTCGTGCCAGGTGAAGGTCATGACCGAGGAGGTGACGGAGATGCCGCGCTGGCGTTCGATGGCCATCCAGTCCGAGCGGGTGTTGCGGCGCTCGCGGCGGGCCTTGACCATGCCGGCCTCGCGGATGGCGCCGCCGAAGAGGAGGAGCTTCTCGGTCAGGGTGGTCTTGCCGGCGTCGGGGTGGGAGATGATCGCGAAGGTGCGGCGGGGGAAGGCACCGGTGCTGGCGGGGGAAGCGTCCTGCGCGAGCGTTGTCAATTCGTCACTCATGCCCAGCCTATAGCAACGGCAGGGCGTGATGGGTAGGCAAGGCGGATGAGCGGGACGCGCAAGGCGGTGCTGATCGGGGCGGAGGTGTATCGGGCGGCGATCGCGGTGCCGCCGCATCCGCTGGCGACGATGCGCGCGCCGGTGGCGGAGGATCTGATCCGGGCGATGGGGTGGCTGGCGGCGGGGCAGTATCGGACGGCGCCGGTGGCGGGGCGGGCGGCGCTGGAGCGGTTTCACGATCCGGCCTATCTCGACGCGCTGGAGGCGGCGGAACGGACGCAGGCGGTGCCGGCGGAGGTGCGGGCGCGGTTCGGCATCGGGGCGGAGGGCAATCCGGTGCATCGCGCGGTGTATCGGCGGCCGGCGACCTCGGCGGGGGGGGCGATGCTGGCGGCAAGGCTGACGGCTTCGGGCGGGGTCGCGCATGTGCCGGCGGCGGGGAACCATCATGCCTGGCCGGCGCGGGCGAGCGGGTTCTGCTATATCAACGACGCGGTGCTGGCGCTGATGGAGTGGCTCGACCTTGGGCTGGAGCGGCTGGTCTATCTCGATCTCGACGCGCATCACGGCGATGGGGTGGAGGCGGCGTTCGCGCGCGATGGGCGGGTGACGACGATCAGCGTGCATGAGGCGGGGCGCTGGCCGCGGACGGGGGTGACGAGCGACGCGGCGGCGGGGGTGTTGAATTTCGCCGTGCCGGAGGGGTTTTGCGACGCGGAGCTGGCGTTCCTGATGGAGGCGCGGATTTTGCCGGCGATCGCGGCGGCGCGGCCGGAGGGGATCGTGTTCCTGCCGGGGGCGGATGCGCTGGCGGATGATCCGATGAGCCGGCTGGCGCTGTCGAACCGGGGGTTGTGGGCGGCGCTGGAGGCGATCCGGGGGTTGGCGCCGCGGCTGATCGTGCTCGGGGGGGGCGGGTACAATCCGTATGCGCTCGGGCGGGCCTGGGCGGGGATGTGGGGGATGCTGAACGGGCACGCGGTGCCGGAGGCGCTGCCGCAGGCGGCCTTGGACGTGCTGGCGGGAATCAGCTATTTCCGCCAGCAGTCGCGGCCACGGCCGGCGCGCTGGCTCACCCGCCTCGACGATCCGCCGCAGGCGGGCGTGGTGCGGGATGAGGTGCGCCGCCTCGCCGCGTGATGCAATGAGGAGCAGGACGATGAGACGCTGGATGGGATTTTGCCTCGCGGCCGGGATTGCTGGCGGATTGGCCGGCGGGGTGGCGGCGGCGGCGATCACCGGGCCGCAGACGACGCTGCCGACCGAGACGATCACCATCGTCAACCAGCATGGCAAGCGCTTCGTCTTCAAGGTGGAACAGGCGCTGACGCCGAAGCAGCAGGAAGTCGGGCTGATGTTCCGCAAGAGTGTTGCCGCCGATGGCGGGATGATCTTTCCGTGGAGCCCGCCGCAGGTTTCCGAGATGTGGATGAAGAACACGCTGGTGCCGCTGGACATGGTGTTCGTCGGGCCGCACGGGACGATCCGGCATATTGCCAACGACACGGTGCCGCAGAGCCTGCGGATCATTTCGAGCCGGGTGCCCGTGGCGGCGACGATCGAGTTGCAGGGCGGGATCACCGCGAAGGACGACATCGATGTCGGCGACAAGGTGATCGGGCCGCAATTCGGGAATGGCAAGTGAGGCGCTTGCCTCGCACCTTGCTGGCGCTGTAGGTAGCAATCGTCCGAGCGGGGCGTGGCGCAGCCTGGTAGCGCGCTTGTTTTGGGTACAAGAGGCCCCCGGTTCGAATCCGGGCGCCCCGAGACGGACAGGCCGAGAGGAATTGCACGATGAACCGCGCCAGAATCTATTTGCCGCCGAAAAGCGCCATGCAGTCCGGCTGGGCGAAGACGAGGGAATGGGTGCTGGAATTCGAGCCGGCGATGGCCAAGCGGATCGACCCGCTGATGGGCTGGACCGGCAGCGGCGACATGCTGGCCAGCGAGGTGCGGCTGCGCTTCGCGACCCGCGAGGAGGCCATCGCCTATGCCGAGGCGCATGGCATCGCCTTCGACCTCGAAATCCCGACCGAGCGGCACCGCAAGCCCAAGGCCTATGCCGATAATTTCCGCCCCGACCGGCGGGCGAACTGGACCCACTGACCGCCCTGCCCGCCCCCCGCGCCGATGCGTCGTGGTGGCTGGAAATCGGCGACGAATTAAGCGATTGTCGCGACCGGACGGCCCTGTAGCTCAACTGGATAGAGCACCCGCCTTCTAAGCGGGTGGTTGCGTGTTCGAGTCACGCCAGGGTCGCCAATTTTGCGCCGCCAATTCTTGTTGTGCGTGCCGGGGCGCGAATCGCCAGAGCATCATCCGATCCTGATGGATCGGAACGTGCTCTAAAACTGGATTCTGGACACCTTTCCCCGCCTCGCCATACATCCGGAAATGGAACGATCGTGACCGGGCCGCACGGTGAGGTTTTATCGTTAAAAACATTGTCAATTCACAATCTTTTGTTTGACAAGAAAGTGAAGAACTATTTAATACGCCTCATACAGGAGGGCTATTTATGGCAAAGAAGATTTTGTTGAAGAACCCGGCGACGGGAATAACAAAAAATGGATTTTATGGATTTAGCTGGACAACGTTTTTTTTCGGTGGATTTCCCGCTTTATTTCGTGGCGATTATATGATCGGGCTGATTTTTATCGTCCTGAGTATCTTAACTGCTGGCGTGGCCGGATTCATTTTCGCCTTCTCGTATAACCGGCGCTATACGACCAAGCTCCTTGAAGAAGGCTACCGGTTCGCCGGCTCGGAGGCCGAGAATGCCGCAGCGGCGGCGAAGCTCGGGGTCGACCTCTCGGCGACCGCCGTTCCCCAGGCAGCCTGAACCGCAGCCCAGAGCACCATCCCTGCCGGCACCAGCCGGCAGGGCGAGGTTTTTTTCAGGCGCCGGAGCAAGGAAGGCGCCTGCGGCCGTCTCATTCGGGGAGCGGCTGCCCCCTGGTTTCCGGCATGAACGGGGCGACCAACAGGCCAAGCAGGTAGATCACCGAGAAATCCATCGCCACATGCGCAAGCCCGCCCAGCGCGCCGATCAGCTGGCCGGCCAGCAGCGGGCCGAGAAAGGCGATGAAGCGCGAGGCGTTGAAGACGAAGGCCGAGGCGGTGCCGCGCACATTGGTGGCGAACAGCTCGGGCAGGTAGATCGCGTACCAGGCGAAGGCGCCGAGCGTCCAGAACCCGTTCAGCAGCGCGGCCGCCAGCAGGACCGGCAGCGAGTGCGACCAGAGATAGACCGCGGGCGTCATGATCAGCCCGCCGGCGAACAGGAAGACGAGATAGAGCCGGCGGCCCATCCAGTCCGCGAGGAAGCCGGAGGCGAGATAGCCGAGGATCGCGCCGGCGGTGTAGACGAGGCCGGCGACGCTCGCCCAGTAGGGCCCGCTCAGGCCGTGATGGGCTGCGAACCCGCCGACGAAGCCGGGAATCCAGGTGGCGATGCCCCACCAGCCCATCGTGGTGCCGACCGACATCAGGCAGGCCAGCAGGGTGCGGCGGCGGCCCTCGGCGTCGGCGAAGAGCTGGAACAGGGTGAAGGGCCGGCGATCGGCCCTGGCGACGGGTTGGGTACGCTCGGTCACCGCCCAGCGCTTCTCGCGCACCGCTGCCAGCCAGCTCGCCGATTCCTCGATGCGGCTGCGCAGGATCAGCACCAGGAAGCCGGGCAGCACGCCGACGAGGAACATCACCCGCCAGGCTTCCGGCCCGAGGGGGCGGACAAAATACCACACCGCGGCGGCGAGGAACGCGCCGAAGCCGAAGCCCGATTGCAGGAACCCCGCCCCTTTCGGCCGCGCCTCGTTCGGCCAGGTCTCGGCCAGCAGGGCGTTGCCGGTGCTCCATTCGCTGCCGAGAAACAGGCCGGTGAGGAAGCGGAACGCCACCAGCATGAGGACCGAGGAGCTGAAGGCGGTGAGGCCGGTGAACACGCTGTAGCCCACCACCGAGATCAGCAGCATCCGCTTGCGGCCGATATAGTCGGCGACGATGCCGCCGATCGTGCCGCCGGCGGCCCAGCCGAGCAGGGTGATGGCGATGGCGAGACCGGCCGCCTGGTGCAGGTGGCTGCGCTCGGACGCGGGCAGCAGGGCGATCATCGCCGGGCCGATCACGGTGATCAGCGCGTAGGTTTCATAGCCATCGAAGACCCAGCCGAAAAACGCCGCGGTCAGGATGCGCCAATGCGACGGCGTGAGCCGCGCGGCCCACGGCTTCGGCGCGTCAGCACCGGTGGTTGAATGTGCCATCTGGAAGTCCTCCCTGCAGGCAGCAGACCGAAAATCGGCAGTTTCGTCAACACGCTCGCGATCCGTTTTCAGAGCGGAACGGTGTTTCGCCCCCTTGCCCGCCCGGCAGGGCCATCGCAGGATGCGATGGCTGCCAGCGAAACGACGCCGGTTCCTGAGGGGGAAGCGGCGCGTTAGGCTGCGCGCGGGACAAATCGCCGGATCGGAGCGATGCGGCGCGAGGAGGAGACAGAATGGACGGTTTCGCCGAACCCCATGCGGAGGATGCCTATGCGGCGATCCGCACCGAGATCCGCAAGCTCTGCGCCGGGTTTCCGGGCGAATACTGGCGCCGGCTCGACGAGGAGGGCGCCTATCCGGAGGCGTTCGTCGGCGCGCTCGCCCGCGATGGCTGGCTGGCGGCGCTGATCCCGGAGGAATATGGCGGCTCGGGCCTGCCGCTTTCGGGGGCGGCGGCGATCCTGGAGGAGATCCAGCAGAGCGGCTGCAACGGCGCGGCCTGCCATGCGCAGATGTATATCATGGGCACGCTGCTGCGGCATGGCAGCGCGGCACAGAAGGCGACCTACCTGCCGCAGATCGCCAGCGGGGCGCTGCGGTTGCAGGCCTTTGGCGTGACCGAGCCGACCAGCGGCACCGACACCACCGCCCTCAAGACCACGGCGCGGCGCGAGGGCGGGCACTACGTGGTCAATGGCCAGAAGATCTGGACCTCGCGGGCGGAGCATTCGGACCTGATGCTGCTGCTCGCCCGCACCACGCCGCGCGAGGCGGTGGCGAAGAAGACCGACGGGCTCTCGGTGTTCCTGATCGACATGCGCGAGGCGCGCGGCAACGGGCTGACCATCCGCCCGATCCGCACGATGATGAACCACGCGACGACGGAGGTGTTTTTCGATGATTTGCGGATCCCGGCGGACACGCTGGTCGGCGAGGAGGGCAAGGGGTTCCGCTATATCCTGTCGGGCATGAACGCGGAGCGCATCCTGATCGCGGCGGAGTGCATCGGCGATGCCAAGTGGTTTACCAGCAAGTCGGTCTCGTATGCGAACGGGCGGGAGGTGTTCGGCCGGCCGATCGGGCAGAACCAGGGCATCCAGTTCCCGATCGCGCGGGCCTATGCGCGGATGCGGGCGGCGGAGCTGATGGTGCGCGAGGCGGCGGCGCGCTACGAGGCGGGGCAGAATTGCGGGGCGGAGGCCAACATGGCGAAGATGCTGGCGGCCGAAGCCTCGTGGGAGGCGGCGGAAGCCTGCATCCAGACCCATGGCGGGTTCGGCTTCGCCGCCGAATACGACATCGAGCGCAAGTTCCGCGAGACGCGGCTTTACCAGGTGGCGCCGATCTCGACCAATCTCGTGCTGTCGTATCTCGCCGAACACGTGCTCGGCATGCCGAGGTCGTATTGATGCGCGCGCCGCTGGCGGGGCTGACGGTCGTCGCCGTCGAGCAGGCGGTGGCGGCGCCCTATTGCACGGCGCGGCTCGCCGATGCGGGGGCGCGGGTGATCAAGATCGAGCGGCCGGAGGGCGATTTCGCGCGCTTCTATGACGACGCGCTCAAGGCGGGGTCGAGCTATTTCGTCTGGCTCAACCGGGGCAAGGAATCGGTCGTGCTCGATCTGGCCACGCCGGACGGGCGAGCGCGGCTGGCGGCACTGATCGGGACCGCGGATATCCTGGTGCAGAACCTCAAGCCCGGCGCGATGGCGCGGATGGGGCTCGGCATCGAGACGCTGCGCGCCGCCCACGAGCGGCTGATCTGCTGCTCGATCTCGGGCTATGGCGAGAGCGGACCACTGGCCGGGCGCAAGGCCTATGACCTGCTGATCCAGGCGGAATCGGGGCTCGCCTCGATCACCGGCGGGCCGGGCGAGCCGGCGCGGGTGGGGATTTCGATCGTGGATATCGCGACCGGCGCGGCCGGGCACGCGGCGATCCTGGAGGCGCTGATCGCGCGCGGACAGAGCGGGCAAGGCGCGGATATCCGGATTTCGATGTTCGACGTGATCGCCGACTGGCTGGCGGTGCCGCTGCTCAACGCCGAGGCCGGGCGGCCGCCGAAGCGCGTCGGCCTCGCGCATCCCTCGGTCGCACCCTATGGCGTGTTTACCGCCGCGGATGGCGACGCCGTGCTGATCTCGATCCAGAGCGAGCGGGAGTGGCACACGCTGTGCCGCGACATCCTCGAACGGTCGGAGCTGGTGGAGGATCCGCGGTTTTCCAGCAATGTCGCGCGGGTGAACCACCGGGCGGAGACCGATGCGGCGGTGGCCGAAGCCTTCGCCCGCCTGCCCGGCGCGGCACTGGCCGAGAGGTTGGACCGCGCGGACCTCGCCTTCGCGCGGATGAACGACATGGCGGCGCTTTCGGCGCATCCGCATCTGCGCCGGATCACGGTGGAGACCGCAGCCGGGCCGGCGGCGATTCCGGCGCCGCCGGCGATCGTGGCCGGGGTGATGCGGGATTATGGCAGGGTGCCGGCACTCGGCGAGCATACTGAAGCGGTGCTCGCGGAGCTGGACGCGGCGGCGGGCGGGAAAGGTTGAGCGCGATGGAACAGGTTGACGAGGCGATGCTGCGGCAGTGGATCGGCCGACAGGAAACCGCGGAGGATGTGCTCGCGCCGCGGCTGGTGCGGGAGTTCCGCGCGACGCTCGATCTTGGCGACGAGATGCCGGCGCCGGGCGAGATCGCGCCGCTCGCGGTGCATTGGTGCCTGTCGCCGCCGACGGTGGTGGGCGCGCGGCTCGGCGCCGACGGGCACCCGGCGCGCGGCGGATTCCTGCCGCCGGTTCCCCTGCCCCGGCGGATGTGGGCGGGCGGCGCGCTCGAATTCCACGACACGCTGCGCGTGGGCGACACGGTGCGGCGCAGTTCGGAGATCGGCGATGTCGTCGTCAAGCAGGGGCGGACCGGGACGCTGTGTTTCGTGACGGTGCGGCACACGCTCGCCACCGCGCGGGGGGTGGCGCTGCGCGAGCGGCACGACATCGTCTATCGCGGCCTTGATGCGGGGCAAGGCGGGGCGGGGCAAGGCGGGGCGGGGCAAGGCGGGGCGGGGCCAGGTGGAGCGCGGCCGGCAGCGGTGACCGACAAGGCGGGGACGGACAAGGCGGCGGCGCCGGCGACGTGGCGGCGGGAGATGACGGCGAGCCCGACCCTGCTGTTCCGCTACTCGGCGGTGACGTTCAACGGCCATCGCATCCATTACGACCGCAGCTATGTCACCGGGGTCGAGTTCTATCCGGGGTTGATCGTGCACGGGCCGTTGCAGGCGACCTGGCTGTTGCAGTTCGCCGAGGAGATCGGCGGGCGGCGGCCGGAGAGCTTCAGCTTCCGCGGGGTGCAGCCGCTGTTCGATTTCGAGGTGTTCGCGCTGTGCGCGCGGCGCGAGGGGGATGGGTTCGCACTCTGGGTCGAGACCAATGACGGCAAGCGGACGATGGAGGCACGGGCCGCATGAGCGGGTTCGCCGCGATCGCGCCGCTGTTCGTGCCGGCGGACCGGCCGGAGCGCTATGCCAAGGCGGCGGCGAGCGGCGCCGATGCGGTGATCGTCGATCTGGAGGACGCGGTGGCGCCGGCGCGCAAGGCGATGGCCCGGGCGGCGCTGGCGGAGGGGTTCGCCACGCTGCCGGCCGGGGTTGCCGCCTTCGTGCGGGTGAACGCGGCGGGCACGGAATGGCACGAGGACGATCTTGCCGCGATCGTCGCACTGCCGGTTGCCGGGATCGTGCTGGCGAAGGCGGAGACGCCAGCGCAGGCCGAGCGCGCCGCGATGGGGCGCGGGGTGATCGCGCTGATCGAATCGGCGCGGGGCATGGCGATGGCGCGCGAGATCGCCGCGAGCCCGGCGGTGCGGCGGCTGGCCTTCGGCAGCATCGATTATTGCGCCGATCTCGGCGCCACGCATCTGCGCGAGGTGCTGCTGCCGGCGCGGGCGGAGCTGGTGCTGGCATCGCGCCTCGCCGGGCTGGCGGCGCCGCTCGACGGGGTGACGCCGGCGCTCGATGACGCGGCACTGATCGAGGATGACGCGCGCCACGCGATGAGCCTCGGTTTCGGCGGCAAGCTCTGCATCCATCCAAAACAGATCGGCCCGGCGCGGGCCGGCTTCGCGCCGGCGGCGGCCGAGATCGACTGGGCGCGGCAGATCCTCGCCGCCGGGGATGAGGGGGCGGTCGCGGTTGGCGGGACGATGGTGGACGCGCCGGTGCGGCTGCGGGCGCGGCAGATCCTCGCCCGCGCCGGCGAGACAAGGGAACAGGACGGGACGGCATGAGCACGACGACGACGACCGACGCCGCGGACATCGAGGCGGGCATCACCGGAGACCTCGCGCGCTTCGCCGCCGGGCTGGGCATGGCGGATCTGCCGGCGGCGGTGACGCAGCGGATCGGCCTGCTGGCGTTGGACGCGGTGGGCAACGCGGTGCGGGCGCGGGAGGCGGCGGAGAGCACGAGGGCGCTGATCGCCGCGGTGCGGGCGATGGGCATGGGGGATGGCGAGGCGCCGGTTTTCGCCGATCCGGCCGGTTATGCCGCCGCCGGGGCGACGCTGATCAACTGCGCGCTGGTGCATTCGCTGGATTTCGACGACACCCATGCGGCGGCGATCGTGCATCCCGGCGCGCCGGTGATCCCGGCGGCGCTGGGGGCGGCGGCGATGAGCGGGGCGGATGGGGCGACGGTGATCGCGGCGATCGCGGCGGGGTATGAGGTGGCGCTGCGGCTCGCCCTGGCGCTGCCGGCCGGCGCGCATTACGACCGCGGCTTCCATCCGAGTGCGACTTGCGGGAGTTTCGGCGCGATGGCCGCGGTCGGGCGTGTGTTCGGGCTGAGCCCGGCGGCGATGGCGTCGGGCTTCGGCATCGTGCTCAGCCAGACCGCGGGCAGTTTGCAATTCCTCGCCAACGGGGCCTGGACCAAGCGCTTCCAGGTGGGCTGGGCGGGGATGGCGGGAATGGCCGCCGCCTGCCTCGCGCGCGAGGGGTTCAAGGGCGCGGCGGCGCCGATCGAGGGGCGGCACGGGTTTCTCAACGCCTATAGCCCGGCGCCGGAGCCGGAGCGGGTGCTGGCCGGGCTCGGCACCGACTGGGAGCTGATGAAGACCGGGGTGAAACCCTATCCCTCGTGCCGCTGGGGTCATGCCGGGATCGACGCGGCGATCGCGCTGCGGGCGGAGCTTGGGCTGCGGGCCGAGGAGATCGAGGACGCGACGCTCGGGATCTCGCGCGCGGGGATGCTGCTGATCGGCGAGCCGGCCTCGCGCAAGGCGCGGCCGGAAAACATCGTCGATGCGCAGTTCAGCGGGCCCTTCGTGATCGCCACCGCGCTGGCGACCGGCCGGATGGACTGGGCGAGCTATGAGCTTCTGGACGACCCCGGGATCCGCGCGCTGATGGCGCGGGTGCGCTGCGAGAACGACCCGGATATCGAGGCCGAGTTTCCGCGGAACATGTCCGGCAAGCTGACGGTGCACGCGCGGGGGCAGCGTTTCGTGCGGCGCGTGGTGGTGCCGCGGGGCGAGCCGGAGACGTTTCCCGACGAGGCGGCGTTCCGCGCCAAGTTCGACGGGCTGACGCGGCAGGTGTTGGGCGCGGCGCAGGCCGAGCGCCTGGCCGATGCGGTGCTGGGCCTCGGCGCGCGGGACGAGGTGGCGGGCTTGTTCGCGCTGAGCCGGCCGGGAGCGGCGCAAGACGGGGCGCAAGACGGGGTGCTGTGAACAAAACGGGAATTACTTAACAGCGAGTATATAATTCTGGACCATTCCCAGAACCTATGAAAATCCCGTAATTTGGGACAAATATCCCGGCAAGAAAAAGGCCCCGGACATGTCCGGGGCCAGTTTGTATCGATGGGAGGAGATGAGGCGTCAAACAACCATCTCTGGTCTGCTTTCCAACATCGATGCAACCCTAGGTTATTTTTCTGCATGGGGCAAGCGAAATCCGCCACGGGCGATGAACTAGAGCATCATCCGATCAGATGGAATCATCTGATCGGATAAAGATGCTCGACTTATCAATATGATAGAGCACTACATCCGATCCAATCGGATCGGAAAGTGCTCTAGATCAATGACGGCGGCAGCTGCGCGGGGGACGATGGCGGGCGCGGCAAGAGTGCCGGCGCGCCATGGAGGATCACGATCATGCAAGCTGCAACCAGACCCGTTGCTGCATCTGTTGTCCCGCTTGATGCGAGAGGCCGCGCCGGGCGGGCGCGCTTCCGCCTCGCCGCGCTGGGCGCGCTGCTCGCGCTTGGCGGCTGCGCGACCACCGCAGAGGCGCCGCTGGGGGCGGCGCTGGGGCCGACGGATCTCGCGTTCGTCACCACCGCCTCGCAACTGGTGAATTTCGATCTCGACGCCTGTTCGTTCGTCAGGCGCGGGCCGATCGAGCCGACGGCGCGGGCGGCGGTGGAGCAGGTTTGCGCCGATGCCGCGACCTATGCGCCGCGGCTGCAGGCGCTGGCGGCGCGCGAGGGCGTGAGACTGCCCACCGCCCTGCCCTTCGACCTCAAGGAAAAACTCGTCTCGCTCAATTATCACCCGCAGCCGAACCTGACCGTCGAGTTCCTGCGCGACGAGATCGGCAGCCATGAGAGCGCCATCGCGGTGTTCCAGGGCGAACTGCGCGAGGGGCGGAACCAGGCGTTCCAGCAGACCGCGCGCGATGGGCTGCCGGTGCTGGAGCGCAACCTCGCGATGCTGCGCGCCGCCCTGCCTCCGGGGATGGCAGAATGAAAAGCGCCCGGACGGCAGGACCGTCCGGGCGCCCGCATTAGAGCACTTTCCGATCCTTTTGGATCGGATGTAGTGCTCTATCATATTGATAAACCGAGCATCTTCATCCGATCAGATGATTCCATCCGATCGGATGATGCTCTAGTCGATCAGAAAACCTTGCCGACCTGGGCGAGGAAGACGACGTTGTTGCGCGCGCCGCCACGGGTTTGCAGGTCGGTCGAGAGTTCGGCCTGGCCGAAGATGGTGGGCGAGAGGAACGAACCGGCGATGATGCCGAGGCGGGTGAAATCGTTGCGGTTGCCGGTATCGGTCGTGACGCCCGCCTTGACCTCCGACACCCTGCCGCCGAAGGTTTTCTCGAAGCTCAGGCCGACATAACCGGCCGTCTGCGGGTGGAAATAATACGGCGCGTAGACGATCAGCTGGCCGACCGGGTCGGTTTTCAGATGGACGCCGGGGGAGACGCTGGTGTCGCCATAGACATAGCCATCGGCCCAGACCTGGAGGTCGAGCCGGCGGCCCTTGGCCTGGCCGAAGATTTTGTGGGTGAAGCCGATTTCGAGATTGTTCACCCAGTTGTTGGTGCTGGCGTTCAGCGCGATCGAGGGGTTGTAGGACCCGGAGGGCGGGCTGACGAAATAGGCGAGGACGGCGGTTTCGTCCTCGGCGGGGTTGTTGAGCGGGTAGATGAAGGCGGAGAGCTGCGGCTCGGCGAAGCCGCCCTGGTGCGACAGGCTCTGGCCGCCGACCCGCTGGTTGCCGAGGAAGGAGGTAGACTCTAGGTATTGATTTTATGCTCGAAAGTGCCTAAAAGTGCCGTATGCGCTCACCGTTTCCTGCCTTCATGTCCACAGGCGAAGCCGCTGCCTATCTCGGGCGTGGCGTGAAGACGCTTCAGCGGTGGGACCGCGAGGGCACGCTTTCTCCGGCCGGCAGGACCAAGACCGGGCGGCGGGCCTACACGCGGGAGCAGTTGGACACGTTCCTTGGTCAGCAGATCGGACGCCCCGAGCCGCACCGGGTCATCGCCTACTGTCGCGTCTCGTCGGCGGCGCAGAAGCCGGACCTGAAAAATCAGAGGCGCGTTCTGGAGGAATTCGCTGCGGCACGCGGCCTTGTGGATGTCGAGTGGATCGAAGAAGTCGGCGGGGGCCTCAACTTCAACCGCAAGCGGTTCCTCGAAATCATGGACGCCGTATCACGCCGGGAGGTGCGGACTATCGTTCTGGCACACAAGGATCGGCTGGTGCGGTTCGGCTACCAGTGGTTCGAGCATCACTGCAAGGCGCACGGCTGCGACATCCTCGTGCTGAACAACGAAAGCCTGTCGCCGGAACAGGAGATGGTCCAAGACCTGATGACCATCGTGCATTGTTTTTCAAGCCGGCTCTACGGTTTGCGCAACTACAAGAAGAAGCTCAGCGAAGCCATCGGCCAGGATGTGAAGCCATGATCCTGGCCCACAAGATCGCATTGGACCCGACCGTCGAGCAGGCGATTCACTTTGCCCGCGCCGCCGGCACCGCGCGCTTCGCATGGAACTGGGGCCTTGCGGAATGGAAACGCCTATACGAAGCCGGTGAGAAGCCAAGCGCCACGAAGCTCAAGGCGCAGTGGAACGCTGTACGTCGCACGGAATTTCCCTGGTCGTGCGACGTAACGAAGTGCGCCAGTGGTCAGGCAATCATGAACCTCGGCACGGCCTTCGGAAACTTCTTCCGTGACCTGAAGAAACCCAAGGGCCAGCCCAAGGCCGGCTACCCGAAGTTCAAGAAGAAAGGCCAGCACGACAGCTTCGCACTTTGGAACGACCAGTTCGAGGCGCACAGCTGTCGTGAACGGTTCGGCAAGGATCGGGGCGAAATCCGCATCCCGAACCTCGGCTGGGTTCGGATGCGCGAACCGCTGCGGATCGGTGGGCGCATCCTCGGCGCTGTCGTCAGCCGCGAGGCCGGGCGCTGGTTCGTGGCGATCCAGTGCGAGATGCCGGACGCAGAAGCCGCACACCCTGCGCCCGGCTCCGTCGTTGGTGTCGATCTCGGCATCTCGGCGCTGATGGCGTTGTCGCGCCAAATGCCGGATGGGCGCACGAAGATCGAGAACCCGAAGGCGCTGCGCAAGGCGATGCGGCGCGTCAAGAAGCTCTCCCGGCGCATCAGCCGGCAGGAAGAGGCCCGGAAGAAGCGGGCCGCCAAGACGAGCCGCCGGACGCGGAAGCGCCGCGCTCAGCTGGCGAAGCTGCATGGGCGCGTGGCGAACATCCGCCGCGACGCCATCCACAAGGCAACCACGGCAGTTGCCAGCACCTTCGAGACGATCGTCCTCGAAGACCTGAACGTCGCCGGCATGGGCAAGAACCACGCCCTTGCCGGCTCTGTCTCCGACGCGGCTTTCGGTGAGATTCGCCGGCAGTTCGAATACAAGGCGCGGATGCGCGGCGGCCACGTGTATGTGGCTGATCGCTTCTTCCCGTCCAGCAAAACGTGTTCGGCCTGCGGCTGCGTCGTGGACAAGCTGCCGCTCTCTATCAGGTCGTGGGCATGTGCCGAGTGCGGCACCGTTCACGACCGCGACGAGAACGCGGCGATCAACCTTGAACACCTCGTGGTAGGCCCGGCTTGGGCCGAACCGTCGCCGGGCATTCCGGCGGCAACGCTCGGGGAGATTGCGGCGCTGGCCGCCTCGCAAGAGGCGGTGAAACTGCGGTCAGTGAACCGAGAGCTAAACCCGTGCGCACATGTGCGCACAAATTAGGAAGCAGACATAGGGGACGATGAGCTGCGCGCCCCATTGCATGCCGTCCACCGGGTTGAAGGTGTGGACGAGGCGGAGGATCGGCACGTCGGTCTCGATGTTGGTGTGGCCGAGCTTGGTGCCGTGCTGGGTGTAGAACGTGGTCGCCGAGGCGAACTGGTTGTAGAGCATCGCGACGCTGACATTGGGCGGCGGCGACGGCGCGTCATACGGCAGCGGGCCGCCGGCCTGGGCCGGCAGGGTCATCGCCGCGACGGCGAGGCCGACACCGAAGGCGGCGCCGGCGACGGACAAAGCGGCGCGGGAGAATTTCGAGGCTGTCTTGTCGGTCATGGACGGTCTCCTTGTTGGGTGGTCACGGTTTTTTTTTGGAGATTTCCCGATCCTGCCGGAATGGGAAACCCCTGCTGGAGTGCCGATCGGGGCGATATCATCCGATCGGGTAGCGAGTATCCGGATGGATGATAGTGTGGTGCCATTCGTGACGAAGAATGACAATCTCATTACCTCCGGATAGGGCAGTTTCGTTATCGTTTACGTAAGATCGTGACGTAAAGGTCACACTCAGGCTAGGCGAAGACGGGTTAATATTCGATCAACACGCGGCGGAACCGGCCTTACAGGTAGCCGGTTCCCGCCTCCGCGGCGAAGCGCGTGGGCGTGCCGTTCCAGATGATGCGGCCATGCTCGATGACATAGACACGGTCGGCATGCGGCAGGGCGAAGGTGACGTTCTGCTCGCCGAGAAGGACCGTGATGTCGGTGGTCTCGCGCAGGCGGGACAGCGCCTCGGACAGCTGGCCGAGGATGACCGGGGCGAGGCCGAGGGTCGGCTCGTCGAGGATCAGCAGGCGCGGCTTGAGCATCAGCGAGCGGGCGATGGCGAGCATCTGCTGCTCGCCGCCGGAGAGGGTGCGCGATTCCTGGGTGCCGCGGACGCGCAGGATGGGGAACAGCTCGTGCAGCCAGTCGAGCCGGGAGGCGCGTTCGCCGGGCGGCAGGCGCTGGCCGGCGAGTTCGAGATTCTCGGCGACCGACAGGCGGCCGAACAGCTCGCGGGTTTCCGGGCACTGGACGATGCCGGCGCGCGCGATTGCCGCCGCCGATTCGCCGGCGCGCTTCGCCCCGTCCCAGCTGATCGCGCCGCGGAACGGGACGAGGCCGGAGATGGCGTTGAACAGCGAGGTCTTGCCGGCGCCGTTGAGGCCGACGATGGAGACGAACTCGCCCTCGTGCACGGTGAGGGAGACATTCTCCAGCGCCTGCGCCTTGCCGTAGAAGACGCTGATGTCCTCGGCCTGGAGCAGCACCTTGTGGGCGGCGATCTCGGCCTCGGGGCGTTCGTGGGTTTCGATGCCGCCGCCGAGATAGACGCGGCGGACGGTTTCGTCCTGCATCACCTGCTCGGAGGAGCCTTCGGCGATCTTTTCGCCGAGATAGAGGGCGAGCACGCGGTCCGCCAGAGAGGCGATGCTCTTGACGTTGTGGTCGACCAGCATGACGGCGCGGCCCTGGTCGCGGAAGCGGCGGATCAGGGCGGAGAAATCATGCACCTCGGCACTGGTCAGGCCGGCGAAGGGTTCGTCGACCAGCACCACGCTCGGGTTGCGGGCGATCGCCTTGGCGAGTTCCATCCGCCGCAGGTCGGCGAAGGGGAGCGTTGCCGGCAGGCGGTCGAGCACCTCGCCGAGGCCGCATTCCTCGCCGATTCGCCGCGCCGTCTCGATCGCGCCCGGCGGCGGGCGGAGGCGGCTCAGGCTGTCGGGCAGCAGGCCGAGCAGGATGTTCTCCAGCACGGTTTGCAGCCGCAACGGGCGGGAGTGCTGGAAGACGATGCCGACCCCGGCGCGGGCGATGTCGTAGGTCGGGCGGCCGGCGATGTCCTGCCCGTCGAGCAGGATCTGCCCGGCGGTGGGGCGGACGACGCCCATGATCATCTGCATGACCGTGGACTTGCCCGAGCCGTTGGGGCCGATCAGGCCGAGGATCTCGCCGGGATAGAGGTTGAAGTCGAGCGACTTGACGGCGATGAGGCCGCCGAAGCGCTTGTGCAGCCCGCTGACGGCGAGGCGCGGGGTGGTGGTGGTGTTCATGCGCCCCTCCGGTGCGGCAGCAGGCCGAGCAGACCGTCCGGGAACAGCACGATCACCACCAGCGCGATCAGGGCGACGACGAAGGTGGAGAGCTGGCCGATCGGGCGGAGGAGTTCGCCGGCGACGATGAGGAAGACCGAGCCGATGGCGCCGCCGATGATGGTGCGGCGGCCGCCGAGCACGGCGGCGATGATCACCCGCACGCCGATCGAGATGTCGACCACGGCGCTGACCGAGGCGGTGCCGAGATAGAAGACGAGGAAGGCACCGGCGAGGCCGGAGAACAGCGCGGAGACGGCGAAGGCGAGGATCTTGTGGCGGGTCGCGTTGAAGCCGAGCGCTGCCGCGGCCACCTGGTCCTGCCCGGCGGCCTGCAGGATCATCCCCAGCGAGGAGCGGGAGATCAGGAACAGGATCAGCCCGCTGACCAGCATGAAGGCGAGCGCGTATTCGTAGTTGGCCGCACTGCTGATCGAGAGCACGTCCGGCACCGAGAGGCCGATCTCGCCGCCGGTGACGCCGGCGAAGATGACGATGGCCTGTTGCAGCAGCAGCACCGAGACCAGGGTGATCAGGCCGAGATAGGGGCCGGAGAGGCGCAATGCGGGGATGGCCAGGGCAACGCCGCCGGCCACCGCGGCGAGGGCGCCGACGACGATGGCGAGCGGCACCGGCAGGCCGAGCAGCGCGTTCGACATGCCCGCGCCATAGGCGCCGAGGCCGATCAGGAAGGTCGGGCCGAAATTGACCTCGCCGGCATAGCCGAACAGCAGATCCCACGACATCGCGAAGACGGCGAAGTAGAAGGCGGTGGTCAGCACGCCGAGGATGTAGCCATTGGCGCCGAGCGGGAAGAGCGCCAGCACGATGAGGAAGACCGCGAGCGCGGCCAGGCGGGATTTCGGTATCGTCGACATCAGCGCCGTCCCAGCAGCCCTTGCGGCCGCATGTAGATCACCACGACGAGAAGGATGAGGGCCGGCACCTCGCGCAGCGAGGGCGAGACCAGGTAGGCGGTGACGGTTTCGATGTAGCCGACGATATAGGCCGCGATCAGCGTGCCGGAGACCGAGCCGAGCCCGCCCAGCACGACAATGGTGAAGGCGCTGCCGGTCAGCCCCGGCACGTAATCGGACCCCGAGCCGAGGAAGCTGCCGAGCAGCACGCCGGCGATGCCCGCGAGCAGGCCGTAGATCACCCAGACGAAGAGGTAGATCCGGTCGAGCTCGAAGCCGAGCAGGGTGAGCGCCCGCGGGTTGATCGAGGCGGCGAGCAGGCGGCGGCCGACCTGGGTGCGGTTGACCAGCAGCCAGAGCGCGCCCATCACCGCCCAGGCGACGGCGGCGATGAAGATCTCGTTGATCGGGGTGCGGACGCCGAGGATGGAGACCGTGCCGGCGATCAGCGGCTGCACCGTGATCGGGCTGTTGGTGAAGGCGTAGGACAGCGACTCCTGGATCATCACGCCCCAGAGCAGGGTCGCCGTCAGCACGAACAGCTCGCGCTCATGCGCGGGCACGGCGCGGGAATTCTCGATCGGGCGGACGATGCCGCCATAGGTCACGAGGGCCGCGACGAGGCAGACGGCGACGCCGGCGAGGGCGCCGACATAGGGGCCGAAGCCGAGCGAGGTATCGAGATACCAGGCGATCATCGCGGCGATGACCATCAGGCCGCCATGCGCGAGATTGAGGACGCCGGAGACGCCGAAGATGAGCGTGAAGCCCAGCGCGCCGAGCGCGTAGAGCGTGCTGATCGCGAAACCGTCGATCAGGATCTGGATCGCTAGCAAGTCCTACCCTCCCAGGTCAGACGAAAACGTGGGCAGATCCCGCCGGCGACAGGGCCGGCGGGACCGCGGGGCGGGTCAGGATTTCGGGACGGGCACGAAGCCGGGGAACTTCGCCTTGGCGTTGGCGAGCTTCAGCGGCCAGATGCATTTCTGCTGGCCGGCCTGCCATTGCAGGGCAACGCCGGTGACATAGTCGGGGCCGTATTTCAGCGCGTGGGCGAACTTGCTCTTCGCGCCCTGAAAGGCGATCTGGCCCTGGGTGCCGACCATGTTGGTCTGTTCCAGCGCATGGACGATGGGCAGCGGCTTGGTGGATTTCGCACGCTTCAGCGCATCGGCGAGCGCATAGACGGCATCATAGGTCGAGTAGGCCGAATAGGCCGGGGAGTAACCAAATTTCTTCACATAGGCGTCGGTGAAGGGGAGGGTTTTCGGCGTGATGGCAACGCCCGGGGCGGCGGTGCTGCCGGTGATCACACCCTCGGTCGCGCCGTTGGTGGCTTTCCAGAACACGTCGGAGCCGGCCTGGGCGTTGATCCCGGCGAGCGCCACGGGCACTTTCTGCTGCGCCCACTGCACCGTCGGCTGCACGCCGACATGGGCCCAGCCGGCGATGATGACGTTGGGCTTCAGCGTCTCGATCTTCTGGTAGATCGGGGTGAAATCGGACGTGTTGGGCGCGAAGCGGATATTGTCGAGCACCTTCAGGCCGATCTTGGGCAGGCAGGAATCGTAGCCGGCGTCGAGCGGCTTGGTCCAGGCGGCGTCCTCGCTCATGACCACGGCGGTCTTCATGTGGAACTGGTCGACCAGGGTCGCCTTCGAGGCGTCGCACACCGCGCGGGCGAGATAGGCGGCCGGCATGTAGGCGTGGAAGATGTATTGATGGGCCTTGAAGTCCTTGTGGACGTATTCGGACAGCTCGTTGGCGGCCGCACCGGTGATCATGTAGGGCTCGTGCAGGCGGGCGGCCCAGGGTTCGAGCGCCAGCGCCACCTCGCTGACGAAGGTGCCGATGATGGCGACGGCGTGATCCTGCCTCACCATGCGCTGGAAGGAGCGGATGGCATCGGTGGTGGAAAGGTGATCGTCCTCGATCACCAGCTTGATCGGCCGGCCGTCGATCCCGCCGGCGGCGTTGATCTGCTCGGCGGCGAGTGTCGCGCCATTGGCGATGGCCTTGCCGGGAATGGTGCCAATTTCGGAGGTGATGCCGACGACGATCGGCTTCGCGGCCTGTGCCGCCACCGGCACCACCGCCATGGCCGCGCCGGCGAAGGCGGCGGCGAACGCTGTTTTCTTTCTGGACATTGGTAGCTCCCCTTATTCGCAGTTTTGAATTTGATTGAGGGGATCATGCCATAGGTTGCGCATTCGGCAAGGGGGTATCGCACGCAGGAAGGCGCTTTTCGGAATTCGCCACGCGAAATCCGCGACGGCAACCATTCGTTAATAGAACATCCGTAAATTTACCTCTAGCGCGTCTCACCCCTGAGACCTGTCCCGTTTGAGGAAAAATGCCTTGGCTCCACCACCGGACAGAATATTCCCGCCCGCGCGGACGACGCGGCGATTTTCAACCAGGCTTGCGGCGACGCGGCTGCTGGCGGCGCTGATCGCGATCGGGAGCGGCACGGCGGCGGCCCCGGCCGGACAGAAGGCGCGGCACGCGGCGGCGGTGGCGGTGGCGGGCGGACGGCTGAACATCGCCCAGGGCAGCGGCAGGCTGGTGACGCTGCGCGGCACCGCGGCGAACGTGTTCGTCGCCGATCCGAAAGTGGTGTCGGTGCGACCGGCCAGCGCGCATACGCTGTTCGTGTTCGGCACCGCGCCGGGCTTCACCACCATCGCCGTGACCGATTCGCAGGGGCATGACGTGGCGACGTTCCGGGTCGCGGTGACCCCCGGCACCTATCACGCCGCGGCAATCCGCGCCGGCGCGGCGCGGACGGCTCCCGGCGCGCGGCTCGCGATCAGCAGTGCTGCGCATGGCGTGGTGGTGCGCGGCACGGTGGCGACGCCGGTGCAGGACTACCAGGTGATGCAGCAGGCGCACCTGATCGCCGGCAAGGGCGGCCACGTGGTCAATCAGACCGAGGTGCGGCTGCCGCAGCAGGTGGCGCTCAAGGTGCGGATCGCGCAGATGTCGCGCACGATCACGCAGCAGCTCGGGATCAACTGGCAGAGCGCGGGCAATGGGATTTCGGTGGGCAAGTTCCTGTTCGGGTTCAGCGCGCTCGACGTGCTGAACGGATCGAGCCCGGCGACGCCGGCCGCGGGGAGCTACAATGCCGGGCTTTCGACCGGTGGCGGCGCGATCGACAGCATTCTCGACGCGCTGAACAGCGACAATCTCGCGCATATCCTGGCTGAGCCGACGCTGACCGCACTCTCGGGGCAGAGCGCGAGCTTCATCGATGGCGGCTCCTTCCCGGTGCCGGTGCCCGGGCAGAACGGCCAGGTGACGGTGCAGTACAAGGATTTCGGCGTGCAGCTGAAATTCCGCCCCGTGGTGCTCGATAACGGCAGCATCATCCTGCATGTCGAGCCGACGGTGAGCGCGCCGACGACGCAGAACGCCTTCCAGATCGCGGTGGCGGGCACGTCGATCGTGGTGCCGTCGCTGTCCACCCAGTCGGCCTCGACAACGGTCGTGATCGGCAGCGGACAGACCCTCGCCATCGCCGGCCTGCTCAGCAACAGCAGCAACCAGACCGACAAGTCGGTGCCGGGGCTCGGCGACATTCCGGTGCTCGGCGCCGCGTTTCGCGCCGACAGCTACGACCGGCAGGAGGAGGAACTCGTGATCCTCGTGACCCCCTATCTCGTCAAGCCGGTGGACCAGGCGGGGCGGATGATGACGCCGGACCAGGGATGGTCGCCGCCCAACCAGATCCAGCGGGTCTTTCTCGGGCGCGACAATGGCGGCGGGCACGCGGTCGTGCTGCCGGGCCAGGCCGGGTTCATCCTGCGATGAGGACGACGATGGGCGAGCGCAGCGCAAGGCGGCACGGTCGCGCGGCCATCCTGCTCGGGGCGAGCGCGCTGCTGCTGGCCGGCTGCGCCGGGGGCGACCCGTTCGCGCGGCCGGGAACATGGCGGGAGAACGGTGCGCCGATGCACAATATCGCGATCGAGCTGGTCAATCCGCATGATCTCGTCGCCGGGCGCGGCGATGCGCGGCTGACCGGGCCGATCGCGGAAAAGGCGGTGGGTAGCGCGCTGAAGGCGCCGGCAGGCGGCGGCGGCGGCGCAGCTCCGCTCGGCGGGGCCGGCGGTGGTGGCGGTGGCGGTGGCGGCGGCATGGCATCGTCCGGCGGGCTGTCGGGGATCACCCAATGACCGGGCGGAGGACACGGTGGCTGCCAGGGGCGATGCTCGGCATTGTCGCGGCGGCGCTCGCCGGCTGCGCTGGGCCGGCGCGGACCAGCGCCGCACGCCCGGCGCTCGGCGCCAACACGCTGAACGTGGCGGAGACGGCGCTGGCGGGGAACCGGCCGGATCTCGCGCTGCATGTCGCCGATGCGGTGCTGAAGCTCGACCCGGGCAATGTGCGGGCGCGGCTGATCCATGGAGATGCCGCCTATCTGCTCGGCGACTGCCAGACGGCGACGCGCGATTACACCGCGCTGCTCGGCGCCGCACCGCATGATGCGCGGGCGGAGATCGGGCTTGGCCGCTGCGCGTTGCGCGGCGGCGGACGCGGGGCGGTGACCGCGTTCCGGCGGGCGACGCGGGACGACCCGCACAATGCTGTGGCGTTCAACGATCTCGGAGTGGCACTGTCCCAGCGCGGCGCCTTCGCCGCGGCGGCGCCGGCCTTCCGCCGGGCGCTGGCGCTGCGCCCCAACTTCCGGGCGGCGCGGGCGAATCTCGGCCTTGCCCTGGCGCTTGGCGGCAATGCCGGCGCCGGCGCCGCGATCATCGCGCCGCTTGCGCAAGGCGGGCCGATTTCGGCGCCGGAGCGGGCGGATTATGCCGCCGCCCTCGCCCTTTCCGGCCATCACGGCGCGGCGCGGCAGGTGCTCGACGCGACGATGCCGGCGGCGGAGGCGGACGCCGTGGAGACGCGGATGGCGCGGCTTGCGGCACGGCCGGCTGCAGGGGCGAAGCGCGCGGTCAACTGACTGCGCTAGGGTTTGTAGGGATTCATCGTGAGTTGATGACGGCTGCGGCGAGGTAGATCATTGCCTGGAAGCTCTGGTCTGTTTTGCAGGCGCGCAGGGCGATGCGTTTGAACTCTTTGAGCTTGCAGAAGAAATTCTCGACCAGATGACGCCATTTGTAGATTTCGCGGTCGATTTTCAGCTTCAGTGCCCGGGCCGGATGCTGGGAAATGACGACCCGGGCGCCTCTTTCGTTGAGTTCTGCGACCAGAGCGTTGCTGTCGAATGCCTTGTCTGCGATCAATCCACCGAATTCGACGTTGTCGATCAGTGGCGGGACCTCGATGCCGTCATGGCGATTGCCCGGCATGAGACGAAAGCGCACAAGGTTGCCCAGGGCATCCGTCAGCGCCAGGATTTTGGTTGTCATGCCACCTTTGGAACAGCCTATGGCCTGGCTTTGAGTCCCCCTTTTGCGCCCTGGCCGTGACGGTGGACCTTGACGATCGTGGCGTCGACCATGGCGTATTCCATATCGGGTTCATCAGATACCGCGTCGAAAATCCGTTTGAAAACATCAGCGCGGCGCCAGTCGTTGAACCGGCGGTAGGCCGTGCTCCAGTTGCCAAACATCGAAGGCAGATCACGCCACGGACTGCCAGTGCGGACAATCCAAAGTACCGCTTCCAGAAACAGCCGATTGTCCCGCCCGCTGCGGCCAGGGTCACTCGCCTTGCCAAGACAATGCGGTTCCATCCTCGCCCATTGGGCGTCCGTCAGTACAAATCGTTCCATTCACAGCTTGAATCACAGCAACACCCAAATGGGAATCCCAAATCCCCACAAACTCTAGAGCACGTTCCGATCCATCAGGATCGGATGTCGTGCTCTATCTTGTTGATAATTAGAGCATCTTTATCCGATCAGATAGTTCCATCCGATCGGATTAAGATGCTCTAGCGCGAGAGCGCAGGCGGTGCGGGTTCAGCCGGCGCCGAGGACGAGCTTGCGGACCCGCGGCGCGCTGCCCTTGGCGCGGTAGAGCCGCATGTCGGCCTGGCGCAGCAGGTCATCCAGCGTATTGCCGGGTTTCGCGCCGTCGATCCCGATGCTGACCCCGACTTCCAGCCCGTGCGCCGTGAGGGTCTGGGCGAAGGCCTGGCGGATCCGGGTGGCAATGGAGGAGGCGGTTTCGCCGGTGCCGCCATCGATCAGGATGGCGAATTCGTCGCCGCCGAGCCGGCCGACCACATCGCCGGCGCGCACGCTTTCCATGCAGATCCGGCCCAGTTCGCGCAGCAGGCGGTCGCCCTCGGCATGGCCGAGCGTGTCGTTGATGCGCTTGAAGCCGTCGATGTCGAGCACCAGCAGCATGCAGGAGGTGGCGCGCAAGCGGCGCTCGGCCTGGATGGTGAAGCCACGGCGGTTGAGCACGCCGGTGAGGAAGTCGGTATGGGCGGCGCTGTCGAGCAGGCGCTCGCGCAGCATCCGCACCAGATGGCTGGCGCACAACGCATCGCAGAACACGAAGATGATGCCCTCGCCGGCCGAGATGACGAGCCAGAGCCGCAGCGCGGCGGGCGTGCCGTGCTGGAGCAGGTCGGCGGCGCGAACGACGATGAAGACGCCATGGACGACGAGGGCGGCCGCCAGCGGGTAGCGCGCGGCCGCGGGGGCGGGAATCCGCACGACCTCGACCAGCAGCAGCGCGATCATCAACAGGGTCAGCGGCGTCTGCGCGACGAGATAGAGCCAGGGTTTGGCGGCGAAGGGGAGCGTGGCGCCGATGGCCCACCAGGCGAGGCCCGGCAGCAAGGCCAGCAGCATCGGGCTGGACCGGCCGGCGAGGCGGCGCGCGCCCAGCCACATCATCCCGTAGGCCATCAGCAGGAGACCGGGCGCCAGCCCGTGGGCAAGCCAATGGGCGCCGAACCTGCCGGCAATGAAGGCACCGAGCCCGGCCGCGCCGATGAAATAGGCGCTACCCCACCATTTCAACATTTCGGCGCCGGAAAGGAAGCCGGTCACGACAAGAAGAATGCCGGCCAGCACGGTCATACCGTCGAAGAACAGATAGATGTAGGAAAGATCCATTCCTCAGCGCCCGGAGACAATGATTTGGTTTTTGACTTTGATGGCAAGACCGGGATGACCGACTTGCCGCGCCCCTCAAAAAACAGGTATTTAGGTTGTATTTTATTATTGATATTTATTCTCGATTATTCGCTAATCGTATCCAAGATGTTTACCTTTGTCAAATTTTGATTTGGTGACGTGGACCTACCAAATCGGTGCATAAGCCGGCGTTTGCCGTCATGAGGCATACGGGAGATGTCGGCCGATCGGATGTCACGGTTGCAAATTCTGATTGCAGCTATCGGCGAACGCCACATCCGGTCTGGCGGGCGGCGGCGGATCCCCTACCCGCCGGTCACGCTCATGTGGCGGGCGACGGCGGGGGCGCGGCCGGCGCGGTCGATCACGAAATCATGGCCTTTCGGCTTGCGGGCGATCGCATCGCGGATCGCCTGGCGCAGCACGGCGTCATCGTCCGAGCCGCGCAGGACGGCGCGCAGATCCGCCGCGTCGTCCTGGCCGAGGCACATATAGAGCGTGCCGGTGCAGGTCAGCCGCACCCGGTTGCAGCCTTCGCAGAAATTATGCGTGAGCGGGGTGATGAAGCCGAGCCGCGTGCCGGTCTCGGCGACGTCGAAATACCGGGCGGGGCCGCCGGTGACGTAGTCGGTCGGCGTCAGGGTCCAGCGCGCGGCGAGGCGCTGGCGGACGGTGGAGAGCGGCAGGTATTGATCGGTCCGGTCCTGGTCGACCTCGCCGAGCGGCATCGTTTCGATCAGGCAGAAATCGAAGCCGTGCTGGCCGCACCAGTCCAGCATCGTGTCGAACTCGTCCTCGTTCACGCCCCTGAGCGCCACGGCGTTGATCTTGACCTTGAGCCCCGCCGCCTTCGCCGCCATCACGCCCTCGATCACCTGGGGCAGCCGGCCCCAGCGGGTGATGGACTGGAATTTTTCGGCATCGAGCGTGTCGATCGAGACGTTCACCCGCTTCACCCCGGCGGCGGCGAGGTCTTCGGCGAATCGGCCGAGCTGGCTGCCATTGGTGGTCAGGGTCAGTTCGTCGAGCCCGTGGCCGAGACGCTGTCCGAGGCGGTTGAGCAGCGTCATCACGCCACGGCGGACCAGCGGCTCGCCGCCGGTCAGGCGCAGCTTGCGCACGCCGAGATCGACGAAGGCGCCGGCCAGCCGCTCCAGCTCCTCGAGCGAGAGCAGGTCCGCCTTGGGCAGGAAGGTCATGTCCTCCGCCATGCAGTAGACGCAGCGGAAATCGCAGCGGTCGGTGACCGAAATGCGGAGATAGGTGATGGCGCGGCCGAACGGGTCGATCATGGGCGTCATGTTTACGCTCGCGCGACCAAAGGCAAGACCCGCGGCGGCGCAAACCGCTGGAGCGGCGGGCGCAGGGGGGAATTGCGGCATTTCCGTGCCATGCGGCTTGACCGGGACAAGATCTCTGCACCATATGTTGCTGCAATATATACGCCCGCGCGTTCGCCGCCGCCGAAGGGCCGCGCGCGCCGCTCTCTCTCTGAGGTATGATGATGACGCTTCCCCTGATGCCGAAGGCCACCGCGGTGTGGCTGATCGAGAAGACCGCCTTGACCTTCGAGCAGATCGCGGATTTCTGCGGCATGCATCCGCTCGAGGTGCAGGCGATCGCCGATGGCGAGGTGGCGCAGGGGATCGTCGGCTACGATCCGGTCGCCAACAAGCAGACCACCGCCGATGAAATCCGCCGCTGCGAGGCCGATCCCAAGGCGCGGCTGAAAATGTTGCAGGCCGCCATCCCCGGCGGGCGGCGCAGCAAGGGGGCGCGCTATACCCCGGTGGCCAAGCGGATCGACCGGCCGGATGCGATCGCGTTCATGCTGCGCAACTATCCGCACGTGCAGGACGCGCAGATCGTCAAGCTGCTCGGCACCACCAAGGACACGATCCAGAAGGTGCGCGACAAGTCGCACTGGAACAGCGCCAATATCAAGCCGCGCGACCCGGTGATCCTCGGCCTGTGCAAGCAGTCCGACCTAAACGACGTGGTGGGGGCGGCGAATGCGCGGATCGAGCGCGAAGGCGAGGAAGTGCCGCAGCCGATGACGGATTCGAGCGACGAGGCGGCCTGAGAGCGGGTCAACCGCAGGAAATCAGGCGCCCGGACCGGTGATCCGGCCCGGGCGGGTCAAACGGCACGGAACCGCGTGCCGATAAATTTTTCCGGCACGATGTCTCGTGCCGCTATGTTTTCCAGCACGATGTCTCGTGCGGACAGATTTTCCGGCACGATGTCTCGTGCCGGGGCGCACCGATCAGCTGACGCGGATGCGCTCGATTTCTTCCTTCAGGCGAAGTTTTTCCAGTTTGAGCCGGGCGAGATTTTCATCATCCGGTCGCGGCCGGCGGTCCTCGTCGTTGATGCGGGATTCAAGGCCGGCGTGACGTTGCTTCAGGGATTCCAGTCTCGCTTGCAGGCTCATCCTCGACTCCTTTCCGAGTGTGGATCGTTGTGGCGCAAGCCGGGCGGTGCCCGGCCGGGCGCCTGACCAAAAGTCTAGTCCTGCGCGTTCCGGTTGTCATCAATCTTTTATATTCGCGCCCGCGCCGGCGAGCATGCGGAAGGCGGCGGGGCACGGGGAGGGCAAAACCGGGATAGGCCAGCCTCGCGCGGCTGTGCTAGAAGCGAAACATGCTGACCGACAAGGACAACCTGCTCCGCCAATTGCACGGCCTGCGCAGCGAACACCGGGATCTCGACTCGGTGATCGCGCGGCTCGGCGACGAGATGCTGACCGACCAGTTGCAGATCCAGCGGCTGAAGAAGCGCAAGCTGCTGCTGCGCGACCAGATCCTGAGGCTCGAAAGCCGGCTGATCCCGGACGATATCGCGTGACGCCGCGCATCGGGATCATCATGGGCAGCCGGTCGGACTGGCCGACCATGCGCCATGCCGCCGAGACGCTTGAGGCACTCGGCATCGCCTTCGAGGCGCGCGTCGTCTCCGCCCATCGCACGCCGCTGCGGATGGTCGAGTATGCCCATGAAGCGCGCGGACGGGGGCTGGCCGCGATCATCGCCGGGGCCGGTGGGGCCGCGCATCTGCCCGGCATGGTCGCCGCCCTCACCCCGGTGCCGGTGCTCGGCGTGCCGGTGGAGAGTGCGGCGCTGAAAGGGGTGGACAGCCTGCATTCGATCGTGCAGATGCCCGGCGGCGTGCCGGTCGCTACCTTCGCGATCGGCAAGGCCGGGGCGATCAACGCCGCCCTCTTCGCCGCCGCGATGCTCGCGGTGACGGACAAGGAAATCGAGGCCAGGCTCGACGCCTGGCGCCGCACCCAGACCGACAGCGTGCCCGACCTGCCCGAGGATCCGCCCACAGAATGACCGGTTTTCCGCTTCCCCCCAACGCCACGATCGGCATCGTCGGCGGTGGCCAGCTCGGCCGCATGTCCGCCATGGCGGCGGCTCGGCTCGGCTATCGCTGCCATATCTTCACCCCCGAACCCGACGCGCCGGCCTCGCAGGTCGCGGCCGCGACGACGCGGGCGGATTATGACGACAATGCCGCGTTGCTGCGCTTCGCCGATGCGGTGGACGTGATCACCTTCGAGTTCGAGAACGTCTCGGCCGAGGGGCTCGACCTGCTGGCCGATCGCCGCCCGGTGCGGCCGGGGCCGGAGATTCTGCGGATCAGCCAGGACCGGATCGCGGAGAAGCGTTTCCTCAACGAGGCCGGCATCGGCACCGCGCCCTGGGCGCCGGTGGAAACCATGGCGGAGCTGACCGCCGCCATCGCCGCGATCGGCCTGCCCGCCGTGCTCAAGACCACGCGGCTCGGCTATGACGGCAAGGGCCAGGCGCTGATCCGCACCGAGGCGGAGGCGGAGATGGCCTTTGGCCTGCTGCATCCGAAGCCGCTGATCCTGGAAGGCTTCGTCGATTTCGCGGCGGAGGGGTCGGTCGTCGTCGCGCGCGGGGCGGATGGGACGGTCAGCGCCTTCGACATGGTCGAGAACCGGCATCGCGACCATATTCTCGATCTTACCCTGGCCCCTGCCCCGTTCGACCCCGCGCTGCGGGAGACGGCGCGGGAGATGGCGCGCCTCGTCGCCGAGCGGATCGGCCTGGTAGGGCTGCTCGCGGTGGAGTTCTTCATCGGCCGGGATGGCCAGGTGCTGGCCAACGAGATCGCGCCGCGGCCGCATAATTCCGGGCACTGGACGATCGATGCCTGCCCGGCCAGCCAGTTCGAGCTGCATATCCGCGCCGTCGCCGGGCTGCCCCTGCCGCCGGCGATCCGCCATTCCGACGCGGTGATGAAGAACCTGGTCGGGCCGGAGGATATCGCGCTCTGGCCGCGGATCGTCGCGACGTCAGGGCTGATCCCGCATCATTACGGCAAGACCGCCGCGCGGCCGGGGCGCAAGCTCGGCCATGTCAACGTGCTGTTCCCGCACGGCGCGCTGCCCGGCGAATTCGGCATCCGGGCGGCGCTCGGGCCGCTGGCAGGCGGCACGGATCAGTGAGCCTGCCGCTCGCAGGCGGCACGGATCAGTAAAGCTGCCGCTGGCGGCTAAACAGGACTAGAGCATGTTCCGATCCATCCGGATCGGATGTCATGCTCTATCTTGTTGATAATTAGAGCATCTTTATCCGATCAGATGATTCCATCTGATCGGATGATGCTCTAGCTGGGCAGGAGCAGACGCGCGGTTTCCAGCGTGTCGGCCTCGGCGGCCGGCTTGTCGTCGCGGATCCGCAGGATACGGGGGAAGCGCAGCGCGATGCCGGATTTGTGGCGGGTGGAACGCTGCGCCGCGTCGAACCCGACTTCCAGCACGATCGCCTTCTCCACCTCGCGCACCGGGCCGTAGCTCGCGACCGTGTGGGCGCGGATCCAGCGGTCGAGCCGTTGCAGCTCGGCATCGGTATAGCCGGAATAGGCCTTGCCGACCGGCACCAGCGCGCCCTCCGCCGTCCAGACGCCGAAGGTGTAGTCGGAATAATAGGAGGAGCGCTTGCCGTGGCCGCGCTGGGCATACATCAGCACGCAGTCGAGGCTGAGCGGGTCGCGCTTCCATTTCCACCAATGGCCCTTTGGGCGGCCGGCGAGATAGGGGCTGTCGGCGCGCTTGAGCATCAGCCCCTCGATCGCGGCATCGCGGGCGCCGGCGCGCAGGGCGGCGAGATCGGCGGCGGCGGCGAAAGGGATCAGCTCCGAAAGGTCCATCGACGCCGGAGAGGTGCTGGCGAACCAGGCTTCGAGCCGGGCGCGGCGGGCATCGAAGGGCAGGCCCCGGAGGTCGGTTTCGCCCTCGAACAGCATGTCATACAGCCGCACGCCGACCGGGTAGGCGGCGCGGAGTTTCGCCGGGACGCTCTTGCGGTTGAGGCGCTGCTGGAGATCGGCGAAGGGGGCCACCGCGCCATCGCGGATGACCAGCAGCTCGCCATCGAGCACGGCGTTGAAATCCATCGCCGCGACGATTTCGGGGAAGGCGGCGGAGATGTCTTCCGCGCCGCGGGAGTAGAGCCGGCTGCCGCCGGGGGTGGAGACGAGCTGCACGCGGATGCCGTCCCATTTCCATTCGGCGCGATGGGCGGACCAGTCGAGTGTCGCGAGATCCGCCGCCTCGATCGGGTGGGCCAGCATCGGCGGGCGAAAGACGGGGGCGGCACCGGGGGCCGGGCGCGGGGCGCGGCCTTCCAGCCAGTCGAACAGCGCGGTGTAGGGCGGCTCCAGCCCGTGCCAGACTTCCTCGATCTCGTCGGCCTCGACGGCGAATTGCCGGGCCAGGGCGAGTTTGGCGAGGCGCAGTGCGGCGCCGACGCGCAGGCCGCCGGTGATCAGCTTGATCAGGGCGATGCGGGTCGAGACGTCGCTCGCATCGAGCCAGGCTTCGATGAGCGCCGGGATTTCGGCGCGCGGCGCCGCGCGCAGGGCGGCGACGAGATCGGGCAGGCCGGGCGGGGCCGCGCGCGCGGCCGGCGGCCAGAGCAGGGCGATGGTCTCGGCGAGGTCGCCGACGAAATCATAGGAAAGGGCGAACAGCTCGGGATCGGTGCGGGCGGCGGCCAGTTCGCGCAGCATGGCGGGTTTCGCGCCGGGAAAATCGAGCGCGCCGGCGATAGCGGCGAGCGCGTAGCCGCGCTCGGGATCGGGGCGGTGGGCGAAGTAATCGGCGAGGAGTGCGATCTTGGCGTTGCGCCCGGTGGTGTAGAGCAGGCGTTCCAGCAGGTCGGCGAAGGGTTTCATTCCTGCTCCGCCTCATCGCCATAGCCGATCAGGCTGAGCGCGCGGCCGCGCCGGCCCATCAGCGAGAGCTGGCGCAGCAGGGCCGCCTCGGCGCCATGGGTGACCCAGATTTCCGGGGCGGCGACATCCTCCACCGTGGCGAGCAGCTCGTCCCAGTCGGCATGGTCGGAGATCACCAGCGGCAGCTCGACGCCGGAGGCCTTGGCGCGCTGGCGGACGCGCATCCAGCCCGAGGCGATTGCGATCACCGGATCATCGAGCCGCCGCGCCCAGCGATCCGCCACCGCCGAGGGCGGGGCGAGGACGATGGCGCCCTTGAGCGCGTCCTTGTCGGCGACCGTGGCGGGGCGGAGATCGCCCAAGGACACGCCGAGGGCTTGATAGAGATCGCAGAGTTTTTGCAGGGCGCCGTGGAGGTAGATCGGGGACTCGTATCCGGCTTCGCGCAGCAGGGCGATCAGCCGCTGCGCCTTGCCGAGACCATAGGCGCCGACGAGATGGGCGCGGGCGGGAAAGATCGTCATGGAATGGAGCAGTTTCGCGATTTCCGACGCGGCGTCCGGGTGGCGGAAGACCGGCAGGCCGAAGGTCGCTTCGGTGACGAACACGTCGCACGCCACCGGGACGAAGGGCGCGCAGGTGGGATCGCGCCGGCGCTTGTAGTCGCCCGAGATCACCGCGCGGCTGCCCTCGTAGTCCAGCACCACCTGGCAGGAGCCGAGGACATGGCCGGCGGGGACGAGGGAGATTCCAACGCCGTTGACGCGGACGATCTCGCCCGGGGCGGCCGCCTGCTGCACGGCGCCGGCCCGCGCCTCGCCCATCCGCACCCGCATGATCGCGAGGGTTTCGGCGCTGGCCAGCACGTGGCGATGGCCCGGCCGGGCATGGTCGGCATGGCCATGGGTGATCACCGCGCGGTCGACGGCGCGGGTGGGGTCGATGAAGAAATCGCCGGGCACGCAATGGAGCCCTTCGGGGCGGGGATGCAGCCAGGTTTCGGGATGCGGAGGCATGGCGGGAAGATGGGGACGGATTGCAGGTTTCGCCAAGTCTGCCATGTCTGGCGCGTGACCGCCCTGCCCCCCCGTTTCGCCGACTGGTTCGCCGCGCGCGGCTGGACGCCGCGGCCGCACCAGCTCGCCGTGCTGGGTGCGGTGCGGCGGCGCGAGAGCGCGCTGCTGATCGCCCCCACCGGCGGGGGCAAGACGCTGGCCGGGTTCCTGCCCAGCCTGATCGCGCTGGCGGAGGCGCCGCCCGAGGGGCTGCACACGATCTATGTCAGCCCGCTGAAGGCGCTGGCCACCGATATCGCGCGGAACCTGGAAGCGCCGGTGGCGGAGATGGGCCTGCCGATCCGCATCGAGACCCGCACCGGGGATACGCCGGCGAACCGGCGGGCGCGGCAGCGCGCGCGGCCGCCGCATATCCTGCTGACCACGCCGGAGAGCCTCGCCTTGCTGCTCTACGATCCCGAGGCGGCGTCGCGCTTCGCGGGGCTGGCTTCCATCGTGATCGACGAGGTGCATGCGCTGGCCGGGACCAAGCGGGGCGACCAGCTCGCGCTCTGCCTCGCGCGGCTGGCGCGGCTCGCACCGGGGGCGGTGCGGATCGGGCTGTCGGCGACGATCGCCCATCCCGCGGCGATCCGCGCCTGGGTTTCGCCGGATGGCAAGGGTGGGGCGACCGCGATGATCGCGGGCGAAGCCGGGGCGGCGCCGGAGATCGGGATGCTGATCGGGCCGGCGCGGATGCCGTGGTCCGGCCATATGGGGCTTATGGCGGCGGCGGCGGTGCTGGCGCGCATCCGCGAGGCGCGGATGACGATCGTGTTCGTGAACACCCGCGCCCAGGCCGAGCTGATGTTCGAGGCGCTGTGGAAGCATAACGAGGAGACCCTGCCGATCGCGCTGCATCACGGCAGCCTCGCGGTGGAGCAGCGGCGGCGGGTCGAGGCGGCGATGGCGGGCGGGACGCTGCGCGCGGTGGTCGCGACCTCCTCGCTCGATCTCGGCATCGACTGGGCGGGGGTGGACCAGGTGATCCAGATCGGTGCGCCCAAGGGGGTGTCGCGCCTGCTGCAACGGCTGGGGCGGGCCAATCACCGGCTCGACGAGGCCTCGCGCGCGCTGCTCGTGCCGGCCAACCGCTTCGAGGTGCTGGAATGCGCCGCGGCGATCGAGGGGGTGGCGGCGCAGGATCTCGACGGCGATCCGCCACGGCCGGGCGGGCTCGATGTGCTGGCGCAGCACGTGCTGGGCTGCGCCTGCGCCGCCTCCTTCCATCCCGACGACCTGTTCGCCGAGATTACCGAAGCGGCGCCCTATGCCGCGCTGGCGCGGGAGGATTTCGACCAGGTGGTGCGCTTCGTCGAGGACGGGGGGTATGCGCTTGCGGTGTATGAGCGGTATCGCCGCCTGTTTCGCGATGCCGAGGGGGTGGTGCATGTGCGCAGCGAGGCGGTGGCGCGGCGGCTGCGGATGAATATCGGCACCATCGTCGAGGCGCCGGTGCTGAAGGTGCGGCTCGGCGCAGGGCGCGGCGGGGCGGTGCTCGGCGAGGTCGAGGAGTATTTCGCGGCGATGCTGGCGCCGGGCGACACGTTCCGCTTCGCCGGCCGGCTGCTGCGCTTTATCGGCATTCGCGAGACCAGCGTGCTCTGTGCCGAGGGCGGGACGGGGGAGCCGAAGATTCCGGCCTATGTCGGCGGGCGGATGCCGCTTTCGACCAACCTCGCCGACCGGGTGCGGCTGATGCTGCACACGCCGGCGACATGGGACCGCTTTCCCGAACCGGTGCGCGAATGGCTCGGCCTGCAGGCGGCGCGCTCGGCGCTGCCGGCGCCGGACGACCTGCTGGTGGAGACGTTTCCGCGCGGCGGGCGATGGTATCTCGTGGCGTATTGCTTCGAGGGGCGGCAGGCGCACCAGGCGCTGGGGATGCTGCTGACCCGCCGGCTGGAGCGGCTCGGCTTCCAGCCGCTCGGCTATGTCGCGACCGATTACGTGCTCGGCATCTGGTGCGCGCGGGAGCCGACCGGGATCGGGCGGTTGTTCGAGGAGGACCTGCTCGGCGAGGATCTGGATGCGTGGATGGCGGAAAGCTCGATGCTGCGGCGCAGTTTCCGCAATGTCGCGGTCATCGCCGGGCTGATCGAGCGGGTGCATCCGGGCGGCGAAAAGAACCGTAGACAGATCACCGTCAATACCGATCTGATCTATGATGTTCTCCGCAAGCACGATCCAAGCCATATTCTCCTCCGCGCCACCTGGGCCGATGCCGCGCACGGGCTGGTCGATCTCGCCCGCATCGCCGGGATGCTGGCGCGCGCGCGCGGGCGGGTGCATCACCGCGCCCTGCCCCGGGTTTCGCCGCTCGCCGTGCCGGTGCTGCTGGAAATCGGGCGCGAGCGCGTCGGCGGCGCCGAGGCCGAGGAGGCGCTGCTCGGCGAGGCGGAGGCGCTCGTCGCCGAGGCGATGGGAACGGGCACTCTGGTCTAACGCACGCGCTTGTGAAATGAGCGGCATCATGACTGCCGCACCGATTCACCGCGCCGCCGGGCGCTTCCTGCTCGACCCCGCCGGCGCCGTGTTCTGGCCGGACCGGCGGACGCTGGTCGTCGCCGATCTGCATCTGGAGAAAGCCTCGTCGATCGCCGCGCGCGGCGGCTTGCTGCCGCCTTACGACAGCCGGGCGACGCTCGATCGGCTCGCGCTGCTGTTGCGCCGCTACGCGCCGGAGCGGGTGATCGCGCTCGGCGACAGTTTCCACGATGCGGCCGGCCGCGCCCGGCTGCCGGCGCAGGAGGCGTCGCATCTCGCGCGGATGGAGGCGGCGCATCGCTTCCTCTGGATCGAGGGCAATCACGATGCCGGCGCGGGGCTTGCCGAACACGCCGAGGGCGATGCCGTGTTTCGCCATGTGGCCGGCGAGGTGGCGCAAGGGCAGATCGAGTTTTCCGGGCATTTCCATCCGAAGGCGCGGATCGCGACGCGGGCGGCCGCGGTGGCGCGGCCGTGCTTCGTGGCCGATTCGCATCGCGTGCTGCTGCCGGCCTTCGGCGCCTATGCCGGCGGGCTGGAGGTGACTTCGCCGCCGATCCGTGCCCTGTTCCCGCGCGGCGGGCAGGTGTTCCTGCTCGGGCGCGAGCGGGTTTATGCGTTTCCCCTCGCCCATGCCGGAAAGGCCGCGTGATGGCGACTTCACTGCTCTGGCTGCGCAACGACCTGCGCCTCGCCGACAATCCGGCGCTGGCCGCCGCCATCGAGGGCGGCGCGGTGCTGGCGGTTTTCGTGCTCGACCCGGCGGCGGAGACGGGCGGGGCGTCGCGCTGGTGGCTGCATCATTCGCTCGCCGCCCTTGCGGCCGATTTCGCCGCGCGCGGTGGGCGGCTCGTGTTGCGGCGGGGCGATGCGGCGGCGATCATCCCGGCGCTGGCGAAGGAGATTGGCGCGGTCGGCGTCCATGCCGGGCGGGCGCACGAGCCCTGGCTGCGCGATGCCGACCGGCGCGTGGCGGCGGCGTTGCAGGATGCGGGGATCGGGTTTCACCGCCATCGCTCGGCGCTGATGTTCGGCCCGGAGCGGATCACCACCAAGACCGGCGGGGTCTATGGCGTGTATACGCCGTTCTCCCGCGCCTGTTTCGAGGCGTTTGCGCCGCGCCCGCCGATCGCGGCACCGGGGCGGATCGAAGCCGCCGGCGACCCGGGCAGCGAGCGCCTCGCCGATTGGGGGCTGCTGCCGACGCAGCCCGACTGGGCCGGCGGGCTGCGGGCGAGCTGGACGCCGGGCGAGGCCGGGGCGCGGGCGCGGCTCGACGCCTTTCTCGCCAATGGTTTCGGCGAATACGACCGCCAGCGCGACCTGCCGGGGATTGCCGGCACCTCGGGCCTCTCGCCGCATCTGCATTGGGGGGAGATCGCGATCGATGCGGTCTGGCGCGACGCCACGGCGGCGGCGGGGCGCGACGCGGCGCGGCAGACCTTCCTCAAGGAGCTGATCTGGCGCGAATTCGCCGCCTATCTGCTCTGGCACACGCCGGATCTCGCGACCCGGCCGATGAAGGCGCAATTCGCCAACATGGCCTGGCGGGAGAGTGCGGCGGACCTCGCCGCCTGGCAGCGCGGGCGGACGGGGGTGCCCATCGTCGATGCCGGGATGCGCCAGCTCTGGCAGACCGGCTGGATGCATAACCGGGTGCGGATGATCGTCGCCTCCTTCCTGGTCAAGCACCTGCTGCTGCCCTGGCAGGCGGGGGAGCGATGGTTTCATGACTGTCTCGTCGATGCCGATGCGGCCTCGAACGCGGCCTCGTGGCAATGGGTGGCGGGCAGCGGGGCGGATGCAGCACCCTATTTCCGCATCTTCAACCCGGTGTTGCAGGGGCGGAAATTCGACCCGGACGGCGCCTATGTCCGCCGTTTCGTGCCCGAACTCGCCAATCTGCCGGACAAGTATGTCCACGCGCCATGGGAGGCGCCGGAGATCGTGCTGCGCGGCGCCGGCATCAGGCTCGGGACGCGCTATCCGAACCCGATCGTCGGGCTTTCCGAGGGGCGGGAGCGCGCACTCGCCGCCTTCGCCGCGATCAGCGGGACGGCGCCATGAGCGGGGGGCGGCTTGCCGTGATCGGCGGCGGCATCGCCGGGATGGCGATGGCGTGGCTGGCCCGCGCGCGGCGGGATGTCGTGCTGTTCGAGGCGGCGCCGGTCCTCGGCGGCCATGCCGATACCCAGCATGTGCGGCTCGGGACGCAGGAGATCGCGGTCGATACCGGGTTCATCGTGCTGAACGATCGCAACTATCCGAATCTCGAAGCCTTTTTCCGCGAACTCGGCGTTGCCACCCATGACACCGACATGTCCTTCGGCGTGTCGATCGGTGGGGGCGAGCTCGAATATGGCGGCGGCTCGCTCGGGCAGTTGTTCGCGCAGCGGCGCAATCTGGTGCGGCCGCGCTTCCTGCGCATGCTGCGCGACGTGATGCGCTTCAACCGCGAGGCGCCGTCGCTGCTGCACGCGACCGGCGATGAATCGCTCGGCGCCTGGCTCGATCGCAACCGCTATGGCCGGGATTTCGTCGAGGATCATATCCTGCCGATGGGGGCGGCGATCTGGTCCGCCTCGGTCGAGGGGATGCGGGCGTTCCCGGCGCGGCATTTCGCCCGGTTCTTCCACAATCACGGCCTGCTGACGCTGAACGACCGGCCGCAATGGCGGACGGTGACCGGCGGCTCGCGCCGCTATGTCGAGCGTGTGGCGGCTTCACTCGGCGACCGGGTGCGGCTTTCGGCGCCGGTGCGAAAGGTGCGGCGCGCGGAGGGCGGCGTCATCGTCGTCACCGATGCGGGAGAGGAAACATTCGACGAGGTGGTGTTCGCCTGCCATGCCGACCAGGCGCTGGCGATGCTGGCCGACGCTTCGCCGGACGCGCGGGGGATTCTGGGCGCGGTGCGGTTTCAGCCCAACCGCGCGGTGCTACATACCGACACGGCGCTGATGCCGCGGCGACAGGCGGTGTGGTCGTCATGGAACTATCTCGCCCGCGACGCCGCCGATCATGGCAGGGCGGTCAGCGTTACCTACTGGATGAACCGCTTGCAGGGGCTGGCGGTCGCCGAGCCGCTGCTGGTCAGCCTCAACCCGCTGGTCGCGCCTGATCCGGCCACGGTGCTGGTGGTGCGCGATTATACCCATCCGCAATTCGACGCGGCGGCGATGGCGGCGCAGGAGCGGCTCGGCGAGATCCAGGGGCGGGGCGGACTGTGGTTCGCCGGCGCCTGGACCGGCTGGGGGTTTCACGAGGACGGCATCGCCTCGGCCGTGCGGGTGGCGCGGGCGATGGGGCTCGATATCCCCTGGCAGGGCACGGACGCGGCGCGATGAGCGGGGCGGGCATCTATGAGGGCGTGCTGCGCCATGTGCGCCATGCGCCGCCAAGGCGCAGCTTCGCCTACCGGCTGTGGATGCTCGATATCGATCTTGACGCGATTGACGGGTTCGCTTGCGCGAGCCGGGTGTTTCGCCACAATCGCTTCGGCCTCGTCGCCCTGCACGACCGCGACCACGGGCCGCGTGACGGCAGCGCGTTGCGCCCCTGGGTGGAGGCGGCGCTGGGCGAGGCGGGACTTTCCGCCTTCGCCGCGCGCATCCGTTTGATCACCATTCCCCGTATCCTCGGGTATGCGTTCAACCCGATCAGCTTTTACATCTGCTACGACCGGGAGGGCCGGCTCGGCGCCGTGCTGCACCAGGTGAAGAACACGTTCGGCGACCAGATCGGCTATCTGATCCCGGCGGCTTCGGGATCGCCGATCCGCCAGCGCGCGGACAAGCGGATGCATGTCTCGCCGCTGTTCGACATGCAGGGCGGCTACGCCTTCACCCTCACCCCGCCGGGGCGGCGCTTCGCGGTGCGGATCGTTCATGGCGCGCCCGCGCCGCGGCTGACCGCCTCGATGGCGCTGGTCCGGCGGGACGCCACCGACGCTGCACTGCTCCGCGCGGTGCTGCTTATGCCGCTGCTGCCGCTCAAGATCATCGCCGCAATCCATTGGGAGGCGCTGCTCACGCTGCTGCGCGGCGCCACGTTTCACAGCGAGCCGAAAGACGGCCATCCGCCGATCGTCCGAGGAGATCCTGCATGACCGACGCCACCGCCCTCTCCGCCCCGCCGCTGCCGCGCGACCGCAGGCTACGCCTCGGCCTCGGCATCGCGCGGATGATCCGCGTGGGCACGCTGGAAGTGGTGCTGCCGGATGGCTCGGTGCATCATTTCGCCGGCGCCGCACCGGGGCCGAACGCGACGCTGGTGGTGCGCGACGCGCGGATGATCGCGAGGCTCGCCTTCGGCGGCAGCCTTGGCCTCGCCGAAGCCTATCTCGAAGGCTGGTGGGACAGCCCCCGGCTGATCGACGTGCTGCATCTCGGCACGCTGAACGAGGAGAGCTGGGAGGAATTGCTGCGCGGCAAGCTCTGGGCGCGGGCGGTGAATTTCATCGCCCACCGGCTGCGGCCGAACACGCGGCGCGGCGCGCGGCGCAACATCTCCGAGCATTACGATCTCGGCAACGATTTCTACGCCGCCTGGCTCGACCCCAGCATGACCTATTCCGCCGCCGTGTTCGCGCCGGGACAAGCCGGGCTGGAAGCCGCGCAGGAGGCGAAATATCACCGGCTCTGCCGCGCCCTCGGGCTCGAAGCGGGGATGCGGGTGCTGGAGGTGGGCTGCGGCTGGGGCGGTTTCGCCGAGATCGCGGCGCGGCATTATGGCGCGCAGGTCACCGGCATCACCCTCTCGCGCGAGCAGCTCGCCTATGCGCAGGCGCGGATCGACGCGGCGGGGCTCGGCGGGCGCGTGGAATTCCGGTTGCAGGATTATCGCGACGTGCCGGAGACCTTCGACCGGATCGCCTCGATCGAGATGTTCGAGGCGGTGGGCGAGACCTACTGGCCGGCCTATTTCACCGCGCTGCGCGAGCGGCTGGCGCCGGGCGGGCTCGCCGGGTTGCAGGTGATCACCATCGCCGACCGGTATTTCGAGGAGTATCGGCGCAGCGCCGATTTCATCCAGCGCCATGTCTTTCCCGGCGGCATGCTGCCCTCGCCGGCGCGGCTGCGCGCGGAGATCGGCCGCGCCGGGTTCACGCTGCGCGACGCGTTCCATTTCGGGCAGGATTATGCCGAGACGCTGTCGCGCTGGCAGGAGGCGTTCCAGTCCGCCTGGCCGCGGATCGCGAAGATGTCGCGGCAATATGACGCGCGGTTCAAGCGGCTGTGGGAGTTCTATCTCGCCTATTGCGAGGCCGGGTTCCGCGCCGGGTGGACCGATGTCGGCCAGTTCGTGATCGCGCGGGGCTGATTGGCCGCGCGGACGACGCGGCGGCAGCTGCTGACCTACGCCGCCCCTGCCCTGCCGCTGGCGATGCTGGGCCTGCCGCTGCTGGTGATCCTGCCGGATTTCTGGGCCGGGGCGATGCGGCTCGATCTTGCGACCGTCGGCGTCGTGCTGACCGCGGTGCGGATTTTCGATGTGGTGATCGACCCGATGGTGGGGCGGCTTTCCGACCTCAGCCGCTCGCGCTTCGGGCGGCGCAAGCCGTTCATGGCGCTGGCGATGCCGGTGGCGGCGGTGGGGGCGATCGGGCTGTTCTTCCCGCCCGCCGGCGCGGGGGCGCTCTGGCTGTTCGTGTTCTATGCGCTGGTGACCTGGGGGTGGACCGCGCTTTCGCTGCCCTATTGGGCGTGGGGGGCGGAGCTTTCGGACGATTATGCCGAGCGCCAGCGGATCACCAGCCTGCGCGAGGGCGGGACCATTCTCGGCATCCTGATCTCGGCGCTGGCGCCGGTGCTGCTCGGCATCACCTCGCATGTCGGGCAGGCGCATCTGCTCGCGCTGCTGACGATCGGGCTGGCGGGGCCGGCGGTGGCGCTCGCGCTGCTCGCCGTGCCGGACCCGAAGCCGGTGAAGCAGGCAATGCGGCCGGCGGGGCTCGGCGCAGCGCTGCGGCTGATCGGCGGCAATGCGCCGTTTCGCCGGCTGATCCTGGCCTGGGCGGTGAACGGGCTGGCGAACGGGCTGCCGGCGGCGCTCATCCTGATCGTGTTCGACAAGGTGCTGCACGCGCCCGATGCCTCGGGGCCGATCCTGCTGGTCTATTTCGCGGCGGGGGTTGTCTCGGTGCCGTTCTGGCTGGCGCTTTCGGTGCGGGCGGGGAAGCATCGGGCGTGGATGCTGGCGATGGCGGTCTCGGGGCTTGCCTTCGGCTTCGTGCCGTCGATCCTGCATACGGCGCATCCGCTCATCTGGTTCGGCGTGATCAGCCTGTTCACCGGCGCCGGGCTGGGGGCGGATTTCACCATTCCGCCGGCGATCCAGGCGGATGTCGTCGATGTCGACGAGTTGGCGAGCGGGGAGCAGCGGGCGGGGCTGTATTTCGCCGCGGCGACGATGGCGCAGAAGGCCGGCAACGCGCTGGCGCCGGGGATCGCCTTTCCGCTGCTGGGGCTTGCGGGATTTTCGACCCACGGCCAGAACGGGACCATGCAGGTCATGGTTTTGCTCGTGCTTTATTGCGGCGTGCCGGCGGCGCTGAAGATCGCCGCCGCCGCGATCATGCGGCGCTTTCCGATCGACCGGACGGCGCAGGAGCAGTTGCGCGCGGCGATCGCGGTGCGGGCATGATGGCGCGGCTGCAGCCGGGTGCGAAGCTGCGGGTGGTGGGCGACGTGCATGGCGATTCCGCGGCCTTCGCCGCTGCCTGCGCGACGGAGCGCTTCGTCGTCCAGCTCGGCGACCTCGTCGATGACGGGCCGGACACGCCGGGCGCGCTGCGGCTGATGTTCGACCTGCTCGATGCCGGGCGCGGGGTGTTTCTGCTTGGCAATCACGACTACAAGCTCGCCCGCGCGCTGCGCGGGGACGGTGTGCAGGTGGGCGAGGCGCTGGCGGCGACGATTGCCGCACTCGATCCGGCGATGGCGGCGCGGGCGGTGGAGGAGATCGGCCGGGCGCCGGCCTGGATCGTCGCCGGGCGGGCGGTGTTCGTGCATGGCGGGTTCGATCCGGCGATGCTGTTCACCAGGCCGCGAACGATGGCGGACAAGCGCGACCGGCTGCTCGCCCGCGCGCTCTTTGGCCAGACCACCGGGCGGGTGACGGGAATGGGCAAGCCCGAGCGGTTGCTCGACTGGGTGGACCGGATTCCCGAGGGCATGACGGTCTATTGCGGGCATGACCAGCGCAGCACCAACGGGCGGCCGCTGACGCTGGAGGGACGCGCCAGCGGACGGGCGATCATGATGGATACCGGGGCCGGCAAGGGCGGGCATCTGTCCTGGCTGGATATCGATTTATCCTGATATCCTGATGTCCAGCATGGACATCGATTTGCGCTGATGTCCGGCACGGACATCGATTTTCACTGATGTCCTGCACGGACATCGATTTTCACTGATGTCCTGCACGGACATCGATCCGACAAGATGCGCTGACTGGAAATCGAAATGCCCCGATCTCCTTGCCGGAGATCGGGGCATGGCGCATTTAGCCAGTCTGACGAAACGTCAGATGTGCAGGGCGTGGCCGTCGACCGCCAGGGCCGCCTCCTTCACCGCCTCGTTGAGCGAGGGATGGGCGTGGCTGGTGCGGGCGACATCCTCGGCGGAGGCGCCGAACTCGATCGCCAGCACCAGCTCGGCGATGATCGTGCCGGCATCCGGGCCGATGATATGGGCGCCGAGCAGCTTGTCGGTCGTTTTGTCGGAGAGGAGCTTCACGAACCCGTCGGTCTCGCCCATGGCGCGGGCGCGGCCATTCGCCATGAAGGGGAATTTGCCGACCTTGTAGGCCACACCTTCGGCTTTCAGCTCTTCCTCGGTCTTGCCGACGGAGGCGACTTCCGGCCAGGTGTAGACCACGCCGGGGATGGCGCCGTAGTTGACATGGCCCGCCTGACCGGCCAGCAGCTCGGCGAGGGCGACGCCCTCTTCCTCGGCCTTGTGGGCGAGCATCGGGCCGGCGATGACGTCGCCGATCGCGTAGATGCCGGGGACGTTGGTGGCGTAGTGGCCATTCGTCTTGACCCGGCCGCGCTCGTCGGTCGCGACACCCACAGCGTCGAGCCCGAGCGCCTCGGTATGGGCGCGGCGGCCGATCGCGACGAGGACGACATCGGCCTCCAGCGTTTCGGCGGCACCGCCCTTGGCGGGTTCGAGCGTGAGGGTGACGCCCTTGGCGGTCTTGGCGGCGCCGGTGACCTTGGTGCCGAGCTTGAACTTCATGCCGAGCTTGCCGAGGGTTTTCTGGAAGGCGGTGGCGACCTCGCCATCCATCGTCGGCACCAGCCGGTCGAGGAACTCGACCACGGTGACCTCGGCGCCAAGGCGACGCCAGACGCTGCCGAGTTCGAGGCCGATATAGCCGCCGCCGATCACCACGAGATGCTTCGGCACGCTCGCCAGCGCGATGGCGCCGGTGGAGGTGACGATCTGCGTTTCGTCGATCTCGACGCCGGGGAGCGGCACGCTCTCGCTGCCGGTGGCGATGACGATGTGTTTCGCGCCGTATTCCTTGCCGTCAACCACGATCGTGCTGGCGGATTTGAACGACGCGGCGCCCTTGAGCCAGGTCACCTTGTTCTTCTTGAAGAGGAACTCGACGCCCTTGGTGTTGGCGCCGACGACCTCGTCCTTGTGGCCCATCATCCTGGCCAGATCGAAGGAGACGTTCTCGGCGGAGACGCCGTGGCGGGCGAAGCCGTGCAGGAGCTCGTGGTAGTTCTCGGAGGATTGCAGCAGCGCCTTGGAGGGGATGCAGCCCACATTGAGGCAGGTGCCGCCGAGGGTCGCGCGCTTTTCCACGCACGCGACCTTCATGCCGAGCTGGGCCGCGCGGATGGCGCAGACATAGCCGCCCGGACCGGCCCCGATGACGATGACGTCGAACTGATCGGCCATGATGCGCTCCTCAGATGTCCAGCAGCAGGCGGCGGGGATCCTCGATGCTTTCCTTCACCCGGACGAGGAAGGAGACCGCCTCGCGGCCATCGATGATGCGGTGGTCGTAGGACAGGGCGAGATACATCATCGGCCGGATCTCGACCTTGCCGCCGACTGCCATCGGGCGGTCCTGGATCTTGTGCATGCCGAGAATGGCGGATTGCGGCGGGTTGATGATCGGCGTGGACATCAGCGAGCCGAACACGCCGCCATTGGTGATCGAGAAGGAGCCGCCCGACAGCTCGTCGAGCTTCAGCGCGCCGTCGCGGGCGCGCTTGCCGAAATCGGCGATCGCGCCCTCGATCTGCGGGAAGTTCAGCTGGTCGGCATCGCGCAGCACCGGCACGACCAGGCCCGAGGGGCTGGAGACGGCGATGCCCATGTTGACGAAGTTCTTGTAGACGATCTCGTCGCCGTCGATCTCGGCGTTGACCGCCGGGAACTCGCGCAGGGCGGCGATGCAGGCGCGGACGAAGAAGCTCATGAAGCCGAGGCGGATGCCCTTGTGCTTCTTCTCGAACACGTCCTTGTATTCGGCGCGGAGCGCCATGACCGGGCCCATGTCCACCTCGTTGAAGGTGGTGAGCATGGCGGCGGTGTTCTGCGCTTCCTTCAGCCTTGCGGCGATGGTCTTGCGCAGGCGGGTCATCTTCACCCGCTCCTCGCGCGCATCGGCGGTGCGCGGCGCCCTGGGGGCTGCCCTGGGAGCTGCCGGCGCTGTGGCTGCGGCCGGCGTCTCGATGAAGGCCAGCACGTCGCCCTTGGTGATGCGGCCGTCCTTGCCGGTGCCGTCAACCTGGGCGGCGTCGATCTTCTGCTCGGTCATCATTTTCTGCGCGGCCGGCATCGGCGCGTGGCCGGTGCGGGCGACCGGGCCGGAGGGCGGCGGCGGCGGGTTGACGCCGGGCTGCGGGTTGGCGGCCGGGCGGGCTTCCGGCGCGGCAGCGGCGCCGGTGCCGGCACCGATCGTGCCCAGCAGGGCGCCGACCTCGACCTCGGCCCCCTCATCGGCGGCGATCGCCTCGATCGTGCCGGCCTGCGGGGCGTTGACCTCGACGGTGACCTTGTCGGTCTCCAGCTCGACGATCGGCTCATCCTGGGCGACGGTCTCGCCCACTTTCCTGATCCAGCGCGCGACGGTCGCGGTGGTCACGCTCTCGCCGAGGGTGGGAACCTTGATTTCGGTGCTCATGCTTCCTGCCTTACTTCCTGTTCCTGCCCGCGCCTCAGACGCCGAGCGCTTCCCTGACCAGGGCCGCCTGCTCGGCGGCATGGATCTTTGCCAGCCCCGTCGCCGGGCTCGCCGCCGCCTTGCGGCCGGCAAAGCGCGGGCGCGAGGCGGCCATTTTCGTTGCGGTGCATTCCAGCGTCGCCTCGATCCGGCGGTCGAGGAAATGCCAGTAGCCCATGTTCTCGGGCTCTTCCTGGCACCAGATCACCTCGGCGTTCACATAGGCCTCGATCGCGGTCTTGAGCGCCTTCCTGGGGAAGGGATAGAGCTGCTCGATCCGCACGATCGCGACATCGTCGATCCCGCGGTCCCGCCGCTCGGCCAGCAGGTCGTAATAGACCTTGCCGGAGCAGAGCACGACGCGGCGCACCTTCTCGGGGGCCACCAGCGCGTCGGTCTCGGGGATGACGGTGCGGAAGGCAGAGCCGTTGGTCATGTCATCCAGCGTCGAGACGGCGAGCTTGTGCCGCAGCAGCGATTTCGGCGTCATGATGATCAGCGGCTTGCGGAAGTTCCGCTTCAGCTGGCGGCGCAGCGCGTGGAAATAGTTGGCCGGGGTGGTGATGTTGCACACCGCCATGTTGTTCTCGGCGCAGAGCTGGAGGAAGCGCTCGGGACGGGCGGAGGAATGTTCCGGCCCCTGCCCTTCATAGCCGTGCGGCAGCAGCAGGGTCAGGCCGGACATGCGCAGCCACTTGCTCTCGCCGGCGGCGATGAACTGGTCGATGATGACCTGCGCGCCATTGGCGAAGTCGCCGAACTGGCCTTCCCAGAGCACGAGGGTGCGCGGATCGGCCAGCGAGTAGCCGTATTCGAAGCCGAGCACGCCGGCCTCGGAGAGCAGCGAGTTGAAGATCTCGATGCGGGACTGCGCGTCCTCGATATTGTTGAGGGGGACGTATTCGTTCTGGTTGGTCTGGTCGATCAGCACGGCGTGGCGCTGGCTGAACGTGCCGCGCTGGCAATCCTCGCCGGAGAGGCGGACGCGATGGCCTTCGAGCAGGAGCGAGCCGAAGGCAAGGGCCTCGCCGGTCGCCCAGTCGATCCCCTCGCCGGTGCGGATCATCTCGGCCTTGGCGTCGAGCTGGCGGGCGATCTTGGGATTGACCTCGAACCCCTCGGGCACGTGGGCGAGCGCATCGCCGATCCGGCGCAGCGTTTCGAGCGAGATGGCGGTGGGTTCCTCGGTCTCGCCATCCTCGTCGCGCGCGGAGTTGAGGCCGGCCCAGTGGCCTTCCAGCCAGTCCGCCTTGTTGGGCTTGTAGCTGGCGGCGGCCTTGTAGGCCTCTTCCAGGGTGGCGACGAAATCCTTGTGGATCTGGTCGGATTCGGCGGTGCTGACCGCGCCCTCGGCGGCGAGGCGCTCGGCGTAGAGGGTGCGGGTGGTCTTGCGGCCGCGGATCGCCTGATACATCAGCGGCTGGGTGAAGGCGGGCTCGTCGGTCTCGTTATGGCCGTGGCGGCGGTAGCAGACCAGGTCGATCACCACATCCACCCCGAATTCCATGCGGAACTCGGTGGCGAGCCGGGCGATGAAGGAGACCGCCTCGGGATCGTCGCCATTCACGTGGAAGATCGGCGACTGCACGGATTTGGCGACATCGGTGCAGTAGAGGCCGGAATAGGCGTGGGCCGGCACGGTGGTGAAGCCGATCTGGTTGTTCACCACGATATGCACCGTGCCGCCGGTGCGGTAGCCGATGAGCTGGCTCATCGCCAGGGTTTCATAGACCAGGCCCTGGCCGGCGAAGGCGGCGTCGCCATGCATCAGGATGCCCATGACCGAGCGGCGGCCGCGGGTGTCGCCCGCCATGTCCTGCCGGGCGCGGACCTTGCCGGCGACGACCGGGTCCACCGCCTCGAGATGCGAGGGGTTGGGCTGGAGCGAGAGATGCACCTTGCGGCCGGCGATCATCACGTCGGTCGAGGTGCCGAGATGGTATTTGACGTCGCCCGAGCCCTGCACCGCATCCGGCTTGAAGCTCTCGCCGCCGAATTCGGAGAAGACCGCGGTGAAGGGCTTCTTGACGATGTTGACCAGCGTGTTGAGCCGGCCGCGATGCGGCATGCCGATGGCGATTTCGCCAACACCGCCTTCCGCCGCGGTCTCGATGATCGCGTGCAGCGCGGGGATGGTGCTTTCGCCGCCTTCGAGGCCGAAGCGCTTGGTGCCGACATAGCGGCGCTGGCAGAAGGTCTCGAAGCCCTCGGCCTCGGTGAGCTGGGTGAGGACGCGGCGCTTGCCGGCGGCATCGAGCGCGGTGCGCCAGGGCGCGCCCTCGACGCGGCGCTGGATCCAGGATTTCTGCTCGGGATCCTGGATGTGCATGAACTCGACGCCGATCTTGCCGCAATAGCTCTCGCGCAGGATCGCGATGATCTCGCGCATCGTCGCGGTTTCGCGGCCCAGCACCATGTCGATGAAGATCGGCCGGTCCATGTCGGCCTCGGTGAAGCCGTAGGTCGCGGGATCAAGCTCGGGATGGGGGCCGGGCTCGCGCAGGCCCAGCGGATCGAGATCGGCCTGGAGATGGCCGCGCACGCGATAGGCCCGGATGAACATCAGGGCACGGATCGAATCGATCGTGCCCTGGCGGGAAAGCGGTGCATCCTTGCCCGGTGCGGAAGGGGCTGCCGGTCGCTCGAAGCTGACCGGTCGCGGCGCCCAGGAGGCGCCGGCCGCGTCGCTCAGCACCGATCGCGCATCGTCGCCGAGGGCGGCGAACAGGCTGGCGAAATCCGGATCGACCGAATCAGGCGCCTCGACCCATTTCGCATAAAGATTTGCGATGAAGGCCGCGTTGCCGCCGTTCATCGCTGTCGCAAGAATATCCACACCCGCCATCTCAGATGTCCCTCGGCCGTATCTGGCTCATGGAGTTCGCGCCGGCATGGAGCCGGCGCGTCTTTCAAATCGTGGTCGTCACATAGTCCAATCGGTCAGGCCGTTGCACCGTCAGGGATCGCCTCAGGGATGCTTTCCTTGCATGAACCCCTGCATGCACACCTGCATGCACCCTTGGCGATCGGAGACGGAACGACAAGCCTGATGTCTCCCGGCTCAGGCGCGAAGCGCCTTGACCATGGTGCTGCCCAGCGAAGCCGGGCTGTCGGCCACATGGATGCCGGCGTGCTTCATCGCCTCGATCTTGGCCTGCGCGGTGTCGCGCCCGCCGGAGATCACGGCGCCGGCATGCCCCATGCGGCGGCCCGGCGGCGCGGTGACGCCGGCGATGAAGCCCACGGTGGGCTTCTTCACCTTGTTGCGGGCCAGGAACTCTGCCGCCTCGATCTCGCTCTGCCCGCCGATTTCGCCGATCATGATCAATGCCTCGGTCTCATCATCGGCCAGAAACATTTCCAGAACGTCAACGAAATCGAGCCCTTTCACCGGGTCGCCGCCGATGCCGACGCAGCTCGACTGGCCGAGCCCGGCCGCCGTGGTCTGCGCCACCGCCTCATAGGTCAGCGTGCCGGAGCGCGACACGATGCCGACCTTGCCGCGGCGGTGGATGTGCCCCGGCATGATGCCGATCTTGCAGGCATCCGGCGTGATGACGCCCGGGCAGTTCGGCCCGACCAGGATCGATTTCGAGCCGGCGAGCGCGCGGTGGACCTTCACCATGTCGAGCACCGGAATGCCCTCGGTGATGCAGACGATCAGCGGGATCTCGGCGTCGATCGCCTCGAGGATGGCGTCAGCCGCGAAGGGCGGCGGGACGTAGATCGCGCTCGCATCGGCGCCGGTCGCCTCGCGGGCCTCGGCCACGGTGTCGAACACCGGCAGGTCGAGATGGCGGGTGCCGCCCTTGCCCGGGGTGACGCCGCCCATGACCTTGGTGCCGTAGGCGATCGCCTGTTCGGAGTGGAAGGTGCCCTGCGCGCCGGTGAAGCCCTGGGTGATGACCTTGGTTTCGGCGTTGACGAGAATAGCCATTATGCGGCCTCCTTCACGGCGGCGACGATCTTCTGCGCCGCGTCAGCGAGATTGTCGGCCGCGATGATCGGCAGGCCGGATTTGGAGAGGATGTCCTTGCCGAGCTGCACGTTGGTGCCCTCGAGGCGGACGACCAGCGGCACCGAGAGCGAGACCTCGCGCGCCGCGGCGACCACGCCCTCGGCGATCACGTCGCAGCGCATGATGCCGCCGAAGATGTTGACCAGGATGCCTTCGACATTCGGGTCCGACAGGATGATCTTGAAGGCCGCGGTGACGCGCTCCTTGGTCGCCCCGCCGCCGACATCGAGGAAGTTCGCGGGCTCGGCGCCGTAGAGCTTGATGATGTCCATCGTCGCCATCGCGAGGCCGGCGCCGTTGACCATGCAGCCGATCGAGCCATCCAGCGCCACGTAGTTCAGGCTGTGCTTGGCGGCTTCGAGTTCCTTCGGGTCTTCCTCGGCCTCGTCGCGCAGCTTTTCGAGGTCGGGGTGACGGTAGAGCGCGTTGTCGTCGAAGCTGACCTTGGCGTCGAGGGCGACAACCTCGCCGGCGCCGGTGACGACCAGCGGGTTGATCTCGACGATCGCGCAGTCGAGTGCCACGAAGGCCTTGTACATCGCGTTCACGAATTTCGCGAAGGCCTTCATCTGGGTGGCGTCGAGCCCGAGACCGAAGCCGAGGCGGCGGGCGTGGAAGCCGGAGATGCCGCTCGCCGGATCGACCGCGACGCGGAGAATTTTCTCAGGGTGCTTCTCGGCGACTTCCTCGATCTCCATGCCGCCCTCGGTCGAGGCCATGATGACGATCTCGGATTTCGCGCGGTCGACCAGCAGCGAGAGGTAGAGTTCGCGTTTGATGTCGCAGCCGGCCTCGACATAGACGCGGCGGACGACGCGGCCGGCGGCGCCGGTCTGCTTGGTCACCAGCGTGTTGCCGAGCATCGCCTCGGCGGCGGCGGCGACGTCCTCGGGCGATTTCGCGAGGCGGACACCGCCCTTGCCCTCGGGATCGTCCTTGAAATGGCCGGCGCCGCGGCCGCCGGCATGGATCTGCGACTTCACGACATAGATCGGGCCGGGAAGCTTGCGCGCCGCCTCGGCGGCCTCCTCGCCGGTCCAGGCGACATGCCCGTCCAGCACCGCGACGCCATAGGATTTCAGCAATTCCTTGGCCTGGTATTCATGTATGTTCATTGGGCCCCCTTACGGTGATCATTCGCCTGTCAGTCGAAACCGATTGCCTGCGCGCCGTCCGTCCTGGGCGGAACCGCCGTCGTGCGGCCTAGACCAATGGCCGGGACGGCGCAACAGCATCTCAGGTGAGATGCGCGAGGGCGAAATAGGCCTCGCTGCGCATTTCCTCGAGGCGGGAGACGGTGCGCTCGAAGATCGCGACCCCCTCGCCCGAGGTGTAGAGTGCTGCGGGTTCCGCCGCGGCCGAGGCGTAGAGCTTCACCCGGTGCTCGTAGAGCGCGTCGATCAGGGTGATGAAGCGCCGCGCTTCGTCGAAATTGTCCGGCGAAAGACGGGGAATCCCGTCGATCAGCACGGTGTCGTAATGGGTGGCGAGGGCGAGATAATCACCCGAGCCGAGCGCCTGGGCGCAGAGGGCGGCGAAGTCGAACCGGGCGACGCCGCTGGCGGCGAGCGGCACGGCGAGCTTGCGGCCGAAGACGGTGAGGGTTTCGGCACACGGGGCGACGCCGCCGGTCAGTTCGGCGAACACATCATCGAGAGCGCGCTCGGCCCGGCCATCGGCGGGGACGTACCAGTTGCGCGCGCCGCGCACGCGCTCGCGCCGGTAGTCGCGCCCGCCATCGAGCACCATCACGTCGAGATGGCGCTTGAGCAGGCCGATGAAGGGGCGGAAACTCTCATAGCCCGGCTTGTTGCGGTAGAGATCGTCCGGCAGCGTGTTCGAGGTGGCGACGACGACCACGGCGCGGGCGAACAGCGCCTCGAACAGGCGGGCGAGGATCATCGCATCGCCGATATCGTGGACCTGGAACTCGTCGAAGCAGAGCAGCACGGATTCGGCGGCGATGGCGTCGGCGAGCGAGAGCACCGCATCCTCGTCGGGCCGCTCGGCGCGCAGCCGGTGCAGCCTCGCATGGGCCTGCTGCATGAATTCGTGGAAATGCACCCGGCGCTTGCGCGGCACCTCGGCGGCGCTGAAAAACAGGTCCATCAGCATGGACTTGCCGCGGCCGACCTCGCCCACGAGATAAAGGCCCGAGGGGTAATCCTCCGGCACCTCGTCCACCCGCTTCTTGTTGAGCAGGCGGCCGAGCCAGCCATTGGGCGGGGCCTTGGGGGTGGGATCGTAGGCGCGCAGGCGGGACCAGAGTTCGTGCAGACGCTCGGCGGCACGGCGCTGCACCGGGTCCGGCAGGATCGTGCCGGCCTCGATCAGCGCCCGGTAGGCCGACATCAATCCATCATCGGTCCGCTCTGGAGCCTTCATGAGCATGAGCAGGGCGGGTAGCGCACTCCATGCGGCAGCGCAACATCGGGCCGGCGGTCAGGCGGGGACGAGCGCCTGCAGGGCGAAGGCGAAAATTCCAAAAGCGATTACGCTCGAGACATAAATGAGCGAAAACCAGGCCAGCTTGCGCAACTTGTCATGGTTGCGCAAAGTGCGGTTCAGCCACGCGTCGATCGTCGTCAGCATTGTTGCGGTCTCCTGCTGCATCATCCTCGCGGGCGGCGCGCCGTCCCGCATTGCCGTCGAATTGGGGTGCGGGGGCGGCGGCGCAACCCGCGCCGGGCGCGGGGCTGGATGGCTCGAATGTTGCCCGGCCGGGCGAAGGCGGTTATCCCGGTTTCGCTCCTGCCGTATTCCACAGTCACGAGGATGGCGAATTTGTCGATCTTGCGCCGCACCGCCCCGCTCGCCGCCGCACTCCTGCTCGCCGGCTGCGGCCTGTCGAACGAACTTGTCGGCGGCGGCGGCAACGCCCGGCTGGGCGAGCCGAAGCCGCAGGCGCCGGTGGCGGGGTTCGTCGTCACGCCGGTGCCGGAGGCGAGCGTCGCGGCGCACGAGATCCTGCAGAAGGGCGGCAATGCGGTGGATGCCGCGGTGGCGGCGGGCTTCGCCCTCGGCGTCACCCTGCCCTCGCGCGCCGGGCTCGGCGGCGGCGCTGTTTGTCTCATCGACATGCCGCATGACGAGGGCGGCACCGGCCGCCCCGTCGCATTGCTGTTTCCGCCCGGCACGCCGCGCGGCAGCCAGGCAGGGGCGGCGCGCCCGGCGGCGGTGCCGCAGATGGCGCGCGGGCTGCTCGCCATGCAGGCGCGCTACGGCGCCCTGCCGCTCGCCACCGACATGGCGCCCGCCGCCACGATGGCCGGCGGCGGCGTTCCGGTTTCGCGCGCGCTGGCGGCTGATCTTGGCGTGGTGGGCGATGCGCTGCTGGCCGATCCGGCCGCGCGCAACGTGTTCGCCAGCCCCGCCGGCCAGCTGTTGCAGGCCGGCGAGACGCTGCGCCAGCCGGACCTCGCCGCCACGCTCGCGCGGTTGCAGAGCGGCGGGGTGCTGAGCTTCTACCAGGGGCACCTGGCGGACAGCCTGCTCGCCGGGGCGGCCGAGGCGGGCGCGGGGCTGACCGCGACCGACCTGCGCGCCGATGCCGCGCGCTATGCCACGCCGGATATCGTTCATGCGCTGGGCGCGGACATCGCTTTGCCGCCGACCGCTGCCGGGATGGGCACGCGCGCGGCGATAGAGGCGCTGGCGAGCGCGCCGGACGATCTCGCCGGGGCGGGGCGCGACGCGCTGGCTGCCGCCGCCGCTGCGCGGCATGTGACCGGGTTCGGCGCGCTGCCGGCTTCGGCGGGATATGCGATCGCCGATGCGAAGGGCGGCGTGGTCGGCTGTGCGACGACGATGAACAACCTGTTCGGCACCGGGCGGATCGCCACCGGGACGGGCATCCTGCTCGCCGCCTCGCCGAAGCGGGTCAGCCCGCCGCTGCTGAGCGTGGCGCTCGCGACCACGGATGGCGCCTTCCGCGCGGTGACGACGGGAGCGGGACAGGCGGGCGCGCCGCTCGCAGCCGGGGCGGCGATGGCCGAATCGCTGCGCGCCGGCCAGGCGATGCCGCATCCGGTGCCGGCGCCGGGCCGGGCGAATGCGATCGCCTGTTCGGGCACGCTGCCGGGAGCGCCGAAATCCTGCGCCGCCGTGGCCGATCCGCGCGGCGCCGGGCTCGCCATCGGGTCGCGCTGAGGCGGCCATGGCACTGAAAACCGGCACGGCGGGGCGGGTTCCGCCCTTTCTGGTGATGGACGTGATTTCGGCGGCCAATGCGCTCGCCGCGAGTCCGGCAGCGGCGAATCGCCGGGTGATCCGCATGGAGGTCGGCCAGCCCGGCGCCGGCGCGCCCGAGGGGGTGCGCCGCGCCATTGCCTGCGCGATGGAGGGGCGCGATCCGCTCGGCTATACCGAGGCGCTGGGGCTTGCCGGGCTGCGCCGGCGGATCGCCGCGCATTACGCCGACTGGTATGGGCTCGACCTGCCCGCCGCGCGCATCGCGGTGACCGCCGGGGCCTCGGGCGGGTTTCCGCTCGCCTTCCTCGCCGCGTTCGAGCCGGGGGACACGATCGCCCTCGCCGCGCCCTGCTATCCGCCCTATCTGAACATCATGACAGCACTCGGGCTGCGGCCGCTGCTGCTGCCGGCGACCGAGGAGGCCGGGTTCCAGCCGACGGTCGCGATGCTCGAAGCGCTCGATCCGCAGCCGGACGGGCTGCTGATCGCCTCGCCGGCCAATCCGACCGGGGCGATGCTGCATCCCGACGACCTCGCCGCCCTCACCCGGCACTGCCATGCGAACGGCATCCGGCTGATCAGCGACGAGATCTATCACGGCCTGACCTATGGCACGCCGGCCGCCACCGCCGCCGCCTTCAGCCCCTCGGCGATCGTGATCAACTCGTTCTCGAAATATTTCTCGATGACGGGATGGCGCGTCGGCTGGATGGTGCTGCCGGAGGAGCTGGTGCGGCCGGTGGAGTGCCTGGCGCAGAACATGTTCATCTGCGCGCCGCATGTCGCCCAGCGCGCGGCCGAGGCGGCGTTCGACTGCCACGCCGAACTCTCGGCGCGGCGCGATGCCTATGCAAGCTCGCGCGCCCTGCTGCTCGACGCCCTGCCCCGCGCCGGGATGACGAAGCTCTCGCCGGCGGATGGCGCCTTCTACATCTATGCCGACATCGCGGCGAGCGGGCAGGACAGCGCCGAATTCTGCCGGGCGATGCTGCACGAGCTGCACATTGCGGCGACGCCGGGGCATGATTTCGACACCGCGCGCGGCGGCGATTTCGTGCGGTTTTCCTATTGCGCGGACGAGGCCGACATCGCCGAGGCGGCGCGCCGGCTGACCGAATCGCCGCCCGGACGCAGGTAAGGCTGTTTCAGTAGGAACCGAAAGCGACCCCGCTGGTGGGATCGACATAGACCATTTCGTCGGCCACCCGGCGGACGCCGCCGATCCCCTCGGCGAGCACGATCAGCGCCATCCGCTCGGCATCGCTGAAGACGGGGCCGGAGAGCGTCGCGATACCGTGATCGACCTTGACCTCGATGGTCGCCTTGGGCGCCCAGTTGGTTTTCTCGATGGCGGCGCGGATGCGGGTTGCCACCACGTCGTCACTCACCGGCGTGTCCTCGATCACCAGCAGGGCGGTGATCAGGCGGGAGAGGATGTTGCGGCGGTTGAGCATGCCGAGCAGGACCTCGCCCTGGACCACCGGCAGTTGCTTCACATGGTAGGTTTCCATGATGTCGATCGCGTCGGAGAGCGGCGTGTCGGGGCCGACGGAGCGGACCGGCGTGGTCATGATCTCGCCGACATGGCGGCCGCGGGTGCGCGCGAACTGGCGGGCCGAGGTTTCGGGGGCGAGGAAGCCGCGCCACCAGCCGATTTCCGGCACGGTTTCAAGCTCGGGGCGGCGGAGCATGTCGCCATCGGTGACGATGCCGAGCAGGCGGCCGCCGCGGTCGATCACCGGGAGGGCCGAGAGATTCTGGTCCAGCATGATGCGGCCGGCATCAGCGAGGGTGGTTTCCGGCTCGACGGTGAGCGGCCCCACCGTCATGATCTCGCGCACGTTCATCGGATCCTCCTTCTGGCTGAGGGGGATGATGGGCGCGCTGCCCGCCGCGCGCATTGACCTGCGTCAAACGCTGGCGCGGGCGAATAGAGCACGCTCCGATCCCGATGGATCGGATGATGCTCTAGGCGCCGGCGCGGGCGATCTCGTGCAGGGCGTGCGGCTTGACGACGCTGATATTGTGGTCGGGTGTGACGTCGATCACGCCCTGCTTGCGCAGCGCCGAGAGGGCGCGGGAGACGGTTTCGATGGTCAGGCCGAGATAGTCGGCAAGGTCGGTGCGGGTCATCGGCAGGCGCAGCGATTCCCTGCCGCCGCCGCACAGCATCGCGCGGTGGCTCCAGCCATCGATGAAGCTGGCGAGACGCTCGATCGCGCTCTTGCGGCCGAGCAGGAGCATCTGTTCCTGGGCGACGATCAGCTCGTGCGAGGCGACGTCGAGCAGGCGGCGCTCGAGTGCGGGGAAGCGGGAGAAGACGCCGCGCAGCTCGGTGCGGTCGAACCGGCAGAGGCGGACATCCTCGATCGCCTCGGCGCTGAAGGTGTAGCGGTCGTCGGCGGCGAGGCCGACGAAATCGCCGGGGCCGACAAAGCCGGTGATCTGCCGCCTGCCATCCGGCAGATCCTTGTGCAGGCGGGCAGTGCCGGCATTGATGTTGAAGAAATAGCGTGCGCTGTCGCCCTCGATGGCGAAGCTGTGGCCGCGGGCGACCGTGATCTGCCGGGCGACGCTGGCGAGGAAGTGCAGGTCTTCGTCGGCGAGTGCGTCGCACAGGCCGATATGACGCGCACCGCACCCCGCGCACAGACCCGGAATGATGGCTTCGGAAAGATTTATCGGCGAACGATGCGCCCGATCCCGCTGCTCCAACATCTGCGCGCCCTTCTGACGTCTCAGAATGTTGTATCTAGGCCAGCCGACGCGCGGGGCGCAACCGCAATCATTTTGAACCGACTGTTCGTTATGTCATCGAAATCATGCCTGGGGCGGCATCTGAACCGGAATTTGATCAGGGTTCCGGCGGCAATACTTGATTTCGATCAAGGCGGGCGGCGTCGTGGCGGGCAATCCTGTCATGCTTATTGATGATGAGGATCATGCACGAACCGGCATTCCTGATTGAACCGATGAACGAGGCGCAGATCGACCCGTGTTTCGTGCTGGCGCGCCTCGTGCAGCCCTGGCTGGACTTGCCGCGCTGGCGCCGCCACGCGCGCGGGCTGCTCGGGGCGGACCCGAACCGGCGCGGGACGATCACGATCCGCTGGGTGCGGCGCGACAATCCGTGCGGCCTCGCCTGTTACCGGTGCGTGAGCGACATCGAGCACGGGATGGTGATGGCTGTGCGGCCCTTCGCGGTGATGGACCCGCTGCATGGGCGGGAGCTGCGCGCCGCCATGGCGACGCGGCTCGCGGCGATGGCGCGGGCGGCCGGCTGCGGGGCGATGCGGATCGTCTCGACCGGGCCGGACATGCCCACGGAAGCGCTCGCCGCCATGGCCCGCGCGGTGACCAGCACCGGCGAGCATACGTTCCTGTTCTGAACCCCTCTTTCCAGAGCACGTTCCGATCCATCAGGATCGGATGTCGTGCTCTGTTGTGTTGATAAACCGAATACGGCACCGCGTGGTGGCGGATGCGCCAACGCGCCCCGATCCAGCGGATCGGGGCGCGCGCGCATTCCCGCGCCGTCAGGGGAAATGGCGGCGGGCGTAGAGCCAGGCGATGACGTAGAGCCCGAAATAGACGAACGGGATGAACAGGATGAGGCCTTCGAGTCCGCCGAGCATGGGGGGGTCTCCTCAAACGTGGTTGCTGTTGTGGTTGCGGGCGCGGACGGCGCTTTCCTGCGCCTCGAACAGCACGGCACCGCTGGCGGCGATCAGCACGATCATCACCGTGCCGACGAGCCAGCCGAAATACCAGGGGCCTTCATCGCCGGTGACCACCGCGAGCAGGATGGCGGCGACCAGGATGCCCCCGAGGGCGACGAACTTGATCATGGACAGCATGGATGGTGCCTCCCGCTTCAATAGGAGTGGTCGTTGGCGATGACGGCCTCGGTTTTCACCTTGCCGCGCATGACGCGGAAGGCCCAGGCCGTGTAGCTCAGGATGATCGGCACGAAGACCAGCGCGAAGGCCAGCATCCAGCCGAGATTATAGGCGCTGCCGGAGGCGTTCCACACCGTCAGGCTCTGCGCCGGGGCGGTGGTGGAGGGCATCAGGAAGGGGAACATCGCCGCCCCGGTGGTGAAGATCGTGCCGATCCAGGCCAGCGCGCCGAGCCACCAGCCGAGGATCGGCTTGCGGGCGGCGAGCGCGAGCAGGCCCGCGATCATGCCGAACAGGCCCACAGCCGGCAGCAGCCAGAGCACCGGGTGCTGGTGGAAATTGTCCATCCAGGCGCCCGCGCGCATCGCGACCGCAGGGCCGCCGAGCGGGGTCGCCGGCATCGCCGGGTTGACCGGGGCGGTGTAGGCGAAGCCCTTGATGAAGCGGACCCAGACGCCACCGATCGTGAACAGGGCGGCGGCGAGCAGGCCGGCGGGCACCGCGTAGCGCCGGGCGCGCTCGGCGATCGGGCCCTCGCCGCGGATCATCAGCATCGCCCCGCCCTGATGGACGGCAAGGGCGAGCGACATCACGCCGCACATCACCGCGAAGGGGTTGAGCAGGTACCAGACGAAGCTCTCGTCCTGGTAATACTGGCCGTCCCAGCCGAAATGGAACCCCACCCCCTGGAGCACGTTGCCGAAGGCGGCACCGTAGATGATCATCGGCAGGGCGCCGGAGATCAGGAATGCCCAGTCCCAGGTCGAGCGCCAGCGCCTTGCATCGACCTTGGAGCGGTATTCGAAGGCGACCGGGCGCATGATCATGCTGAAGAGCAGCAGGATCATCACCACGTAGAAGGTCGAGAAGGAGGTGGCGTAGAGCGTCGGGAAGGCGGCGAAGATGGCGCCGCCGCCGAGGATGAACCAGACCTGGTTGCCATCCCAGTGCGGGCCGATCACGGCGAGTGCGGTGCGGCGCTCGGCATCGGTGCGGCCGACGAAGCGCAGCAGCGCGCCGACCCCCATGTCCATCCCCACCATGATGGCGAGGCCGCAGAGCAGCACCCCGAGCAGCACCGCCCAGATGAGCTTGAGCGCGATATAGAGTTCCATGGCGCGGTTTCCTTATTGCCAGGACTTGTCGGCGAAGCCGGGGCGCATCAGTCCGACGCCGACCGGAGCCTCGACCGGGCGGGGATGGGCGTGCTCGCCGGGGCCGAGCCTTGCGTATTTGAACATCAGGTAAAGCTCGGCGGCGATGAACAGGCTGTAGAGCAGGGCGAAGCCGATCAGCGAGAACAGCATGTAGCCGACCGAGTGGCTGGAGGCGGACTGGAAGGTCGGCAGCCAGCCATAGACCGTCCAGGGCTGGCGGCCGTTCTCGGCGGTGATCCAGCCGAATTCGCAGGCCAGCACCGGCAGCGGGATCGCCCACATCGCCGCGCGCATCACCATCGGGTGTTTCTCAAGCTCGTTGCGCAGGCTGTAATAGGCGCCGAAGGCGAAGACCACGAGGAAGGCGAGGCCAAGCCCGACCATCAGGCGGAAGCTCCAGAACTCGACGAAGACGTTGGGGATCGATTCGCGGCCGGTTTTCTGCAGGATGCCGGGCAGGTTCGCGGGCGTGATCCTGGAGAGATCCTGATCCGGCGCGAAGCGCTGGGCGAGGAAGCCGTAGCCCATGTCCGCCTCGTTCTTGCGGAAGGCGGCGAGTGCCGCCGGGCTGTGGGTTTCGCCATATTGCTTGAGCGCGATCACCGCCTGGATGCCCTTGGCGGCGCGGGTTTGCGCCTGCTGCTCGAGTTCGGCGATGCCGGGGATGCGGACGTTCCAGGCATGCGCGACCAGCGGGGTCAGCACATAGGGCACGCCGATCTCGAAATCGTTTTTCTGGGTGCGGTCGTTCGGCACGGCGGCGATCAGCCACGGCGCGCCCGGCCCCTTGGTGGTGTGCCAGATGCCTTCCATCGCGGCGAGCTTGGCGGGCTGCACCAGATAGTCCATCCGGCCGAGCGCATCGCCCAGCGTGACCACGCCGAGGGTGGAGATCAGCCCGAAAATCGCGGCGATGCGGAAGGAGCGGGCGGCGAATTCGCGGTGCTGGCGGCGCAGCAGGTAGTAGGCGGAGATGCCCATCACGAACATCGAGCCGGTGACGTAGCCGGCGATCGAGGTGTGGACGAATTTCGCCTGCGCGTCCTGGCTGAAGACGAGGGAGGCGAAGCTGTGGAACTGCATCCGCATCGTGTCGGGGTCGAATTTGGCGCCGGTCGGGTCCTGCATGAAGCCGTTGGCGATCAGGATCCACAGCGCCGAGAGATTCGAGCCGAGGGCGACGAGATAGGTGATGGCGAGGTGGGCGGGGCGGCTCAGCCGGTCCCAGCCGAAGATCATCAGGCCGATGAAGGTGCTTTCCATGAAGAAGGCCATCAGCCCCTCGATGGCGAGCGGGGTGCCGAAGACGTCGCCCACGAAATGCGAATACATCGACCAGTTGGTGCCGAACTCGAATTCCATGGTCAGGCCGGTGGCAACGCCGATGGCGAAGTTGATGCCGAACAGCTTGCCCCAGAACAGGGCCATGTCCTTGTAGATCTGCTTGCCGGTGATGACGTAGACCGTCTCCATCGTCGCGAGCAGGAAGGTCATCCCCAGCGTGAGGGGGACGAACAGGAAGTGATACAGCGCGGTCAGCGCGAATTGCAGGCGCGACAGGTCGACGACTGTCGGGTCGATCATGGTGAACTCCTGGCCCGATGACCGGCGGGACCCCCGCCCGGCCGTGGTTGGCATTGCCCAGAGCGTTAGACCGCTGGGGCGGCGCCGCATTGATCTGTATCAATCCGTTGCAGGCGGGCTCAGAAGTGGCGCGACATCTCCCGCAGCCGTGACAGCCGCGCCACAGGCCCCTCGCCCCGGCGGAGCGCGCCGAAGCGGCCATCGGCGACGATGCGGCCCTGCTCCAGCATCACCACGCGGTCGTCATCGGCGAGGTGGTCGAGACGGTGGGTGATGGCGATGACCGTGCGCCCGGCGGCAAGGCCGGCGAGCGCGCGGCGGAATTCAGCCTCGGTCAGCGGGTCGAGCCCCTCGGTCGGCTCGTCGAGCAGCAGGAAGGGGGTGGCGCGCAGGGCGGCGCGGGCGAGCGAGAGCCGCCGCGCCTCGCCGCCGGAGAGTTTTGCCCCCGCCTCGCCCACCAGCGAATCGAGGCCGTCGGGACGGGTGCTGACGAAATCGGCGAGGCGGGCTATCTCGAGCGCGCGCCAGAGTGCCGCGTCGTCGGCATCCGGGCGGGCGAGGAGGAGGTTGTCGCGCAGGGTGCCGGCGAAGATCGCGGTGGTCTGCGAGACCACGGTGAAGAGCGAGCGCAGGTCATCGCCGCGGATGGTGGCGAGATCGACGCCGCCGAGCGTGGCGCTGCCCGCCGCGGGCGGGGCGAAGCGGAGCAGCAGGTTGAACAGCGAGGTCTTGCCCGCGCCGCTGCGGCCGAGAATGGTGACGTGCTCGCCCTCGGCGATCGCGAGGTCGATGCCGGCGAGCGCCGCATGGGCGGCGTCGGGATAGCGGAGCGAGACGCCATCGAGCCTGAGGTCGAGCCGGGCCGGGCGGGGCGGGCTGGAGGCGGGCTCGGCGACGGGGGGCGGACGGTCGAGCAGGTCGAAGACGCGGCGGGCGGATTCGGCCATGCCGCCGAGGAGCTGGAAGGCGGCCGGCAGCGGGGCGACCGCTTCGAAGGCGGCCATCGCGCCGAGGGCGAGCAGGGCGATGACCGGGCCGGCGATGCGGTGCGCCGCCGCCAGCGTGCCTGCGAGCGGGAGCATCGCCAGCATGGTCAGGCCGGAGGCGAGCAGGATGGCGGCGGCGCCGAAGCCTGCGATCGCCGCGAGGCGGCGCTGGGCGGCGAGCAGGGCGACGCTCGCCGCATCGACCCGCGCCGCCATCGCCCCGCTCGCATTGCAGGTGAGCAGTTCGGCCATGCCCTGGACGGAATCGACGAGATCGGCGCGCAGCTGCACCTGCACCGCGACGGCGGCGCGGGCGGGGTTGCGGCCGAGACCGAGGCTCGCCAGCGGCACCGCGACGCCGGCGATGGTCAGGCCGAGCAGGAGCAGCAGCCCGGCCGCGGGCGAGACGATGGCGAAGCCGAGCGCCATGACCAGCGCCGCCGCAGCCGCGATCACGAAGGGCGAGACGACGCGGAGAAAAAAATCGCCCAGCCGGTCGATATCGGCGACGAGGCGGGAGAGCAGGTCGCCGCCGCGCTCGCCGGCGAGGCCGACCGGGGCGAGCGGTTCGAGCCCGGCATAGGCGACCATCCGCAGCCGGGCGAGCAGGCGGAACGTCGCCTCGTGATCGACCAGCCTGCCGGCATAGCGGGCGAGCACGCGCAGGGTGGCGAAGAAGCGCACCCCGGCGGCCGGGGTGAAGAAATTGAACACGTTCTGCGCCGCGTAGCCGGCGAGGCCGGCGACGCCGGTGGCGGCGAGGAACCAGCCGGAGAGCGCGAGCAGGGCGAAATTCGCCAGCACGGTGAGCAGGCCGAGTGCTACGCCGGCGAGCACCCAGGCCCGGTAGGGCGCGTAGAGGCGGAGCAGGCGGATCAGGTCGCGCATGGTGCCTCCGCGGCGCCGAGCAGGGCGGCGTAAGCGCCGCCGCGGGCGAGCAGCTCGTCATGCGTGCCGGATTCGGCGAGGCGCCCGCCCTCCAGCACCAGGATGCGGTCGGCCCGGCGCACCGTGGCGAGGCGGTGGGCGATCAGGATCGCGGTGCGGCCGCGGGCGAGGTCGGCGATGGCGGCGGCGATCTCGGCCTCGGTTTCGAGGTCGAGATGGGCGGTGGCTTCGTCGAGGATCAGCAGCCGCGCGTCGCGCAGGAAGGCGCGGGCAAGGGCGAGGCGCTGGACCTGGCCGCCGGAGAGCCCGGCGCCGCCATCGCCGATGCTTGTCTCGATCCCGGCGGGCAGGCGGTCGATCTCGTCGAGCAGGCGGGCGCGGCGGAGGGCCTCGCGCAGCGCCGCGTCGTCCGCTTCCGGCCGGGCGAGGCGCAGGTTCGCGGCGATCGTGCCGGCGAAGACGCGGGGGGTCTGCGGCACATAGGCGAGTTGCGCCCACCAGGCCTCACGGTCGAGCGCGGTGAGCGCGGTGTCGTCATTGACGAGGACGGCGCCGGAGTGCGGGGCGACGAAGCCGAGCAGGGCGGCGGCGAGGGTGGATTTGCCCGCACCGGAGCGGCCGACGATGGCGGTGAGCGTGCCGGCGGGAAAGGCGCAGTCGATCCCGTGCAGCACCGTCTGGCCGGGCTCGTGGGCGATGGTGAGGCCGGCGCAGCGCAGCGACAGCGGACCGGATGGCGGAGCGGCATCGCCCCAGGTCGTCGCGGGTTGTGTATCGAGCACGTCGAAGATGCGGCCGGCGGCGGCCAGCGCCGTCATTCGCGCGTGGTAATGGGTGGCGAGGCCGCGCAGGGGGAGGAAGAATTCCGGCACCAGCAGCAGCACGAAGAAGGCGGGAAAGAAGCCGATATGCCCGTGCAGCAGCCGCGCGCCGAACAGCACGGCGACCAGGGCGATCGAGAGCGAGGCGAAGAATTCCAGCACCGCCGAGGTGAGGAAGGCGATGCGCAGCCCGGCCATGGTGGCGCGGCGGTATTCATCGGCGATGCGCCCGATCAGCGCGATCTCGTCGCGCGCGCGGCCGAACAGCCGCAGCGTGGTGATCCCCTGCACGGCATCGAGGAAGCGGGCGCTCATGGTCAGCAATTCGCGCCATTGCCGGCGGTTGATCGCCTCGGCGCGGTAGCCGACAAAGACCATGAAGACCGGGATGATCGGGCCGGTGACGAGCAGGACGAGGAAGCTGATCCAGTCCACCGGGAAGATGGCGGCGAGAATGGCGAGCGGGACCAGTGCGACCAGCGCCATCTGCGGCAGGTAGCGGGCGAGATAGGGCTCCAGCGCCTCGACACCGTCGAGCAGGGTGGCGGCGAGGTCGGCGCTGCGCTCGCCGGCGGCGTAAGCGGGGCCGAGGGCGAAGAGATGGTCGAGCAGGGTGCGGCGGAGCGAGAGCTTGACCGCGGCGGCGGCGTGGTGGGCGGCGTGTTCAGCAGCAAAGCTCAAAGCCGCGCGCAGGAGCAGCAGCCCGGCCAGCGCCGCGAGCGGCAGCGCCAGCGCGGCGGCGGCTTCGTGGCGGAAGATCAGCGCGGTGACGACATGGGCGAGCAGCAGCGCCTGAGCGATCACCGCGAGGCCGGCGGCGAGGCCGAGCCCGATGGCGAGCGCGAGCCAGCGCCGCGCCCCCTGCCCCGCCGCGATCAGGCGACGGTCGAGCGCGCGGCGGGGCGGGGTGGCGGAAGCCTCGTTGGATGGTGCGGTCAAGTCTGTCCTCTCAGGCGGCGCCGGCGGCCGCAGCGCCGGGCGCGGGCGGCGGACGGTTCACATGCGGTGCCCGTTCTGGCATTGACATGAATCAAGCGGTATCGGGCAAGCCCCGCGGGCGCGGCGGGATGTGGCCTGGCCCTGCCGCCGGGATCATTTTTCAGGGAGATCTTCATTCATGGCGGCATTGAAACGCAATCTCATCTTCGTTCTCGCCGCCATCATCACCGGACTGGTCTCCATCGCCTTCGGCATCGGCGTCGTCCGCGCGACGGCGCTGTTCCAGCATGTCACGGCGCAGCACGGCTGGATCGTGTTCCTGCTTTGCCCGGCGGGGCTCGCGCTCATCGTCTATCTCACCCGGCAGGTGTTTCCCGGCGCGCAGGGCTCGGGCATTCCGCAGGCGATGGCCGGGTTGCAGATGCAGGATTCGGCCGATGTCGATTCGGTGCTGTCGCTGCGGATCGCGGTGGGGAAATTCCTGCTGACGCTGATCGGCTTCGCGAGCGGCGCGTCGATCGGCAAGGAGGGGCCGACGGTGCAGATCGGCTGTGCTGCGATGAATATCTGCGGGCGGATGGGGCTGGAGCGCACCCATGCGCTGCAGCGGCTGCTGATCCTCGCCGGGGGGGCGGCGGGCATCACCTGCGCCTTCAACGCGCCGCTGGCCGGCATCGTCTTCGCGATCGAGGAGATGGCGCGCAGCTTCGATGACCGGCAGGTGCGCTCGATCATCCTCGCCGCCTTCGCGAGCGGCATCACCCTGATGTTCGTCCTCGGCTACCAGCCTTATTTCGGCTTCTCGCACGCGGTGCTGAAGCTGGACTGGGTCTGGCTGCTGATCCCGGTCTGCGCCGTGATCGGCGGGCTCGCGGGCGGGGTGTTCGCGCAGATCCTGGTGACACCGTGGAAGTTCCTGCCCGGCGCGATCAACCGCCTCGCGCAGAAGCAGCCGGTGATTTTCGCCGCCTTCTGCGGCCTCGTGCTCGCGGCGATCGGCTTCGCCTCGCACGGGATGGTGTTCGATGCGAGCTATGCCAATGCGCGGGATGCGATGGTTTCGGGCGTGCTGCCGCCGGTCGATTTCGCGCCGCTGAAATTCCTCGCCACCCTGGTGTCGTATCTCTCGGGGATTCCGGGGGGGATTTTCGCGCCCTCCCTCGCTGTCGGCGTCGGCGTCGGCACGGCGTTCGTGCATCTGCTGCCGGGATTGCCGGTGGCGGGATTCGCGATGGTGGGCATGGCCGGGTATTTCGCCGGCGTCGTGCAGTCGCCGCTGACGGCGGCGGTGATCGTGATCGAGATGACCTCCGATCCGTCGATGTCGGTGCCGGTCGGGATTGCCGCGATCCTCGGCACCATGGCTTCGCGGCTGGTCTGCAAGGAGCCGGTCTATCACGCGATGTCGCACCAGTTCCTGCGCGTCGTCGAGAACCGGCCGATCCCCAAGCCCAATACGGTGGAGCCGGCGCCCGAGGCGCATCGCTGATCCGCCGCTTGCCTCGGCGGGGCGGCGGCTGCATCCTCGCCGCAAGACACAGGACAGTTTCCGGGAGACCGCGATGGATGCCGCCGAACTCCGCGCCTTGCAGGCGCCGCTGAAGCAGAAATACCGCGAGGATGCCGCCTCGGCGCGGATCGTCTCGCGCGCGGTGGGCGAGATCGTGCAGGGCGGGCTCGCCTGCGTGGTGCGCGGCCATGACGGCGAGGTGACCGCCGGGCTGCACGAGGCGGCCGGCGGCGACGGCTCGCAGGCCTGTTCGGGCGACATGCTGCTGGAGGCGCTGGTCGCCTGCGCCGGGGTGACGCTGTCCGCCGTCGCGACCGCGATGGGGGTGATTGTGAAGCGCGGCAGCATCACCGCCGAGGGGGTATGGGACGCGCGCGGGACGCTGGCGATCGACCGCGCCACGCCGGTGGGTGTCACCGAGATTTCGCTGCGCTTCGATCTCGACACCGATGCGGACGAGAAAAGCGTGGCCCGGCTGATCGAGAGCACCGAGCGCTATTGCGTGATCCTGCAGACGCTGCGCAACCCGCCGCGGATCGAGGCGATTCGCGGCTGACCCCCTTCAGCCGGGTTTTTGATCCGGCTGAGGGCAGTCAGCCGGGTTTTTGATCCGGCTGAGGTCGGTCAGCCGGGATCGAGGCGGAACAGGCCGGTCTCGCCGACATCGAGCGTGGAAAAACGCGCGGCCGGCAGGCCGGCGGCCTCGCGGGCGGCGGCGAGGTCGCGCTCCGGGGCGTCGATCGCCTCGTCGGTGAGCTGGAACGTGCCGAAATGCATCCCCACCGCCCGCGCCGCCCCCAGCTCGGCGAAGGCGCGCACCGCATCCGCCGGGTTCATGTGGACATTGCCCATGAACCAGCGCGGCTCGTAGGCGCCGATCGGCAGCAAGGCGAGGCCGGGGCGGCCGAGACGCTCGCGGATCATGCGGAAATAGCCGGTATAGCCGGTGTCGCCGGCGAAATAGAGCTGGCCGGCTTCATGGCGCAGCATGAAACCGCCCCAGAGCGTGGCGTTGCGGTCGCGCAGGGTGCGGGCGGCGAAATGCCGCGCCGGGGTCAGGGTGATGCGGGTGCCGTGCAGCTCGGCATGGTGCCACCAGTCAAGCTCGGTGACCGGGCCGAGCCCCTTGCGGGTGAGAAAGGCGCGGTTGCCGAGCGGGGTGAAGATCGGGATGCGGCCGAAGCGCGCGTGCAGGGCGGCGAGGGTCGGGATGTCGCAATGGTCGTAATGGTTGTGCGAGAGCAGGATCGCGTCCGGCTTCGGCATCGCCTCGAGCGTGAGGCCGGGCGGGCGGACCCGGCGCGGCCCGGCCCAGCCGACCGGCGAGCAGCGATCCGAGAGGATCGGGTCGGTCAGCAGCACGAGGCCCGGCAGGCGGATCAGGAAGCTCGCATGGCCGATGAAGGTCACCGCCGCCTCGCCCGCCGCCACCGCGGCGGGCGGCGGAGCAAAGATCCGGTTTTCCACCCGGTCGGGCCATTTCGCCCGTCCCTCGCGCCGCGTGACCCAGCGGAGCATCGGGAAGCGGCCGGTGCGGCGGCGGGCGCCTTCGGGGTTGAAGAAGCGGGCGCCGTCGTAATGATCCGAAACCGGGTAGGCCAAGGTCAGCCGAACGCCGCGTTGAAGGCGCCGCCATCGAGCAGCAGGTTCTGGCCGACGATGAAGCCCGCCTGTGCGCCGCAGAGGAAGGCGCAGGCATCGCCGAATTCCTCCGGCGTGCCGACGCGGCCGGTCGGGTTGGCGGCGGCGCGGGCGGCGAGCTCGTCCTCGACCGAGCGGCCGGAGGCGCGGGCGGCGGAGGCCGCGTTGTCCCGCAGACGGTCGGTCATGAAGGGGCCGGGGAGAAGATTGTTGATCGTCACGTTGTGCTTCGCGACCTGGCGGGCGAGGCCGGCGACGAAGCCGGTGAGCCCGGCGCGGGCGCCATTGGACAGGCCAAGGGCGGGGATCGGCGATTTCACCGCCGCCGAGGTGATGTTGACGATGCGGCCGAAGCGGCGCTCGATCATGCCATCCACCGTCGCGCGGATCAGCGCGATCGGGGTGAGCATGTTGGCGCGCAGGGCGGCTTCCCAGTCGGCGTCGGTGAATTTGCGGAAATCGCCGGCGGGCGGGCCGCCGGCATTGTTGATCAGGATGTCCGGCGCGGGGCAGAGGGCGAGCGCCGCGGCGCGGCCCGCCTCGGTGGTGATGTCGCCGGCCGCGATCTCGACCTTCACCCCGGTTTCGGCGCGGATCGCCGCCGCCGTTTCGGCCAGCGCCGCCTCGCCGCGCGCGGTGATCACCAGATCCACGCCCTCGCGGGCGAGGGAGACGGCCACGGCGCGGCCGAGCCCCTTGCTGGCCGCGCACACGATCGCCCGCTTGCCCTTCAATCCGAGTTCCATCTCCGCTCCCTTCCCTGTCCTGCTTGTGTCGAGGCCGCGTCCATAGCATCAGATGGGCGCGACACCGAATTCGACAGGGGACCATGATCGCCGCCATGACCGAACGCGCGCTGACCGGGCTGAAGGTGATCGACCTGACCAGGGTGCTGGGCGGGCCGTATTGCACGATGATCCTCGCCGATCACGGCGCGGACGTGATCAAGATCGAGCCGCCGCAGGGCGACGAGGTGCGCGACTGGGGACCGCCTTTCCTCGAGCGGGCGGACGGGGCGCGGGATGCGAGCTATTTCCTCGGTGCCAATCGCAACAAGCGGGCGATGACGCTCGACCTCGCGCACGAGCAGGGGCGCGCGGTGCTGCTGCGGCTGCTGGAGGAGGCCGACGTGCTGGTGGAGAATTTCAAGCCCGGCACGCTGGAGAAGTGGAATATCGGCCAGGCGGCGCTGGCCCCGCGCTTTCCGCGCCTCGTGCATTGCCGGATCTCGGGGTTCGGCGCCGACGGGCCGTTCGGCGGGCTGCCGGGCTATGACGCGGTGGTGCAGGCGATGACCGGGCTGATGACCATCAACGGCCGCCCCGGCGAGGGGCCGCTCAGGATGGGGACGCCGGTGGTCGATCTCGCGACCGGGCTGTATTCGGCGGTCGGCATCCTGATGGCGTTGCAGGAGCGCCAGCGCTCGGGGCGCGGGCAGTTCATCGACATGACGCTGCACGATGCGGGCATGGCGCTGCTGCACCCGGCGGCGGCGAATTACCTGCTGAACGGCAAGCGGCCGGCGGCGACGGGCAACGCCCATCCCAACATCGCCCCCTATGACACCTTCCCGACCGCGACCTGCGAGATTTTCATCGCCGGCGGCAATGACGGGCAGTTCCGCAAGCTCTGCGCGCTGCTGGAGCGGCCGGACCTCGCCGCCGATCCGCGCTTTGCCACCAATGCCGACCGGCTCGCCAACCGCGCGGCGATGACCGCGGCGCTGAGCGAGGCGCTCGCCGGGCATGACGGCGAGGAACTCGCCGAGCGGATGATCCGCGCCGGGATTCCGGCCGGGCCGGTGCGGCCGGTGGATGCGGCGCTGGAGAGCGAGCACGCGCGCCACCGCGCCATGGTCGCGGAGCTGGACGGGGTGCGCACGCTGGGCACGCCGATCAAGTTCTCGCGCACGCCGGGCGGGCCGCACGCGGCACCGCCGGGCTTTGCCGCGCATCTCGACGAGATCCTCGCCGAGCATGGCTATACCGGGGCCGAGATCGCCGCGCTGGAGGCGGCGGGGGTCATCCGCCGCGCCCGGCGCGGCTGATTTTTGCCCCGCCGCGTGGGGCTGGTCCCTGCCCTGCCCCGCACGGGGCGGGGTCAGTGGATCAGGATGAAGTGGATGGTTGCCGTCACCTGCTCGGATTTCGCCTTCGAGCCGGGCGGGAATTTCGGCACCTGCGCACCGTTGAACAGCCCATACCACGCCATGTCGAGCAGCGGCGCGCCGGAGCGGCTGACCATGTGCAGGTCGATCACCCGCCCGTCGGGCAGCACGGTGAAGCTCACCGTCACCGAGCCCTGCTGGCCCTGGGCGGCGGCACCCTCGGGGTAATAATCATGCGTGTTCACCCATTTGTTGAAGGCGCTCTGCCAGTCCGGCCCGGCCTTGCCCTTGAAGACGATGTCGGGCGCATGGCGGTTGAAGTCGGGGGCGGCGGGGGCGAGGTTGAGCGCCGTGCTGCGATGGGTGAGCGCGGTGCTCGGCCGGCTGCCGAAGGACATGCCGTTCATCACGACATAGCTGTGGCGCGGCGCCGGGCGAGACGGGCGGGGCGGCGATTTCGGCACCGGCGGGGCGTGCGGGACGATGGAGGCCTGCATCGGCGGCGGGGCGAACTGGCGCGTGTCGAGATGGACCGCGGGCGGCGCTGGTGATGGCGCGGGAACCGGCTTGGGTGCTGGTTGCGGCGGCGGGGCGGCAAGCGGCGGCGGCGGCAGGGATGGTGTGGCCTCGGGCGCGTGGCGGGGTTCTGCGGGGGCGGCGTCGTGCTTCGCCGTGTGGGTCAGGCCGGAATTCTGAAACACGACTTCGATGCCGGATTGGGGGTGCGGCTCGGGCAACCGACGGCGATGCACCACGTAGAGCAGCAGGAGCAGGATCGCCGCGTGCAGGGCGATCGAGACCGGGAGCGGAATCCGCCAGCGCCGGCGCCGTCGCGGCCGCGCCATCGGCGGCGGCGCGGCACCGAGTGCGACACCGCCGGCGCGGACCGGATCAGTAATGCGGATAGGCGTAGTAGCCGGGCGGCGCATAGGACGGCGCGCCGTAATTGTAGGACGGTCGGTATCCGCGCGCATAGCCTTCCATCTTGTTGCCGTGCGCTACCATACACTGGGCATAGGCGACGTTGTAGCGCGCCTGCATCGAGTCCGCCGCGTTCTGGGCGTTGCCGCCGCCCATGGTGCTGCCGAGCAGCAGGCCGGAACCCGCGCCGATCGCGGCCCCGGTGCCGGCATTGCCGCCGGCAGCGCCGAGCAGCGCGCCGGCGGCGGCGCCGAGCAGGGTGCCGCCGACCGCGGTGTTGGTGGCGGACTGGCCGGCGGCCTGGGCCTCGGCCGGGTTGATCTGGCGGCTCGCGTAATAGCGGCAGAGCGAATCGTCGTGGCGGAACTGGTCGAAGGAGATTCCGGGGCCGGGCATCGAGACCACGCTCGGCCCGCTCGGCGGGGCTACGGCGCAGCCGGCGAGAAGCAGGGCGATGGCGGCGGCGGCAGGCAGAACTGGCTTCATGATGTTCATCCTGTTGGTTGGCGGCCTGCCGGGATAGTTGGGCGAGGCACGGCGGAAAGCAACGCCCCGCCGCCGCACCGGAGCCTGGCTTCGGGGCGGCGGCGGGGGATTGTTACAATCCGTCGAAAAATTCCTTCACCTTGGCGAAGAAGCCTTCATGCTCGGGGCTGCCGGCGGCGGTGGTCCCGGCCTCGCGCTCGAATTCCTCGAGCAGTTCGCGCTGGCGCCTGGTCAGGTTCTGCGGGGTTTCGACCGCGACCTGGATATACATGTCGCCGCGCGCCGAACTGCGCAGCACCGAGAACCCCTTGCCGCGCAGGCGGAACTGGTCGCCCGTCTGGGTGCCGGCGGGGATCTTGACCCGGGCGCGGGAGCCATCGATCGCGGGAACCTCGATCTCGCCGCCCAAGGCGGCCTGGGCCATGCGCAGCGGCACGCGGCAGAAGACGTTCGCACCGTCGCGCTGGAAGATCGGATGCGGGCGGATCGCGACATGGACGTAGAGATCGCCGGGCTGCGCGCCGCGGCCGCCGGCCTCGCCCTCGCCGGAGAGGCGGATGCGCGTGCCATCCTCGACGCCGGCGGGAATGGAGACCGAGAGGGTGCGCTCGCGCGGCACGGTGCCGACGCCGGAGCAGACCCGGCAGGGATTGCGGACGGTGCGGCCGGCGCCGCCGCAGGTCGGGCAGGTGCGCTCGACGACGAAGAAGCCCTGCTGGGCGCGCACGCGACCGGCGCCGCCGCAGGTCGAACACGCCTCGTTGGCGGCGGATTTGTCGGCCGAGCCGGAGCCCGAACAGGCATCGCAGGAGACGCGCGTCGGCACCCGGATCTCGCTCTTGGTGCCGGCGAAGGCCTGGGTCAGGTCGATCTCGACGGCGGCGCGGATATCCGCCCCGCCGCGCTCGGCCCGGCCGCCGCGGCGCCCGCCCATCGCCTCGCCGAACATCTGCTCGAAAATATCGCCGATGCCGCCCTCGAACCCGCCGAAACCGCCGAAGCCGCCGCCGCCAAAGCCGCCGGCACCCGGCCCGCCGCCTTCGAACGCGGCATGGCCGAAGCGGTCATAGGCGGCGCGCTTCTGCTCGTCCTTGAGGACGTCGTAGGCTTCGTTGATGTCCTTGAATTTCTGCTCGGCCGCGGCATCGCCCGGATTGCGGTCCGGGTGATATTGCATCGCCAGCTTGCGATAGGCCTTTTTCAGCTCATCGGCGGCGGCGCTCCGCGATACGCCGAGCAGTTCATAATAATCCGTCTTCGCCATGATCCCGGCTCAATCCCGACAATCTCAGAAACAAGAATGTCCCGGACCATCGCTGGTCCGGGACTGGCAAGCATCTATCGTGCGGCGGCGACCGTCACGCGGACTTCTTCTTGTCGTCGACATCCTCGAACTCGGCGTCGACCACCTTGTCGCCCGGCGCGGACTCGGCACCCGGCTGGGCGGCGCCAGCCTCGGCCTGCGCCTTGTACATCGCCTCGCCGACACGCATCGCGACCTGGGTCAGCCGCTCGGTGGCCGACTTGATGGCCTCGAGATCGCTGCCCTCGAGCGCCGAGCGGACCGCGGCGATGGCCGCCTCGGCCTCGCCCTTGTCCTGGGCGGAGACCTTGCCCTCGTTGTCCTTCAGCGTCTTTTCGGTCTGGTGGACGAGACCGTCGGCATGGTTGCGGGCATCGACCAGCTCGCGCTTGACCTTGTCGGCCGCGGCGTTCGCCTCGGCATCCTTGACCATGCGCTCGATATCGGTGTCCGACAGGCCGCCGGAGGCCTGGATGCGGATCTGCTGCTCCTTGCCGGTCGCCTTGTCCTTGGCCGAGACGGAGACGATGCCGTTGGCGTCGATATCGAAGGTGACCTCGATCTGCGGCACGCCGCGCGGGGCCGCGGGAATGCCGGTCAGGTCGAAATTGCCGAGCAGCTTGTTGTCCGCCGCCATCTCGCGCTCGCCCTGGTAGACCTTGATGGTCACGGCGGTCTGGTTGTCGTCGGCGGTGGAGAAGGTCTGGCTCTTCTTGGTCGGGATCGTGGTGTTGCGGTCGATCAGGCGGGTGAACACGCCGCCCAGCGTCTCGATGCCGAGCGAGAGGGGGGTGACGTCGAGCAGGAGGACGTCCTTGACGTCGCCCTTCAGCACCGCGCCCTGGATGGCCGCGCCGATGGCCACGACCTCGTCGGGGTTGACGTTGCGGGCGGGTTCCTTGCCGAAGAAGGTCTTCACCGTCTCGATGACCTTGGGCATGCGGGTCATGCCGCCGACCAGGATCACCTCGTCGATCTCGCCGGCGGTCACACCGGCATCCTTCAGCGCCGCGCGGCACGGGCCGAGCGTGCGCTCGACCAGATCATCGACGAGGCTTTCGAGCTTGGCGCGGGTCAGCTTCATCACGAGATGCTTCGGCCCCGAGGCGTCGGCGGTGATGAAGGGCAGGTTGATCTCGGTTTCCTTCGAGGAGGACAGCTCGATCTTGGCCTTTTCCGCGGCTTCCTTGAGGCGCTGGAGGGCCAGCTTGTCCTTGCGCAGGTCGATACCCTGCTCGCGCTTGAACTCGTCGGCCAGGTAGTCGATCACGCGCTGGTCGAAATCCTCGCCGCCGAGGAAGGTGTCGCCATTGGTGGATTTCACCTCGAACACGCCATCGCCCAGTTCGAGGATCGAGACGTCGAACGTGCCGCCGCCGAGGTCGTAGACCGCGATGGTGCCGCCGTTCTTCTTGTCCATGCCGTAGGCGAGGGCCGCGGCGGTGGGCTCGTTGATGATGCGCAGCACTTCGAGCCCGGCGATCTTGCCGGCGTCCTTGGTGGCCTGGCGCTGGGCGTCGTTGAAGTAGGCGGGGACGGTGATGACCGCCTGGGTGACGGCTTCGCCGAGATAGGCCTCGGCGGTTTCCTTCATCTTGGTGAGCACGAAGGACGAGATCTGGCTCGGCGCGAAGCGCTGGCCGCGGGATTCGACCCAGGCATCGCCATTGTCGCCGCGGACGATATTGTAGGAGACGAGGCCCTTGTCCTTCTCGACGGTGGGATCCTCGTAGCGGCGGCCGATCAGGCGCTTGACCGCGTAAAGCGTGTTGGTCGGGTTGGTGACCGCCTGGCGCTTGGCGGACTGGCCGACCAGGCGCTCGCCGCTCTCGGAGAAGGCGATCATTGAGGGTGTCGTGCGGGCGCCTTCGCTGTTCTCGACCACGCGGACATCCTTGCCCTCCATGATCGCGACGCAGGAATTGGTGGTACCGAGGTCGATGCCGATGACCTTGCTCATAGAAACACTCCTTTCAGCGGGTGCGCCGGACCCGAAGCATCGGGCACACCCCTATTGTTTCGCCCGCTTGATGTATTGAACCACCCCTGCGGGCACAAGGGGTCGGCTGGCCGGAGGGGCCGGAATTTTGGCGCAGCGGCGATGACCGACGCGCGGGGATCAGGCCTCGATATCGAGCGGCTTGCCGGGCTGGCCGCCGGAGGGCGCCTTCGCCACCACCACCATCGCCGGGCGGAGCAGGCGGCCGTTCAGCGTCCATGTCCGGCTCCAGGCCTGGATCACCGTGCCGGGCGGGGAGTCGGCGGTTTCCTGCTCGGCCATCGCCTGGTGGCGGTCGGCATCGAAGGTGGCGCCGATCGCCTCATCGGCGCGGATGCCGTTGCGCTCGAGCATGGCGATGAAGCTGCGCTCGACGCCGGCGAACCCGTCGCGCAGCTTGGCGAGAAGCGGGGATTCGCCCTCCTGCGGCGGCGGCAGGGCATCGAGCCCGCGGCGGAGATTTTCGGCCGCCTCGGCAACGTCGGCGGCGAATTTCTGCACCGCGTAGAGCCGGGCATCCTCCACCTCGCGCCGCGTGCGGGCGCGCAGGTTTTCCATGTCGGCCTGGGAACGGATCCACTTGTCGCGCAAATCGGCGGCCTCGGCCTCGAGGGCGGCGATCCGCTCGTGGGCGGCGGCAAGCTGTTCAGCCTCGGAGGCGGGCGCCGTGTCGCTGCCAGCCGCCAGGGGGTCCGGGCCCGTCTTGTGGTCGGGGCCGGCGTTCAGCGTGTCTTCGGTCATGTCGCCGCAATTAGGGCACGCCCCCCGCCGGCACAAGGGCGTCTCTGGTACGACGCCGCGCTATCCGGCGCTGAACGAGACGTCGCGCTGGCGGCGCATCAGGTGCTCGCCGGCATCGACATAGAGGGTGGTGCCGGTGAGCGAGGGGGTCTCGACGATGAAGCGCACGGCGCGGGCGATGTCTTCGGGCTGCGAGCCGCGGCGCAGCGGCGTGGCATCCTGGCCGCGGCGGAAATTCTCCTCGCTCTGCTTCGCGCCGATCAGGGTGAGGCCGGGGGCGACACCGCAGACGCGGATCGCCGGGGCGAGGGCCATCGCCAGCATCTCGGTCGCCGCGGCGAGGCCGGCCTTGGCGAGGGTGTAGGAGAAGAAATCGGGGTTGAGATTGGCGAGTTTCTGGTCGAGCAGGTTGACGATCACGCCGGGCTGGCCGGCGAGGCCGGACGCCATGTCGCGCGCGAGCAGCACCGGGGCGGCGAGGTTGGGCGCGATATGCTCGGCGATCGAGGCGGCGGTGACGCTGGCGGCCGAATCGAATTCGAAGCGCGAGGCGTTGTTGACCAGGACGCTGACCGGGCCGGCGAGGGCGGCGGCGCGGCCGATCAGGGTTTCGACCGCTGCGGGATCGGCGAGGTCGGCGGCGAGGACATGCGCGATCCCGCCCTGCGCGCGCAGCTCGGCGGCCAGGGTCTCGGCCTCGGCCGACGAGGCGCGGTGGTGGATGACGACCGGGAAGCCCGCCGCCGACAGGGCGCGGACGATGGAAGCGCCGAGCCGCTTCGCGCCGCCGGTGACGAGGGCGGCACCCGCGAAGGGCGGGCTCACGCGAAGAGCGCCGCGTCGAGGGCGGCGGGATCGTCGAGCAAGGCGGTCGGGCGCGGGGCGAGCAGCGCGAACAGGCGCGCGGTGCCGAAGGCGGCGAGATCGACCTCCATCATCTCCGCGACCATCGCCTCGTAGGCCTCCTCCAGGCGGGAACTCGCGGGGTCGAGCCCGGAGACCAGGAGCAGGCCGGTCGGCGGCGCATCGAGCGCGAGCAGCCGCAGGTCTGGCCGGTAGCGCCGCAGCAGCACGGCCATCTTCCAGACATCGCCGGCCCACCAGCCGGGCACCACCGCATCGCGGCGCAGCTCCTCGTTCTGGTCGCGGAAGGTGATCCTGGGGTCGATCGGCAGGCAGTCATGCAGGGCGATCACGCTGCGGCTGTGGCAGACATGCTCGGTATTGATGAAGTCGCGCAGCAGGAACTCGAACCGGTGCATGCCATCGAGAAAGGCGAAATCGACCGGGCCGCCGAGGATGGCGAGCGGATCGTGGCGGGCGAAGAACGCGTCGCTGCCGCAGGAATGCAGGTGGCAGGCGGGCTTGCCGGCGAGGACGTCGCGGTCGAGCTGGAAATCGGGGTCGATCGCGAGGCTCTCGGCTTCGGCAAGGGCGAGGGATTCGCCGCGCCAGACGCCGATCTCGAGATAGCGGCGCGGGGCGAGCGCGCGATGCAGACGGCGCAGGCAGTCGAGATAATCGGCCCCTTGATGATGGGCCATGACCTCGGGGGCGGAGAGGCTCATCGCGCGCTCCGCGACGCGGCGGCGCGCTCGGCCGGGGTAAGCTGGAATCCGACCAGCACCTGCTGGGTGGCGCTGCGCGGGGCGCGGGGGAAATCGAGCCGGATCGGCCTGGTCGTCGCCACCGCCTGGGTGGCGCCGTGGCGGAAGTCGAAGCGGACCGGATAGACCTGCTTGGCGATGATGCGGTCGCCTTCGGTGATCGCGACGAAATACGGCAGGGTGTAGCGGTCCTGCCGGGCGGCAATGCCGCGGGTGGCGGCGAAGCCGATGCGGAAGACGACGCGCTCGCCGGCATCGCCGTGCGGCGCGCATTTGCCGGCAACGCCGGTGACGCGCGCATCGACGATCCGCGCCGCGACATCGTCGGCGGGGCCGGCGACGCGGACGAGGCGATCGGCCTGTTGCAGCACCGCGACCTGCGGACAGTCGAGCTTCGGGCCCGGCCCACCGGCGCAGGCGGCAAGACCGAGCGGGGCGAACAGGGCGGCAAGGCGGGCAATGCGGGTCAACGCGGTCTCCATCCGATTTGTTAACCCTCCCTTGCCATCAAAACGGCGATCGGTCATCTCCGAACTCATGGCAGTCTATACCGAAGTGACCGACGACGCGCTGGCCGCGTTCCTCGAAGGCTATGATATCGGCCGCGTGGTCGCGTTCCGCGGCATCGCCGAGGGGGTCGAGAACAGCAATTATTCGCTGCGGACCACGGCGGGCGACTTCATCCTCACGCTCTACGAGCGGCGGGTCGATCCGGCGGAGCTGCCGTGGTTTCTCGGGCTGATGGAGCACCTGGCGGCGAAGTCCCTGCCCTGCCCGCTGCCGGTGCGCGCGCGCGACGGCGCCAATCTCAACCCGCTGGCCGGGCGGATCGCTTCGATCACCACCTTCCTGCCCGGCGTCTGGCCGCGGCGGCCGACGGTTGCGCATTGCGGCCCGCTCGGCGCGGCGATGGCGCGGATGCATCTGGCCGGCGAGGATTACGCGGCCACCCGCGCGAACGCGCTCGGCCCGCAGGGCTGGGCGCCGCTGCTCGGGCGCTGCGGCGACAGCGGCGATGCGGTGCTGCCGGGCCTGACCGGGGAGGTTCGCACGGCACTGGAGGCCACCCTCGCCGCCTGGCCGGCGGATCTGCCGCGCGGCCATATCCATGCCGACCTGTTCCCCGACAACGTGTTCTTCCTCGACCACGCGATCTCGGGGCTGATCGATTTCTATTTCGCCGCGACCGATCTTTACGCCTACGACATCGCGGTGTGCCTCAACGCCTGGTGCTTCGAGCCGGATTTCAGCTTCAACATCACGAAATCCCGCGCGCTGCTGCGCGGCTACCAGGCGGTGCGCCCGCTTTCGGCCGCCGAGACCGAGGCGCTGCCGGTGCTGTGCCGGGGGGCGGCGATCCGCTTCCTGCTCACCCGGCTCTATGACTGGATCAACACGCCGGAGGATGCGCTGGTGACGCGGAAGGACCCGCTCGATTATTACCGCCGGCTGCGCTTTCACCTCCAGGCGGGATCGGCGGCGGATTATGGGGTCTGAGCCGGCGATGACGGCCGGGCCGGAGGGGCTGGTCGAGATCTGGACCGATGGCGGCTGCAAGCCCAATCCGGGTGCCGGCGGCTGGGCGGCGGTGCTGCGCTTCGGGGCGGCGGAGCGGGAGATTTCCGGCGCCGCGCGCGAGACCACCAACAACCGCATGGAGCTGACCGCCGCCGCCGCCGCGCTGGAGGCGCTGAAGCGCCCCTGCCGGGTGAAGCTGCACACCGACAGCGAGTATCTGCGCAACGGCATCACCCGCTGGCATACCGGCTGGGTGCGGCGGAACTGGCGCAACGCGCAGGGCGATCCGGTGGCGAATTACGAACTCTGGCAGCGCGTGCTCGCCGCCGCGAAGCCCCACGAGATCGAGTGGATCTGGGTGCGCGGGCATGCCGGCGATCCGATGAACGAGCGGGTCGACCAGCTCGCGACCGCGGCGCGCGAGGCGATGCTCCGCGCGCCGGCGGAGCCGTGAGGCGCCTGACCAGAGCATCTTTACCCGATCGGATGATCCCATCTGACCGGATAATTCTCTAGATCGGCGCGGCAGGCGGGGCGGCGGGGGCGGCGGAGAGCCAGGCGGCGGCCGGGCGGGGGGCGGCGAAGAAATATCCCTGCATCCGCATCGGCCCGCGGGCGCGCAGGAAATCGACATGCGCCGCGGTCTCCACGCCCTCGGCGACGATATCAAGATCGAGCTGGCGGGCCATGGCGAGGATCGCCTCGACGATGGCGACGGCGGAGGCATCGTGCGGCACCTGGGAGATGAAGCCGCGGTCGATCTTGAGCTCGTGGATGGGCAGGCGCCGCAGGTAGAGCAGGCTCGAATAGCCGGTGCCGAAATCATCGACCGAGAAGCGCACGCCGCGCGCGGCCAGCGTGTCCATGATCCGGGCGACCTCCTCGGGGTCGCGGATCAGCAGGTTCTCGGTGATCTCGAGCGTCAGCTGTGCCGGGGAAACACCTTCCTGATCGAGTGCGGCCAGAACATCGGCGACGAAGGCGGGATCGCGGAACTGCCGCGGGCTGACATTGACCGACATGCGCCAGTCCGGTCGGTCGGCGCCGATGCGGGCCATCAGCCGGCAGGTTTCGCCCAGCAGCCAGCGGCCGAGCGGGACGATCAGGCCGGAGGATTCGGCGACGCCGACGAAGCGGTCGGGCGGGGTGAGCCGGCCGTCGCGCCCGCGCAGGCGGAGCAGGGCCTCGACCCCGGCCGGCGCGCCGGCGGCATCGACCTGCTCCTGCAGCCAGATCTCGAAACGCTCGTCCTTCAGGGCGCTCCGGATGTCGTCCTCGACGGCGTGGCGGTCGAGGATCGACTGGTACATTTGCGGGCGGAACATCACCACGTCGCCATCGCCGGACTTGGCCCGGTACATCGCGGTATCCGCCTCGCGGATCAGCGTGTCGATCGTGTCCGCCGGTTTCGGGAACAGGGTGACGCCAATGCTGGCGCCGAGATGATAGTGCCGCCCGCCGATCGAGATGGGGCGGCTCGTCACCGTTTCGATCAGGGCGTGGCCGAGCGCGGTGGCGTGGGCGGAGGCGGCCTCGGCGGAGGCCTCGGACGGGGCGAGGACGACGACGAATTCATCGCCGCCGATCCGCGCGATGGTGTCGGTTGCGCGGATGGCGAGGCGCAGGCGGCGGGCGGTTTCGCCCAGCGCCGCATCGCCGGCGCTGTGGCCGAGCATGTCGTTGATCGTCTTGAACCGGTCGAGATCGATGAACAGCAGGGCGCCATGGCTGCCATCCCGCCGCGCCGCGTCGAGGGCGGCGCCGAGGCGCTCGTTGAGCAGGCGGCGATTGGGCAGCTCGGTCAGCGGATCGAGATGGGCGAGGCGGTAGATCTGTTCCTCAGCCTCGTGATGTTCGGTGATGTCGATCCACACACCGGCGATGGCGGAGGGACTTCCGTCGGCGTCGCGCTGCAGGGTCAGCTCGTCGCGAATCCAGCGGAACCCGCCATCGCGGTGGCGGATGCGATAGCGGTGGATGTGATGCCCGGCGGCGATGGCGAGGGCGACGCCCTGCCCGGCCCGCGGCAGGTCGTCGGGATGGACGTGGCGGGGCCACCAGTCCGGCCCGCTGACCTCTTCGGGCGCGTAGCCGAGCAGGTCGATGATGTTGCGGCTGATCTCGAGCGGCAGGGCGGCGTTTTCCTGGAGGGACAGGGTGTAGAGCACCGTGCCGCTCGCCGCGAGCAGCCATTCGATGCGCCGCTCGCTCATCGAGCGGGCGGTGAGTGCGGCGTCACGCTCCTGCCGGGTCGCGACATCGCGCAGCGCCTTGGTCAGGTTGGCGGTCAGCTCGACCAGCAGGGCCTGTTCCTCCTCGCCGAAAGCCATCGGGTTGGAGGAATAGAGGGTGAAGACCGCGGGTGCCGGGGTGGCGGGCAGGCCGATCGGGAGCGCCATGCAGGCGCGGAAGCCGGCCTCGTGCGCCTGGGCGCGCCAGGGCTCGAAGCGCGGATCGACCGCGATGTCGCGCCAGCGGGAAATCCGGCCCTCGCGGATGGCGGTGCCGGCCGGCCCCTGGCCCTCCGGCGTGTCACCCCAGGAGAGGCGGAGCTGCTCGACATAGGCGACGCCGTTGCCGGCGCACGCGGCGACGCGGATCGGCCGGCCGGGCTCGTTGCCGGCGAGGCCGATCCAGCACGTGTCGTAGCCGCCGGTTTCGACGGCGAGGGAGCAGAGGGCGGCGTAGAGCGCCTCGGCGGTGGCGAGGCCGGCGAAGGCCTCGGTGGTGGCGTGGATGGTGCGCAGGGTGCGGTTGGCGCGTTCGAGCGCATCCTCGCGCAGCCTTCCCATCAGCAGCGGCGCCAGCCGGGCGAGGAAATCCTGCACCAGGCGGCCGGTATTCTCGGGGATGGCGGGGGTTTCGAAATCGAGCACGAGGCCGAAGCGGCGGTCGGCGAGGTCGAAAGGATAGGCGAGCTGGCGGCGAACCCCGGCGCGGAACAGGGCCTTGAGATGGACGTAGTCATGGAGGTCGGCGAGGTCGCGCAGCGGGCCGGAATCGATGATGCGGTCTTCGGCGAGGCCAGCGCCGAAACTGACATCGTCGACGGCGTGGCCGCCGGGCCAGCGGGTCATGTCGAAGCCGCGCAGCCCGCTGTCGGGGCTGACATGGGCGGTGATGTATTCGATCAGCCGGTAGGTCGGGTGATAGCCGGCGAGGAAGCAGAGCGAGGCGCCGGTGCGCTCGGCGCAGCGGGCCAGCGCGCGGTCGACCGCCTCGTCGAACCCGGCGGCGGCGGCGATCTCCTCGGACAGGCGGTTCCAGTAGGCGAGGTCGGCGGCGATGCGGGTCTGGCGGAAGGTGGTCCGGCGGTGTTCGAGCTCGCCGCTCGCCGCCTCGGCGAGGTCGGCCAGGAACAACCGGGCGCGCTTCGCGAAAGCGGGGGATGGCAAGGGCGAGAAGACGCAGACGGCGCCGATCGGCTGGCTGTCGGGCAAAGTGAGGCAGGCGGCGGCGAAAAAGCGGACATGCGGCGGGCCGGTGACCAGCGGATCGTCGGCGAAGCGCGGCTCCGCGCAGGCATCGGGCAGGACCAGCCCGCCGGCTTCGCGGCAGGCGGCATCGAGGATCGCGCTGCCGCGAGGCAGCCGGGCGAGGCTGGTGCCATAGACGGCGGCGAGCCGCAGCGCCCTGCCCTCGACCAGGAAGACGAGCGCCGCCGGGAGGTCGAGCCCGTGCGCCGCCAGCCGGGCGATGCGGTGGAACGAGGAGTCGGATGGCGCGGCGCCGCGCTCGTGGCGCGCCGTCGTGTCTCGCAGGAGTGGATGAGGCTCAGTGCGGGACAAACGGTCTTGCTCCGGCGTGGTTTGGCGCGTGCCGCCTCTGGCGAGACGGAAACATCACATCGTCAGGCCCGTATCGGAAGCAGGACAATGTCACCCGGGCCTCCCGCCTCAACCAGAGAAATTTCGACGTTTTGTCGCGATATGTGTTGTTGTTTCAAACTAATACTCTTTTGTAAACAAATTTGTATAAAAATCAACGTCAAACAGGGCAAAACCTGACGTAAAAGCAACGTCGCCGCCACCGGCCGGAACGGCGCCGCCGGATAGGACGGAGATGTTCCCTGTTCCGAAGTTCGACCCATCGACTTGGCCCCCGGAAATGTCCGGGGGTTTTTTTTCGCCCGCATGGCGGGGTCTGGACTATGATCAGCCCATGGCGACAGGCGAGATCGCGACGATCGGCTACGAGGCCTGCGGGTTCGACGCGTTCGTGCGGTGCCTGCGCGATGCGGGCATCAGCCAGGTGATCGACGTGCGGGACCTGCCGCTGTCGCGCCGCGCGGGGTTTTCCAAGCGCAGCCTCGCCGCGGGGCTGGCGGAGGCCGGGATCGGGTATCGGCATCTCAAGGCGCTGGGCACGCCGGCCGAGGGACGGGAAGCCAACCGGCGGCGGCAATGGGACACGTTCTGGCGGATCGTCGAGGCGCGGCTGGCGACGCCGGAGGCCGATTTCGCCCTTGCCGAGGCGGCGGCCTGGGCGGCGGCTTCGCCCTCCTGCCTGCTCTGCTACGAGGCCTCGGCCTGCCAGTGCCACCGGCTGCGCGTGGGCGAGATGCTGGCCGCGCGCTATGGATTCCGGATCAGGCATCTCAGCGTGCACGGCTCCACCCCGTCACCATGAGACATGGATTGATACGACTTCGTGACGATTGCCTTAATTCTGCCACGCATGGCAGCCATCCATCTGGATCATGGACACACCGAAAGGATGCGCCCGGGCGGCGAGGATGCGGCATGCGGGCGGGGCGATGCGCCTCGGGCTCGTCGTGCTGTGCAGTTTCGGGCTGGTCTCGTGCGCCGGGCTGCATCCGGTGACCGGGCTTGCCCTGCCGCCGCCGCCGCCGCCCCGGCCGGCGGCGCCCGCGGCACTACATGGGCTCGCGGAGGCGGCGCGGTTGCAGGCGATGAAGCCGATCGCGGTGGCGGCGGTGCGGCACCCGCCGACGGATTTGACCGGCCGCAGCGAGGTCGGCCGGGCGTCGTTCTATGCCGCGCGCCTGCGCGGGCGCAGGACCGCCGACGGCCAGCGGTTCAACCCCAGAGCCGCCGTTGCCGCCAGCAAGACGCTGCCGCTCGGCACCGTGGCGCGGGTGGTCAACCTTACCAATGGCGCCAGCGCCACCATCACCGTCGACGATCGTGGCCCCTTCGTCCCGAGCCGGATGCTGGATGTCAGCCCCGCCGTCGCGGTGCGGCTAGGGATGATGCGGGAGGGGGTGGCGAGAGTGCTGGTCGAGCCGATCGCGATCCCCGAGCCGGATGGCAAGGTGCGGCTCGGGGCGGGCGCCGCCCTCGTGACTCCGGCGGAAATCCACCACGCGGTGCTGACGAGCCGGCAGATCATGCGCCGGGTCGGTCCTGCCGACGTGACCCGCTGAGCCGGCGCGGCGGGGGACTCCGCTGGACGATGCGCGCGTAACCTGCAACGCGCTCCCGACGAAAGCGATGCGAACCATGCGGGAGATGCGGATGCCGTGCGAGAGCGAACAGGCCGGACCCGGCGCCGGGCCAAGGCGCGGTCGCTGATGATGCTGCCGGAGGGCGGGCGATGACGCCGGTTGTCGTCGTGTTCGCGCGTGTACCGCGCCTTGGCGTCGGCAAGCGGCGGCTGGCGCGGCGGATCGGCGATCGCGCCGCCCTGCGCTTCGCGCGCGGCGAGCTGGCGCGGCTGCTCGCGGAACTGCGCTTGCTGCGCGGGTTCGAGCGCATCGTCGCGCTCACGCCGGATCATCACGCGCGGTTCGCAATGCGCGGCTTCGGGCGCATTGGCCCAAAGCGCATTGGCCAGGGGCGCGGCGATCTCGGGGCGCGGATGGGACGGGTGTTCCGGCACTACAGGCGGCGGCCGGTGATCATCATCGGCAGCGATATTCCGGGCATCGCGCGGGAGGATCTGCGCCGGGCGGCGCACGCGTTGCGCGGCGCGCAGGCGGTGTTCGGCCCGGCGGTCGATGGCGGGTATTGGCTGATCGGCGTCTCCGGCAGGCGGCCGGCCGATCCGTTCGGCGGGGTCAGGTGGTCGAGCGAGGACACGCTCGCCGACACGCTGCGCAATTTCCGGCATCATCGCGTGGCGATGCTGCGGACGCTGGCCGATGCGGACACCGCGATCCCCTCGCCTGCCCGCTTCGGGACGCGAGCCTGAGATCGCGGATCCGGGGGGACCGGATGATGCCCTAACTTTACGCTTCGTTTTGCTGACCGAGTGCGGCGAGGCGGGGCGCGAGATCGGCGGCGCTGAGGCCTGCGGCCAGCACCAGCTTGTCGCGCGCCTGGGCGCCGGCGCGCAGGGCGAGCCGGGACGGGCTGAGCCCGAGACCTTCGGCCAGGGCCTTCAGCACCGCCTCGTTGGCGCGGCCTTCCTGCGGCGGTGCCGCGACGGCGACGCGCAGGCGCGCTGGTGGCCAGCCCGGCGCGGGCGGGGCCTCGACGACCGGGCCGAGACGCGGGCGGCGGGCGCCCGGCTGCACCTTCAGCGCGACCAGCAGGCCGGCCGCACTGTCCGACCAGAAAGGCGGCGGCGGGGATGGTGTCATCGGCGGTGACAGGCGATCGCGGCGTCATTCATTCCGCTGCGTGTCCCGATGCGGTTTTTGCAGTGCCGCAAGAACTGCGCCGAATCGGAACAGCGAGAGGGCGGCACCTGCGCGGCAAGGTTGCGGATGCGTGGAAAAACTTGAGGAAATATCAACAAAAATTCGATCCGTTACTTGTTTTCACAACTTGCGGCATCTGGCTACCACCAATTCATCCGTCATCCAGCATAACTGAACCCGTCGGCATGGGAGATGGTGGACGATCCGCAGAACCATCGACGCCGATGCAGCGACCTGAGGATTCTTTTTGGGAGGAACCATGGTCAACATCTACACCAAACGCGACGGCCCGCGCCCGGAAGATGCGCGGATCCGCAAGGTGTTGCAGGAAAACCGGGCGACGATCACGCGCATTGCCGATCACATCACGGCAGGCGGCTATTCGGCACGCAAGGCGCCGAAGCCGGCACCGCAGGCGCGCGGCCTGATCATCAGCACCGGCTTGGCAAGCCGGCCCGAGGCGGAGGCGGCGGCGCCGGCGGTGCGGATCAGCGTCAATGGCCGGGTCTGCATCGTCGATGGCAATAGCGGCTACCAGCTTCATCATGTGGGCAATGTGGTGCGGCGCGGCGGCGAAGAGGTGTTCGTGCTGGCGAGTGCCGCGAACGGCTTCATCGCGCCGGCGGCGCCGGAGATCGTCGAGAGCCTCGCGGATCTGGACGGCATGCGGCTCGACCCGGAGCAGGGGGAGGACGAACTGGCCGGCGAGGTCGGCGTTCGGCTCGGCATTGAGTGACAGCCTGGCGGCGCCGGGAATGGCCGCTTATGACGAGCGGGCGACGATGGAGGCATGGGAGCGGCTGCTCGCCGGCGAGCCGCATTGCGCGCGGGGCTTCAGCGTCCGCTCGCTGATCGGGGATTCATGGTCGCGCTGCGCCTCGTGCGGGATCGACGCGCGGCAGAGCGAGGCGCCGCTGAACCGCGAGGTGGAGGCGCTGATCGAGCGCAACCGCGACCTGACGCGGGCGGCGCGGCGCAGCTTCGGGACGATCGGGCGGCTGCTGGAGGGGACCGGCGCGATGCTCGTGCTGGCCGATGGTGATGGCGTGCTGCTCGAGGCGATGGGCGATCGCCGCACCCTGCATGAGGGCATGGACATCAATCTCGCGATCGGCGGAACCTGGACCGAGGATGTCGTCGGCACCAACGGGATCGGCACCGCGCTCTGGGCGGGCGCGCCCGTTTTCGTGCATGCGGCCGAGCATTTCTGCGCCGGAATCAAGAGCTGGACCTGCGCCGGCGCGCCGATCCGCGATCCGTTCGACAACAGCATCATCGGCGTGGTCGACCTCTCCGGCCATCCGGACATTTTCAGGCCGCACAATATCGGCCTCGTCGTCGCCGCGGCGCAGGAAATCGAGAAGGCGCTGGCCGAGCAGCGCAACGAGGAACGCGCCCGGCTGCTGGAGGCGTTCATCTCCTCGGCGACGGATTACCGGCGCAGCGACGGGTTGCTGATCGTCGATCACCGCGGCCGGCCGGTCTATTGCCACAATGTCGCGGAGAGCACGCTGCACGCCTTCCGCACCGATGCGACGGCGGAGACCGCGGAGCGGCGGCTCGAACGCTTCCTCGCCGGGCAGGCCGGGGACGGCGATCTGCCTGCCGCACTCGGGCGCTGCCATGTCAGCTCGCTGCAGGCGGAGAACGGCATCCGCGGCGCGGCGCTGGTGTTTCCCGAGCGCGCCGCGCGCCCGATGGCCGCAGGGGCGACGCCAGCGGGGATAACGCCAGCAAGGATAACAGCAACGGGGGCGACGCAGGCTGGCGAGGATGGCGCGCTGCGGATCGTCGGCGACAGCACGGCACTGCGCCACGCGGTCGAGATCGCCCGCCGGGTGGCGGCGACGCCGGATGTGACCTCGGCGCTGATCGAGGGGGAAACCGGGGTCGGCAAGGAGCTGTTCGCAAGGCTGATCCATGAGGGCAGCCGGCGGACGCCGGGCAGCCCGTTCGTGACCCTCAACTGCGGCGGCATCACCCGCGAGCTGTTCGGCAGCGAGTTGTTCGGCCACGTGCCGGGCGCTTTCACCGGCGCGAGCCGCGAGGGCAAGCCGGGCGTGTTCGAGCTGGCGCATGGCGGCACGCTCTGCCTCGACGAGATCGGCGAGATGCCGATCGAGATCCAGCCCTTCCTGCTGCGGGTGCTGGAGGAGCGGGTGGTGCGGCGGCTGGGGGACAGCCGGACGCGGCCGGTGGAGGTGCGGCTCGTCGCCTCGACCAATCGCGACCTGCGCCGCGAGGTCGAGGCCGGGCGGTTCCGGCGCGACCTGTTCTACCGGATCAGCACGGTGACGATCGAGGTGCCGCCGCTGCGCGCGCGCGGCGAGGACATCCTGCTGCTGGTCGAGCATTTCAACCATCGCATCGCCGGGCGGCTGCGCGCGGCGCCGCTTGAATTCGATGCGGATGCGCTTGAGGCGCTGCGCGACCATTCCTGGCCGGGCAATGTGCGCCAGCTTCGCAACCTGATGGAGAAGCTGCATATCCTGCGCCATGACGGGCATGTGCGGCGCGCCGACCTGCCGGCGGAGTTCCGCGATGCGCCGCTTCGCGACGAGGCGGCGGCGGAGATGGCGGCGCCGGCCAGCATCGGCGAGGCCGAGCGGCTGGCGATCTGCAACATGCTGCGGGCGGAGAACGGCAATCTGAGCCGGGCGGCGCAGCGGCTCGGGATTTCGCGGCCGACCCTGTATCGCAAGCTCGACCAGTTCGGCATCCGCCGCGGCTTCGTCTGACCGCGCGGCGCGCGCGCCTAGAGCACGTTCCGATCAGATCGAGTCATCTGATCGGATAAAGATGCTCGGTTTATCAGTATGGTAGAGCACTACATCCGATCCGAAAGGATCGGAAAGTGCTCTACGCGTTTTTCAGGTAGGCGTCGTATTCGACATCGGAGATGCGGCGGCGGAATTCGGCGATTTCCTGGCGCTTGCAGGCGGCGAAGATGGACTGGAAGGCCTCGCCGAAGATGGCGCGGGCATGGGCGGAGCCGGCGAAGCGCTCGGTGGCCTGGCTCCAGGCGATCGGCAGGCGCGGCGCGGTGGAGGCCACACGGTCGCCGCTTGTTTCCGCGCCGGGATCGGTTCCCTCCGCGATCCCCTGCTCCATCGCGCCGAGCAGGGCGGCGAGGACGAGATAGGGGTTGCTGTCGGCCCCGGCGACGCGATGCTCGATGCGGGCGGCGGCGGGGTCGGCGTTGATCACCCGGATCGAGGACATGCGGTTGTCGTGCCCCCAGTCGCCAAAGACCGGCGCATGGGTGCCGGGGGCGAAGCGGCGGTAGGAATTGGCGTGGGGCGCGAAGGTCAGCATCGTCTCCGGCATCGCGGCGACGAGGCCGCCGAGCGCGTGGTAGAGCAGCGGGGCGGGGCGCGCGGCATCGCCGGTGAAGACGTTGCGCCCGGCGCGGTCGAGCAGCGAGAGATGGGCGTGCATGCCACTGCCGGCCCAGTTGCCGAAGGGCTTGGCCATGAAGGTCGCGGCGAGGCCGTGCTTGCGGGCGATCTGCTTGACCGCGCGCTTGAACAGCACCGCGTCGTCGGCGATGCGCAGCGCATCCGCCGCGTAGTGCAGCGTCACCTCGAACTGGCCGGGTCCGTTCTCGCTGATCAACGTGTCGAGCGCGATCGACTGGGCGTCCGCCGCGCGCAGCAGGTCGCGCAGCACGGGCTCGTAGTCGTGGATTTCCCAGAGCCCCAGCGTATCGGTCTGCCAGCCGCGCCAGTGGCTTTCATCGGCACCGCGCGGGGCGACGCGCTGGCCGCCGGTGCGGTTGGGATCGAGCAGGTAGAATTCGAGCTCGACGCCGACCGCCGCGGTCAGGCCGCGCGCGGCGAGACGGTCGATCACGCGGGAGAGCACACCGCGCGGATCGGCGTAGAACAGCGAGCCGTCCGGCTCCTGCATGGTCAGCAGCGCCTGCGCGGCGCGGCCCTCGGCCCAGGGCATGATGGCGACGCTGTGCGGCACGGCGAGGCAGACGCCGTCGGGGTCGCCGGTGTCGAAGGCGATGCCGCCCTCGACGATGTCCCGCCCCCAGATGTCGAGCAGGTAGGCCGAGCGCGGCAGGGCGACGCCGCCGGCGAAGAGCGCCTCCGCCCGGTCGCGCTGGAGCCATTTGCCGCGGGGCACGCCGTTCACATCGATGATGAACGCCTCGATCAGCTCGCAATCGGCGAGCAGCGCGCGCGGATCGTCGGGGGCGGCCATCGCGTCCATCTCAGGCCGCCATCTCGGCGCGGACCTCGTCCATCGTCGCGGTGATGGCGCGGCGGGCGCGGGCGACCATGTCGTCGATTTCCGCGTCGCTGATGATCAGCGGCGGGGAGAAGACCATCGTGTCGCGCACCGCGCGCATCACCAGGCCGTTGGCGAAGCAATGGTCGCGGCAGATCGTGCCGACGCGGCCGGTTTTCTCGAAGAAGCGGCGGGTGCGGCGGTCGGCGGTCAGCTCGATCGCGCCGATCAGGCCGACGCCGCGGATCTCGCCGACGATCGGCAGGTCGGCCAGCGCGTCGTGCAGCTTCGCGCGCAGGATCTCGCCGCTGGCGGCGGCGCGCTCGGGCAGGCGCTCGCGGGCGATGATGTCGAGATTGGCGAGGGCGACGGCGCAGGAGACCGGATGACCCGAATAGGTGAAGCCGTGATAGAATTCGCCGGTTTCGTTGATCAGCACATCGGCCACGCGGTCGCCCACCATGACGGCGGAGAGCGGCGCGTAGCCGGAGGTGATGGCCTTGGCGAGGGTCATCATGTCGGGCTGGATGCCGAAGGTCTCGCAGCCGAACATCCGGCCGGTGCGGCCGAAGCCGCAGATCACCTCGTCGGCGATCAGCAGGATGTCGTTCTCGCGGCAGATGCGCTGGATTTCCGGCCAGTAGGTCGCGGGCGGGATGATGACGCCGCCGGCGCCCTGGATCGGCTCGCCGATGAAGGCGGCGATGTTGTCGGCCCCGAGTTCGGCGATTTTCGCTTCCAGCGCGCGAGCGGCGTGCAGGCCGAATTCGGCCGGGTCCATCTGGCTGCCGCGGCCATACCAGTAAGGCGGCATGATATGGGCGAAATCGGGCAGTGCGGCGCCCTGGCGGTGCATGTCCTTCATCCCGCCGGCGGCAGCGCCGAGCGTGGTGGAGCCGTGATAACCGTAGTCGCGGCCGATGATGATGCGCTTGGCGGGCTTGCCGCGGGTGATCCAGTAGGTGCGGGCCATGCGCAGCGCGGTATCGACCGCTTCGGAGCCGGAGCAGGCGAAGAAGGCGTGGTTGAGATCGCCCGGCGCCATCGCGGCGAGGCGCTCGGCCAGGGCGATGACCGGGCGCGTCGAGGTCTTGAAGAAGGTGTTGTAGAAGGGCAGCGCGCGCATCTGCGCCGCCGCGGCCTCGACCAGTTCGGCGCGGCCATAGCCGGCGGCGACGCACCAGAGGCCGGCCATCGCATCGAGGATGCGGTTGCCCTGATCGTCGGTCAGCCAGACGCCGTCGCCTTCGGTGATGATCCGCACGCGGCCCTCGTGGAGGGATTTGTGGTCGGAGAAGGGGTGGAGGTGGTGGGCGGCATCGGCGTGCTGCCAGTCGAGGGCGAGGGGCTGGTCGGGCATGAATGTCTCCGTTGTGTCGTGCGGGGGGTGCGGCCTGGGCCGCGGCTCGGCAGCGATCAGGAACGGGGCGGGCTGAAGCCGATGCGGGCGCACAGGCGCAGCATCTCGGCATGCAGGTCGAGGCCGGCGCGGGGCGAGACGGGCTGGCGCCGCGCGCCAGGGCGGGACGGAGCCGGCGCTGGTGGACCGGAGCAAAACATCACCGATCGAGAGTATCGGCTCCGGCCGCGCGGTTCAACCGGAATGTGCCGGGTCAGAAGCTCGGCGGCGTGTTGGCGCTGATCACTTCGCAGGGCGCGTCGAACGGGTTGCGGAAGCGATGCGGGATGCGGCTGTGGAAATAATAGGCATCGCCGGCGCCGAGGGTGCGCTCCTGGTCGCCCACGGTGACGAGGAGGCGGCCGCTGACGATCACACCCGCTTCCTCGCCCTCGTGGCGGAGCATCGCCTCGCCGGTATCGGCGCCGGGAGCGTAGTGTTCGTGCAGCATCTGCAGCGCGCGGTCCTTCAGCCGGCGGCCGACCATGCGGAAGGAGATCCGCTCGCCGAAGGCGATTTCGGTCAGCTCGGCGGCGGTGAAGAACACGTCTTCCGGGGCGGCGAGGTCGAGGGTGAAGAACTCGGCCAGCGACATCGGGATGCCGTCGAGGATTTTCTTCAGCGAGGAGATCGACGGGCTGACCCGGCCCTGCTCGATCAGCGAGATGGCGCCGTTGGTGACGCCGGCGCGGCGAGCCAGCTCGCGCTGGGTGAGGCCGAAGACCTGGCGCATCCGCCGCAGCCGCGTGCCGACGCCGGCATCGGCGTCAGCATCGGCCCCGGCGTCAGCATCGGCGGCGGGCGCGGAGAGGGACGCCGGTTCGGGCGGGGACGGCGCGTCGGCGTCCATGCTCAGGCGAGAACCCGCTCGACCGGCAGCACCTCGTGGCCGAGGGCGGCGGCGACGGCCGGGTGGACGATCCGGCCCTCGGCGACGTTGAGCCCGGCGCGCAGATGCGGATCGGCGCGCAGCGCCTCGCGCCAGCCCTGCCCGGCGAGGCGCAGCGTGTAGGGCAGCGTCGCCTGGGCGAGGGCGAAGGTCGAGGTGCGGGGCACGGCGCCGGGCATGTTGGCGACGCAGTAATGCACGACGCCGTCGACCATATAGGTCGGGTCGTCATGCGTGGTGGGTTTGCTGGTCTCGAAGCAGCCGCCCTGGTCGATCGCGACATCGACCAGCACGGCGCCGCGGCGCATGTGGCCGAGCATGTCGCGGGTGACCAGTTTCGGCGCCGAGGCGCCGGGGACGAGGACCGCGCCGATGACGAGATCGGCGTTGAAGATCATCTGCTCCAGCGCCTCGGTGGTCGAGAACATCGTTTTCAGTCGCGGGCCGTAGAGATCGTCGAGCTGGGCGAGGCGGGCGATCGACTTGTCGAGGATGGTGACATCGGCCCCCATGCCGAGGGCGATGCGGGCGGCGTTGGTGCCGACCACGCCGCCGCCGAGCACGACCACATGGGCGGGCGGCACGCCGGGCACGCCGGCGAGCAGGACGCCGAACCCGCCGGCGGCCTTCTGCAACGAGACCGCGCCGACCTGCACCGCCATGCGGCCGGCGACCTCGCTCATCGGCGCCAGCAGCGGCAGGCGGCCCTGCGCGTCGGTCACGGTTTCATAGGCGATGGCGATGGCGCCGGACTCCATCAGCAGCTTCGCCTGTTCGGGATCGGGGGCGAGGTGGAGATAGGTGAAGAGGATCTGGCCGGGGCGCAGGCGGCGGCATTCGACGGGCTGCGGCTCCTTCACCTTCACGATCATCTCGGCTTCGGCGAACACGGTGGCGGCATCCGGGGCGATGGCGGCGCCGGCCCGGACATAGGCCGCATCGTCCATGCCGATTCCCTCGCCGGCGCCGGTCTCGACCAGGACGCGATGGCCGTTCGCGTGCAGCTCGCGCACCGAAGCGGGCGTGAGGCCGACCCGGAATTCGTTGTTCTTGATCTCCCGCGGAACGCCGATCAGCATGGGCAGGATCCTTTCGCGACGGTGGTGTTTAGAATAATCATCACACCCTAGTCGCGCCCCCTGCCCCGCGCAACCGGCTCATGCGACCGCCAACGAGGTTTTCGGCAATATGATCCGAACTTTCAACGGCGGCGGTGGAAAGGGGGGCGATGCTTCGTCAACCCTCATCCCGCTCGTTGATTATTCTTGACGATAACCGTGAGTTTGGCGATGCTTCACCTTCAGGGAACGAAAGCTGGCGCAAGGGCCGAAAAATCCGCCGGAGCCATCCGGCAGGAAAGCTGGGAGAGATCATGGAACGCGACAAAGCGCCGCGATGCCGCGGCGCCGCGCCGATATCCCCGCGGGGGGCTTGCGGCTGATGGCGGGACCGGTAGTCTCGGCAGCCATGAAAGCGCAGCATACCGCAAGCAGGCCGGAGGTGGCCGAGAGGCGCGGGCAGATCATTCTCGAAGACATCAGCCGGGTGTTCGCCGCCGATGCCATCGCCGTCGACCGGGTCAATCTCGTGGTCCATCCGGGCGAGTTCTTCACCCTGCTCGGCCCCTCGGGCTGCGGCAAGACGACGCTGCTGCGGATGATCGCCGGCTTCGAGACGCCCGATTCCGGGCGCATCCTGGTCTCCGGCCGGGAAATGCAGGCGGTGCCGGCGCATCATCGGCCGGTGAACACGGTGTTCCAGTCCTACGCGCTGTTCCCGCATCTGAGTGTCGCGGAGAATATCGGCTTCGGGCTCAGGATGCGGCGCATCGCCCGCGCCGAGCGGCGCACGCGCACGCAGCGGATCATGGAGCTGTTGCAGATCGACGCCTTCGCCGACCGCAACCCGGCGCAGCTTTCCGGCGGGCAGCGCCAGCGCGTCGCCCTCGCCCGCGCGCTGGTCAACGAGCCGGAGGTGGTGCTGCTCGACGAGCCGCTCTCGGCGCTGGATGCCAAGCTGCGGGCGGAATTGCAGGTCGAGCTGATGCGGATGCAGAAGCGGCTCGGCATGACGTTCATTTTCGTCACCCACGACCAGCACGAGGCGCTGGTGATGAGCGACCGGATCGGGGTGATGCAGCGCGGCCGGCTGCTCCAGGTCGGCCCGGTGCTGGATGTGTACGAGCGGCCATCGAGCGTGTTCGTCGCCGAGTTCCTCGGCCTGTCGAACATCTGGCCGGTGAGCGCGCTGCCGGGCGGGCTGATCGAGACGCCGCTCGGCCGGCTGGCGATCAGCGCGCCCGATCCCGCGCGCGGGACGGCGATGATCCGCCCCGAGAAGATCTGGATGTATGGCGAGGGCGGCGCGCCCGCCGGGCGGGCGAACATGCTCGCCGGCGTGGTGCGCGAGGCGATTTACATGGGGGCATCGACGCAATACCGGGTCGAGCTGGAGAACGGCGCGCCGCTGCTGGTCTATGATACCAACAACCAGGCGGCCGAACGGAGCTGGCGGCCCGGCGAGGCGGTGACCTGCGAGCTGAAGCCCGAGAACATCGTGCTGATCGGCGCATGAGTGCGGCGGCCGCCTCGCTGCGCGGGCGTGCGGCGCGGGCCGAGCGCTTCGGCCGCGCGGTGCGGCTTTGGGTGACGGCGGGGCCGGGCCTTGCCTGGATCGTGGCGTTTCTCGTGCTGCCGAGCGCGATCCTGCTCGGCATCGGCTTCTTCACCTCGGGCAGCTATGGCGGGCCGGAATTGCCGCTGACCTTGCAGCCGCTGCGCGAGGTCGCCGGGTATTCGATTCTCGGCTGGAGTTCCGGCAACATCACCGTGCTCGCGCGCTCGCTGGTCCAGGCGATGAGTGCCGGGGTGCTGACGGTGCTGTTCGCCTATCCGGTGGTGTTCTTCATCGTCACCCGCCCGCCGGCGGCGCGGCCGTTGTTGCTGCTGTTCATCGTGCTGCCGTCCTGGACCAACCAGGTGGTGCGGACCTATGCGTGGATGGAGCTGCTCGGGCCGGAATCGGCGCTGTCGCATCTCGTGCAGTCGCTCGGGCTGCTGCAGCCGCATCTCGGCCTGTTTCCCGGCGTGCTCGCGATGCAGATCGGGCTGACCTACAATTATCTACCCTACATGGTGGTGCCGCTTTACGCGGCGGCGGAGAAGCTGGACTGGGCGCTGGTCGAGGCCGGGCGGGATCTCTACGCCTCGGGCCCCAGGCTGTTCTGGAACACGGTGTTTCCGCAGACCCTGCCGGGGCTGCTCTCGGGCATCATTCTCGTCGTCATCCCGGCCTTCGGCGACTACGTGGTGCCGACGCTGCTCGGCGGCGGCAAGTCGATGATGATCGGCTCGCTGATCGCCTCGCAATTCCTGGAGACGCCGAACTGGCCCTATGGCGCGGCGCTGACGATCTTCATGCTGGTATTCACCTGTGCGGGACTGTTCGCCTTCCGCGTGCTGAGCAAGCGGCTCGGCGGCGCCGAGGAGAGCATGATGTGAGGCGCGGATGATGGCCATCTCGATGGGAAAATCGACCCGCCGCTCGCTGCTGGCGATGAGCCTGCCGGTTTATGTGCTGCTCTATGCGCCGCTGCTGCTGATCGCGATCTTTTCCTTCGCACCGCCGCCTCTGGCGAAGGGGCAGACCTTCTACTGGTATGCCGACCTGCTGCATTCGCCGGAGGTGATCGCGGCGTTCCGGCGGTCGCTGACGCTGGCGATCGGCTCCTCGGTGCTGGGGACGGCGCTCGGCACGCTGATGGGCTTCGGCCTGTATCGCTATCGCGACCGCCGCGCGCGGGGCTTCGGCAGCGCGCTGCCGAGCCTGATCATCTATACGCCGATCATCATGCCGAGCCTCGTGTTCGGGATTTCCGAGCTGATATTCTTCAGCTTCATCCACGGCACGACCGGGCTGCTGGGCGCGGGGCTGCTGACGATGGGGATCGCGCATGTCACCTTCGAGGCGCCGTTCGTCGCCCTCGTGGTGTTCGCGCGGCTCTCGGGGCTCGATCCGAACATGTTCGAGGCGTCGCACGATCTGTATGCCGATGCGCGGCAATCCTTCCTGCATCTGACCGTGCCGGTGATCCGGCCGGCGATCATCGGCGGGTTCCTGCTCGCCTTCACCCTGTCGATCGACGATTTCACGATCAGCTTCTTCACCGCCGGGCCGGGCAGCACGACGCTGCCGATCTATATCTACAGCGCGGTGGCGCGGAAGGGCGTTTCACCCGACATCAACGCGCTGGCGACGCTGATGATCGCGACCGTGATCGGCACCGGGCTGCTGCAATACGCCTTCACGAGAAACCGGACGCGAAAGCTCGTCGCGCGGCCGGGCGACTGAGACCGACGAGCCGCCGCAAAGGCAATGGACGAGGACGCGGAAACGCGGATGGAAAACGCTACAGGAGGTTTTTGATGAAGGGATTGATGGGCAGGATCGCGGGGGGCGCGCTCGCCGCGCTGATCGCGATCGGCGGTGGGGCGCCGGCCGCGCATGCCGCGGGCAAGACGCTCTATCTGTTCAATTGGCAGGACTATATCGGCAAGGGCCTGATCAAGAAATTCGAGGCCTATTGCGGCTGCAAGGTGGTGCAGACCTATTACGATTCGAATTCGGAGCTGGAGGCGAAGCTGCGCGCCGGCGGGGATTCGCAGTATGACGTCGTCGTGCCGTCGAGCTACTACATCCCGCAGCTGGTCCAGCAGGGGCTGATCCGCAAGCTCGACAAGGCGAAGCTGCCGAACTTCAAGAACCTGCTGCCGCGCTTCCGCAATGTCAGCTACGATCCGCACGATGCGTACGTGGTCCCCTATCAGTGGGGCACGATCGTGATCGGCTACAACAAGGACAAGATCAAGAACCCGCCCGATAGCTGGGCGGCGCTGTTCGATCCGAAATACAATTCGGGCTATCCGTTCTCGATGATGAAGGGCTCGGGGCGCGACCTGATCGGCGCGGCCTGCGCCTATCTCGGCGAGGGCTTCGCCTGCAAGACCAAGGCGGCCTGGATCAAGGCGGCGAAACTGATCGAGACACAGGTCAAGCGCTCGAACTTCTCGGGCTTCGTCGACGGCGATCCGACGATGCAGCAGCTCAAGAAGGGGGTCGTGGCGATGGGCATGACCTGGAGCGGCAGCGTCGCGCAGTGCTATGCCGACAAGACCTGCCTGAACATCGGCTGGATCCTGCCGAAGGAAGGCTCGGAAGCCTGGGTGGACAACATGGCGATCCCGACCCATGCGCCCGACCCCGAGTTGGCCTACAAGTTCATCAACTTCATCCTCGGCGCCAAGGAGGGGGCGGATCTGTCGAACTTCAACATGTATCCGAGCCCGAACGCGGCCTCGATTCCGTATCTCGACAAGGCGATCAAGCAGGAGCTGGTCACGCCGACGCCGGCGCAGATGAAGCGGCTGAGCTTCCTGCCGGCGCTGACGCCGGCGCAGGCCAAGGAGTTCGGTGCGATCTGGACCGCGGTCCGGCAGCACTAGAGCACTTTCCGATCCGATTGGATCGGATGTAGTGCTCTAGCATATTGATAAGTCGAGCATCTTTATCCGATCAGATGATTCCATCTGATCGGATGATGCTCTAAGGCAAGACGGCGCGCCCGGCCGGGCGCGCCGGACCTGCGGCGCGGCGGCCGGACCCCGCGCCGCATATCTGCAACCGGGCATATCGCCGGCGGGCCTCGCCGCCCGCCGGGACCGCCCTTGAGGCACACATGAACGACCTGGCTGAATGGTTCAACGAACACCGCATCACCGAAGTCGAATGCCTGGTGCCCGACATCACCGGTATTCCGCGCGGCAAGATCATGCCGGCGCAGAAATTCCTGCGCGGCGGCGCGCCACGGCTGCCGGAGAGCATCTTCATCCAGTCCGTCACCGGGGAATATCCCGAGGACCCGGATGACAAGCTGACCGATCCGGCGATCATCGACATCAATCTCATCCCCGACCCTGCCACCGTTCGCCTCGTGCCCTGGGCGCATGAGCCGACCGCGCAGATCATCCATGACTGCCAGTATTCCAACGGCAGGCCGGTGACGATCGCCCCGCGCCAGGTGCTGCGCCATGTGCTGGCACTCTACGAGGAGCGCGGCTGGAAGCCGGTGCTGGCGCCGGAGATGGAGTTCTATCTCGTCGGGCGCAACACCGATCCCGACTATCCGCTGGCACCGCCGGTCGGCCGCTCCGGGCGGCAGGAAACCGGACGGCAATCCTACTCGATCGACGCGGTCAACGAGTTCGACCCGCTGTTCGAGGAGATGTACGATTTCTGCGAAATGCAGGAACTTGATCTCGACACGCTCATCCACGAGGAGGGGGCGGCCCAGGTCGAGATCAACTTCCTGCACGGCGACCCGCTGAACCGGGCGGACCAGGTGTTCCTGTTCAAGCGCACGGTGCGCGAGGTCGCATTGCGGCACGACATGTATGCCACCTTCATGGCCAAGCCGATGGACGAGGAGCCGGGCAGCGCCATGCATGTGCATCAGAGCGTGGTCGATCTCGAAACCGGGCGGACGCTGTTCGCCGATACGGACGGGCGGCCGAGCCCGCTGTTTCTCTCGTTCATCGCCGGGTTGCAGAAATATATCCCGGTGATCATGCCGATCTTTGCGCCGAACGTGAATTCCTACCGGCGGCTGACGCGCTTCTCGAACGCGCCGATCAACCTGCAATGGGGGCACGACAACCGGACCTGCGGGCTGCGCGTGCCCTATGGCGAGGCGGATGCGATGCGCGTCGAGAACCGGGTGCCGGGGGCGGATGCGAACCCCTATCTCGCCTTCGCCGCCTCGCTCGCCTGCGGCTATCTCGGCATGGTCGAAGGGTTGACGCCGACGCCGGCTTTCCGCGGCTCGGCCTATTCGCAGCCTTATTCGCTGCCGCGCGAACTCTCGCACGCGCTCGAGATGATGGAACAGGCGCGGCCGCTGATCGACATTCTCGGGCAGAAGCTGGTCGAGGTGTTCGTTGCGGTGAAGCGGCTCGAATACGAGACCTATCTGCGGGTGATCAGCTCGTGGGAGCGCGAACACCTGCTGCTGAACGTCTGAACCGCATGGCATTGTCGAACTATTACGACACCACGGCGCGGTATGAGGCGACGACGGCGCCGCTCGAAGGCGACATCAGCTGCGATGTCGCGATCATCGGCGCGGGGATGACGGGATGCTCGGCGGCGCTGCACCTTGCCGAGCGTGGCTATCGCGTCGTCGTGCTCGAAGGCGAGCGCATCGGCTTCGGCGCCTCGGGGCGGAATGGCGGGCAGGTGCTGCCGGGCTTCGCCGCCGATCTCGGCAAGCTCAGGCGGCTTGTCGGCGATAAGGCGGCGAAGGCGCTGTGGGAGATGTCGCTCGAGGCAGTGGACCTCGTGCATGCGCAGATCGCGCGGTTCGCGATCCCGTGCGATCCGCGGCTTGGCTACCTGCATGTCGCGGTGAAGGACCGGCAGGTGGCCGAGCTGGAAGCCTGGCAGCGGGAACTCGAGGAACTCGGGCTGGAGGGATTCCGGTTGCTGCGTGGTGCGGCGCTGCAGGAGCGGCTGCGCAGCCCGCGCTACCGCGCCGGGCTGCTCGACCCGGTGGCGGGCCATATCCATCCGCTGAACTACACGCTCGGCCTGGCCCATGCGGCGATGGCGGCGGGGGCGACGATCCATACGGGCACGCGGGTCGCGTCGATCACGCCGGGGGAGAGTGTGGTGCTGAAGACGGCGGGCGGCAGCGTGCGCGCGGGGCATTTGCTGATCTGCGGCAATGCCTATCTCGGCACGCTGGCGCAGCCGATCGCGGGCTATGTCATGCCGGTCGGCACCTATATCGTCGCGACCGAATCGCGGGCGGATGTGCGCGATCTCATTCCGCATGACGAGGCGGTGGCGGACCTCAATTTCGTGCTCGACTATTTCCGCCGCAGCGCGGACGACCGGATGCTGTTCGGTGGGCGGGTTTCCTATTCGACGCTGCCGCCGCCCAATCTCGGCGCGGCGATGCTGGCGCGGGCGAAGCGGGCCTTTCCGCAGCTCGCGGATGCGCGGGCCGAGCATGTGTGGGGCGGCAATGTCGCGATCACCCGCAACCGGCTGCCGCATTTCGGCCGGCTCGGCCGCAACGTGCTGTTCGCCCAGGGGTTTTCCGGGCATGGCGTGGCGCTGACCGGGCTCGCTGGCCGGCTGATGGCCGAGGCGGTGGCCGGCCGCGCCGAGCGGTTCGATACCTTCACCCGGATTCCGCATGCGCGGTTTCCGGGCGGGCCCTTGCTGCGGATGCCCACCCTGGTGCTGGCGACGAGCTGGTTCCGGCTGCGGGACATGCTTTGACCGGGTTGTCAGGCACAACAACCTGTGGTTGCTATTCGGGATAGACCCGGAGCTGCCGACATGCGCCCTGCCCGCCTTGCGCCCGCGCTGTGCGGCGCCGCCATCCTGCTCGTCGCGATCGCGTGGTGCCGGGGTGGCGAGTATGACGAGTTCTATTCCGTCTTCCTTGTCGCCTCGCACCCGCGGCCGGACTGGCCCGCCCTGCCCTTCAGCGCCGGCGCCGCGCGGGCATTCTATCGCGGCCATGCGGGGTTTGGCGCGATTGCGACGGGCTTGCGGCAAGGCGATGTGCATCCGCCGCTGTATTTCTGGCTGCTGTCGCTCTGGCGCGACGCGATCGGGACCGGGCTGTTCCGGCTGCGGCTGCTCTCGGTCGGCGAGACGCTGGGCGCGCTGGCGCTGCTCGGGCGGATCGCCGTGCGGATGGGTATCGGTCCCTCGCTCGCCATCGGCATAACGACGCTGTTCTACGGCTTCGCCTATACCGGGATCGTGGCGCGGGATTTCGCGCTGGCGACGCTCTGCGCAATGGGGGGGACGCTGCTGGCGATCCGCGCGGCGCGAGGGGGCGATGTCCGCGCCGGGTTTTGCGCCGGCGCGCTGCTGGGTGCCGCGTGTTTCAGCAATTATCTCGCCAGCTTCACCGCGGCTGCGGTGGGTCTGTGGCTGGCCTGGATGACCTGGCGGCGATGGCAAGTGTGGCTGGCGGCGGCGATGGGCGGGGCGGTGTTCCTGCCGGCGGGGCTGTGGTTCTTTCTTGCCCAGGCGGGGTCGCGGCGGGGGCAGTTTCCGCCGTTTCACCTCGCCCCGGCGCTGGGCGCGCTGGCGCGGGATGAAGCCGGCGCGCTGCTCGGCGCGCTGCCCCGCGAGGTGCCGCCCGCCCTCGCCATGCCGGTTGCGGCGGTGCTTGGGGTGGGTCTGGCCGGGTTGGTGTTCCTTGTCCTGCGCGACGGGCGGCGGGCGCTCGGGCGGGAGGATCGGGCGCTGCTGGCGGCGGGGTTCGCCGCGCCGCCGCTCGGCCTGCTGGCGCTGGGGGCGGCGTTCGGCAACCAGCCTTTCGAGATGCGCTATGTGTGGCTTGGCCTGCCCTTTGCCGGGCTGGCGCTGGCGGCCACGCTGCGGGATCGGCCGCGGGTGCTGGCGGTGCTGCTGGCGGTCGGGGCGGCGTCGGTCGCGGGGCTCGCGCTTTCGCCGGCGACGATGCAGCCGGCCGGGCGCACGGCGCGGGCGGCGGCGCGTCTGCCGGCGGGCACGCTGGTCGTTCTGCCGTTCGGCAATGACGGGGTGGGCGTGCCGGGCCCGTTCGTGGCGGCGGCGCCGGCGGCGATGCGGATTCTGGTGGCGCGGACGGCAGGGCCGGCGGTGCTGGCGGCTTCCCTGCCTTATCCGCGCATCGCTATAGCACGGATCGAGGCGGATGGGGCGAGCCGCGCGCTGGTGCCGCGTCTCGATGCCCTGTTCAAGGCCGCGCCCTGCTGGCACTCTGTCCCGGCGGGACCGCTGCTTGCGGTATTCGCCAACACATGCCGGGAGCGCAGATGAGCGGATTTTTCGAAGGGTTCAGCGAGACGACGGCCGATCTCGGCGACGGGCGGCAGTTCCGGCTGCGCAGTGGCGGCAGCGGACCGCCGCTGGTGATGCTGCACGGCATGCCGCAGACCCATTGCATGTGGCATCGGATCGCTCCCGCGCTAGCCTCGCGCTTCACCGTGATCTGCCCGGACATCACAGGCTATGGGCTGAGCTACAAGCCGGCCGCGAGCGAGGACCACGAAGCCTATTCCAAGCGGCGCATGGCGCGAGACATCGTCGACCTCGCCGCGCATCTCGGGATCGGCCGCTTCGCGCTGGTCGGCCATGATCGCGGGGCGCGGGTGTCGCACCGGCTGGCCCTCGATCATCCCGAGCGGATCTCGCGCTTGGCACTGCTCGACATCATTCCCACGATCGAGCATTTCGAGCGCACCGACATGCGCTTCGCCATGGGCTATTATCACTGGTTCTTCCTCGCCCAGCCGGCGCCGCTGCCGGAAGACCTGATCAACCGCGACGCCGGATACTGGCTGCTGTCGCAGACCGCCCGGCACAAGACCGCGAAGGCGGTGTTCGACGAGACCGCGATGGCGGATTACCGGCGGGCGATGGCCGACCCGGCGACGGTGACGGCGATCTGCGAGGATTATCGCGCGGCGGCGGCGATCGACCTCGACCATGACCGCGAGAGCCGCGCGCGGCGGGAGCGGATCACGCCCCCCTTGCAGGTGCTGTGGGGGTCGCGCGGGCTGGTCGGCGCGCTCTACGATCCGCTTGAGATCTGGCAGGGGTATGCGTCCGGCCCGGTCGGGGGGCAGGCCATCGAGTCCGGCCATTTCCTCGCGGAGGAAGCCCCGGGGGCGACGCTGGCCGCACTCCAGGGATTTCTGGTGGACGGATAGAAGATCACCCGATCAGATGCAGTCATCTGATCGGATAAAGATTCTCTGTTTAGCAATATGATAGAGCACGATATCCGATCCGGAAGGATCGGAACGTGCTCTATGGCGCCGCCTGCCAGAAGGGACCGGGTCAGGCGGTCAGCGCCGCCGGTTCCTTGCGCTCGCGCTTGACGATGAGCTTGTTGAGCGCGTGGACATAGGCGCGGGCGGCGGCGACGATGGTGTCGGTATCCGATCCCTGGCCGTCGACGCTCTTGCCGCCTTCCTCGAGGCGGACGCCGCATTTCGCCTGCGCATCGGTGCCCTCGGTGACGGCGCCGACGGTGAAGAGCTTCAGCTCCGCCTCATGCGGGCAGATCGCGCGGATGGCGTTGAACGTGGCATCGACCGGACCGTCGCCATGCGATTCGTGCACCTTCATCTCGCCATCGACCTCGAGTTCGAGCCGCGCGCGGGGCTTCGCCTTCGAACCGGCCCAGACTTCCAGCGCGACGAAGCGGATGCGGCTCTGGTCGCGCAGCACGGTTTCGTCGAACAGGGCGGCGATGTCCTCGTCGTAGACCAGCTTCTTGCGATCGGCGAGGTCCTTGAAGCGGCGGAAGGCGTCGTTCAGCGCGTTGTCGCCAACCTCGCCATAGCCGAGGGCGCGCAGCTTGTCGCGGAAGGCGGCGCGGCCGGAATGCTTGCCGAGCACGAGGCTGGTCTTCTGCCAGCCGACCGATTCGGGCGTCATGATCTCGTAGGTCGCGGCGTTCTTGAGCACGCCATCCTGGTGGATGCCGCTTTCATGCGCGAAGGCGTTGCGCCCGACGATCGCCTTGTTGGGCTGCACGTCGAACCCGGTGATGGTGGCGAGCAGCTTTGAGGTGCGCAGGATGCGCGGCGTGTCGATATTGTTGCGGTAGGGCACGGCATCGGGCCGGGTACGGATCGCCATCACGATCTCTTCCAGCGCGGCATTGCCTGCGCGCTCGCCGATGCCGTTGATCGTGCATTCGATCTGCCGCGCGCCAGCCTTGATCGCGGCGATGGTGTTGGCGACGGCGAGGCCGAGATCGTTGTGGTTATGGGTCGAGAAGATCACCGCATCGGCGCCGGGGACGCGCTCGCGCAGCATGGTGAAGATCCGCGCGATGTCTTCCGGCACGGCGTAGCCGACCGTATCGGGGATGTTGATCGTCGTGGCACCGGAGCGGATCGCCGCCTCGACGCAGCGGCAGAGGAAATCGGGCTCGGTGCGACTGCCATCCTCGGCCGACCATTCGACGTCGTCGGTATAGTCGCGGGCGAGGGTGACGGAGCGGACCACCGCCTCCAGCACCGCCTCGGGCTCCATTCGCAGCTTGTATTTCATGTGCAGCGGCGAGGTGGAGATGAAGGTGTGGATGCGCTTGCGCTCGGCCGGTTTCACCGCCTCGCCGGCGCGGACGATGTCGTCGCGGCCCGAACGGGCGAGGCCGGCGATGACCGGCCCCTTGATGGTCTCGGCGATGCGGCGCACGCTTTCGAAATCGCCCTGGCTCGCGATCGGGAAGCCGGCCTCGATGACGTCGACGCCGAGTTCGGCCAGGGCTTCGGCCATGCGCAGCTTCTCGTCGAGATTCATCGAGAAACCGGGCGACTGCTCGCCATCGCGCAGCGTGGTGTCGAAGATGAACACGCGATCGTCTTGGATCGCGCCGAAATTCGGGTGATGGATCGTCATGGAATGCACTCGCTCTGCTGGGGAACCGGTGGGTCGCTTCGTCTGTCTCCCCTGTGCGCGCCGGTTTTCAGCCGGGTGTTACGCCCAGGGGTCGATAAGTCGAAGCGCGAGCGGAAGGCCCCGCAGCACAATGGCGGCGCGGCGCAGGAAAAGCGCGGAACGGAATCCCGTCTGGCTCATGCGATCGTAGGTAACATGGCGACTTCGCCGCGCGCAAGGTTTTGCTGCCGCGCGCCCCGCTCAGAGGCCGAGGACGATGACGCTTTCCAGATGGTCGGAGCCGGGGAACTGGTCGATCGGGGTGGACGCGAGCAGGCGGTAGCCGGCGCGGGCGAAGGCTGAAGCCTCGCGCGCGAGGGCCTCGGGGTTGCAGCTGACATAGACGATCCGGCGGAGCTTCGCCTCGACCAGCGGGGCGATCTGCGGGCCGGCGCCATCGAAGGGCGGGTCGAGCACGACGCAGGCAGCGCCGGCAAGTTCCTTTGCGGTGACGGGGCGGCGGGCGAGGTCGCGCCGCTCGGTGTCGATCCGGCCGGCCAGGCCGCCGGTCCGCGCCGCTTCATCGAGCGCGGCGACCGCAGGGGCGCTGCCTTCGACCGCATGCACCCTGGCATGGGCGGCGAGCGCGCCGGTGAGGGTGCCGATTCCGGCGTAGAGCTCGACGATGCGCGACTTGCGGGTGAGCTTCGGCGGCAAGCCGGCGAGCACGGCGGCGCGGATTGCGGCCTCGCCCTCGAAGCTCGGTTGCAGGAAGGCTGCGGGCGGCGGGACGACGACGAGGCCGGCGCAGTCGAGCGTGGGCGGGCGGCGGATCAGCACCGGCTCGGCGCCGAGGCTGATCCGCGGCAGGTCGTGTTCCTGCGCGAAGGCGACCAGCCGCGCGCGGTCGGCGGCGGTGGCCTCGCCATCGAGTGCAACCGACACGTCGACGCCGGCATCGAGCAGGTTGACCCTGAGATCGGCGCTCTTGCGCAGCCCCTGCAACCGGGCGAGCAGCGCGCGGAGCGGGACGATCAGCGCTTCGAGCTCGGGCCGGAGCAGCGGACATTCGGCGATGTCGACCACGTTGCGCGAGCGGGCCTCGTGAAAGCCGAGCCGGACCGCGCCGGCGACGCGGGCGACGGCGAAATCCGCCCGGCGGCGGGAGCCCATCGGGATCGAGATTATCGGTGCGATCTCGGGGCTAGCGAATCCGGCCCGCGCGAGGGCGGCGGCGAGGCGGGCGCGCTTGGACGCGGCCAGGGCTTCGGGGGCGACATCCTGCGCGCTGCACCCGCCGCAAACGCCGAAATGCCGGCAGAGCGGGACCGTCATGGCCGATTCGCTCATCGGCTCACGCGCCGTCCCGCGCTTCGATGATCACATGGGCATAGGCGTAGGGCGGCTCGTCGGTCAGGGAGACATGGACGAAGGCGGTGCGGCCGGGCGGGGTCAGTGCGGCGAGGCGTTCGGCGGCGGCGCCGGTCAGCTGCATGGTGGGCTGGCCGCTCGGCAGGTTGACCACGCCGAGATCGGACATGAAGACGCCGCGGCTGAAGCCGGTGCCGAGCGCCTTGGCGCAGGCTTCCTTGGCGGCGAAGCGCTTGGCGAGGGTCGCGGCGAACTGCGCCGGGCGCCGGGCGGCGCGGCGGCGCTCGGTTTCGGTGAAGACGCGCTGGATGAACCGCTCGCCGAAGCGTTCGAGCGTGCGCTCGACGCGGCGGATGTCACAGAGGTCGGAGCCGGTGCCGATGATCATGCGAGCGTCATAGCCATTGAGGGCGGCAGCGCCAACCCGGCGGGGTCAGGTGCGGGCGCGATCGACCTGGGCGATGCCGCCGGCGGCGCGCAGCCCGGCGATCACCTGGGACAGATGCCGCAGGTCGCGCACCTCCACATCCATCAGGCATTCGAAGAAATCCTGCTGGCGGTGGACGATCTTGAGATTGGCGATGGCGCCGTCCTGCTTGGCGACGGCGTTGGCGATGTTGGCGAGGGTCGCCGGGGCATTGGCCGCGATGACGCTGATGCGCCCGGTGAAGGGACGCTCGCGGCCGGCGCCGTCGCGCGCACCGTCGCGGCCGTGGGCGATCTGGGCATAGTCCCAGTCGACATCGATGAACCGCTCGGGCGTGGTGGCGAAGGTTTCGAGGGTGAGGCAGTCGCGGGTGTGGATGGTCACACCCTTGCCGGTGGCGATGATGCCGACGATCTTGTCGCCCGGCAGCGGATGGCAGCAGCCGGCATAATGCACCTCCATGCCGGAGATCAGCCCGGTGATGGGCAGGCCGGTGCCGCGCGCGGGCGGGCGCGGGGCGCGGGCGAGCAGGCCGGGCACCATGCGCGGCGCGCGGCTTTCGCGCAGTTCCGGATAGGCGGCGTGAACCACGTCCTTCGCGGCGAGATTGCCGGTGCCGACGGCGACGTAGAGATCGTCGAGGCTGGCCTGTTTCAGCCCCTTCAGCGCGGCGTCCAGCACCTTTTCCGAACCATCGACGCCATCCTGACGGAACGCCTTGGCGAGCGCGGCCTTGCCCTGGTCGCGGTTCTGCTCGCGCAGCTGGCTGGCGATGAAGCGGCGGACGCGGGCGCGCGCCTTGCCGGTGACGACGAAGCGCTCCCACGAGGGCGAGGGCGTGCCGCCGCGGGCGGTGAGGATTTCCACCTGGTCGCCATTCTGCAACTCGTAGCGCAGCGGCATCAGCCGGCCGTTGATCCGGGCGCCGACACAGGTATCGCCGATCTGCGAGTGGACCGCATAGGCGAAATCGACCGCCGTGGCGCCGCGGGGGAGCTGGATGAGCTGGCCCTTGGGGGTGAAGCAGAAGACCTGGTCCTGGTAGAGTTCGAGCTTGGTGTTTTCGAGGAATTCGTCGGGGGCGGACGAGTTTTCGAGGATTTCGAGCAGGTCCTGCACCCAGCGGAACTGCCTGACATCGGACGGCGAGGCATCGCCCTGCTTGTAGAGCCAGTGCGCGGCAACGCCGTTTTCGGCGATGGCGTGCATCTCGGGCGTGCGGATCTGCACCTCGATCTTCTGGTTGCGCGGATGGCGCAGCGTCACCCCGGTGTGGAGCGACTGGTACATGTTGGCCTTGGGGGTCGAGATATAGTCCTTGAAGCGGCCGGCGATGACCGGGAAGGCGGCGTGGATGGCGCCAAGTGCTATGTAGCATTGCTCGCGGGTGGGCACGAGAATGCGGAACGCCATGATGTCCGACAACTGCTCGAAGGCGACGTTGCGGCGCTGCATCTTTTCCCAGATCGAGTAGATCGACTTCTCGCGGCCGGAAATATCGACCACCTCGACCCCGGCATCGCCGAGGATGCGGCCGAGTTCGCCGCGCACCTCGTCGATCACGTCGGCACCCTGGCCGCGCAGGAAGTTCAGCCGCGCCTTGATCGAATCGGCGGCCTCGGGATCGAGTACGGCGAAGGCGCGGTTCTGCAGCTCGACCTTGACGCGGTCCATGCCGATGCGCTCGGCCAGCGGCGCGTAGATCTCCATCGTCTCGCGGGCGATTCGCGCGCGGCGCTCGGGCGCGCGGACGAAATCGATGGTGCGCATGTTGTGCAGCCGGTCGGCCAGCTTGACGAGCAGGACGCGGATGTCCTTGCTCATCGCCAGCACGAGCTTGCGGAAATTTTCGGCCTGCTTGGTGCGGTCGGACTGGAGTTCGAGGCGGGTCAGCTTGGTGACGCCATCGACCAGGCCGGCGATTTCCGGGCCGAAGCGGCCGGACAGGGTCGGCAGGGTGACGCCGGTATCCTCGATCACGTCATGCAGCAGGGCGGTGGCGATGCTGCTGGCGTCGAGCCGGTAATCGGCGAGGATTCCGGCGACTTCAAGCGGGTGGGAAATGTAGGGATCGCCGTTTTCGCGGGTCTGGCCGGCATGGGCGGCCTCGGCGACGCCGTAAGCATCGTCGATCAGGGCGGCGTCGATCCGCGGATCGTACGCGGCGATCCGGCTGATCAGCGGGGTGAGCGCCTCATGGGTGACGGTGATGCCGGAAAGCCCCTCGGGCGCGCGGGAGGGTTGGTTCAATGCCAGCCCATCGCGCGGCGCGCCCACCGGTTCAAGGTCCGGTCAGCGGCGCGGACGGCCGCCGCCGAGCTCGGCCTCGATCGCCGCGGCGATGTCCTCGGAGGTCATTTCCTCGGATTCCGCGGCCATCGCGGCGGCTTCCTCCTCGGCGGAGACGTCCTGCAGGCCGAAAATGTTCTGGTCGGTCGGGATCAGGTCCTGCACCTCCTCATCGGCCGGCTCAGGGTCGGGGACGCGGGAGAGCGACTTGACCAGATCCTGCTCAAGCTCGCCGAAGACCACGGTGGAATCGGCGATTTCGCGGAGGGCGACGACGGGGTTCTTGTCGTTGTCGCGGTCGATCGTGATGGTGGCGCCGCGGGCGAGGTTGCGGGCGCGCTGGGCCGCGAGCAGCACGAGCTCGAACCGGTTGGGGATCTGTTCGATGCAGTCTTCGACGGTGACGCGGGCCATGGCAACACTCCAGCCGGGCGCACAAGGGCGCCGTGAACAACCTGATTGGGAAAAATAGCAACTTAGCGCCCGGCACGCAAGCGAACCGGTGCGTTCCTGCTACCAGCGCGAAATGCCGCGCATTTCCTCCGCCGGGAGTGCTGCAAGCAGCTCTGCTGCCGACGACTTAATCACAGGATGCACCCAATCGGGGGCGACATCAAGTAACGGCCGCAAGACGAAACCCCGCAAATGGGCGCGCGGATGCGGCAGAATGGGCGGGACCGCATTGCGTACGATACCGTTGACGTCGATGAGGTCCAGATCGAGTGTTCGCGCGGCGTTAAGGACGCTGCGGGTGCGGCCGAACGCGTCCTCGATCCGGTGCAGGGCGGCGAGCAGGTCGGCCGGATCGGGTGTGCCGGAGAACCGGGCGACACCGTTGCAATAGTCCGGCTGCGATGGATCGGGCGGCACCGGCGAAGTTCGATACCAACCCGAAGCCGCATCGAAACAAATATTTGGAATTTTTACGACGTCTTCCAAGGCACGAAAACATGTGTCATACGGTGAGACACTCTCTGCGAAAGACAGGTTTGCACCGAGCGCGACCAGAATCATGAATGCTACTCTTGCTTGCGTGACATATCGGCGCAACCGTGATAGCCGAACCTGTTTTAAGCAACATGTTTGACCGAACTATATTATCCCTGAAAGGCTTTTTCTGATGCGCCTGTTACCACAAGAAAAAACGGCTTTGTTCATCGATGGCGCAAATCTGTATGCAGCGTCTCGTGCCCTGGGTTTCGACGTGGATTACAGGAGACTTCTTGAATTTTTCGACAAGTCGCACCTGATCCGGGCGCATTATTACTCTGCCCTGCTGGAGACCGAGGAATATTCGCCGCTGAAGCCCCTCACCGACTGGCTTGCCTATAACGGATATACCCTGGTCACCAAGCCGGCCAAGGAATTCACCGATGGCGCCGGGCGGCGCCGGGTGAAGGGCAACATGGATATCGAACTCGCGATCGACATGCTCGAAATCGCGCCGCATATCGATCATGCCGTGCTGTTCTCGGGCGATTCCGATTTCCGCCGGCTCGTCGAGGCGGTGCAGCGGCGGGGCGTGCGCGTGTCGGTCATCTCGACCATCAAGACCAGCCCGCCGATGATTGCCGACGAGTTGCGCCGGCAGGCGGACCAGTTCGTCGATCTTGCCGATATCGCACCCGAGTTTACCCGCCGGCAGACCGAGCCGAAGCAGCGCACGCAGCGCGCCGAGGCGACCCAGGACTGAGCCCTTCGGGGACCGAACCGCCGATGCCAGCGGAGCCGCCGCGCGACTGCCAGCTTTGCCCGCGCCTTGCGGAATTTCGCGCGGCGAACGGCGCGGCGTTTCCCGGCTGGTTCAATGCGCCGGTGCCGGGCTTCGGCCCGCGCGAGGCGCGGTTGCTGGTCGTCGGGCTGGCGCCGGGGCTGCGCGGCGCCAACCGCACCGGCCGGCCCTTCACCGGCGATTTCGCCGGCAAGCTGCTCTATGGCACGCTGCTGAAATTCGGCCTCGCCAGCGGTGTTTATGCCGAGCGCGCGGATGACGGGCTGGAGTTGCTGGATTGCCGGATCGTCAATGCGGTGCGCTGCGTGCCGCCGGAAAACCGGCCGCTGCCGGCCGAGATTTCCGCCTGCAACCCGTTCCTGAAAGACGAGATCGCGGCGATGACGCGGCTGCGCGGCATACTCGCGCTCGGCGGCGTCGCGCACCAGGCGACGCTGCGCGCCTTCGGGTTGCGGGCGAGCCATGCGCGGTTCGGCCATGGCGCGATGATCGAGCTGCCGGGCGGCATCGCGCTCGCGGACAGTTTCCACGTCTCCCGCCTCAACACCAATACCGGCCGGCTGACCGCGGCGATGTTCGAATCGGTGGTCGGCACCCTGCTCGCGCGGATCGCCGGCTGATTTCCGCGCCCTTTGGCGAAACCGCCGGCGCGGGATAGAGAGACCGCATGGAGTCCGCGCATCCCCCTGCCCCGCAAGCCGCGCCATCGCTGGTGACGGCGCATGGCAGGGCGGCACTGCTCGATCCCGATGGCGAGTTGCGGCTGCTCACCGCCGCGCAGGCGCGGGCGGCGCTGCGCGACCTGCCGCCGCCCCTCGTGGTGCATGGCCCGGCGACGCTGCGGCGGCTCGACCTGTCGATCCCGGTGTTCGACCTGCTCGACCTGTTCGCCTTCGTGCTGCCGGCGGTGACGGCGGCGCCGACCCCGTCGGGCCTTGCCCGCGCCCTCGATTTCGATCCGCCGGCCACGATCGAGGCGGCGGCTGCATTGCTGCCGGACATCGCCACCGCCTTGCTCGGCCGGCTCGGCCAGGGGGCGGCGCTGCCGATGAACCGGCGGGCCGCGGGGCTTGCGGCGCTGATGGGGGAAGCCGGCTGGCCCTGGGCGAAGCCGGTGGCGGCAGCGCTGGGCGAGCCCGCCGCACGGCCCGACCGCGCGGCGCTGCGACTCGGCGTGATCCTGCCCGAATGGGAGGAGGAGGCGCCGCGGCCGCCACCCTTGGCCTATGCTGTGCCGCCGGACGCGGCGCGCGCGCGGCTGGCCGAGTTGCGCGGCGGCGCGGCGGAAGCGCGACCGGCGCAATCGGATTACGCCTCGGCCTCGACCGCCGCCTTTGCGCCGCCGGAAGCCGAGGGCGCGCCGCATTGCGTGCTGGCCGAAGCCGGCACCGGGACCGGCAAGACGCTCGGCTACCTCGCCCCGGCCTCGCTCTGGGCCGAGCGCAACCAGGGCAGCGTGTGGATCTCGACCTATACGCGGCACTTGCAGCGGCAGATCGAGCAGGAGACCGCGCGGCTGGAGAGCAATGCCGCGCGACGCCGGCAGCGCGTCGTGCTGCGCAAGGGGCGGGAGAACTATCTCTGCCTGCTGAATTTCGAGGACGCGACCGCCGGGGCGCGGGGGGGCAATCTTGTCGGCCTCGGGCTGGTCGCGCGCTGGGCGCTGGCCTCGGGCGACCATGACATCGCCGGCGGCGACCTGCCGGGCTGGTTCGCCGAGCTGTTCGGCACCGGGCTGCTCGCGCAGATCGCCGACCGGCGCGGCGAGTGCATCCATTCGGCCTGCGCGCACTGGAAGCGCTGCACGATCGAGCATGTGATCCGCCGCGCCCGCGGCGCCGATCTCGTGATCGCCAACCATGCGCTGGTGATGGCGCAGGCGGTCTGGGGCGGGCTCGATGATGCGAGCGTGCCGACGCGCTATGTGTTCGACGAGGGGCATCATCTGTTCGACGCCGCCGATTCCGCCTTCGCGGCCGAGCTTTCCGGCGCCAGCATGGCGGAGTTGCGCCGGTGGCTGCTCGGCGCCGAGGGCGGGCGGTCGCGCGCGCGGGGGCTGGCGCGGCGGCTGGAGGATCTGGTCGGCGCGGATTCGCAGCTCGCTCCGCCGCTGGAGGCGATGCGGGCGGCGGCGCGGGTGCTGCCTGGCGGGGCGGCGCTGGCGCGGCTTGCCGACCCGGCGGCCACGCGCGACGAGATCGGCCCCGGCGCGGCCGAGGCCTTTCTCGCCGCCCTCGCCGCCCAGGCCCGCGCCCGCGCCACCCCGGCCGAGCGCGACGCCGCACTGGATATCGAGGCGGATCTCTACCCGGCCGAGCCGGAGCTTGCCGCCGCCGCCGCCGATCTCGGGCGGGATCTCGCCCGGCTCGAAACGCCGCTCGCGTCGCTGCGCGCACGGCTCGCGGCGCGGCTGGACGAGGAGGCCGGCACCATCGAGAGCGCCGAACGGCAGCGAATCGAGGGGGCGATCCGCGGCCTCACGCGCCGCGCGCTCGATCCGGTGGCGAGCTGGCGGCGGATGCTCGCCGCCGTCACCGCCGCGCCGCCGGAGCCGGGCGAACGGCCGCGTCACGTGCTGTTCATCCGCCATGGCCGCGACAGCGCCCTGCTGTCGCACCTGCTCGACCCGACCGAGGCATTCGCCGATGCCGTGGCGAGCCGGGCGCACGGGCTGCTGATCACCTCGGCGACGCTGCGCGACCGCACCACCGCCGTCGAGGATGCCGAGCAGGATGCCGAATGGCGGCGGGCCGAGGCGCGCAGCGGCGCCACCCATCTCGCAGCACCGGCGATCCGCGCCGCGTTCGCCTCACCCTTCGACTATCCGGCGCAGACCCGGATTTTTATCGTGCGCGACAATCTCCGCGCCTCGCCCGAGACGCTGGCCGCGGGGTTCCGCGCCCTGTTCCTCGCCTCGGGCGGCGGCGCGCTGGGGCTGTTCACCGCGATCGCGCGGCTGCGCGACGTGCAGGCGCGGATCGCCCCCGCGCTGGATGCGGCCAACATTCCGCTCTTCGCCCAGCATGTCGATGCGATGAACAACGCGACCCTGGTCGAGAGTTTCCGCGCCGAGCGGAATGCCTGCCTGCTCGGCACCGACGCGATGCGCGATGGGGTCGACATTCCGGGCAACGCGCTGCGTCTCGTCGTGTTCGAGCGGACGCCCTGGCCGCGGCCGGACATCCTGCACCGGGTGCGACGCACCCATCTCTCGGACGGCGATCCGCGCGGCTATGACGATGCGATCGTCAGGCTCCGACTGCGGCAGGGATTTGGCCGGCTGATCCGCCGCGCCGATGACCGCGGCGTGTTCGTGCTGCTGGACCGGGCGTTTCCCTCGCGACTCGAGAGCGCGTTTCCGCCCGGCGTTGCCGTAGAGCGCGTGGGGCTGGCCGAGACGGTCGAGGCCGTGCGGCAGTTTTTCGCAGCGTCTTAGAGCACTTTCCGATCCGATTGGATCGGATGTAGTGCTCTATCACATTGATAAACAGAGCATCTTTATCCGATTAGATGATTCCATCTGATCGGATGATGCTCTAGGCTCTGGACTCAACTGATCCAAGATGTGACGGCGAGGACAAGGCAAATACCAGCGAGGAAATTTCGTGCGGTTTTGTCATATCGTGTGGCGATGGCGCGCCAGTCCTTGAGCCTACAGAAGGCGCGTTCGATGAGATTGCGCTTTCTGTAGGCGACGGGGTCGAAGGGCGGAATGGCGCGGCGGTTGGGCATGGGCGAGATCACCGGCCTGGTGCCTTGGCGGGTGAGGAAGGTGCTAAGATCATCAGCGTCGTAGGCTTTGTCGGCGATCAGCTCTTCTGGTGGCGGTATTGTGGGCAGAAGCGCCCTCGCGCCGCTGATGTCGGAGGCCTGTCCTGGCGTCAGGAGGAGTGCGGCGATGCGTCCCTGCTCATCTGCGACGGCGTGGATCTTGGTCGTCCGTCCACCCCTCGACCGGCCGATGGCCTGGCTTTGCGCCCCCCTTTACCGCCCGCGGCCGCGCGATGTGCCCGAACCGAGGTGCTGTCCACCATGGCGATGCGCGGCGGATCCGCGCAGGCGACAAGCGCCGCGAAGATCTCCTGCCAGAGGCCACGCTGGCTCCAGCGGTTGAACCGGTTGAACACAGTGGTTCGTGGCCCATAGGCCTCAGGAAGCGCTCGCCATCGCAAGCCCTCGCGAAAGCGATGCAGGATGCCGCTCAGCACCCGGCGGTCATCAACCCGAGGCTTGCCGCCAAGCTTCGGCAGCAATGGTTCGATCGCAGCCCATTGCGTGTTGTTCAGCCAGAAAAGTTCCGCCATGTTCCAAGTCCTCCGAACAGACTTGAATCAGACGCCCCGTAGTCATGGCAATAGGTACAGAACCTAGGGTTTGTGGGGATTTGGGATTCCCATTTGGGTGTTGCTGTGATTCAAGCTGTGAATGGAACGATTTGTACTGACGGACGCCCAATGGGCGAGGATGGAACCGCATTGTCTTGACAAGGCGAGTGACCCTGGCCGCAGCGGGCGGGACAATCGGCTGTTTCTGGAAGCGGTACTTTGGATTGTCCGCACTGGCAGTCCGTGGCGTGATCTGCCTTCGATGTTTGGCAACTGGAGCACGGCCTACCGCCGGTTCAACGACTGGCGCCGCGCTGATGTTTTCAAACGGATTTTCGACGCGGTATCTGATGAACCCGATATGGAATACGCCATGGTCGACGCCACGATCGTCAAGGTCCACCGTCACGGCCAGGGCGCAAAAGGGGGACTCAAAGCCAGGCCATAGGCTGTTCCAAAGGTGGCATGACAACCAAAATCCTGGCGCTGACGGATGCCCTGGGCAACCTTGTGCGCTTTCGTCTCATGCCGGGCAATCGCCATGACGGCATCGAGGTCCCGCCACTGATCGACAACGTCGAATTCGGTGGATTGATCGCAGACAAGGCATTCGACAGCAACGCTCTGGTCGCAGAACTCAACGAAAGAGGCGCCCGGGTCGTCATTTCCCAGCATCCGGCCCGGGCACTGAAGCTGAAAATCGACCGCGAAATCTACAAATGGCGTCATCTGGTCGAGAATTTCTTCTGCAAGCTCAAAGAGTTCAAACGCATCGCCCTGCGCGCCTGCAAAACAGACCAGAGCTTCCAGGCAATGATCTACCTCGCCGCAGCCGTCATCAACTCACGATGAATCCCTACAAACCCTAGGGTTTGTGGGGATTTGGGATTCCCATTTGGGTGTTGCTGTGATTCAAGCTGTGAATGGAACGATTTGTACTGACGGACGCCCAATGGGCGAGGATGGAACCGCATTGTCTTGGCAAGGCGAGTGACCCTGGCCGCAGCGGGCGGGACAATCGGCTGTTTCTGGAAGCGGTACTTTGGATTGTCCGCACTGGCAGTCCGTGGCGTGATCTGCCTTCGATGTTTGGCAACTGGAGCACGGCCTACCGCCGGTTCAACGACTGGCGCCGCGCTGATGTTTTCAAACGGATTTTCGACGCGGTATCTGATGAACCCGATATGGAATACGCCATGGTCGACGCCACGATCGTCAAGGTCCACCGTCACGGCCAGGGCGCAAAAGGGGGACTCAAAGCCAGGCCATAGGCTGTTCCAAAGGTGGCATGACAACCAAAATCCTGGCGCTGACGGATGCCCTGGGCAACCTTGTGCGCTTTCGTCTCATGCCGGGCAATCGCCATGACGGCATCGAGGTCCCGCCACTGATCGACAACGTCGAATTCGGTGGATTGATCGCAGACAAGGCATTCGACAGCAACGCTCTGGTCGCAGAACTCAACGAAAGAGGCGCCCGGGTCGTCATTTCCCAGCATCCGGCCCGGGCACTGAAGCTGAAAATCGACCGCGAAATCTACAAATGGCGTCATCTGGTCGAGAATTTCTTCTGCAAGCTCAAAGAGTTCAAACGCATCGCCCTGCGCGCCTGCAAAACAGACCAGAGCTTCCAGGCAATGATCTACCTCGCCGCAGCCGTCATCAACTCACGATGAATCCCCACAAACCCTAGAGCACGTTTTAGAACACGTTCCGATCCATCAGGATCGGATAATCCGGCTGCACCTGAAGCGGCGGCCGACACTGCGCCCCCCTTCGCGCGTGGGGCTGCGGGATTTGCGGACCATCCAAAGATATGTTTAATTGAAGTAACGATCTGTCCTATTTTCTGTACGTTTTAAATAAATTTTTACGATACGGATCCCGAACGGGATCGCAGGAGGCATTATGAAAACCGCGCTGCCGCCCGCCTTGGGCCGGAATTCCCGTAAACTGAGACTGCTGACCAGCGTCTGCGCCGCCGTGGTGTTCGGCACGGTGCAGCCGGCCGAGGCTCTGAACGGCCCGGCCCCCATGACATTCGACGGCGGCGCGCTCGGCCCGCTCGTCGTCAGCGGCGGCATCGACGGGTATGGCTACGCGCTGACCGGCACCGGCAAGGTCGGCCGGCACGACCTGCTTCGCTCGAGCCGGAATTTCGGCGCGGAGCTGATGAACAGCCAGATCTCGCTGCAAAAGCCGACGGGCCTCGTGCGGTTCACCTTGCAGGTCGGCTCGGTCAACTCGCTCTCGCTCGGCACGGCGCCGGCGGCCACCTCGGTGAATACATTCGCAACCGGGCCGATCTATGCCGCCTATGTCACGCTCGCACCGAGCCCGCATCTCTCGGTCTCGGTCGGGCAGATCGACTCGCTCGAGGGCTACGAGGCCGGGATCGACTGGGGCAATCCGAGCGTGCTGACCACGGCACTCTACAATGTGCAGAACTACCAGAGCCTCGGCGTCATGCTGAATGTCTCGAAAGGGCCGGTGAGCGCGAGCGTCGCCTTCGGTGACGGTTTCGATACCGGCGTGTTCAATTTCCTCCAGGGGCTGGTGAACTACAATTTCAACCGCAACAACGTGCTGTCGGTCTATGGCGCGACCAATCTGAGCCGGACCGGCGCCCTCGCCCATACCTATGGCAGCGCGGCGAAACCCTATGGCCAGAGCCTTGTCGGGCCCGGCAACGTGCAGATCAATTCGTCGATGGTCGGCGCCTATTACAGCTACACGCGCGGCAACCTCAATCTCGTGCCGGAAGCGCAGTTCGTATACGCGAAGAAGGACATCAAGGCGGGCATCCGCAAGACGACGACGGATTTCGGCGCCGCGCTGTTTGCCAACTACACGTTCGGCCACGGACCCTATTCGCTGGGCGGATGGGTGGAGTATTTCGCGGCGAGCGGGTTTGGCTCGAACGGGTTCGGCAACTGGTTCCTGCAGCCGAATGCGAAGGGGATCGGGATGTCGATCACGCCGACCTGGCAGAAGAACCATCTGTTCGTCCGCGGCGATCTCGGCGTGCTGCACCTGCTGAATGGCGGGGACGGGGTGATCGGCTACGGCGCCAGCGGCAAGCAGCCGAACCAGGCGACCCTGGTGCTCGAAGCGGGGCTACTGTTCTGATCGTCCGCACCTGATCGGAGCATTGTCCGATCCGGATGGATCGGATGATGCTCTATCCCCGCGGCCACAAACCCCGAATGCAGGAACTCGAATTCGGGGTTTGGAGGGGTGATTGCCCTGAGTGCGTTCCACGGGTTGGATAGTGTGGGGGAGTATGCTACGCTCGCTCGCATGACACATGCCATCCGGGACAAGCGGAAGCTGCTGGCACGGGTCGGCCGCATCCGCGGGCAGGTCGAGGCGATCGAACGCGCGCTCGAGGCCGAGGCGGGATGCGAAACCGTCATGCAGCAGATCGCCGGCGTGCGCGGTGCCGTGGCCGGGCTGATGGCCGAGATCGTCGAGGATCATGTGCGGAACCATCTCGTCGATCCTGAAACTCACCCCGATGCGCTGGACCGGGATGCCACCGACCAGTTGCTGGCGGTGATCCGCGCCTACCTGAAATGAGAGACGCCATGCCAGACAGCCACGCCGATCGCAGCGCCGCCGATCACAATCACGTGTTTCTCCGCGCCGATCACGCGCGCAACGAGCAGCGCACCTGGTGGGTGATCTGGATCTGCACCGCGATGATGCTGATCGAGGTGATTGGCGGCTCGCTTTACGGCTCGATCGCGCTGGTGGCGGACGGGCTGCACATGAGCACGCATGCCGGCGCGTTGCTGCTGGCAGCCCTCGCCTATCGCTACGCCCGCAAGCACGCGGATGACCCGCGGTTCAGCTTCGGCACCGGCAAGTTCGGCGACCTCGCCGGCTTCAGCAGTGCCATCATTCTCGCGATGATCGCCCTGCTGATCGGGTTCGAGGCGGTGCGCCGGTTCTTTGCGCCGGTGACGATCGATTTCGCTCAGGCGCTGCCGATCGCGGGGCTCGGCCTTGTCGTCAATGTCGTCAGCGCGCTGATCCTCGGGCTCGGGCATGACCATCATCACGATCATGGTCATCATCATGGCCACGACCACGACCACGACCACGACCACGACCACGACCATAATCACGCCGCGACCGGGCGGGACAACAACATGCGGGCGGCCGTGGTGCATGTGGCGACCGACGCGGCGGTGTCGGTTCTGGTGATCGTAGGCCTGCTGCTGGCGCGGGCCTTTGGCTGGCTGTGGATGGACCCGGTGGTGGGCATCGTTGGCGCCCTCGTCATCGCCAGCTGGGCGTTCGGGCTGATCCACGATACCGGCGCGATCCTGCTCGACATGACGCCGGACCGGAAACTTGTGCGGCGGCTGCGCGAAACCATCGAGGCCGATGGCGACGAGCTGAGCGACCTGCATCTGTGGCGGCTCGGACCGGGCCATCTCGGCGCCATTCTGAGCGTGCGCTCGGCCACGGGGATGAGCCCGGACGCCTATCGGCAGAAACTCGCCGGCTTCACCTCCCTCTCGCATTTGACGATCGAAGTGCGGATGCGCTGAGCGAAGCGGCGCGTCTCCATCGCGCCGCGGGCCTGGTTTCATGACGGGTTACCGAGATTCCGGGTTCCGGGCGCCGTGACGGGCATCCAGGATTTTAGAGCATCATCCGATCAGATGGAACCATCTGATCGGATAAAGATGCTCTAATTATCAACAAGATAGAGCACGACATCCGATCCGGATGGATCGGAACGTGCTCTAGAGCATCATCCGATCAGATGGAACCATCTGATCGGATAAAGATGCTCGATTTATCAATATACTAGAGCACTACATCCGACCCAGCCGGATCGGAAAGTGCTCTAGCGGGGAATTTTATCGGGGATTGTTTTCAAACGAACGTTTGATTATAAACAACCCACAGATGGAAGAGCGACGGGCCGCGCCTGTCGTGCCACCCACCCATTCATGAAGAGGTTACGATGACCGCTGACGCAAGACTGAACCTCCCCGCCCTCACGCTCGAAACCGCATCGCCCACCGCGCGCGCCGTGCTGGAAAAGGCCAAGGCACAGGTTGGCTTCATTCCCAACATGTATGCGAACATGGCGAATTCGCCCGGTTTCCTTGACACGTATCTCGACGGCTATGTGCGGTTCCGCACCGATTCCGGCATGACTTCTGTGGAGCAGGAAGTGGTCTTTCTGGTGATCAGCCGGGCCAATGGCTGCGGCTACTGCACCGCGGCGCACAGCATGATCGCCGACAAGATGTCGCAGGTGCCGGCCGATGTGCTGGCCGCGCTGCGCGAGGGCCGGACCATCGCCGATGCGAAGCTCGCAGAGCTGGCGCACTTCACCCAGGTGATTTTCGATACCCGCGGCCGCCCGACGCAGCAGGATCTCGAACGCTTCCGCGCCGCCGGCTACGTCGACCGGCACGCGCTGGAAATCGTTCTCGCCATGGCGGTCAAGACGCTCAGCAACTACGCCAACCACCTGTTCCACACCGAGGTGGACAGCATGTTCTCCGGCTACAAGCTGCCGACCGCAGCCTGATCATTGCGCCCCATCCGGTCCATGTCGGAGCGGATGGGGGATCGCACACCGGATTTCAGGGCGCCTTCCGGCAAGATCGCCGGAAGGCGTTTTTTGTTCATAACATGATCATACGATCAGATGAGGCTCCAGGGAGCCTCAGGATGCGCGTTGGTTGGCGGACGCGCACGCCATGGCGGGCATCCTCGCCTCGGCGGCTTCCGTAGCCTGGAAGCCGCGCTGCGGCACCGCCGCCGCGCCACGATTTTCCGTATTTCTACAAGGAATTATATTTTATTTAGTCCGATGTTATTATTGCGACGAAGCCTTAATATCGTCTAATCCGCGTGGACAAGCGGAGCATCCTGATACTTTCGTAAACACAAAACGATCATTCGGAAAATGGACGGCATGGCGCGCGGCAGCGCCGGACATGCTGCGGCGGCAAGACCCGATTTTGGACATCATGGACGCACAGACCGACGCATTCGTTGATTTCATATCCTACGCGCAGAATTTCGAAGACGTCATGCTCTGGCGTGCCCTGAAACATGTCGGCGCGGGCAGGTATGTCGATATCGGCGCCCAGGATCCGACGATCGATTCGGTCAGCCTCGCCTTCTACGAGCGCGGCTGGCGGGGCGTGCATGTCGAGCCTAATCCGGATTACGCGTCGCTTCTGCGCGCGGCACGGCCGGACGAGACGGTCATCGAGGCCGCCATCAGCCCGACGGGCGGGACCATTTCGTTCTTCGAGATTGCGGATACCGGGCTGAGCACCGGCGTCGCCGCGATCGCCGAGGCGCATCGGCACGAGGGCTTCGCGTCGCGGCGGATCGAGGTGCCGGCGATGACGCTGTCCCGCGTGCTGGACCGCTTCGAGGGAACCGAGGTTCACTGGCTGAAGATCGATGTCGAGGGCATGGAAGAGGATGTCATTGCGAGCTGGGCGCCCTCGACCGTCAGGCCGTGGATCGTGGTGGTCGAGAGCACCCGTCCGGGTCTGCCCGACCCGACCGGCAGGCCCTGGGAGAACGCCCTGCTCGGCCATGGCTACGAGCTGGTGTATCGCGACGGGCTGAACCATTTCTATCTGAGCCACGACCATCTCGACCTGAAGCATCATTTCGATGTTCCGCCCAATGTATTCGATTATTTCAAGTTGAGCGGACGGGCCTCGTCGCGCCTGTGCCATCACGTCGTGCAGGAGGCCGAGGCGGAACGGGCGAACCTGCTCGGACGGATCGCCAGCCTCGAAACCCGCCTGCGGGAGGCGACGAGGCTCGCTGAAGACGCAGAGGCGCGGCAGGCGGCGACGAGGCGCCAACTCGAACAGGGCAAGGCGTGGCTCGACGAGGCAAGGCAGCAGCTGCAAGCGATCCATGCCAGCCGGTCCTGGCGCATGACCGGTCCGCTGCGAGCCGCGACGACGAGGCTGCGATGGCTGCGGAACGGGACGCGGGCCTGGGCCCGGCTCGCGCCGGGTAGCCGGCCGCACCGGGTCGGACTGCGGATGATCCAAGCCTTGTCGCGCTGGCTGCTTCACCATCCCCGTCAGCATGACATGGCGGTGCGGCTGCTCGATCGGGTTCCCGCCGCGCGCGCCCTGCTCCACCGCTTCACCCGGTCACACGAGGCGGCGGGGTCGATGATGTGGCGGTTGCCCGGACCGGCCGGCCTGTCGCCACGGGCACGGCAAATCCATCTCTGGATGAAGTCCTGAACCGAATTCTGGCTGACGGGAACCGGCAATCATGCGCATCGTCATCGACCTGCAAGGCGCGCAGAGCGCCAGCGGCCAACGCGGGATCGGCCGATATTCGCTCAATTTCGCCCAGGCGCTGGCACGCAACAATACCGGCCACGAGATCATCATCGCGCTGAATGCGCTGTTTCCCGAGACCATCCGGCCCATCCGCGCGGTATTCGAGGGCGTGCTGCCGGCGGAGAATATCGTGGTCTGGGATGCGCCCGGCCCCGTCGCCGCGATCGACCCTGCGAATGCCGGGCGGCAGGCGGTGGCGGAACGAATCCGCGAGGCGTTCATCGCCTCCCTCGCCCCCGACATCGTCCATCTCTCCAGCCTGTTCGAAGGCTTCGTCGATGACGCGGTCACCAGCATCGGCCGCCATGGCGCCGCGTGCCGGGTGAGCGCCACGCTCTACGATCTGATCCCCCTGCTCAACCAGGACCAGATCATGAAGGATAATCCGGCCTATGCGGCGCATTATTTCCGCAAGCTGGAAGATCTGAAACGCGCTTCACTGCTGCTGGCCATTTCCGGCTCGGCCGCCGGCGAGGCGATGGATCATCTCGGCTGGGATCCAGCGAAGATCGTCGCCGTCGGCACCGGTGCGGATGGGCGGTTCAGGCGGAGCGACATCGGCGCCGAGGCGCGCCTCGCCCTGCTTGGCCGGCTCGGGCTGCGCCGGCCATTCTTCATGTATGTGAGCGCGCCGGATGCCCACAAGAACCATCGCCGGCTGATCGAGGCCTATGCCGGTCTGCCCGCCACGGTGCGGCAGGCGCATCAACTGGCCTTCATCGGCCATTTCCAGCCGCGGGAACGCGAAGCCTTCGAGCGTCATGCCGCGGGCTGCGGGCTTGCGGCCGACGAGCTGGTGATGATCGACGGCGTGGCGGATGATGATCTGAACACGCTCTACAACCTGGCCAAGGGGTTCGTCATGCCATCCTGGCATGAGGGGTTCGGGCTGCCCGCGGTCGAGGCGATGCTCTGCGGCCGCGCCGCGATCGGCAGCCGACGCGCCAGCCTTCCGGAGGTCATCGGCCGGGATGACGCGCTGTTCGACCCGTTCGACGTCGCGGACATGCGCCTCGTGCTGCATCGCCTCGCCACCGACGACCCATGGCGCGCGGAGCTGGAGGCGCACGCCATTACGCATGCGCGCCAGTTCACCTGGGATCGGGTGGCGGCGAAGGCGCTGGAGGCTTTCGCCCGGACCGCTGACGCCACCGCGAGCCCACCGCCGGCGCCGGCGCGGGACGGAGCCAAGGACGGGGCCAAGGCCGGGTACAGGGACGGGAACGGCAGAAAGCGCCTCGCCTTCTTCTCGCCGATGCCGCCGCAACCGAGCGGGATCAGCGACTACAGCATGGAACTGCTCCCGGCGCTGGCCGCCCATTACGACATCGATATCGTCGTGGAGCAGACCAGCATCGACAAAGACGGGCTGCCCGCATCGATCGGCGTCCGGTCGGCCGCGTGGTTCGGGGAGCACGCGCACGACTACGACAGGATCCTCTACCAGTTCGGCAATTCGCCGTTCCACGACTACATGTTCGAGACGCTCCCGGCGCATCCGGGCATGATCGTGCTGCATGACTTCTTCATGTGCGGCCTGTTCGGCCACCGGCTGCAGTTCAGCCGCGAGGCCGTGGCGCGGGAATTGGTCGGCGAGCATGGCTACGCCGCGGCGATGGATGTGCGCGACGCCGCGGATGTGCGCCGCGCGCTGGGGAACTACCCCGCGAACCTGCAGCTTTTGCAGGGGGCGATCGGCGTGATCGTCCATAGCGAACACGCGCGACAGCTCGCGGCAAGCTGGTTCGGGGCGACCGGCGCGCGGGATTTCGTTGCGATCCCGCTTTTGCGGGCCCCGACCCAGGACCGTGACCGCGAAGCGGCGCGGGCATCGCTCGGCATCGGGCCCGACGACCTGCTGATCTGCTCGTTCGGATTTCTCGACCCGGTGAAGCTCAACGACAGGCTGCTCGATGCCTGGCTGGGCAGCAGGCTGGAGAGCGATGGCAGGACGCTTCTGGCTTTCGTCGGCCAGAACGAGGGCGGCGTCTATGGCCGCGCCCTCGCCGAGCGCATCCGCACTTCGGCGTACCGGGATCGTGTGCGGATCACCGGGTGGACACAGCGCGGGGTTTACGAAACCTATCTCGCGGCCGCCGATATCGCGGTCCAGCTGAGGACGGGATCGCGCGGCGAAACCTCCGCCGCCGTGATCGACTGCATGAACCACGGCATTCCGACGATCGTGAATGCCCACGGCACGATGGCCGAACTCGATCCTTCCGGGGTCCGGATGCTGCCGGATGAATTCCGGACCGATGAACTTCTCGATGCCCTCAGCGCGCTTGCCGGGGATGCCGGCGCGCGCAGCGCTCTCGGAGAGCGTGCGCGATCGATCATCCGGACGCAGCACGCGCCGGGAATATGCGCCGCGCGATATGAGCAGGCGATCGAGACGGCGTATGCACGCGACGCAAGGGGGCTTGGCGGCCTGATCCACGGCCTGCGCGCGATGGCGATTCCACCCGCGGAGCAGCAGCGGGTCGCAACCTCGCTGGCCCGGAATTTTCCCGCGCATCCGCGCTGCCGGCAATTGCTCGTCGATGTCTCCACCCTGGCACGGACGGATCTGCGCACCGGGATCGAGCGCGTGGCGCGGGCGGTGCTGCGGCAATGGCTCACCCATCCGCCGGCGGGATGGCGGATCGAGCCGGTCTACGCCACCGCGACCACCGCCGGCTATCGCTATGCCAGGCAATTCACCTGCCGCTTCCTTGGCATAGAGGACTCCGGGATCGAGGATGGCGTGGTCGAGGCGTGGTCCGGTGACGTGTTTTTCGGCCTCGACTTCGCGCCGGACATCGTCGAGTTGCAGCAGGATCATTTGCGCGCGTGGCAGAACCGGGGCGTGAAGGTCTGGTTCCTGGTCCATGATCTCCTGCCGGTCCTGACGCCTGAGATGTTTCCCGAGGGGGTTGATCAGGGCCATGCGCGATGGCTGCGGACGATCGGTCGGTTCGACGGGATCATCTGTGTCTCGAGATCCGTCCTGGCCGATGCGACGGCCTGGTATGCCGACGGCGCCTCGTCCCCATCGCAGCGCCGGGAATGGATCCATCACGGCGCCGATCTGATGCAGTCCGCGCCAAGCCGGGGCATGCCCGACGATGCGCGGCAAGTGCTGGCGAGGCTGGGCGAGCATCCGGCGTTTCTGATGGTCGGCACGATCGAGCCCCGCAAGGGGCATCTGCAGGCCATCGCGGCATTCGAGCAGCTCTGGGCACGAGGTGTCGAGGCGACGCTCGTCATCGTCGGCCAGGAGGGCTGGAAGGTGCTGCCGGATGCGCAGAGGCGAACCATTCCGCGTATCGTGGAGACGCTGCGCACCCATCCGGAACGGGGCAGACGCCTGTTCTGGCTCGAAGGGATCAGCGACGAGTATTTGGAGGCCGTCTATGCGGCCAGCACCTGCCTGATCGCGGCAAGCGAGGGCGAAGGCTTCGGCCTGCCGCTGATCGAGGCGGCGCAGCACGGCCTGCCGATTCTGGCACGCGATCTGCCGGTGTTCAGGGAAGTGGCGGGCGAGCAGGCGATCTATTTTTCCGGCAAGGCGGCGGCGGATCTCGCCGACGCGGTCGAGGACTGGCTTGCGAGGTTCCGGCGCGGCGAAACCCCCGATCCGGCACGTATTCCCTGGATCACCTGGGAAGAGACCACCGCCATGATTGGCCGGCATCTCGGCATGGGGACAGAATCCTGACCCTCATGGGGCAGGGTAGCGGCGTGAGCAATGCTGCCGCCGCGTTACGCTATATCAGGATTTATGGGGAAATCAGGATTTACGGGGAAACTGGTGCTGTCAGAGGGAATTGAACCCTCGACCTCCTCATTACCAATGAGGTGCTCTACCCCTGAGCTATGACAGCGCCGCGTTGCGGGGCGGTATATCGAAAGGTGCCGCGGGGCGCAAGCCGGCCACTTGACGCCGGCGCCGCAAACCCGCTTTGTCCTGCCATGAACGGCAGGACAAAAGACAGGCGCCCGGAAGCCGAGGCCGCCGCGGCAGCGCGCAGGCAGCGCGAGGCCGAGGCGCTGCGCGCCAATCTCGCGCGCCGCAAGCAGCAATCGCGGGCCCGCGCGGAGACACCGCCGCCAGCGCAGGAACCGGCGGGAGACTCGCCATGCCGGTGATGCCGGATCACTGGATTCGCGCGCAGGCCGTTTCGCACGGGATGATCGAGCCCTTCGTCGAGACCCAGAAGCGCGACGGGGTGATTTCCTACGGCCTGTCGTCCTACGGCTATGACGCCAGGGTGGCCGACGATTTCAAGATTTTCACCAATGTGGATTCCGCGGTCGTCGATCCGAAGGATTTTTCATCCGACAGCTTCGTCGACCGCAAGGGGCCGGTCTGCATCATCCCGCCGAATTCCTTCGCGCTGGCGCATACGGTCGAATATTTCCGCATCCCGCGCGACGTGCTGGTGATCTGCCTCGGGAAGTCGACCTATGCGCGCTGCGGGATCATCGTGAACGTCACCCCGCTCGAACCCGAATGGGAGGGCCAGGTGACGATCGAGATCTCGAACACCACCCCCCTGCCCGCCAAGATCTACGCCAATGAGGGGATCTGCCAGTTCCTCTTTCTCCAGGGCGCTTCACCTCCCGAGATCAGCTATGCCGACAAGGCCGGCAAATACATGCGCCAGCGCGGCGTTTCACTCCCCAGACTGTGAGGCTTCATGGATAGAATCCGCATCCGCGGCGGCCGCCCGCTGGAGGGCGTCATCGACATTTCCGGCGCCAAGAATTCGGCGCTGAAAGTCATGGTCGCCGGCCTGCTCACCGATGAGCGGCTGGAACTCGAGAACGTTCCGGCGCTCGCCGATGTCGCGACCATGGCGCAGTTGCTGGCACAGCACGGCATCGCCGTCGAGGAAGCCGGGGCCAAGCGGTTGTCGCTGGGCGGCGCCATCACCAATACCGAGGCGCCCTACGACATCGTGCGCAAGATGCGCGCCTCGATCCTCGTTCTCGGCCCGCTGCTGGCGCGCACCGGCGAAGCGCGCGTGTCGCTGCCCGGCGGCTGCGCGATCGGCACCCGCCCGGTCGACCTGCACCTCAAGGGGCTGGAGGCGATGGGAGCCGAGATCACCCTCGATGGCGGCTACATCAACGCCCGCGCGCCGAAGGGGCTGCATGGCGCGACGATCACCTTTCCCTTCGTGTCGGTCGGCGCGACCGAGCAGCTTCTGCTCACCGCCACGCTGGCGGAGGGCGAGACCGTGCTGGTCAATGCCGCGCGCGAGCCGGAGATCGGCGATCTCGCCGAATGCCTGAACAAGATGGGCGCCGAGATCACCGGCATCGGCTCGGACCGGCTCACGATTCGCGGGGTGAAGGCGCTGCACGGCGCGCGGCACACGATCCTGCCGGACCGGATCGAGGCCGGCACCTATGCCTGTGCCGCCGCGATCACCGGCGGCGGCGTTCTGCTGCGCGGCGCACGGCTGTTCGACCTCGGCGCGCTGGTCGCCACCCTCGGCGAGGCCGGGGTGGACGTGATGGAAGCCGCCGACGGCGTCGCCATCAGCCGGCGCAACGGGCTGCATGGCACCGATGCGATGACCGAGCCCTTCCCCGGCTTCGTGACCGACATGCAGGCGCAGTTCATGACGCTGATGGCGGTGGCCGAGGGGGCCTCGATGATCACCGAGACGATCTTCGAGAACCGCTTCATGCATGTGCCCGAGCTGAACCGCATGGGCGCGCGCATCAACGTCCATGGCTCGTCGGCGATCGTGCGGGGCGTGCCGGGGCTATCCGGCGCGCCGGTGATGGCGACCGACCTGCGCGCCTCGTTCTCGCTGGTGCTCGCGGGCCTCGCCGCGAAGGGCGAGACCATCGTCAACCGCGTTTATCATCTCGACCGGGGCTATGAGGCGGTCGAGCGGAAACTCGCCGCCTGCGGCGCGGAGATCGAGCGGCTCAGGGACTGAGCCGCCCGCTCGGCATCCATCATGTAGTCCCGCGTGAGCGGGACGGCATCCTGGCGGCGGGCAAGCTGGATCTGGAAGACCATGTGGTCCTGCACCTCGAAGGCGAGTTGCGAGCCGGCGAGGTAGAATTCGAACATGCGGCAGAAACGCTCGTCGTAGAGCGAGGCGATGGCATCGCGGTTGGAGGCGAAGCGCTTCCGCCAGAGGGCAAGCGTCTTCGCGTAATGCAGCCGCAGGATCTCGATATCGGTGCTGCGCAGGCCGGAGCGCTCGAGCGGGGCGAACACCTCGGAGAGCGAGGGCGAATAGCCGCCGGGGAAGATGTATTTCGCAAGCCACGGGCTGGTCACATCCGGGCCGTCGAACCGGCCGATGGCATGCAGCAGCGCCACGCCATCCGGCTTCAGGCAGCGCTCGATCGTGGCGAAGAAGCCGGGGTAATTGGGCTGGCCGACATGCTCGAACATCCCCACCGAGACGATGCGGTCGAAGCGGCGGGTCATCGCGCGGTAATCCAGCAGCTCGAACCTGACGCGATCGGCCAGCCCCTCGGTGGCGGCGCGGCTTCGGGCTTCGGCGAGCTGCTCCTCGGACAGGGTGATGCCGGTGACCCTGGCCCCGTAGTCGCGCGCCAGCGTCAGCGCCATCCCACCCCAGCCGCAGCCGATGTCCAGCACCTCCAGATCCGGGCGGTCGAGCAGCAGCTTGGCGGCGATATGCCGCTTCTTCGCCGCCTGCGCCTCGTCGATCGTCTCGTCGCCGCGCGGGAAATAGCCGCAGGAATATTGCCGGTCGCGATCGAGGAACAGGGCGTAGAGACGGCCGTTCAAATCATAGTGATGCGCGACATTGCGCTTCGCGCGGCGAGCGTCGTTGAGCTGCGCCAGCGGCCGCAGCAGGCGGCCCAGCGCCCGGCGTGCCCGCAGGACCGGCACCCGCCCCTCGATATCCTGCACGCTCGACAGCAGCACATGCAGGACATCGTAGATCGTGACGTCGACCGGCTCGATCGAACCGTCCATGTATCCCTCGCCGAGGGCCATGGCGGGATCGGTCACGAGACGGCGGATCGCCGCCTCGTCGCGAAGGGCGATGGTCGCCGTGCGGCCGGGGCGGCCGGCATAGTGGGAGGTCGTTCCATCGGGCCAGACCACGCCCAGATCGCCGCAGGCAACCAGGCGTTTCAACAGCTTGTCCAGTAACTTCCGCATGACAAATCTCCGCCGGCTGAAGAACCTGGAAAGGATTTGGTAACGGGCACTGTCGCGTAAAAGAGGGAAATGGCAGAAAGGCTACCATTCCATGCCGGAGCGCTGCCCGGCGGCGGGGGATCGGAGCAAACTGCAAAAAAAACGGCGCCGATCCGTGGATCGGCGCCGTCTGTCAGCTCTGGAAGCGTCAGGCTACGATCAGGCGGTCTGTTCCGCGGCCTCGGCGTCTTCCTCGCCGGTCTCGAGTTCGTATTCGCTTTCCTCGCGCACGATCGACTCGCCACGCGCCTGCTTCTCGGCCTCTTCCGGCGAGCGGGCGACGTTGACGACAACGTCGATCACGACTTCCGGATGCAGCGCCACGTGAACGGTGGCGAGACCCAGCGTCTTGATCGGGTTGACCAGCAGCACCTGGCTGCGGGCGATGCCGAGGCTCGCCTCGCCGCACGCATCGGCGACGTCGCGCGAGGTGACCGAGCCGTAAAGCGAGCCGGCGTCGCTCGCCTGGCGGATCAGCGTCACGGTCAGGCCGGCGACGCGCTCGGCGATGCGCTCGGCCTCCTCGCGGCGCTTGAGGTTCTGCGCCTCGAGATGGGCGCGCTCACGCTCGAAACGCTCGCGGTTCTGCTTGGTGGCGCGCACGGCCTTGGCCTGCGGCAGGAGGAAGTTGCGGGCGTAGCCCGGCTTCACCTTCACCACATCGCCCATCTGCCCGAGATGCTCGACGCGCTGGAGCAGGATCAGTTCGACTTGTGCCATGATTCTAGCTCCTCAATCGACCACGTAGGGGAGCAGGGCGAGGAATCGGGCGCGCTTGATGGCGCGCGCGAGTTCGCGCTGCTTCTTGGCCGAGACGGCGGTGATGCGGCTCGGCACGATCTTGCCGCGCTCGGAGAGGAAGCGCGAGAGCAGCCGCACGTCCTTGTAGTCGATCTTCGGGGCGTTGGGGCCGGAGAACGGGCAGGCCTTGCGGCGGCGGTAGAACGGGCGGCGTGCGCCGACCGCGGCGCGACGGGCGGCCGGGGTATTGACCGGCGCGGTCTCGATGCTGTCGGACATGGCTCAGTTCTCCTCGTTGTTCTCGTCGTCGCGATCGGTGCGGAACTCGTCGCGGGCGCGAAATTCCTCGCGGTCATCCGGGCCACGGCGGCGGCCGGAATCGAAGCGGCCAGCCGGCTTCGGCCCACGGAACCCGCGCTCGCGGTCACGGTCATCGCCACGGCGGGCGAGCGGCGCGGAGGGCGCTTCGTCGATCTCGTCGATGCGAATGGTCATGAAGCGCAGCACGTCTTCGTTCAGGCCGAGCTGACGCTCCATCTCGCTGATCGTCGCCGGTTCGGCGTCGAGCCCGAGCAGGACGTAGTGGCCCTTGCGGTTCTTCTTGATCCGGTAGGCGAGATTGCGCAGGCCCCAGTATTCGCGCTTCTTCACCGCACCGCTTTCGCCCTCGACCTGTGCGGCCACGGCGTCGGTAATGGTGTCGACCTGCTGTTGCGTGATTTCACTGCGCGCGATGAGCACGCATTCATAAAGCGGCATCTGTCCCCCTATGGTTGATGTCAGCCCCGGCGCCGGTGGGCGCCAATTTCCCCCATGGAAACGGGCATAGCCGGGCGAAATGCCATTCGCCCGGCAGGGTGCAGCGGGAATTGCACAATCCCCGCCGGATGGCAAGCGGGCGGGTCAGAGCGGGCGCGGCGCGGCGATGTCGTAAAGCGTGATATCGCGGCCGAGCACGCCGATTTCGCGCAGCGCCGCGCGCCAGACCTGCATGTGCGCGGAGGCGGCATGGGCATCGAGCGCCGCCTGGTCGGTCCAGCGCTCGCTGACGCGGATCAGCCCGGGTTCGAGCACGTCTTCGGCGAAGGCATATTCGATGCAGCCGGCCTCCGCCCTGGTCGCGTTGATCATCGCCGCCATCGGCGCGCGCGCCGCCGCCATCCGCTCCGCCGGCAGCCTGATCGTTCCCATGATGCACAGCATGCTTGGTCTCCCCATTGTTTGTCAGTCGTGATCGTCGGCGAAGGCCATCAGCTCGGCGCCGTCCTCGACGAGGTCGCCCACCGCGCAGTCGATGGCGGCGATCGTGCCGTCGCGCGGGGCGGTGATGCGGAACTGCACCTTCATCGCCTCGATTACCGCGAGCAGATCGCCCGCCTTTACACTGTCGCCCGCAGCGACGGCCAGTTCGACCACCTTGCCGGGCATGACGCTGCGCACCCGCGAATCCGCCCCTTCGGCCTCGCCCGTCGCTTCATGCGGGTCGACCGGGACCAGCGCGTGGCGGACCCCATCGGTGAAGACGACGATCCGCTCGCCCTGCCAGGCGGCGCGCAGCCGCGTCACCTCGCCCTCAAGCTCGACCAGCTGCGCGCCTTCCGCGCCGGTCGCGATGCTGACCGCGACCGCCCTGCCCCCGCTTTCGAGCCGGAAGCGGCCTGCATCCTGGAGATGCAGGCGGAGATGGTGGGTGGTGCCGTCCTCCGCGAAGGCCACGTCCTGATGGCGCGCGCCGTTCAGCCGCCAGGCGGTGCGGGTGGCCCAGGGCGACCACGGATCGGCCGGGTCGGGCACATGCGGCTGGGCGGCGAGCCAGCACTGCGATGCCGCCGCCAGCACGGCGAGCGGGGCGGCTTCGCGGGCCGGCAGCAGGGAGGCCTCGTGGCGGGCGATGAAGCCGGTGTCGAAGGAGGCGGCGCGGAAATCGGGATGGGTGACGATGCGGCGCAGCAGGCCGAGATTGGTCTGCACCCCGTCGATCTCGCAAGCGGCGAGCGCCTGCGCCATCTGCCGCAGCGCGCCGTCGCGGTCCTCGTCCCAGGTGACGAGCTTGGCGATCATCGGGTCGTAATGCACCGATACCGCATCGCCCTCGCGCACGCCGGACTCGATCCGCACATGCCGGCTCTCCGCCGGCAGCCGCAGCCGCGCCAGCGTGCCGGTGGAGGGTGCGAAGTCGCGCGCCGGATCCTCGGCATAGAGCCGCACCTCCACGGCATGGCCGCGCCGGGCGATCCGCTCCTGCGACAATGGCAGCGCCTCGCCGGCGGCGACGCGGAACTGCCATTCCACGAGGTCGATCCCGGTGATCATTTCCGTCACCGGGTGCTCGACCTGCAGGCGGGTGTTCATTTCCATGAAGTGGAACGCGCCGTCCTCGGCGATGAATTCGACCGTGCCGGCGCCTTCATAGCCGATCGCCCGCGCCGCATCGCAGGCGGCACGTCCCATCGCCGCGCGCATCGTCTCGTCGATCAGCGGCGCCGGGGCTTCCTCGATGATCTTCTGGTGCCGCCGCTGGATCGAGCAGTCCCGCTCGTGCAGCGAGACGACGTTGCCGTGCCTGTCGGCAAAGACCTGGATCTCGATATGGCGCGGCCTGGTCAGGTATTTCTCGACCAGCACGCGGTCGTCGCCGAAGGCGGCGCGCGCCTCGCCCTTCGCGAGGTCGAGCCCGGCGGCGAAATCGGCCGGCGCGCGGACCACGCGCATGCCCTTGCCGCCGCCGCCGGCGGAGGCCTTGATCAGCACCGGATAGCCGATCGCCGCCGCTGCCCGCGCCAGCATCGCCGGATCCTGATCGGCGCCGTGATAGCCGGGGACCAGCGGCACGCCGGCCCGCTCCATCAACGCCTTGGCCGCCGATTTCGAGCCCATCGCCCGGATCGCTGCGGCAGGCGGGCCGACGAAAATGATCCCCGCAGCGGCACAGGCTTCCGCGAAATCAGCGTTCTCGCTGAGAAACCCGTAGCCCGGATGGATCGCCTCGGCGCCGGTGCGGCGCGCTGCTGCGATGATCCGCTCGATCGCGAGATAGCTCTCCGCCGCCGCCGGCGGCCCGATCCTGATCGCGTGGTCGGCCAGCGCGACATGCGCGGCACCGGCATCGGCGTCCGAGAATACCGCGATGCTGCGCAGCCCCATCCGCCGCGCCGTGCGGATCACCCGGCAGGCGATCTCGCCGCGATTGGCGATCAGGACCGACCCGAACACGGCTCAGCCCTCCCGCCAGGCGGGCGGCCGTTTTTCGAGAAAGGCGGTCAGGCCTTCCCGTGCCTCGGCGGTCGCGCGGCGGTCGGCGATGCGGCGCGCCGTCATCGCCACCAGCGAATCGTCGATGACGCGATGGGCGACATCGGCCACGAGCGCCTTCGCATCGGCCTGCGCCTCGGGCCCGCCCTGGGCGAGGGTCGCGATCATCGCGTCCCGCGCCGCCGCCAGCCCGTCGCGCGGCGCCACGATATGCGCCAGCCCGATCCGCATCGCCTCCAGTGCCGGGATCACCTCGGCGGAGCAGAAATAGCGCCGCGCCTGGTGCGGCCCGATCGCGGCGATGACATAGGGGCTGATGACCGCCGGGATCAGGCCGAGCCGGACCTCGGAGAAGCAGAATTTCGCATCCTCGGCGGCGATCACGATGTCGCAGCATGCCGCAAGCCCGGCACCGCCGCCGAAGGCCGCGCCCTGCACCAGCCCGATCACCGGCTTCGGCAGGTCGTTCAGCGTCCGCATCAGCCGGCCCAGCCCCATCGCGTCCGCCCGGTTCTGGTCGGGGGTGTAGGCGGCGCTGCGGCGCATCCAGTTGAGATCGGCACCGGCGGAAAAGCTTTTCCCCCGCCCCTCCAGCACGACGCGGCGGACGTGCGGATCCGCGCCCACCCGTTGGCAGGTGTGGGTCAGCGCGGCGATCATCACCTCGTCGAACGCGTTGTGAAGCTGCGGGCGGTTCATCGAAATCGTCGCGGTGCCGTCGGCGCCGACGGCAAGCTCAACCGGATCACTCATCGCATCACATCCTGAAAAGGCCGAAGCGTGTCGGCTCGATCGGCGCATTGAGCGCGGCCGAGAGGCCGAGGGCGAGGGTCATGCGGGTCTCCGCCGGATCGATCACGCCATCGTCCCACAGCCGCGCACTCGCGTAATAGGGGTGGCCCTGACGCTCGTATTGCGCCTCGATCGGGGCGCGGAAGGCCTGCTCGTCCTCGGCCGACCAGGCGCCGCCCTTGGCCTCGATATTGTCGCGCCGGAGGGTGGCCAGCACCGCGGCCGCCTGCGGCCCGCCCATCACCGAGATCCGCGCGTTCGGCCACATCCACAGGAAGCGCGGATCATAGGCGCGGCCGCACATGCCGTAATTCCCGGCGCCGAAGGAGCCGCCGATGATCACGGTGAATTTCGGCACGTTCGCGGTGGCGACGGCGGTGACGAGTTTCGCGCCATCGCGGGCGATGCCGCCGGATTCGTATTTCCGCCCGACCATGAAGCCGGTGATGTTCTGCAGAAAGACCAGCGGTATCCCCCGCTGGGCGCAAAGCTCGATGAAATGCGCGCCCTTGAGCGCGGATTCGGAGAACAGCACGCCGTTATTCGCGACGATGCCGACCGGGTAGCCCCAGATGCGGGCGAAGGCGGTCACCAGCGTCGTGCCGTAGCGGGCCTTGAACTCGTCGAATTCGCCGGCATCGACGATGAGCCGGATCACCTCGCGCACATCGTAGGGCGTGCGCGGATCGGCCGGGATTGCGCCATAGATCGTATCCGGCGCACCCACCGGCGGGCGGGGCGGCAGGAGGTCCATCTGCGCTGGCTTGCGGGTGTTGAGCCCGGCGATGATCCGCCGGGCGATGCCGAGGGCGTGCGCGTCCGACTCGGCGAAATGATCGGCGACGCCGGAGACCCTCGTATGGACATCCGCACCGCCCAGCGCCTCGGCGGTGACGACCTCGCCGGTCGCCGCCTTGACCAGCGGCGGGCCGCCGAGAAAGATCGTGCCCTGCTCGCGGACGATGATGCTCTCATCGGCCATCGCCGGCACATAGGCGCCGCCCGCCGTGCAGGAGCCCATTACCACCGCGATCTGCGCGATCCCCGCCGCCGACATCTGCGCCTGGTTGTAGAAGATGCGGCCGAAATGCTCGCGGTCGGGGAAGACCTCGTCCTGGTTGGGCAGGTTGGCGCCGCCGGAATCGACGAGATAGACACAGGGCAGCCGGTTCTGCATCGCGATCGCCTGGGCGCGGAGATGCTTCCTGACCGTGATCGGGTAGTAGGTGCCGCCCTTCACCGTCGCGTCGTTGACGACGATCACGCATTCCCGCCCCGATACGCGGCCGATCCCGGTGATGATGCCGCCGGCCGGCACCGGCTCGTCATACATGCCGTGGCCGGCGAACTGGGAGAATTCGAGAAAGGGCGAGGCCGGGTCGATCAGGGTGCGGATGCGCTCGCGCGGCAGCAGCTTGCCCCGCGCCAGATGCCGCTCGCGCGCCGCTTCACCGCCGCCTTCGCGGATGGCCTCCACCTTGTCGCGCAGATCCTCGACCAGCCGGCGCATCGCCTCATGATTCGCCCGGAACGCGGCGCTGCGCGGATCGAGGGACGAGCGGAACGCCGTCATGCGACAGCCTGCCTGAACATTGCGCCTCCATCCCGTTGATTATGCGTTCGTCTATCGCGCAACTGCCGGGCCGCGGCAAGGCGGGGCGGCGGAACTCGCGCGCGAGTGCGAGCAGGACCGGCGGCCCGTCGATCAGATATCGTCGTGCGAGACGCGCCGGCTCGCACAGCAGCCGCCACGCCCATTCCAGCCCCGCCGCACGCAGCGGCGCCGGCGCGCGGCGCAGCACCCCGGCGAGAAAAAGCGGCGCGGCGCCGACGCATAACCCGATGCCGACGGCGCGGCCGCGCCGGCGCACCGCCCGCGCCAGCACCTCCTGCCGCGGCGAGCCGACGGCGAGGATCGTGCAATCCGCCCGCGCGCGCTCGATGAACGCCACCACCGCGCCGAGGGCGGCGGCGTCGTGCTCGAAGCCGCGCGGCGGTTCGTGATGGGTGAAATCGATGCCCGGACAGCGCGCCGCGAAGGCGCCCATCGCCGCCGCATCAAGCCCTGCCACGGCCACGCGCGCGCCGCGCGCGGCGAGCGCCGGCATGATGGCCGCAAGCAAGTCCGCCCCGGTGACCACCGGCGGCGGGGCCACCCCGCACAAGCGGGCGAGACCGGCAACCACGCGCGAATCCAGCAGGCAGAGCGCGGCCTCGTCATAGGCGGCGCGCAATGCCTGCTGCCGCCGCAGCCGGCCGAGATGATCGACGTTCGGGGTCACGACATAGCCGAAGGGTCGCTGCCGGTCCCAGCCCAGCACGAGATCGCGCGCGGCGTCCGGACCGGGGGCATCGAACCGCAGGCCGAACGGGGCGAAGGGCGCGCCGCTCACGGCGTCCAGACCAGGGACAGCGTCAGCGACAGCTGGCGCGACGCGGCACCGGGCAGGTTGTGACGGCCGGCGAGGCGAAACGACGGGCGGAGCGACAGGGCGCGCGAAAGCCGCCATCGCGCGCCGGCGGCAAGGTCGATCTCGGCGGCGGCATGGCCGGCGATCCGGCCCTGGCGTGCGGCGACGTCGAGCGTGAGCAGCAGGGAGCGCGAATAGGACCCGGCAAGGCCGAGACGCTCCGTGGTCAGCATGCTGCCGGGGCTGCCGAAGCCCGCATCCTGGCCGGCGCGGCGCGAGAGATCGAGAGCGACGGCGATGAGGTCATCCGGCGTCCATTCCACCGCGACATCGCCGATCGCGGCGATGCCGGAGGCCGGCCCGCCAGCCCCGTATCGCGTCCGCTCGGCGCCGGCGATGACGCGCAGGCGCCAGATCGCCCGCGGGTCCGTCACGATCCCGGCCAGCGCATCGAGGCTGGAACTGTCGGCAACGATGCCGCCGGGGACGCTGCCGGGATAGCGTACGGTGCCGGCGCGCAGCATCAGCAGCGCGCGCAGCGGCGCCGGTGCCGCATTTTCCAGCCGCAGTTCCGCGCGCAGCCCCTGGCGGCTGCGAAACCCGGTCGCCGCGGCGGCGGTGCCGCTCACCCGTTCGCCATCGAACGCGATGCTTCCGGCGGCGTCGAGCGCGCCGAGGCCGAGCCTGAGCCCGGCCCGGGCGGAATCGGTGGTGACATCGAGCGGCGCGGCACCGCCATCCGCGGCGAGGCCGAGCGCCGTCTCCGCCGCATCGACATGGGCGACGCCGAGCGTCAGCCGGTCGGGGCCGAAGGGCAGCGCGAGGCCGAGCGCCGTGGTCAGCCGGTTGGCATTGGCAGCGGGATCGCGGGCATAGCGGTCGAGGGTGACGGCGGCGAAACCGGCAAGCCCGAGATCCTGGTCGAGCAGCCGGATTTCCGGCCGCAGGCTGGCGGTTGCGGTGGCGGGCGCGCCGGAAGCGGGCGCCGTGTCCAGCCCCGCGGCGGTCGTGAGGCGGGGAAAAATTTCCAGCCCCGCCGCCGCGAGCGGGGCAACCGGCACCGGCAGATCGCCACGGTAGAGCCGGGACCGGGCCGAGACGCCCGGCGCCGTGCCGAAGCCCGGCACCGACATTGGCAACAGGCTGCCGAGCCCGCCCGCGTGCGCCGCCCGGGCGGGCAGAGAGGCGAGCAATGCTGCGGCCGCGAGGCAGGAGAAATGCCGATATCGCATCAATTAAATTGCAATTACTGGTCAATTAGGTTCAGATATACACAACCTTTAATTGCATGTCGCGGAAAAACGAACCCATGCGCCACGAAGCCGCCGGTCCCGCCCGCCTCAGCATCGCGATTTGCAGCCATAATCGTGGTCGCCAGACCGAACGCTGCCTCGCCGCCCTGGCCCCACTGCCGGAGACAGTTGAGGCAATCGTGATCGATTCCGGTTCGGCGCCGGACCAGGCCGAGACGATCCGCGCGGCAGCGACACAGCACGGCGCGCGGCACCTGCGGCTGCCAACACCCGGGCTGAGCGAGGCGCGCAACGCCGCCCTCGCCTCCGCGCGCGGCGACTGGATCGCCTATCTCGACGACGATGCGACGCCCTGGCCGGACTGGTGTGCGGTGTTGCTGCGCACGATCGCCGCCGATCCCGATCTCGCGGCGACCGGCGGGCTGATCCTGCCGCAATGGCAGGCGCAACTGCCGGGCTGGTGGCCGCCGGCGCTGCGCGCCGTGCTGACCATCATCGACCCGCCTTGCACGGACGAGAGTACCGCGGGGCTCGACCCCTACGGCGCCAACATCGCCTTCCGGCGCGAGGTTCTCACCCGCCTCGGCGGATTTCCCACCTGCCTCGGCCGGCGCGGCCGGCTGATGATCTCGAACGAGGAGACCTACGTGCTGCGCCGGCTGCGGCAGAGCGGGCTGAGCGTGCGCTTCACCCCCGATCTCGTCGTGTATCACGAGATCGACCGCGCCCGGCTCAACCCGGTCTGGCTGGTCGGCCGGCAATACTGGTCGGGCGTGTCAGAGGCGGTGATGCTCGGCGCCCTGGGCGAGAAGCGGCTTCACCGGGCGGCGCGCTTCCTGCTGCACGCGCTGCTGCTCGCCCCACTCGGGCTGTTGCCGGCAGGAAGCACCGCCCAGATCGGCCTGCGGTGCAAGGCTGCCTATGCGCGGGGCTTCCTGCGGGGCACGCTGGGCGAGGGCCGCGCCATCGACACCGCCCTGCCGTGAGCCGGCGGGCGGATATCGACCGCGCCAAGGGGCTGGCGATCGTTCTCGTTGTCTTTGGCCACATCGTGGCGCGGCAGGAGCCGTCGCATGTGGTGTGGTACCCGGCGCTGCGTCGCGCGATCTATGGCTTTCACATGCCGTTCTTCTTCTACCTGAGCGGGCTGGTCGCCTGGCTGGCGGGCCACGCGACGGCGCCGCCCGCGCGCTGGCCGGCGCTGTTCGGCGCGCGGGTGCGGCGCCTGCTGATCCCCTTCGGCGTCATGGCGTTCGTCATCACCGCGGGAAAGCTCGCCGCCGCGCGCTTCATCCATGTCGACAACATGCCGGGCGGCCTGGTCGCCGGGCTTGCCGACGTGCTGTGGCGACCGCTGGCAAGCCCGGCCTATTCGCTCTGGTATCTGGCAACGCTGTTCCTGCTCAGCGTGGCGACGCCGCCGCTGTTCGCCGCCTGCGGCCGCCGCCTCTGGCCGGTGATCGGGGTGTTCGCGGCGGTCCAGCTCGCCCCCCTGCCCTGGCATCTCTATCTGGCCGAGGCCGGGCGCTATGCGATTTTCTTCGGCGCGGGCCTTGCCGCCGGAGCGCTGGGCGATCGCTGGACGGGATGGATCGACCGCTGGCGCTGGTCGCTGCTCGCGGTGTTCGCGGCCGGCTGCACGGCCATCGCGGCCGATGGCGGCGCGCTGCCGTTCAACCTGCGGCTGCTCGGGCTCGGGCTTGCGGCCATCCCGGCGCTTCATGCGCTGGTAAGGATTCCATGCCTATCATCCGTCCGCATTGTCGAAACGATCGGGCGGAATTCCCTGATGATTTATCTTTTCAACACCATTTTCATCGGCCTCGCCAAGGGGCTCCTGCTGCTGGTCACGGGCTGGAACGGCGCGCGATTCCTCCCGTTCGCCGCAACGCTGATGAGCGCCGGGCTGATCGGCCCGATCCTGCTCAAGCAAAGGGTTCTGCGCGCCATACCCGTGCTCGACCGGATGACCGAGTGATGCGGCCATGGCCGCGCCAGACCATTCGGCCCCGCTCGGCCGGTTTCTCGACGCGCTGCCGCGTGAGCTCGCGGTCAGTTTTTCCGACGCCCAGCTCCGCGCGATCGAGCTGCATTTCGGGATGCGCCATCGCCCGACCCACATGATCGACTGGCGGCGCCGGCTCGGCTTCGGCCGGCTGAGACTCTATTTCGTGCTGCTGGTCGGGCGGGACCGGCACCCGGCCTGAACCTGCCGCAGCACCAGCCAGCCGGAGAGCACCGCAAGCCAGACAACCCGGCTCTGGTAGCGGGCATGGGGGCCGGAGAGCGCGCCCGTCACCGCCGCGTTGCCCGCCAGCGCGAGCAGGACGATCCAGCAGAGCAAACCCAGCGATCGCGCCGCCTCGCCGATGTCGCGGCGTGAAACGGCGAAGAGCGTGAACAGCGCGAACAGCGCGGTCGCCGCCATGCCGCCAGCGGCGAGCAGGCGCATGAGCGCGGCAAGGAAAGGCGGGACGACCATTCGCCCGCGCGCCTGGCGGCTGGCGACATAGCTTTCATAGGCCGGGCGCGGCAGGTCGCGCCGGATCGTTTGCCAGGCGGTCGCATACCAGGGGCGCAGGCCGCTGCCCGGCGCGAAGGTGACGAGTTGCAGGGCAAAATCCCGCCCCGCCGCGCGCAGCACGGCGCGCGGATGCGAGGCGAGCGTCCGGTCGACGATCGCATCCGTCTGCGCGACAAGACGGCGCGGACCGCCGGCGCGGTAGAGCGGACTGTCGGCCCGCCAGAGAAACGCATCGGCGGTGCGCGGCATGTCGTCGCGATAGGCGCAGAGCGCCCAGCCCGCGCGCGGACAATCGGCCGCAAGCGTCGCGCGCGCCGGCCCGTTCTCGATCAGCCGGGCGAGGAGGAAGGTCGCGCCATAGGGCGAGGGCGAGGGGCTGCCGCGCGCCAGCGTGTTGACCGCCGTCAGGCATGCAACGCCGAGCAGGAACGGCAGCAGCAGCACCCGCCAGCGGACCCGGTGGCGCAGACAGCGCAGCGGCAGGACCGCAAGGCAGAGCCCGGCATAGATCGGCATGTTGCTCAGATGCACGACGATCGCGGCGCCGATCGCCAGCGCGTGGCCGGCACCCGCGGTCTTCGCGGCGGGATCGAGCACGAGGCCGGCGAAGGCGAGCACCATCAGCGGCGTGAAGATGTCCGGCATCACTTGCGACGCGGTCCAGGACAGCGAGGTTCCGGCGGCAAGGCCCGCGAGCAGCACGCCGGTTTCGAGCGCGCCGGCGGCGGGCGCGAGCTGGCGATGGATGGCGCGGACCAGCCAGGCGGCGGCCAGCGCCTGCACGATGATCACCGGCCAGAGCGACCGCCCCAGCCCGGCGACGATCACCAGCAGGCTGTAGAATGGCGGCCGATCCCAGCCGAGATGCAGCTCGAGAACCTGCGAGATATAGGTTCCGGTATCCGAGAAGATCAGCGGATATCCGTTTTCCAGCGCCGGCCAGAGCAGCATGAGCGCCCCGCCCCCGCACAGCAGGAGGTCCGCCCGCCGGGCGGTGCGCGTCCGGCCTTGGGCGTCAGGAGCGGAAATAGCCGCCATAGCGCGGATGATAGAGCTCGGCATCGGGAAATCCGGAGCGGGCGTGGCGCGCGCCGTCGACCCGGGTGAGCACCGCGCCCTGGATACGCAGCCCCGGCTGTGCCAGCAGCGCCATCGCCGCCGTCACGGTCCGCCGGGGGGTCTGCCCCCAGCGGATGCACAGCAGCACGGCCGCGGCGGCGCGGGCGAGCACCTGCGCCTCGGCCAGGGCGAAGACCGGCGGGAGGTCGAGGATCACGAGGTCGTAGCGCCGGTGAAGTTCGTCCATCAGAAGACCGAGCCGGTCGGACATGAACAAGGCCAGCGCCTCGCGCGGCACCGCCCCGGCCGGCATGACGTCGGGAACGGCGTCGTCATCCTCGATGGCGGGGCGGTGGATCGCCGCCTCCAGCGCAACGCGCCCGGCGAGATGGTCGGTCAGGCCGGGAAGGCCGCCAAGGCCAAAGACCATGTCGAGGCTCGGCTGGCGGATATCGCAGTCGATCAGCAGGATGCGCGCCCCGCTGGCCGCCATCGAGAGGGCGAGGCTGACGGAAAGCGTCGTCTTGCCCTCGCCCGGCCGCGCCGCCGTGATCGCGAGGCTGCGCGGCGCGCCTTGCGCCAGCCAGAGGCCGGTGCGCAGGGCCCGGATCTGTTCGGCGAAGGCGGAAAACGGATACCGGCGGGCATAGTCGGGCACCGCGAGGCCGCGCCGCGTCCGCCGCGCGATCTCGGGCACCAGCGCCATGCAGGGCAGGCCCAGCGCCTCGCGCACCTGCCCGCCGGATCGGAAACTGCCGTTCAGCGAATCCGCCGCCAGCGCCGCCAGCAGGCCGAGGCAGAGGCCGAGCAGGACCGCGCCGGACAGGATGGCCACGCCGCGCGGGCCGCTCGCGTGCAGCGGCGGCATGGCGGGGGTGATGATCCGCGCGCTCGGCCGCGTCAGGGCCCTGCGGCTTTCGAGCGCGCCGATCTGCTCGGTCTCCGCGCGCAGCAAGCTGCTCTCGGCCTCGCGCTGCTCTTCGAGGCGCGCGAGGGGTGCTGCCACCACCGCCTGCGCCGCCGCCTTGCCGCGCACGCGGGCAATGGCAGATTGGAGACTGGCGACGCGCGCCGCATCGGCGGCGGCGCGCATCCGGTCCGCGGCCACGAACCGCCCGATTTCCGCCCCGATCTGTCCGCGCAGCGCCGCGAGCGCCCGGGCGGCGGCGCGATATTCGGGATTGTTCGGCCCCTCGGTGCTGGCGAGCGCGCGCAGCCTTGCCGCGAGATCGGCAGCACGCGCGCGCATCGGCCCGATCTCCGGCGCCACTTCGGCGGCGGTGGCGGCCTCGCTGCTCCCCTGCAATGCCACGAGCCGGGCCCGCGCCGCCGCGAGATCGGCCTGGGCGGCGGCGAGGCTGGCGGTGAGCTGTCCCGCCTGCTCATGGGTCAGCGACGCCGTGCCGGCCCCGCGCTCGGTGCCGCTGTGCGCGCGCTCCAGCGCGATCGCGACATCGAGCGATTCGAGGCGGGATGAAGTCGCCCGCGCCCGCCGCCGCAACCAGAGCCGCGCCCGGTGCAGCACTTGCAGCCGGTCACTCCGCTCGCGGTCGAGATAGGCGGCCATGGCGGCGTTCACCGCCCGGGCAGCGCGGCGCGGGTCGTGGCCGGTGTAGGAGACGTCGATCAGTTGCGAACTTGCAGGGATTTCGATGCGGAACCGGGCGGCCAGGTCATCGTCGAGGGCGGCTGGGGCGACCGGCCGGGACGCAAGGCGGGAAGACGCAAGGCCGGGGCCGAACCAGCGCCGCAGCATGGACGGAAAGCCCGGCTCCGGGGCGCGCGGCGGATGCGGGCCGGCGCCGATCCGGCGGAGGACGTGCCGCATCACCTGCGGACTTTTCAGGATGGCGACCTGGCTTGCCATCAGCATGTCGGTCACCGGCGCCGTCTCGACCACGTCCCGCAGCAGCTTCTGATTGAAACCGATCGGGTCGTAGAGCAGCACGCCGGTCGCAGTATAGACCGGCGTCATGCGCCATAGCGCAATCAACGACAGCAGCGGCAGGCCCAGGGCGACCAGGGCCGCCAGCCGCCAGTGCCGGCGGACGGCACGCAGCGCGTCGAGCGGATCATCCGGGGCTCTTGCCGGCCGGGCGCGGCCTTGCGGGTCTGCCGCGGCGCTCATCTCTGGGACTGGCCTGTCATCGGGAAGCCTCATCCATTGTTGCAAAGCGAGCGCGCGCCTGTGCATTCTCGCAGGCAATCCAGCATTATCTATTTAAAGTTGTATTATGAATATCAAATCATTTCAAGGTTGAATATCATGCCGGAATTTCGCCGCGTCACCCGCCGCCGCCTGCTTGCCACCGCGCTGGGCGGGATCGTCGTCCCGGCCCTGTCCGGCTGCGCGGCATGGACGCGCCTGCCGGAACTGCCGACGACGACGGCCGACGTCTACCGGCTTGGCCCGGGAGACCGGCTGCGGGTGATCGTGTTCGGCCAGCCGCAGCTCACCGCGACATATGACGTCGATGCCTCGGGCATGATCGAACTGCCGCTTGCCGGGCCGGTGCGCGCGGCAGGGCGGAGCACGGCGATGCTGGGCCACGCCATCGCGCAAACGCTGGTCGCGCGCGGCATCCTGCGCCATCCCGCCGTCGCGGTGGAGGTGCGGCACTACCGGCCATTCTCGATCCTGGGCGAGGTGAACCGGCCCGACCAGTATCCGTTCGAGCCCGGCATGACCGTGCTTGCCGCGGTCTCGCGCGCGGGCGGCTTCACCTATCGGGCGGTGGAATCGCAGGTCGGCGTGATCCGGATGACCGGCGGCGTGCCGCATGACTATCGCGCGCCGGTTTCGGCGCTGGTAGCACCGGGCGACGTGATACGGGTGTTCCAGCGACATTTCTGAACAATCGTGCCTGCCAGCGGATTACGAAAGATTGACTTGCGCGCGCCCTGCATCTACCCCGCGCCAGCGTCAGAGCACGCGATTGCGGGATATTCAGGGCCGGCAGGGCCATGCCGACCGCGTCGCCGGGACGACAGGAGAAACGGAATATGGCGGTGAACGCCTTCATCTTTCCAGGACAGGGCAGCCAGGCCGTGGGCATGGGGCGCGACCTGGCTGCCGCCTTCGCGCCGGCGCGCGAGGTATTCCAGGAAGTGGACGAGGTTCTCAAGCAGAAGCTCTCCCGGCTGATGTTCGAGGGCCCGGCTGAGGAACTCACCCTCACCGAGAACGCCCAGCCCGCCCTCATGGCGATGTCGATGGCGGTGCTGCGCTGCCTTGAGAAGGAAGCCGGCATTGTGCTCGGCAATCGCGCGGCGGTGGTCGCCGGCCATTCGCTCGGCGAATATTCGGCACTCGCGGCCGCCGGCACGTTCGGGATCGCCGATGCCGCGCGCCTGCTGCGCATTCGTGGCACCGCGATGCAGCAGGCGGTGCCGCCCGGCGAGGGCGCCATGGCGGCGCTCCTCGGCGTCGAGCGCGACGCTGCCGAGCAGATCTGCGCCGCGGCGGCCGAAGGGCCGGAGGGGCGGCAGGTCGTCTCGGTCGCGAATGACAATGGCGGCGGCCAGGTGGTGATTTCCGGCGCCGCCGCGGCGGTCGACCGGGCCATCGAGATCGCCCGCGCGCAGGGCATCAAGCGCGCCCTGAAGCTGCCGGTTTCGGCGCCGTTTCACTGCGCGCTGATGGCCCCCGCCGCCGAGACGATGCGCGAGGCGCTGGCCGGCGTGACCCTGAGGGCGCCGGTCGTTCCGCTGATCGCCAATGTCACCGCGGCGAAGGTCACCGACCCGGCGGAGATCGCCGCACGGCTGGTCGAGCAGGTGACCGCGCCGGTCCGCTGGCGCGAATCGGTCGGCACGATGACGGGCCTCGGCGTCACCCGCTTCGTCGAACTCGGCGCGGGCAAGGTGCTCTCCGGTCTTGCGCGGCGCATCGCCCCCGATGCCGAGGCCATGTCCTGCGGCACGCCGGCCGAACTCGAGGAGCTCGTCAAACATGTCGGCTGATCTTTTCTCGCTGGCCGGACGCACCGCTCTCGTCACCGGCGCCTCGGGCGGCATCGGCGCCGCCATCGCGCGCACGCTGCACGGGCTGGGTGCCGCTGTCGCACTCTCCGGCACCCGCGAATCCGCCCTGGCCGCGCTCGCGGCCGAGCTTGGCGAGCGCGCTCATGTCTGCCCCGCCGACCTCTCCGACCCCAAGGCGGCGGAGGCGCTGATCGGCGCCGCCGAATCGGCGCTAGGGCACATCGACATCCTGGTGAACAATGCCGGCCTGACCCGCGACGGCCTCGTGCTGCGCATGTCCGACGAGGCCTGGAACCAGGTGATGGATGTCGATCTCGCCGCCCCGTTCCGCCTGTCGCGCGCGGTGATGAAGGGCATGATGCGCCGGCGCGCCGGGCGCATCATCAATATCGGCAGCATCGTCGGCAGCACCGGCAATCCCGGCCAGGTCAACTATGCCGCGGCCAAGGCCGGGCTGATCGGGATGACGAAATCGATGGCGCAGGAAGTCGCCTCGCGCAACATCACCGTCAATCTCGTGGCGCCGGGCTTCATCGAAACCGCGATGACGGATGCGCTGAGCGAGGCGCAGCGTGGCGCACTGGCCGAAAAGATCCCGCTCGGCCGCCTCGGCAGGCCGCAGGACGTCGCCGCCGCCGTGGCCTATCTGGCGTCGGATGCCGCCGCCTGGGTCACCGGTGCAATCATGCATGTGAACGGTGGCATGGCCATGATCTGAGCTGCGGTTGGCGCGACCGGGCGAACCATGCTAAGCGCGCCGGACTTTGGCAATGATCGTGGAGCCGGCCTCGTGCGCCACGAATATTGCGTGTTATCCATACGACCGGAGGCGGGATGGTCGATGCCGCCGGTACATATCGCCCAACGATCTCTACAGGAGCATGAATTCGATGAGTGAAGTCGCCGAAAAAGTGAAGAAGATTGTCGTCGAGCACCTCGGCGTGGACGAGGCAAAGGTGACGCCGGAAGCCTCCTTCATCGACGATCTGGGCGCTGACAGCCTCGATACGGTCGAGCTGGTCATGGCTTTCGAGGAAGCCTTCGGTGTGGAGATCCCCGAGGACGCGGCCGAGAAGATCGGCACCGTCAAGGACGCGATCGACTACATCGAAAAGAAGAAAGCCGAATAAGTCAGGTGTCGGACGGAACATGAGCATGCGTCGGGTCGTGGTGACAGGCATGGGGATCGCGAGCCCTCTGGGCGTCGGGGTCGAGCATGTCTGGCGGCGTTTGATTGCCGGGGAATCGGGCATCGGTCCGATAACCAGGTTCGACCCGGCGGATCTGCCCTGCAAGGTCGCGGGCGAACTGCCCGCGGGGTCGCGGGCGGATGGCGGGTTCGATCTCAACGAGTGGATCCCGCCGAAAGAGCAGAAGAAGATGGATCGCTTCATCCATCTCGGGATGGCGGCATCCGTCGAGGCGATGGAAGATTCCGGCTGGACCCCCGCGACGGACGAGGACAGCTATGCCGCTGGCGTGATGATCGGCTCCGGTATCGGCGGGCTGCAGACCATCTACGATGCTTCGATCATGGTTCATGAAGGCCGGGCGCGCCGCCTGTCGCCCTTCTTCATTCCGTCCGCCCTGGTCAACCTCGTCTCCGGCCATGTCTCGATCCGGTTCGGTCTGAAGGGGCCGAACCATTCCGCCGTCACCGCCTGCGCCACCGGGGTTCACGCGGTTGGCGACGCGGCGCGGCTGATCGCCCTCGGCGATGCCGACATCATGCTCGCCGGCGGCGCCGAAGGGGCGGTCTGCGAGATCGGGATTGCCGGGTTCTGCGCCTCCCGCGCGCTGTCCACCGCCTTCAACGACAACCCCAAGGCCGCGTCCCGCCCGTGGGACAAGGATCGCGACGGGTTCGTGATGGGCGAAGGCGCGGGTGTGCTGTTCCTCGAGGAATACGAGCACGCCAAGAAGCGCGGCGCCAAGATCTACGCCGAGATCGCCGGCTACGGCATGTCCGGCGATGCGCATCACATCACCGCCCCCGCTCCGCATCACGACGGCGCGTTCCGCGCGATGAAGGCGGCGCTGAAATCGGGCGGGCTCACTGCCGCCGATGTCGACTACATCAATGCCCATGGCACATCGACGCCGATGGGCGACGATCTGGAACTCGAAGCGGTCGAGAACCTGTTCGGCGATGCGGCGCGGAACGTGGCAATGTCGTCCACCAAATCGGCGACCGGCCATCTGCTCGGTGCTGCCGGCGCGGTCGAGGCGATCTTCTCCATCCTCGCGTTGCGCGATGGCGTCGCCCCGCCGACCCTCAACCTCGACGAGCCGAGCCGCGCCAGCGTGATCGACCGCGTGGCCCACACAGCACAGCAGCGCAAGATCGATATCGTGCTATCCAACAGCTTCGGCTTCGGCGGCACCAACGCATCGATCCTGTTCCGCAAGCCTGGCTGAGCCAGGCTTTCCTTCGCATGCGCGGCCCGTGGCGCCTGATCCTTCTGCTGCTCACCGTGCTGGTGTTGCTGCAGATGGGCAGAATGGCGGCCAGTCAGCTCTATGACGGCCCGGGCCCGCTGCCTGTCACTTCCGACATTTTTATCCCCCCCGGCGGCACGCATCAGGTGGCGAGGCTGCTGGCGCGCGAGAAGGCCATACGCTCGGCGCGATTATTCGAGATCGCCGCCTTTCTGACACGCGGCCAGGGCCCCATCCGTTCCGGCGATTTCCGCTTTACCGATCATGCCAGCCTGCGCGCCGTGCTGCACACGCTGCGCTTCGCACCGGAAATCCAGTTCAAGGCGACGATTCCCGAGGGGCTGACATCGGCTCGGATCGCGGCGATCCTGAACGCCCTGCCGCACGCAACCGGCCAGGTGTCGCCGCCGCCCGAAGGCAGCGTGCTGCCGCAAACCTACGACTATACCTATGGCACGGCGCGCGCTGCCATCGTCGCACGCATGCAGGCGGCGATGCAGGCGGCGCTGGTAAAGGAATGGGCCACCCGCGCGCCCGGCCTGCCGGTGGCGACGAAACGGCAGGCGCTGATCCTTGCCTCGATCGTGCAGCTTGAAACGCCGCTTGCCGCCGAGTTGCCGAAAATCGCCGGGGTCTATGAGAACCGGCTGGCCAGGGGAATGAAGCTGCAGGCCGACCCCACGGTGATCTACGCCGTGACCAAGGGGGCTGCGACCGCCCTTCCCCACCGGGTCGATGAGCGGGATCTCGCCACGGCAAGCCCCTACAACACCTATCGCCACAAGGGACTGCCGCCCGGCCCGATCTGCGCGCCAGGACTTGCCGCGATCAGCGCCGTGCTGCATCCGGCGACGACCGACGCGCTTTATTTCGTTGCAACTGGCACCGGCGGGCATGTCTTCGCGCGCACCTTCGCGGAGCAGCGCAGGAATATCGCTCGCTACGACGCCGTCAGGTCGAAACGCAATTCCGCACCCGGCACCGCACCAGGCGTGAAATAAGGCCGGCTCCCCTGGAGCACGTTCCGATCCTAGAGCATCATCCGATCAGATGGAATCATCTGATCGGATAAAGATGCTCTATTTATCAATATGATAGAGCACTACATCCGATCCGAAAGGATCGGAAAGTGCTCTAAGGGATCGGATACAGCGCTCTATCTTTTTGATAACCAGAGCATCATCCGATCAGATGGGATTCATCTGATCGGATAAGGATGCTCTGGTTGGGGAGCCGGCCGGTTTCGGCGTGGTCAGGCCGGGCGTTTCCACCAGCCGCGCTTGCGCTGGGCGGGTGCGGCTTCGCTGGCGCCGATCACGACCGGCTGGACCGCCGGGCCGCGCGGCGCCTCGGCTGCCTGATCGGCGGCCATTGCTGCCTCAGGTGCGGGCGCCTCGGGTGCGGCGAGGGCGAGACCGTTTTCCGCCGCAGCAGCGGCTTCGGTTCCGGCGCTGGGCTCGGATGAAGCGGTTTCCGCTGCACTCGTGGCACGGGTCCGCCGGGGCCGGCGGGCGGGTTTCGGCGCGGCGGCTTCAGCCCTCTCCGCCGCTTCGAAAATATCCGCGATGTCGGTGAAGACCGGCTCCTGTGGCTCGGGGGATGCGGCCTCCTTCGCCTTTGTGCGGCGGGGACGCGGCGTCTTTGCCGGGGTGCGGGTGGCGGCGGCGCGGCGCTTCGGCTTCGCCTGCGGCTCGGCCGACGCTGCGGCCTCTTCCGGGAGCGATTCCACCACATTCGCCGAAGCTGGGATTGCGGCTTCGGGTTCCGCTTCCGGCTCGGGCGCGGAGGCCTGTGCCGACTCCGCCACGGTTGCCTGTGCGTTTTCCTGTGCGTTTTTGGGCGCGGCTTCTTGATCGCTCTCCGACACAGGCGCTGGCATGGTTTCGGTCATGGTTTCGGTCATGGTTTCGGGCACGGCATCCCGCATCGCCCGGCGCCGGCCCCGGTCCTGGCCCAGCGTCTCGTCAAGCCGCACGGCGAATTCAGCCGGCATCTCGGTCATGTCCGGCTGTTCGGCGCCGGGCAGCACGGGCTGCTCCTCGCGCCGCCCGCCACGGCGGCGGCGGCGGCGACGGCGGCGGCGCTCGCCATCGTCCGCTGCGGCCTTGCCGGCGGCGTCGGCGACCGGCGCCTCGGCCTCATCGCCCTGATCCGGCGCCTCGGCCTCGGCCTCAACCTCCTCGGTCTCGACGACCGGCGCGCTTTGTGCGGCGACCGGCGCTTCCTGCGGCCGCGATGCGGCGTGCGTCCTCACCTTCTCGATCTTGAAGGTGGCAGGTACCGTGCCATCGGCCACGAAGGCGACCTGCATGCCGAAGCGCGCCTCGATGGCGGCCAGCTGGGCGCGCTTGTGGTTGAAGATATAGAGCGCGACATCCGGTGTGAGGTGCACCAGCAGCTCGGCGGCGCGGCCGGCCGCCTCGTCCTCGATCGCGCGCAGTACCGCCAGCGCCGTGCTCGCCGTGCTGCGGACATGGCCGACACCCTGGCAATGCGGGCACGGGATCAGCATGGTCTCGGCCAGCGACGGCCGGAGCCGCTGGCGGCTCATCTCCAGCAGGCCGAAATGGCTGATGCTGCCGACCTGGATGCGCGCGCGGTCGTTCTTCAGCGCATCCTTCAGCCGGCGCTCGACCATCGCATTGTGCTTGCGGGTCTCCATGTCGATGAAATCGACGACGATCAGCCCTGCAAGGTCGCGCAGGCGCAGCTGCCGCGCCACTTCGTCGGCCGCTTCCAGATTGGTGCGCAGCGCGGTATCCTCGATATTGCGCTCGCGCGTCGACCGCCCGGAGTTCACGTCGATCGCGACCAGCGCCTCGGTCTGGTTGATGACCAGATAGCCGCCCGATTTGAGCTGCACCGTCGGCTGGAACATCTGATCGAGCATCTGCTCGACATTGTGGCGGGCGAAGAGCGGCTGCCGCTCGCTCCATTGCTGAACCTTCTTCACATGCGTCGGCATCAGCATCCGCATGAAATCGCGCGCGGAGCGGAAGCCCTCCTCGCCCTCGATCAGCACCTGGTCCACATCGCGGGTATAGACGTCGCGGATGGTCCGCTTGATCAGCGAGGCTTCCTCATACACCAGCGCGGGTGCGATCGAGGCCAGGGTGCGCTCGCGGATATCGTCCCACAGCCGCAGCAGGTATTCGCCATCGCGCTTGATTTCCGGCTTCGGCCGGTTGGCGCCCGCGGTACGGACGATCATGCCCATGCCATGGGGCACGTCCAGCTCGGACACCGCTTCCTTGAGCCGCCGGCGATCCGCCAGCGAGGTGATCTTGCGCGAAACGCCGCCGCCATTGGGCGAATTCGGCATCAGCACGGAAAAACGGCCGGCCAGCGAAATGTAGGTCGTCAGCGCGGCGCCCTTCGAGCCGCGCTCCTCCTTGACCACCTGCACCAGAATGATCTGGCGGCGATGGATCACTTCCTGGATCTTGTAGGAACGCAGGGCGCGGGCACGCCGGCGCTCCCGCGCCTCTTCCGCGCCGTCGACCCCGTCATCACCGCCGATCTGCTCGGGGGCGGCGGCATCGGTGGCGACGCCTTCGGTCGGCTCGGCCGGCTCGGCGTCCTGCATGTCTGCGGAACCGGCGTCCTGCGGCTGCGGCGCGGCCTCTTCGGTATCGCCGGATGCGGTTTCGGTATCGTCACCTGCTGAAGCGGGCGGCGCATCGGCGATCGGGATTTCGGTGACCTGGGGCGGGCGGCCGGTTTCGAGTGCCGCCTCCCGCGCATCCTCGGCCTCCTCGGCCTCGACGCGGCGGCGGGCCTCCTCGGCTTCGAGTTCGAGCAGCTTCTGCCGGTCGGCAACGGGGATCTGGTAATAATCGGGGTGGATTTCGGCGAAGGCGAGGAAGCCGTGCCGGTTGCCGCCATATTCGACGAAGGCGGCCTGCAGGCTGGGCTCTACGCGAATGACCTTGGCAAGATAGATATTGCCCTTGATCTGCTTCTTGTCGGCGGTTTCGATATCGAAGTCATCGAGGCGGTTGTTGTCCAACACCACCACGCGGGTTTCCTCCGCGTGGCTGGCGTCGATGAGCATGGTCTTGGTCATTTGGGGAAAAACTCCTGCGCGCCGGCGGCGGGACCGTGGGGTCACCTGCCTGCGGGCGCGGATGTTGGGGCAAGATTGTTCGAAACATGGTCAAGGACTGGTGCGCTGGCCGCATGAAGCGCCGGATGGACAGGCGCTGCTTGAGAATTGTGCGACGGAAAGCGCGGTCATCGGTCCTTGTCTCGTAGGCTGGCTGCGACATGCCCGCAGCCTGGCCGAGTCGGTTCGGCGCATTACGGCCCGCTGTCGCGACCCGGCCGGCGCCCGTTTATCAGTGGATGAGGGACCACGCAGTTTTTCGCACCGCGGATCAACCCATTGATTCTCTCTCAATGGCGCAAAGCCGGGTTCATGGCAAGGGTTGTTTCCGAACCGGCCGAAACCGGGCCCGACCGGCCAGCCAACCCTGCCTTGTCCGGGGAGACGGCCTCCAGCATCCCTGCCCATCGCGTTCGCGCCCGATCCGCGATGTGCCAGCCATCCGCAATCACGCCGAAACCACCCCCGATTTCAGGGATGGGAGGCCAGCGGCAGCGCCTCGCCATACACCTCCACCTGATCAAGGTGCAGGTAATTCTTCTCCAACAGGCGAATCCGCACGAAGCGGCCAGGGATGGGGATCGCGGGCGCGAAGACCAGCGGCTGGCCATCGGCGCCGCCGAACGGGGCTTCGCTCTCGCGGCGGAACACCTCGATGAGGCGGTCCGGATCGAAGCCGATATCGATGGCGAGCCGGTTCGCCCGCGCAGCGATGGCCGGCAACTCCATGCGGTTGAACAGCTTGACCGCGCTGATGCCGTGAACCGCGCCGAGATCGACCCGCCACCACGGGACATCGTCGAGATCGGTGTGGAATTTGCCCCGGCCATCGATCACGCCGTTCAGCGCCCGGATCGCATCGGCTTCGGGTGACGACCCCGCCGACCAGGCCGAGATCGAGCTTTGGGTCGCGACCTTCCCCCGGCTCGCCGGCAGGCCGGGCTGGCCGGTCACCGGGATGGTCGTGGCACGGGCCTTGCCGAGCAGATCCGGCCAGAAATGCGCGAGCGAGCGGTCCTCGATCTCGTGAAGACCAGCCAGAAACGAAGCGAAACCAGCACCGGCGGCGAGGTCGCTCCAGATGGTCTGGTCGCCGAACGCGCCGCCGAGGCCGCGCTTCGCCCGTTCGACAAAGGCGGTTTCCGTGCGGAATGCGTAGTGATGGACCATCGCCGTGGCGAGCAGGGCGGCGCTGCGGCCCGGATCGTTGGCGAATGCCGCAGACGCCTCGGGAAACCCTTCGTAATAGCGCGACATGTCCTCGCCGATCGCATTCACAACCCGAACAGGACCGTCGACATGGCTGATCGGGCTGTGCCAGAAGCCATTCCCTGTCGCGACGTCGTGCAGTTGCGATCCCGTCAGCACATCCGCCCGGGCCACATATTTTGTGAACGGGTGAATGATCTTCTGGCGACGCGTGTAGTCGCCGAGAATGCTGCCTCCTGGCGCGTCCCGATGCCCGTTCGGCCCGAAAAAGATCCAGTTGAACAGCACGCAATCCGCCGGCGCGCCGATACCGCCGACGAACTGCCCGATCGTCAGGCCGGGCGGCAGGCGCAGAAATTCATCGATGTCGAAGAAGCCGACCCATTCGGTCAGGTCCCGGTCGTGCCGCAGGAAGTGACTGTACATCCGCAATTGCTCGCCCTGCACCGGATAATGCCGGAAGGTGACGAACGGATCATTGCCCAGAACGAACGGCAGACACGTGCCGTAGAGTTCCCTTGGATCGTCGTCGTTGCAGTAGAGGAACACATGATCGAAGCCGATCGATCGGTAGTAGTTCAGCCACTCGACGATGAATGGCGACTCCCAGCGCGCACAGGCGACAACGGAAAATCTGTATCTTGCCATGTTGGATCAAACATTTTTGAAATAAAAACGAGAGTAATGAAAATAACGGGCGAAGAAATCGTATCCTGTCGCAGTTTGGAACGCTTTCAGATCCGTTCGGATCGGATGTCGTGCTCTACCATATTTGGAAACAGAGCATCTTTATTCGATCATATGACTCCATCTGATCGGGTGATGCTCTATTGTCCGAGCAACCCCGCCAGCATCGATGGCGGCAGGGTGACCTGCGAATAGCCGGCGGGCGGCGCGAAATCGCTCGCCGGTTGCGGGGCAAGGCGCAAGGACAGCGCCTCGACGCTCACATGCCCGTGTGTGTCGCCACCCGCGGCGGCGAGGGCGAAGCCATCCGGTGTCAGGCAGGCGGTGCCCGAGGCGTTGCGCCGCAGGACGAGGTAGCGGGTGCAGCGCATTCCGGCGATGGTTGCCGGCCCCAGCGGGGTGAAATGCGCGCCCTGCATCGCCATCACCCGCGCCATGGCGCCGGCAACGCCAGGAACGTTCACCAGCGCGTGCATCTGCGTCAGCACGAGCTGGGCCCGCCCGTCGTGAAGGTCGAGCAGGACGGTCATCGGCATCGGCGTGCCGGACAGGCTGGTCGCTCGCACCAGGCCGTCAGCCGCATCGAACCGCACCGCCCAGGTCTGCTCGGGGCGGCCGGGCTGGCTCACCCGATAGACCGCGCGCGCATCGCGCACGGGGATGACGCGCGGCGCTGCCTGTGCGAGGGCCGGCAGGAGTAGCAGCCCGAAAGCCGCCGCCGCATTGCGCTTGAAGCCGCCACGCGGCAGCCGTTTCCCAATTCGCCTCATCCCAGCAGCCTCCCGATCACCCGCGCGGTATAGTCCACCACCGGGATGATGCGCCCATAATTGATCCGCGTCGGCCCGATCACGCCGATCGCACCCACGATGCGGTCGTCGCGCGAGCGCGCCGGGGCGACGACCATCGACATGCCGGAGGCGCCGAACAGCCCGCTTTCGGCGCCGATGAAGATGCGCACACCGTCGGACCGCTCGGCGAGATCGAGTAGCTTCAGCATCGTCTCCTGCGCTTCCAGACGCTCGAAGAGCTGCTGGACGGAGGCGAGTTTTTCCAGTTGGTCGACATCGGCAAGCAGCCGCGCCTGGCCGCGCACGATCAGCGAGCCGCCCCTGCCCTCGGCCGACCAGGTCGCGAGACCGGCCTCGACGATACCGGCGGCGAGATCGTCCAGCGCCGAGCGGTCGGCCTTCATGTCATCGGCGACGCGAACCCGCAATTCGCCAAGCGACAGGCCGGAGAGCTGGGCATTGAGGTAGTTGCTCGCCTCCTGCAGCGTCGAGGGCGGCACGCCGGGCGGCGTTTCGATCACCCGGTTCTCGACCTGGCCATCCGCCGAGACGAGCACGACGAGGGCGCGGCCGGAACTCAGCGGCACGAATTCGATATGCTTCACCGCCCCTTCCGATTTCGGCGCCAGCACGATCCCCGCCGCCTGCGACAGGCCCGAGAGCAGGGCAGAGGCCTCGGTCAGCGTGTCCTGGATCGACCGGCCGGACTGGGCGAGCGCGGCCTCGATCCGCTCGCGCTCCTCGTCCGACAATTCGCCGAAATGCAGCAACCCGTCGACGAACAGGCGCAAGCCGCGCTCGGTGGGCAGTCGTCCGGCCGAGATGTGCGGCGAGAACAGCAGCCCGGCATCGGTCAGGTCCGCCATCACGTTGCGGATCGTCGCCGGCGACAGGCCCATCGGCAGCAGGCGCGAGAGCGTGCGGCTGCCCACCGGCTCGCCGGTCTCGACATATTGTTCAACGATTTCGCGCAGCACCGCGGCGGAGCGTTCATCGAGCCCCGGCGGCAGGCGCATCGGCCCGATCGCCGGCTTCGGCCGACCGGTGCGGGCGGAGGAACGCTTGGATGTCTGGTCCATGGCGCCAGAGTCGGGTATCGCGGGGCGAAAATCAAGCGACACGTTTTTCCGACAGGAGTGGACCGATGCCCGAAATCAAGAGACCGAGCGGCCGCGCGGCCGATGCGCTGCGCCAGGTGGAGATCGTCACCGGCTTCTCCCACCATGCCGAAGGCTCGGCACTGATCCGCATGGGCGGCACCGAGGTGCTGTGCGCGGCGAGCGTGGAGGGCCGGGTGCCGGGCTTCCTGCGCGGTGCCGGCCAGGGCTGGGTGACGGCGGAATACGGCATGCTGCCGCGCGCGACCCACACCCGCGGCGACCGCGAGGCGGCGCGTGGCAAGCAATCCGGCCGCACGCAGGAAATCCAGCGGCTGATCGGCCGCTCGCTGCGCGCGGTGATCGACCGCACGGCGCTGGGCGAGATGACCATCACCCTCGATTGCGACGTGCTGAACGCCGATGGCGGCACACGCTGTGCCGCGATCACCGGCGCCTGGGTCGCGCTCGCGCTGGCGATCCGCAAGCTGCACAAGGCGAACGTGATCGGGACCGACCCGCTGATTGGCCAGGTTGCGGCGGTGTCCTGCGGTGTGTTCGGGGGCGTGCCGGTGCTCGACCTCGATTACGCCGAGGATTCCAATGCCGAGGCGGATGCCAATTTCGTCCTCACCGGCACGGGCGGCATCGTCGAGATCCAGGCGACCGCCGAGCGCGCCACCTTCGAGGAGGCAACCTTCGGCACCCTGCTCGGCCTTGCCCGCAAGGGCACCGCAGAACTCTTCGCGGCCCAGCGCGCGGCCCTCGATGCGGCCTGAGGCGGCCATGCGGCTCGAACGCGGCCAGCGTGTGGTGATCGCCACCCACAATGCGGGCAAACTCGCCGAATTCGCCCTGCTGCTGGCCCCGCACGGGCTCGATTGTGCATCCTCCGGCGCGCTCGGCCTGCCTGAGCCGGCGGAGGATGCGCCGGATTTCGCCGGCAATGCGCGGATCAAGGCGCTGGCGGCGGCAAAAGCGAGCGGCCTGCCGGCGATCGCGGATGATTCCGGGCTGGAGGTCGCGTCCCTCGGCGGTGCGCCAGGCGTGCGCTCGGCGCGATTTGCGCAGGAGGCGGGCGGCTATGAAGCGGCGATGGCGAACATCATCGCCGCCAGCCGGGCGGATGACCGCGCCGCCTTCGCCGCCGCGATTTGCCTCGCGACACCGGAAGGGCGGACCTTCACCTATCTCGGCTGGTGCCGCGGGCGCATCGCCCCGGCACCGCGCGGCGCCGGCGGGTTCGGCTATGACCCGGTTTTCGTGCCGCTCGGCGAGACGCGTAGCTTCGCCGAACTCGACAAGGCCGAGAAATCGGCGATCAGCCACCGCTACCGGGCGCTGCGGCAGTTCGCCGCAGCGCATCTCGGTTGAAGGTATTCCTGCCGATTACTCGGCAGGAATCTTCGCTGCCGCCGGCGCCGTCATCGGCACCGGCAGGAAGCGCGCATAGTCGCGCGGCACCACCATCCAGAACCGCGCCAGCGTGCGCTCCCATTCGTTGAGCAGGCGCTCGGCGTAGAGGCTCTGCGTCTCGCGCGCGTGTTCGGTCACGAGGTCGCGCAGATGCTGCGCCCAGTAGGTCTCCGTCACCCGGTTCCAGAGCAGCGTGTCGGGGTTGATCCGCATCTCGAATTCGGCGGCGGGATCGTAGATGAAGGCGATGCCGCCGGTGAAGCCGGCGCCGAAATTGTCGCCCACCGGGCCGAGGATCACGACCGTTCCGCCGGTCATGTATTCGCAGGCATTCGACCCTGCCCCCTCGACCACCGCCACGGCGCCGGAATTGCGCACCGCGAAGCGCTCGCCCGCCTGGCCGGCGGCGAACAGCCGGCCGGAGGTTGCGCCATAGAGGCAGGTATTGCCGATGATCGTGTTATCCTGGCTGACAAGCATCGACGACGGCGCGGGCCGCACCACGATGGTCGCCCCCGACAGGCCCTTGCCGACATAGTCGTTGGCATCGCCGAAGACCTCGAGCTTGAGCCCGCGCACCGCGAAGGCGCCGAGCGACTGGCCCGCAGCCCCGCGCAGCCGCACGGTAACGTGGTCGGCCTGCAGGTCGGCGCCGCGCTTGCGCCGCACGATCTGCCCCGAGAACTTGGTGCCAATCGCGCGATGCGTGTTGCGGATGCCGTATTGCAGCTGCATCTTCTCGCCGCGCTCGAAGAACGGTGTCGCATCCTCGATCATCTGCGCGTCCAGCGTCTCCGGTACCTCGTTGCGGCCCTGCAACGTGCAGAAGCGCGCATAGGGGCCGGGGTCGGCCTGGGCGAGCAGCGGATTGAGATCGAGATCGTCGAGCAGCTCGGAGCCGCGCGAGATCTGGTGCAGGAAGTCGGTCCGGCCGATCACGTCCTCGAGCCGCCGCACGCCGAGCGAGGCCAGGATGTGCCGCACGTCCTCGGCGATGAAGGAGAACAGGTTGATGACCTTCTCCGGCGTGCCTTCGAACTTCGCGCGCAGCGCCTCATCCTGCGTGCAGACGCCGACCGGGCAGGTGTTGGAATGGCACTGGCGGACCATGATGCAGCCCATCGCCACCAGCGAGGCGGTGCCGATGCCGAACTCCTCGGCACCGAGCATGGCCGCGATCACAACGTCGCGCCCGGTCTTGATGCCGCCATCGGTGCGCAGCTTCACCATGTGGCGCAGCCGGTTGAGCATCAGCACCTGATGCGTTTCCGACAGGCCCATCTCCCAGGGCAGGCCGGCATATTTGATCGAGGTCTGCGGCGAGGCGCCGGTGCCTCCGGAATGGCCGGAGATCAGGATCGCATCCGCCTTCGCCTTCGCGACGCCGGCGGCGATGGTGCCGATGCCCGAGCGCGAGACCAGCTTCACGCACACCGTCGCCTGCGGGTTGATCTGCTTGAGATCGTAGATCAGCTGCGCGAGATCCTCGATCGAGTAGATGTCGTGATGCGGCGGCGGGCTGATCAGCATCACCCCCGGCGTCGAATGCCGGAGCTTGGCGATCAGCTCGGTGACCTTGAAGCCGGGCAGCTGGCCGCCCTCGCCGGGCTTCGCACCCTGGGCGACCTTGATCTCGATCTCGCGGCAATTGTTGAGATATTCCGCCGTCACACCGAAGCGGCCCGAGGCGATCTGCTTGATTGCTGACGAGGCGTTATCGCCGTTCGGCCGCGGCGTCGCGCGTGCCGCGTCCTCGCCGCCCTCGCCCGAATCCGAACGCGCGCCGATGCGGTTCATCGCGATCGACAGAGTCTCGTGCGCCTCGGGGCTGAGCGCGCCGAGCGAAATGCCCGGTGCAACCAGCCGCTTGCGGATTTCGGTGATGCTCTCGACCTCGTCCACCGGGATCGGCGTCAGCCCCTCGCTGCGGAAATCGAGCAGGTCGCGCAGTGCGACCGGCGGCTGCGCGTTCACCGCATCGGCGTATTTGCGATACAGGGTGAAGCTGTCGGTCGCGACCGCGGTCTGCAGCATGTGGACCATCTGGCCGTCGAACGCATGGGTCTCGCCCTTGCGGCGCAGACGATAGACGCCGCCGACCGGCAGGGTCACGGCGTCCGCATCCCAGGCGGTGCGGTGCAGTTCCAGCATCTTGTGGGCGATGCCGGGCAGGCCGATGCCGGAAATCCGCGAGGGCATGCCGGGGAAGAATTCGGCGACCAGGGCGCGCGAGAGACCGATCGCCTCGAAATTATAGCCGCCGCGATAGGAGGAGATCACCGAGATGCCGAGCTTCGACATCACCTTGAGCAGCCCCTTGTTCACCGCCTTCTTGTAGCGGCCGATGCACTCTTTCAGGCTGATCGACCCGAACAGGCCGCGGCGATGCCGGTCGGCAATGCTTTCCTGCGCGAGATAGGCGTTGATCGTGGTCGCCCCCACGCCGATCAGCACGGCGAAGTAATGCACGTCCATGCACTCGGCGGCGCGCACGTTAAGGCTGGTGAAGGTCCGCAGCGACTGGCGGACGAGATGCGTATGCACGGCGCCGGTCGCGAGGATCATCGGGATCGGCGCATGCGCCTCGTCAAACGTCTCGTCAGTGAGAATGACATGGGTGCAGCCAGCGCGCACGCCCTCCTCCGCCTCGCGGCGGATCCGCTCGATCGCGGCGCGCAGCCCACCCTCGCCATCGGCGACCGGGAAGGTGCAGTTCACCACGCAGGCATTGTCGCCCATCGTCCGGCGCATCGCGTCGAACTCGGCGGTCGAGAGAACCGGGCTTTCCAGCTGCAACAGATCGCACTGGCTGGAATCCTCGTCGAGCACGTTGCCGAGATTGCCGAGCCGCGTCTTGAGCGACATCACGCGGGTTTCGCGCAGGCTGTCGATCGCGGGGTTGGTGACCTGGCTGAAGCTCTGGCGGAAATAATTATGCAAGCCACGATAACGCTCCGACAGCACGGCGATCGGCGTGTCGTCGCCCATCGAGCCGGTCGCCTCGTTGGCGTCCTCGACCATCGGGTGCAGGATGAGTTCGAGCTCCTCCAGCGTGTAGCCGACGCCGAGCTGGCGGCGGCGCAGCGCCTCGCCCTCGAAGAGAACCGGCTCCGGCGCATCGGTTTTCACGATATGGTCGATCACCTTGATGCCGGCGGTCCAGGCGCCGAAATCCTGCCGGCCGGCGAGATCGTCCATCAGCTCGGCGTGGTGGTAGAAGCGTCCGTCGGCGAGATCGACGGCAATGGTCTCGCCCGGCCCGACGCGCCCGCGCTCGACGATCTCCGCCTCCTCGCGCTTGACCATGCCGGTTTCCGACCCGACGATCAGCAGATTGTCGCTGGTGCGGGTGAAGCGCAGCGGCCGCAGCCCGTTGCGGTCGAGCCCGGCGATGACGAAGCGGCCATCCGTCGCGGTGATCGCGGCCGGGCCGTCCCACGGCTCCATCACCGCGTTGCAGTAGCTGATCAGGTTGCGATGCTCGGCCTTCATCGTCGCATCGGCGCCGATCGAGGGCGGGATCATCAGCGTCTTGGCCATCATCGCGTCGCGCCCACCATGGACGAGCAGTTCGAAGACGGCATCGAGCGTCGCGGTGTCGGAGCTGCCGGCCTGGATCACCGGCTTGATGTCGCCGAGATAGGCGTCGAGCGCGCCGGCGGCGAGGCGCGTCTCGTGGCTCTTCATCCAGTTCACGTTGCCGGCCAGCGTGTTGATCTCGCCGTTATGCGCGAGCGTGCGGAACGGCTGGGCGAGCCGCCAGGTGGGGAAAGTGTTGGTCGAATAGCGCTGGTGGTAGATCGCGAAGCGCGAGACGAAGCGCTCGTCGAGCAGGTCGGGGTAGAATTCGGTCAGGCTCTCGGCGAGGAACATGCCCTTGTAGATGATCGAGCGGCAGGAGAGCGAGCAGATGTAGAGCTCGGGGATCTGTGCCGCGATCGCTTCCTTCTCGATCCGCCGGCGGATCACGTAGAGGTCGCGCTCATACTCCTCCTCCGACTTGCCGAGCGCGTTCCACACCATGATCTGCTCGATCTCGGGGCGGGTCGCGTTCGCCTTCTCGCCGATGCAGGACACGTCGATCGGCACCTGGCGCCAGCCATAGATGCGGTAGCCGAAATTCAGGATCTCGGTCTCGACGATCTGCCGGCAGCGCTCCTGCGCGCCGAGATCGGTCTTGGGCAGGAAGACCATGCCCACCGCGATCGGCCCGCGGCGCATCCGGTCGCCGCCGCGCTCCACCGCATCGGTGAAGAAATCCTGCGGGATCTCGACATGGATGCCGGCGCCATCGCCGGTCTTGCCATCGGCATCGACCGCGCCGCGATGCCAGACGGCCTTCAGCGCGTCGATGCCGGCAACGACGACATCGCGCCGCTTGCGCCCGTCGAGCGCCGCGATCAGGCCGACGCCGCAGGCGTCATGCTCCTGCGCGGGATCGTAGCTGCCGGCGAGCGCCGTGGTGTTGCGCTGCCATGCGGCGAGGAATTCGGAGGCGGTTTCATGGGTCATGGTCATCACTCCGCGGCGGTGGCAAGCGCGGCGTCGGGGCGCGCGGCGGCGGTTTCGAGATAGGTGTGCATGGCGTCGGCGGCATCGCGGCCGTCCTTGATCGCCCAGACGACGAGGCTGGCGCCGCGGACGATGTCGCCGGCGGCGAACACGCCGGGCAACGCCGTCATGAAGCTCTTCGAATCGACCTTCAGCGTGCCCCAGCGGGTGAGCGCGAGGCCGGGCTCGTTGAAGGCGCCGGGCAGATCCTCGGGGTCGAAGCCGAGCGCCTTGATGACGAGATCGGCCTCGATGGTGAATTCCGAGCCCGCGATCGGCTCGACGGTCTGCCGCCCGGACGCGTCGGCGAGGCCGAGATGCATCCGCATCGCCTTGACCGCATTGACCCGCCCGGCGCCGGTGAAGGCTTCCGGCGCGGAGAGCCAGGTGAACTCGACGCCCTCGTCGATCGCGTTCGCGACCTCGCGCGCCGAGCCGGGCATGTTGGCGCGGTCGCGCCGGTAGAGGCAGGTGACGGCGGCGGCGTCCTGGCGGATGGCGGTGCGCACGCAGTCCATCGCCGTGTCGCCGCCGCCGATGACGACGACGCGCTTGCCGGCGGCGTTCAACGCACCCGAATCGTAGTCCGCCACCGCATCGCCCAGCCCCTTGCGGTTCGAGGCGATGAGATAGTCGAGCGCCGGCACCACGCCGTCGAGCCCGGTGCCCGGCACGTCGATCTGGCGCGCCTTGTAGACGCCGGTGGCGACCAGCACCGCGTCGTAGCGCGCGCGCAGCTCGGCAAAACTCAGGGCGCCGCCGATATCCTCGTTCAGATGGAAGTGGATGCCGCCATCCTCGAGCCAGGCGCGCCGCCGGGCGACGATCTCCTTCTCCAGCTTGAAGCCGGGAATGCCGTAGATCAGCAGCCCGCCCACCCGGTCGTGCCGGTCATGGACATGGACCTGATAGCCCTTGCGCCTCAGCGCCTCGGCGGCGGCAAGGCCGGCCGGCCCGGCGCCGATGATGCCGACACTCTGCGCGCGCTCGTGCCGCGGCCGGATCGGCCGGACCCAGCCATTCTCGAAGGCGGTGTCGGTGATGTAGCGCTCGACGGCGCCGATGGTGACGCTCTCGAACCCCTTCTCGATGACGCAATTGCCCTCGCACAGCCGATCCTGCGGGCAGATGCGGCCGCAGATTTCGGGGAACGTGTTAGTGGCGGCGGAAATCTCGTAAGCTTCCTCGAGCCGCCCCTCGGCCGAGAGCTTCAGCCAGTCTGGGATGTTGTTCCCCAGCGGGCAATGCACCTGGCAGAACGGAATCCCGCATTGGCTGCACCGGCTGGCCTGGGCCGCCGCCGCCTTCGGGTCGAAATCGCGATAGATCTCGCCGAAATCCTCACGGCGCTCGCCGGCCGCACGTTTTTCCGGCGGCTGCTGCGCAAGACGCACGAATTGCTGCATGTGCTCGGTCATCGGCACAACTCCGTTCCGTGAATGGCTGTTTCACGGTGTCCCTAGCGCAGCGGAACAAAGAAGGCCAGCAATTTTTTGATAATACGACAGTATAATTGTCGTATAATCGTGATTACCTGCCCTGCGCGGATTTTTACCCGCGTTCATGGCAGAAATTTATGTCTCATTCGTGACCTATCACGCCTCACCCCCTGTCGGGCGGCCACCGCCCTGTCGGAACCGCCGCAACAACGCGGGCACGACGAGGTCGATCGGCGTCGGCACGATGCCCATGTCGGCGAGGGTAAGCGCATTCCGCGCCACCACATTGTCGCGCCGCAGCAGCAGGAGCTGGTCGGTCGTCAGCAGCCGGCCCGGAAGGTGCTGGAGCACCGAGGCCTGGAGCCATGCCGCCCAGCGCGGCACGCCGACCAGGGCGCGGTGATGTCCGGTCTCGGCGTTGATATAGGAGAGCAGGTCGCGGAAGCTGCGGGTCTCGGGCCCGCCGAGTTCATAGGTCGCCCCGGCGAGTTCGGGACGCTCGATCGCGGCCATCACCGCGGCGGCGACGTCGCCGACATAGACGGGCTGGAATTTCGTCTCGCCCTCGATCACCGGCAGGAACGGCAGTTGCGCCGCCATGGCGCCGAAGCGGCCGAAGAAACCGTCCCCCGGTCCGAATACGATAGAGGGGCGCAGGATCGTCGCGGCCGGAAATGCCGCGCGCACCGCCGCCTCGCCCATCCCCTTGCTGCGGGCGTACAGGCTCGCCGCCTTCGGATCGGCGCCGATCGCCGAGACCTGCACCAGCGCGCTCACCCCGGCTTCCGCCGCGAGTCGGGCGATCCGCGCGGCGCCCTGGTGCTGCACGCGGTCGAAATCGCCACGATGCCGCTCGGCGAGGATGCCGACGAGATTGACCACGCACGCCGCTCCCTCGATCGCGCGGCGCAGTGCCGCCTCGTTGTCGAGCGGCGCGTGCAGCGGCACGACCTGGCCGACATCGCCGAGCGGGCGGAGAAAGGCGCCGGCCTCGGTATCGCGCATCGCGGCCCGGACGACCCAGCCGGCAGCGGCCAGGCGTTTCACGACATGGCGGCCGATGAAGCCGGAAGCGCCGAAAACCGTTGCAACCTTGCGCGATGCCATGAAGAGCTCCTTTTCACTGGGCGCCTTCTGTTCGCATGACTGGCCCGCGCAAGACAACCGCCTCCGGCGCGAAGGCGGATTGACGGCAGGGCGCCGCTTCGCTACAGCCCCTTTCACCGAAGCGCGCCACTCGGCGCGGTCTGAAGCCCCCTTGCCCAGGTGGCGGAATGGTAGACGCGCAGGTTTCAGGTACCTGTGGCCGCAAGGCTGTGGAAGTTCGAGTCTTCTCCTGGGCACCATGCTTTCAAATCTTTGATCCGGGATCGTGACGGGCCGATGAGCCAAACCCAGTTTGCCGCCGGCGCAACCATCCATATCCACCGCCACGATCTGCCGGACGGGCTCGATCTCGGCCCGGTCGTCGCGGTCGATACCGAGACGATGGGTCTCGACCCGCGGCGCGACCGGCTCTGCCTGGTGCAGCTCTCCGCCGGCGACAACACGGCGCATCTGGTGCAGATCATCCCACCCGGCCTCGGCGGCCGCGGCGCGGACTGCCCCAACCTCAAGCGCCTGCTGGAAAGCGAGCGCGTCACCAAGCTGTTCCACTTCGCCCGCTTCGACCTCGCGATGCTGCATCACGCGCTCGGCGTGACCACCGCGCCGGTGGTCTGCACCAAGATCGCCTCGAAACTCGTCCGCACCTACACCGACCGTCACGGGCTTAAGGATCTCTGCCGCGATCTCGTCGGCGTCGAGATTTCGAAGCAGCAGCAGACCAGCGACTGGGGGGCCGCGGACCTCACGCCGGAGCAATGCGCCTATGCCGCATCGGACGTGCTGCATCTGCATGCGATCTGGGCCCGGCTCGAAGCGCTGCTGATGCGCGAGGGACGGCGGGAGCTGGCCGATGCCTGCTACCGTTTCCTGCCGGCGCGGGCGAAGCTCGACCTGCTCGGCTTCGAAGAGCCGGATATTTTCAGCCATCGCTGACAGCCGCGCCGCGCCGCGCGCGATCGTGTTGACCCGGCACGGCGCATCGTCCCATACAGGACCATGACGAGCGGACAGACCATGCCTGTTGCCCCCACCCGCGACACTGCCGCGCCTGCCCCGGATGAAGCCGCTGCCGCCGCCGATCTCGCCATCGCGCGCGACGTGCTGGCGACCGAAGCCGCGGCGCTGACCGCGCTCGCGGGCACGCTGGGCGAGACCTTCGCCGCCGCCATCGCGCTGCTGGCCGGAATCGGCGGCCGCGTCGTCGTCACCGGCATGGGCAAGTCGGGGCATGTCGCCCGCAAGATCACCGCCACCCTCGCCTCCACCGGCACGCCGGCGCTGTTCGTCCATCCGGCCGAGGCCAGCCATGGCGATCTCGGCATGATCGTGCCGGGCGATGCGGTCATCGCCCTGTCCAATTCCGGCGAGGCCGCCGAACTGGCCGACATCGTCTCCCATGTCCGCCGCTTCGCGCTGCCGCTGATCGCGATCACCAGCCGGGCGGAGAGCACGCTGGCCCGCGCCGCCGATCTCGTGCTGCTGCTGCCCACGGCCCCCGAGGCCGGGCCGATCGGCATGGCGCCGACCACCAGCACGACGATGCAGATGGCGCTCGGCGACGCCATCGCCGTCGCCCTGCTCGCCCGGCGCGGCTTCACCGCCGCGGATTTCGGCCTGTTCCATCCCGGCGGCAAGCTCGGCGCCCGGCTCCGGCGGGTCCGCGACCTGATGCATACCGGCGAGGAGGTGCCGCTCGCCGCCCCGGGCACGCGGATGGACCAGGCGATCCTGCTGATCACCGCGAAGCATTTCGGCTGCCTCGGCGTCGTCGACGGCGGGGGTCATCTGCTCGGCGTCGTCACCGATGGCGACCTGCGCCGCGCCATGGCGCCGGACCTGCTGGCCCGCGAGGTCGGCCAGGTCATGACCCCGAACCCGCGGGTGATCGGGCCGGAACGCCTGGCCGAGGACGCGCTGCACGACATGACGGCGCTGACCCCGCGGGTGATGTCGCTGTTCGTGGTGGATGGCGCGACGCGCGTGCTCGGCATCGTCCACATGCACGACCTGTTGCGGGCGGGTGTCGCGTGAACGCGGCGCGCACACCGCACCAGCCCGGCCCGCCGCGGCCGCGGGGCGGCCTGCGGAGCCGGTCCGAAGCATGGTTCGCCTCCCTCACCGACTCGCGCGATCGCCAGCGCGCCGCGCTCGGCCGCCAGCGGCGCATCGTCGGCGCCGCCAAGGTCATCCTTCCCGCCCTTGCCGCGATCCTGCTCGTCGCCATCGTCATCTTTCCGGGCCTGCGCAGCGGCGCGCGCTTCGGCCGCGTCACCTATCGCGAGATGCCGGGCAGCAACGCTGCCGCGCTGTCGCGGCTGACCGGCGCGCAATATCGCGGAATCGACGCGCGGGGCGAGAAATTCACCATCACCGCCAGCCATGCGGTCCAGAGCGGCGGCGACCAGCTCGATCTCGACCGGCCGAAAGGTGACATCACGACCCGCAGCGGCTCATGGTTCATGCTCGATGCGAGCAACGGGGTCTACCACCAGAAATCCCAGCGACTCGATCTCGCCGGCAAGGTCACGCTCTACCGCGCCGACGGCACCACCATGCGGACGCGCCGTGCGACGATCGACATCAAGGCCGGCGTCGCGACCGGCAAGACGCCGGTTTCCGCCTATGGACCGTTCGGCACGCTGACCGCGGCGGATGGCTTCGTCGCCCGCAACCACGGCCAGACCGTCACCTTCACCGGCCCCTCGCATCTCGTGCTCGACCAGGCGAACCTGTCATCCCCCCCCCGGACAGGACGGAAGCGGCTCATGATCGTGCAGGCCCGGCGCGCCGCAGCGCTGCTCCTCGTCGCCCTCCCCGGCACCGCGGTCGCGCAGTCGCTCGGCTTCGGTCCCGCCGGCGGCCAACCGACGCCGATCGACATCACCGCGCAGAACGGCATCGCCTGGAACCAGAAGACGCGGATCGTCACCGCCAGCGGCAATGCGAAGGCGGTGCGCGGCAGCGTCACGGTGACGGCGGACCAGCTCGTCGCCCATTACAGCCCGGCCCCGGCCGGCGCCGGCAAGCCGGCCGCCCCGCAGACGACGCCGCAGACGCCCCAACAGACGCCCCCGGCGACCGGCCTCGGCGGGCTCGATTCCGGCGCCTCGCAGATCACCCGGCTCGAAGCGGTCGGCCATGTCCACATCTTCACCGCGACGGAACAGGCCTTCGGCGATCTCGCGGTCTATCACATGAGCCGCCACGAGCTGGTGCTGACCGGCCACGGGCTCAGGCTGGTCACGCCGAGCGAGACCGTCACCGCCACACGCGCCCTGCAATACTGGTCCGATGCGCGGAAGGCGGTTGCCATCGGCCATGCCAGGGTGGTCGGCAAGGATGGCCGCTCGGTCACCGCCGATCGGCTGACCGGCTATTTCGCGCCGGCAGCGCCCGCGGCGAAGCCGCAGGCAGCGCCCGTGACCAAGGCGCCTGCCGGCGCTCCGCCCTCCGCCGCGCAAACCGACGCCAGCAAGCTGCGCAAGGTGGTGGCCGAGGGGCATGTGGTGGTGACCACGCAAAGCGACGTCGCGACCGGCGATCATGGCGTCTACCATCCGGCGAGCGGCATCGCGATCCTGACCGGCAATGTCCACATCACCCATGGCCCCAACGAGCTCGCCGGCCAGATCGCGCAGATCAACATGAAGACCGGCATCGCGACGCTGGTCTCCCGTCCGGGTCAGCGGGTCGAGGGGCTGATCATTCCCGACAGCACACAAGCGCAGCGGCAAGGCGCCGCGAAATCGCCGCATTCGGGCGCGAAAGCAGCGCGATGAAGGATCAGCTTCGCGTCATCCCGGGCGGCATCGCGGCACAGCAGGGCAGCACTCCCGCCGCCGCCGCCGCCGAGCACGGGCTCGTCGCCCGCGGCCTCGGCAAGAGCTTCCGCAAGCGCCCCGTGGTGCGCAATGTCTCGGTGACGCTGCGGCGGGGCGAGGCGGTCGGCCTGCTCGGGCCGAACGGCGCCGGCAAGACCACCACCTTCTACATGATCGTCGGGCTCATCCAGCCGGATACCGGCTCGATCCTGCTCGACGGCGCCGACATCTCGACCCTGCCGATGTATCGCCGCGCGCGGCTCGGCATCGGCTACCTGCCGCAGGAGGCCAGCGTGTTCCGCGGCCTCACGGTGGAGCAGAACATCACCGCGGCGCTCGAAGTGGTCGAGGCCGACCCCGACCGCCGCGAGGCGATGCTGGACGACCTGCTCGCCGAGTTCGGCATCTCGCATCTGCGCCGCACCCCGGCACTGGCCCTCTCCGGCGGCGAGCGCCGCCGCGTCGAGATCGCCCGCGCGCTGGCGACCGGGCCGAGCTACATCCTGCTCGACGAGCCGCTGGCCGGCATCGACCCGATCGCGGTCGGCGAGATTCGCGACATGGTCGCCCAGCTCAAGCAGCGCGGCCTCGGCGTCGTCATCACCGACCACAATGTCCGCGAGACGCTGGAAGTGATCGACCGCGCCTATATCCTGCATGAGGGCCATGTGCTGATGGAGGGCGTGCCCGACGAGGTGGTGGCGCATCCCGAGGTCCGCCGCGTGTATCTCGGCGACCGTTTCATGCTCTGACCTCGCCCGCCGCCGCGCGAAACGCGTGCATGCGGCGGCAAATCTTGTCACGCCGGCCCCGATGGGCTAGGCGAACCCTGCCGGCACCCCTGGAGGCCGGTTTTTTTCATTGAGTTCATGGAGCGAAGAATGGCCAAGTTTGAGACCATTGCGGCCGAGGATCGCACGCGGGCCGGCAAGGGGGTGGCGCGGGCGACACGGCGGGCCGGCAAGGTGCCGGCGGTGATTTACGGGGCGAAGCAGGAACCCTCCCTGATCGCGCTCGATCCGCGTATCGTGCTGCGCGAGATGAAGCGCGGCGGCTGGCGCTCGCGCCTCTACGAGATCGAGACCGCGACGGGCAAGGCCCGTGCCCTGATGCGCGACATCCAGCTGCATCCGGTCACCGACCAGCCCGAGCATGTCGATTTCCAGCGCCTCGCCGCCGGCGAGCCGGTTCGCGTCGCGGTGAACGTCAACTTCCTCAACGAGCTGATCTCGGTGGGCATGAAGCGTGGCGGCGTGCTGAACGTCGTGCGCCACGCCGTCGAGGTGATGTGCGACCCGGATCACATCCCCGATCATTTCGAGGCGGATCTCGGCCCGCTCGACATCAACGACAACATCCGCTGGTCCGATCTCAAGGGCACCGGCGTTGCCAAGCCGACCATCACCGACCGTGACTTCGTGATCGCGACGATCGCGCCGCCGACCGTGGTGGCCGAGGCCGCGCCCGCCGAAGGTGCCGCGGCCGCGCCGGCCAAGGGCGGTGCCAAGGGCGGCGCCAAGGGCGGCAAGAAGTAATATCGCGGAACCCTCGCCATGAAGCTGTGGGTCGGCCTCGGCAATCCCGAACCCGGGATGGCACGGAACCGTCACAATATCGGCTTCATGGCGATCGACGTGATCGCCGACCGCCACGGTTTCGCACCGTGGCGGAAGCGCTTTTCCGGCCTGGTGAGCGAGGGCAGCGTCGGCGGCGAGAAGATCGTCGCCCTCAAGCCGCTGACCTACATGAACGAGTCGGGCCGCGCGGTGCAGCCGGCCAGCGCCTTCTTCAAGCTGGCGCCGGATGCCGTGACCGTGTTTCACGACGAGCTCGACCTGATCCCCGGCAAGGTGCGGGTGAAGCGCGGCGGCGGCGCGGCCGGCCATAACGGCCTGCGCAGCATCGACCGCACGCTCGGCACCCAGGATTACTGGCGTGTGCGCCTCGGCATCGGCCATCCGGGCGACAAGGCGCGGGTGCACGGCCATGTGCTCGGCAATTTCGCGAAGACGGACGAGGACTGGCTGGTCGATACGCTCGAAGCCGTCTCCGACGCCGCCCCCCTGCTCGCTGCCGGCAAGCCGGAAGATTTCATGACGAAAGTCGCCCTCCTGACCAAGGACACCGCCTGAGATGGGTTTCAACTGCGGCATCGTCGGCCTGCCCAATGTCGGCAAGTCGACCCTGTTCAACGCGCTGACCGCGACCGTCGCGGCGCAGGCGGCGAATTATCCGTTCTGCACGATCGAGCCGAATGTCGGACGCGTCGCCGTGCCCGATCCCAGGATCGACGTGCTGGCAAAGATCGGCAAGTCGGTGAAGACCGTGCCCACCAGCCTCGAATTCGTCGACATCGCCGGCCTCGTGCGCGGGGCGGCGAAGGGCGAGGGGCTCGGCAACCAGTTCCTCGCCAATATCCGCGAGGTCGACGCCATCATCCACGTTCTGCGCTGCTTCGAGGATGACGACATCACCCATGTCGAGGGCCATATCGATCCGCTGCGCGACGCCGACACGGTCGAGACCGAGCTGATGCTGGCCGATCTCGAAAGCCTGCAGAAGCGCGTGCCCAACCTGCAGAAGAAGGCCCGCGGCAATGACCGCGCCGCCGCCGCCGAACTCGCCCTGATCGAGCCGCTGCTGAAGGTGCTGGAAGACGGAAAGCCGGCGCGCACCGCGATTCCCGCCGGCGAGGAGGAGGCGGTGCGGCGGCTGCAACTGCTCACCGCGAAGCCGGTTCTGTATGTCTGCAATGTCGAGGAAGCCTCGGCCGCGATCGGCAACGCGCAATCGGCACGGGTGGCAGAAATGGCGGTGGCGCAGGGGGCGGCGCATGTGATCGTCTCGGCCGCGATCGAGGCCGAGGTGGCGCAGCTGCCCGCCGGCGAGCGCGAGGAGTTCCTCGACGGGCTGGGCCTCGCCGATTCCGGGCTCGACCGGGTGATCCGCGCCGGCCACGACCTGCTCGGCCTCATCACCTATTTCACCTGCGGCCCGAAGGAGACCCGCGCCTGGACGATCACGCGCGGCACCGCCGCCCCGGCAGCCGCGGGCGTGATCCACGGCGATTTCGAGCGCGGCTTCATCGCCTGCGAAACCATCGCCTATGACGACTACGTCGCCTGCAACGGCGAGGCCGGCGCGCGCGATGCGGGGAAGCTGCGAATCGAGGGGCGCAATTATATTGTCCAGGATGGCGACGTCCTGCTGTTCCGCTTCAACGTCTGACCCGGCCCGCGCCTGATGGCGCTGGTCTCCGTCCTGCTGCCCTACGCGTTCGACGCCGCCTTCACCTATGAGGCGTCGGAGGGCGCGCCGCCGCCCGGCACCGTCGTCACCGTCCCGCTCGGCCGCCGGATCGCGCATGGCGTGGTGTGGGACGACGCGGCGGAGCCGGACATCGCGCCGGCCCGGCTGAAGCGGCTGCACACCGTTATCGCCACCCCTGCCCTGCCGGACACGCTGCGCCGCTTCATCGACTGGGTCGCGCAGTACACGATGGCGCCGCGCGGCGAGGTTCTCGCCCTTGCCCTGAAAACCGCGCTGCTCGAACCGCCCGCCCCCCGCGCCGGCTGGGCGGCGGGCACGGCACCGGCCGGGCGGATCACCGCGGCGCGCCAGCGCGTGCTCGATACGCTGGCGACGCTTGACCGCCCGACCACCGCCGAACTTGCCGCCGCCGCCGGCACCAGCGCCGCCCTGGTGCGCGGCCTTGCCGATGCCGGGCTGTTGTGCCCCGCCGCGCGGGATCCGTCCGTTCCGCTGCCCGACCCCGACCACGCGCCACCTTCGCTGTCGCCGGCCCAGGAAGACGCCGCCGCCGCCCTGCGCGCCTCGGTCGCTTCACGTGGATTCGAGGTCACGCTGCTCGAAGGTGTTACCGGCGCGGGCAAGACCGAAGTGTTCTGCGAGGCCATCGCCGCCTGCCTGCGGGAGGGGCGACAGGCGCTGGTGCTGGTGCCGGAGATCGCGCTTTCCGCCCAGTTCGCCGCGCGCTTCGCCGCCCGCTTCGGCGCCGCACCGGCGCTGTGGCATTCCGGCCTGACGCAAGCGACCCGCCGCGCCAATTACCACGCGGTCGCGAGCGGCGCGGCGAAGCTGGTGCTCGGCGCCCGCTCGGCGCTGTTCCTGCCCTTCGCCGATCCCGGGCTGATCGTGGTCGATGAGGAGCACGAGGCGGCCTACAAGCAGGAGGACGGCGTGACCTATCACGCGCGCGACATGGCGGTAGTGCGCGGGCGGATCGCCGGCTGCGCCGTCATCCTCGCCTCCGCGACGCCGAGCCTCGAATCGGCGGTGAACGCCGAGACCGGCCGCTACCGCCACATCACCCTCGCCGCCCGCCATGGCGGCGCGACGCTGCCGGCGATCGAGGCGATCGACCTGCGCGCCGCCCCGCCTGCGCGCGGGCGCTTTCTCTCGCCCGTGCTGGCCGGCGCGCTGGAGACCACGCTGGAAGGCGGCGGCCAGGCGATGCTGTTCCTCAACCGCCGCGGCTATGCGCCGCTCACCCTCTGCCGCGGTTGCGGGCACCGGCTCACCTGCCCGAACTGCACCGCCTGGCTGGTGGAACACCGCCGTCCCGGCCACCTGCTCTGCCACCATTGCGGCCACGCCGCACAGGTGCCTCCCAAATGCCCGGACTGCGCCGCCGAGCAGAGTTTCGTGCCGATCGGCCCGGGGGTGGAACGCATCGCCGAGGAAGTCGCGGAACTGTTTCCCACCGCCCGCACCATCCTGATGGCGAGCGATGCGATCACCACAGCCGAACAGGCCGAGGCGGCGCTGCGCGCGATCGTCGCGCACGAGATCGACCTCGTGATCGGCACGCAGATGATCGCCAAGGGCTGGCACTTCCCCGATCTCGTGCTGGTCGGCGTGGTCGATGCCGATCTCGGCCTCGGCGGCGGCGATTTGCGGGCCGGCGAGCGCAGCGCCCAGCTGCTGCACCAGGTGGCCGGCCGCGCCGGGCGCGGACGCCTGCAAGGCCGGGTGCTGCTGCAGACCTACGCGCCGGAGCATCCGGTGATGCGCGCGCTGGTGAGCAACGACCTTGCCGGCTTTCGCCGCGCCGAGGCCGATCTGCGCGCGCCGGGCCACTGGCCGCCCTTCGGCCGCCTTGCCGCGCTGATCGTCAGCGCCGATGACGCCGCCATCGCGGATGCCGCCGCCGCCGCCCTCGCCCGCACCCAGCCGCAGGAGGGCGTGCAGGTGCTCGGCCCCGCCCCCGCGCCCTTCGCCATGCTGCGCGGCCGGCACCGTCGTCGCCTGCTGCTGCGCGCCCCGCGCGGGGTTGCGGTCCAGCCGGTGCTGCGCGACTGGCTCGCCCGCGCCCGCGCCGGGGGGCTGCCCCGCGCCGCGCGGGTCGATATCGACGTCGATCCGATCTCATTCCTGTGAGCGCATGCGTTGCGCGGGCGGGGGCCGTATGCTACTGGCGCGCATCGCTTGAAAAAGCGCACGGAAAGGTGTGTCCGCAATCCTTCTGACGGGATGCGGCGGATCGATCCGGGGTTGAAACGCAAGAATCGAGATCGAAGGCAGGGTCATACTGGTGTCGTCCGCCGTTTCCGCATCGCCGCAAGCCAATTCCCCCCAGCAGGATCGTGCGTCCGGCCTGTCCGCCCGCTATGCGCGGGCGCTGTACGAGCTCGCCGACGAACGCAAGGTCCTCGATGCCGTCGTCTCCGAAATGGCGGCGCTCGGCCGGTTGTTCGCCGAAGACCCGTCGCTGCGCCGCCTGATCGCCAGCCGCGCGATCGACATGCGCGAGGCCGGGCGCGCGATGGAGGCGGTGCTCGCCAGCCAGGGCGCATCCGATCTCGTCCGCAATTTCATCGGCACCGCCATTGCCAATCGTCGCCTTGCCGACCTGCCGGCGCTGCTCTCCGGTTTCGCGTCCTACGTCGCCGAGAAGCGTGGCGTGGTCGCGGCCGACATCGCCTCGGCGCATCCGCTGACCGACACCCAGCGCGCCCAGCTCACCGCCCGCCTCGCCGAGGCCGGATACGGACGCGTCACCATCCGCGAAACGGTCGACCCCTCGCTGCTTGGCGGGCTCACCGTGCGGATCGGATCGAAGCTTTACGACACCAGTTTGAAATCGCGCCTGCAACGCCTGCGCCATGTGATGAAGGGAGCCGCCTGATATGGAGATCCGCCCCGCCGAAATCTCCGAGATCCTCAAGAAGCAGATCGCGAGCTTCGACACCGAGACGGATGTGGCCGAAACCGGCCAGGTCCTGTCCGTCGGTGACGGTATCGCGCGCGTGTTCGGCCTGGCCAACGTGATGGCCGGCGAGATGGTCGAGTTCCCGAATGCCGGCGTTCAGGGCATGGCGCTGAACCTCGAGAACGACAATGTCGGCGTCGTCGTGTTCGGCGACGACAAGGCGATCCGCGAGGGCGACACCGTAACCCGCACCCGCCGCATCGTCGACGTGCCGGTCGGCAAGGGCCTGCTCGGCCGCGTGGTCGACGCGCTGGGCAACCCGATCGACGGCAAGGGCCCGATCGAGGCGACCGAACGTCGCCTGGTCGAGACCAAGGCGCCGGGCATCATCCCGCGCAAGTCAGTCCATGAGCCGATGCAGACCGGCATCAAGTCGATCGACGCGCTGATCCCGATCGGCCGCGGCCAGCGCGAGCTGGTCATCGGCGACCGCCAGACCGGCAAGACCGCGATCATCGTCGATACCTTCATCAACCAGAAGCCGCTGAACGCGCAGGATGACGAGAGCAAGAAGCTCTACTGCATCTATGTCGCGGTCGGGCAGAAGCGCTCCACCGTCGCGCAGCTGGTCCGCACGCTCGAGGAAAACGGTGCGATGGAATACTCCATCGTCATCGCCGCAACCGCATCCGAGCCGGCGCCGATGCAGTTCCTCGCCCCCTACACGGGCTGCGCGATGGGCGAATATTTCCGCGACAACGGGATGCACGCGCTGATCGTGTTCGACGATCTCTCGAAGCAGGCCGTTGCCTATCGCCAGATGTCGCTGCTGCTGCGCCGTCCGCCGGGACGCGAAGCCTATCCGGGCGACGTGTTCTACCTGCACTCCCGCCTGCTGGAGCGCGCCGCGAAGATGTCCGACGAGTTCGGCGCCGGCTCGCTCACCGCGCTGCCGGTCATCGAGACCCAGGCGGGCGACATCTCGGCCTATATCCCGACCAACGTGATCTCGATCACCGACGGGCAGATCTTCCTTGAGACCGAATTGTTCTTCAAGGGCATTCGCCCGGCGGTGAACGTCGGCAACTCGGTCTCGCGCGTCGGGTCCGCCGCGCAGATCAAGGCGATGAAGCAGGTCGCCGGCAAGATCAAGCTTGACCTCGCGCAGTATCGCGAGATGGCGGCTTTCGCGCAGTTCGCCTCGGATCTCGATGCCTCGACCCAGAAGCTGCTCGCCCGCGGCGCGCGCCTGACCGAGCTGCTGAAGCAGCCGCAGTTCAAGCCGCTGCCGGTCGAGGAGCAGGTCGTGTCGATCTTCGTCGGCACCCGCGGCTATCTCGACGAGGTGCCGGTCAACCGCATCGGCGATTTCGAGGCCCAGCTGATCTCCGAGATGAAGGCGCGTTCGCCCGACATTCTCAACGCGATCCGCAACGACCGCGAGATCAAGAAGGAGACCGAGGCGAAGCTCATCGAGTTCGTCAAGTCCTTCGCGTCCAGCTTCGCGTAAGGGGCGCTCGGCACAGATGGCCAGCCTGAAAGCCCTCAGGAACCGGATCTCCAGCGTCAAGTCGACGCAGAAGATCACCAAGGCGATGAAGATGGTCGCCGCCGCCAAGCTGCGCCGTGCCCAGGCGCAGGCCGAGGCGGCGCGGCCCTACGCGACAAGGATGGCCGCGATGATGGGCGCCCTCGCCGAGGGCGCGGCGGCAAACCCGAACGCGCCGGCGCTGCTCGTCGGCAACGGGGCGGACCGCACCTATCTCATCGTCGTCGTCACCGCCGATCGCGGTCTTGCCGGCCCGTTCAACTCCTCGATCAACCGCGCCGCCCGCGCACGGGTGCGCAAGCTTGAGGCCGAGGGCAAGCAGGTCCGTCTGTTCACGGTCGGCCGCAAGGGTCGCGACTTCTTCCGGCGCGACATGCGCGAGAAGATCATCGGCGAGGCGAATTTCGTCGGCAAGAAGACGATCGAGTTCGCCGACGCGGAAGCGATCGCGCAGCAGATCGTCGCCGCGTTCGATGGCGGCAAGTTCGACATTTGCACGCTGATGTTCAACCGCTTCGTCTCGGTGATGGCGCAGGTTCCGAGCGAAACGCCGCTGATCCCGGCGAGCGCCGGCCAGGCCGCGAACGACAATGCAGGGGCCGGCCAGCACGCCGGCGACTACGAGATCGAGCCGGATGACGGCACGCTGCTCGACCGTCTGCTGCCGCGCAACCTCGCGGTGCAGATCTACAGCGCGCTGCTCGAATCCGCCGCCGGCGAACAGGGTGCGCGCATGACAGCAATGGACAATGCGACGCGCAATGCGGGCGAGATGATCAACCGTCTCACGCTGAACTACAACCGCACCCGTCAGGCGAACATCACCAGGGAACTGATCGAGATCATTTCCGGCGCGGAAGCGCTCTGAGGCTTAGGGAATTACGCATATGGCAAAGAACGTTACCGGCCGCATCACGCAGATCATGGGTCCCGTGGTCGACGTGCAGTTCGAGGGCGAACTGCCCTACATCCTCAACGCGCTGGAAACCAAGGTGGGCGACCGCCGGCTGGTGCTGGAAGTGGCGCAGGAAATCGGCGAGCGCACCGTCCGCTGCATCGCGATGGACAGCACCGACGGTCTCGCCCGCGGCGACGAGGTGAGCGATACCGGGAAGGCGATCGCCGTTCCGGTCGGCCCCGAGACACTCGGCCGCATCCTCAACGTGATCGGCGAGCCGATCGACGAGCGCGGGCCGGTTCCGACCACCCGCACCGCGCCGATCCACCGCCAGGCGCCGAGCTTCGACGAGCAGGCCACCTCGGCCGAGATCCTCGTCACCGGCATCAAGGTCGTCGACCTGCTCGCCCCGTATCTGAAGGGCGGCAAGATTGGCCTGTTCGGCGGCGCCGGCGTGGGCAAGACCGTGCTCATCCAGGAGCTGATCAACAACATCGCCAAGGGCCATGGCGGCGTCTCGGTCTTCGCCGGGGTTGGCGAGCGGACCCGCGAGGGTAACGACCTCTACCACGAGATGATTGACGCCGGCGTCATCAAGCTCGGCGACAACACCACCGAAGGCTCCAAGGTGGCGCTGGTCTATGGCCAGATGAACGAGCCGCCGGGTGCGCGCATGCGCGTCGGCCTCTCCGGCCTGACCATGGCGGAATATTTCCGCGACGAGGAAGGCCAGGACGTGCTGTTCTTCGTCGACAACATCTTCCGCTTCACCCAGGCGGGCGCCGAGGTTTCGGCGCTGCTCGGCCGCATCCCCTCCGCGGTGGGCTACCAGCCGACGCTCGCGACCGACATGGGCGCGCTGCAGGAGCGCATCACCTCGACCAAGAAGGGTTCGATCACCTCGGTCCAGGCCATCTACGTTCCCGCCGACGACCTGACCGACCCGGCGCCGGCAACCTCCTTCTCGCATCTCGACGCGACGACGACGCTGAACCGCGCCATCGCCGAAAAGGGCATCTACCCGGCGGTCGACCCGCTGGACAGCACCTCCCGCGCGCTCGATCCGCGCATCGTCGGCGAGGAGCACTACAACGTCGCCCGCGAGGTGCAGCGCATCCTGCAGAGCTACAAGTCGCTGCAGGACATCATCGCGATCCTGGGCATGGACGAGCTGTCGGAAGACGACAAGCTCACCGTCGCCCGCGCCCGCAAGATCGAGCGCTTCCTCTCGCAGCCCTTCCATGTCGCTGAAGTGTTCACCGGCTCGCCGGGCGTCTTCGTCGCCGTGGAAGACACGGTGCGCAGCTTCAAGGCGATCTGCGCCGGCGAATACGACCACCTGCCGGAAGCCGCCTTCTACATGGTCGGCACCATCGAGGACGCGGTGAAGAAGGCCGAGTCCCTGAACGCGACGGCCTGATCCCATGACCGTCGCGCTCGAAATCATCAGCCCGGAGCGGCTCCTGCTCGCCCGTCCGGTCAGCATGGTGGTGATCCCCGGCACCGAGGGCGACCTCGGTGTCCTGCCGGGCCATTCGCAGATGATCACCTCGCTGCGCGGCGGCCTGATCGATCTCTACGAAGACGAGAAGCTGGTCGACCGCTTCTTCGTCTCCGGCGGCTTTGCCCAGATCACCGAGGAACGCTGCACCGTCCTCGCCGATGCGATCGTGAAGCTGGCCGAACTCGACCCGCTGAAGGCCGCCGACGAACTCGCGGCGGCCGAGGCGGCCTGGCGCGAGGCGGACGAAGCCGATGAAGCCGGCTGGCGCGCCGCCTCCGACCGGCTGATCACCGCGCAGGCGCGGGTCGACGCGGTCTCCGCCCAAAACGCCTGATTTCCCGCGCGCCCCCCGTTTCCCGCCTGACGGCGATCGGGTAATCTGCGGTTCCGTTCCTGAAATCGTCGTACGGTTTCAGGAACGGCCGACCCAGCCCCGCGCAGGAGTGAAGCGATGCCCGCCACCGCCCCGGTTCCGCATGACCGCCCCAACCGCTCCTGGATCGAACGGCTCTGGTCGTCGATCGCCGAGCACGGTCGGGTGTTCGTCAATCTTCCGAACGAAAATCTTCCCTCGCGCGAGCGCGCCGAGTTGCTGGCCGATGCGCTGCTCGGCGGGCGGGGCGAGGCTTCGGGCGCGGCCCTCGCGGCGGCGCTGCTGGGCGCCCTGCGCCGGCTTGCCCCGCATGACCGGCTGGCTTTCTGCGACTTTCTCGCCACCGGCTTCGAGCCCGATCCCAACCGCCTGCAGAACGCCGCCCGCGCCTATCTCGAGACGCCGGACGCCGCCACCGCCGCCGCCCTCGCCACCGCCGCCGAGCCGCCGCGGCAGGAATTGCTGCGCCGGATGAACATGGCGCCCGGTGGCACCGGCGCGCTGGTCGACATGCGGCGGGAAGTTCTGGCCGCGCTGCCGAAGCAGCCGAGCCTCGCGCCGCTCGATTCCGATCTGCGGCATCTGTTCGCCTCGTGGTTCAACCGCGGCTTCCTCGAACTCCGCCGGATCGACTGGCGCACCCCCGCCTTCGTCCTGGAAAAGCTGATCGCCTATGAGGCGGTGCATGAAATCCAGGGCTGGGACGATTTGCGCCGCCGCCTTGCGCCGGACCGCCGTTGCTTCGCCTTCTTCCACCCGGCCCTGCCCGACGAGCCGCTGATCTTTGTCGAGGTCGCACTGGTCAAGGGGCTGGCGGAAGCGATCGGGCCGCTGCTCGCCCCCGCCGCCGACGACGATGCCGCCGAGCACGCCCAGCAGGATGCCGCCTCGCGCGCGAATACCGCGATCTTCTACTCGATCTCGAATTGCCAGGAGGGGCTGCGCGGCATTTCCTTCGGTAATTTCCTGATCAAGCAGGTCGTCGCCGAGTTGCAGGCGGAACTGCCCAACCTGAAGAAATTCTCCACCCTGTCACCGGTTCCCGGCCTGCGCCGGGCGATCAGCGCCGTGCTGGCCTCGCCCCCTGCCCCGCTGCTCGCCGCCGAAGAACGCGAGGCGATCGGCCGCGCGCTCGGCACCGCACCGGTCGCCGATGCCACCGCCGAGGGCGATGCCAACCTGCTGAAATCGGTGCTCGAAGACCGTCCGTGGTGGACGCAGGCCGGCCTCGCCACGGCGCTGCGCGGGCCGCTGCTGCGGCTTGCGGCTCTCTACCTCACCGGCGCCTGGCGCGATAACGGCATTCCGGCCGCCGGCCGCGCCGATCCCGTGGCGCGGTTCCATCTCGGCAACGGCGCGCGGCTCGAACGGATCAACTGGCTGGGCAATCCCAGCCCGCGCGGGATTTCGGAATCCTTCGGCGTGATGGTGAACTATCTCTACGACCCGGATGCGATCGAGGCGCGCCACGAAGCCTATCTGCGCGACGGCACGGTGGCCCGCGCCACGGCGGTCGACCAGTTGCTGGCGCCGCCGAGCCAATCCTGGCTCGCCCGCCGCACCCGCAGCCTGATCGCCGCCGAGGGCTAGGTTCTGTACCTATTGCCATGACTACGGGGCGTCTGATTCAAGTCTGTTCGGAGGACTTGGAAGATGGCGGAACTTTTCTGGCTGAACGACACGCAATGGGCTGCGATCGAACCATTGCTGCCGAAGCTTGGCGGCAAGCCTCGGGTTGATGACCGCCGGGTGCTGAGCGGCATCCTGCATCGCTTTCGCGAGGGCTTGCGATGGCGAGCGCTTCCTGAGGCCTATGGGCCACGAACCACTGTGTTCAACCGGTTCAACCGCTGGAGCCAGCGTGGCCTCTGGCAGGAGATCTTCGCGGCGCTTGTCGCCTGCGCGGATCCGCCGCGCATCGCCATGGTGGACAGCACCTCGGTTCGGGCACATCGCGCGGCCGCGGGCGGTAAAGGGGGGCGCAAAGCCAGGCCATCGGCCGGTCGAGGGGTGGACGGACGACCAAGATCCACGCCGTCGCAGATGAGCAGGGACGCATCGCCGCACTCCTCCTGACGCCAGGACAGGCCTCCGACATCAGCGGCGCGAGGGCGCTTCTGCCCACAATACCGCCACCAGAAGAGCTGATCGCCGACAAAGCCTACGACGCTGATGATCTTCGCGCCTTCCTCACCCGCCAAGGCACCAGGCCGGTGATCTCGCCCATGCCCAACCGCCGCGCCATTCCGCACTTCGACCCCGTCGCCTACAGAAAGCGCAATCTCATCGAACGCGCCTTCTGTAGGCTCAAGGACTGGCGCGCCATCGCCACACGATATGACAAAACCGCACGAAATTTCCTCGCTGGTATTTGCCTCGTCCTCGCCGTCACATCATGGATCAGTTGAGTCCAGAACCTAGAGCATCATCCGATCAGATGGAATCATCTGATCGGATAAGGATGCTCTGTGTCTCAATATGATAGAGCACTGCATCCGATCCGAAAGGATCGGAACGTGCTCCAGCGCATCATCCGGCCAGAGGAGTCTGCCCGATCGGATGATGCTCTAGGCGCGGGGCGGCAAAATCGCCTATAGGGGGGCGATGTTCGATACGATGTCCATCGATTTCGCCTCCCTCGACGAGGCCATCGGGCGCGCGCATGAGCGGCTGTCGGCCGAGCAGCGCGCGGATGGCCACTATGTCTACGAACTCGAGGCGGACGCGACGATCCCGGCGGAATATGTCCTGCTCGAACATTTCCTCGACCGGATCGACTCCGAACTCCAAGCGCGCATCGGCGTGTTCCTGCGCGGCATCCAGGGCGATTCGCCGCAGAACCCCGGCGGCTGGCCGCTCTTCCATGACGGGGCGATGGACCTCTCGGCCAGTGTAAAGGCCTATTTCGCGCTGAAGGCGATCGGCGACGATCCCGATGCGCCGCATATGCGCCGCGCCCGCGAGGCCATCCTCGCCCGCGGCGGGGCGGCGCGCACCAATGTCTTCACCCGCATCCAGCTTGCGCTGTTCGGCGCCGTGCCCTGGCGGGCCTGCCCGGTCATGCCGGTCGAGATCATGCTGCTGCCGGACTGGTTTCCGATCACCATCTGGAAGATCAGCTACTGGTCGCGCACCGTCATCGCACCGCTGCTGGTGCTGCTCACCGAACGCCCGCTCGCGCGCAACCCGCGCAACGTGCGGATCGGCGAGCTGTTCGTCACCCCGCCGGACGAGGTGACCGACTATATCCGCGGCCCCTACCGCTCGAACTGGGGCTATCTGTTCAAGGCGATCGATACCGCGCTGCGCCCGCTGGAGCGGCACTTCCCCGCTCGCAGCCGCAAGCGCGCAATCCAGGCGGCGATCGACTTCATCACCCCGCGCCTGAACGGCGAGGACGGGCTCGGCGCCATCTACCCGGCGATGGCCAACACGGTGATGATGTATCACACGCTCGGCTACAGCCCCGACCACCCGGATTACGCGACGGCCTGGGCCTCGGTCCGCAAGCTGGTGACCGATGCGTCCTCGCGTTTCGAGGGGGCGAGCTACGTGCAGCCCTGCCTGTCGCCGATCTGGGACACCTCGCTCGCCGCCCACGCGCTGGCCGAGGCCGGCAGCGCCGGCGATGCCGGTCTTGCCGCCGCCTGCGACTGGCTGATCCCGCGCCAGATTCTCGACGTGAAGGGCGACTGGGCCTATCGCAAGCCCGACGCCCCGCCGGGCGGCTGGGCCTTCCAGTACAACAACGCCTATTACCCCGATGTGGACGATACCGCCGTGGTCGGCATGATCCTCGACCGCAATGGCGATCCCGCCCATCGCGAGGCGGTGGAACGCGCCCGGCAATGGATTCTCGGCATGCAGAGCCGCTCCGGCGGCTGGGGCGCCTTCGATTCGGACAACGAGTTCCATTATCTCAACCACATCCCTTTCGCCGATCACGGCGCCCTGCTCGACCCGCCGACGGCGGATGTCACCGCGCGCTGCATCTCCTTTCTTGCCCAACTCGGCCACGCCGAGGACCGGCCGGCGATCGCGCGCGGTGTCGCCTATCTGCGCCACGAGCAGGAGAAGGACGGCTCCTGGTTCGGCCGATGGGGCACCAACTACATCTATGGCACGTGGTCGTCGCTCTGCGCGCTGAACGCCGCCGGCGTGGCGCGGGACGACCCGATGATGGTCCGCGCCGTCGAATGGCTGCTGGCGCGCCAACGCGCCGATGGCGGCTGGGGCGAGGATTGCGAGAGCTACGCCCATGCCGCCCCTGGCGAATATCACCAGAGCCTGCCCTCGCAGACCGCCTGGGCGGTGCTCGGCTTGATGGCCGCCGGCCAGGCGGAGCACGAGGCCGTCGCCCGCGGCATCGCCTGGCTGCAATCGGTGCAGGAAGACGACGGCTCCTGGACCGAGCAGCCCTATAACGCGGTCGGGTTCCCGCGCGTGTTCTACCTGCGCTATCACGGCTACCCGCGCTTCTTCCCGCTGATGGCGCTGGCGCGCTATCGCAATCTCGCGCGCGGCAACAGCCGGCAGGTGCCGTTCGGATTCTAGAGCATCATCTGATCGGATGATGCTCTGACCTGCCCAGCGGGCGCTTGCCCGACTCAGCGCGGGCATGGCAGGAACGGATTTCCCCACGCGGATGTGGCGGAATGGTAGACGTAGCAGACTTAAAATCTGTTGCCCGTCAGGGCGTGCGGGTTCAAGTCCCGCCATCCGCATTCACTCCGGCTTCCGAGACGGCGGCAAAGCCCGCCGCCTCGGGCCGGGTCATTCGGCCTGGGCCGAGGCCTCGCTGCGCGTCGCCCCCACGCGGGAGGCGAGCGAGGCGGCCATGAAGGCGTCGAGATCGCCGTTCAGCACCGCGTCCGGATTGCCGCTTTCGAAATTGGTCCGCAGATCCTTCACGAGCTGATAGGGGGCGAGCACGTAGGAGCGGATCTGGTGGCCCCAGCCGATGTCGCGCTTCGCACTTTCGGAAGCCGCGGCAGCTTCCTCGCGCTTCTGCAACTCCATCTCGTAGAGGCGGGATTTCAGCATATCCATCGCGGTGGCGCGGTTGCGATGCTGGCTGCGGTCGTTCTGGCAGGCGACGACAATGCCGGAGGGGACGTGGGTGATGCGGATCGCACTCTCGGTCTTGTTGACGTGCTGGCCGCCGGCGCCGGAAGCGCGGAACGTGTCCACCTTCAGGTCGGCCGGGTTGATGTCGACCTCGATCGAATCGTCGACCACCGGATAGACCCAGACGCTGGCGAAGCTGGTCTGCCGCCGCGCATTGGCATCGAAGGGCGAGATCCGCACCAGGCGATGCACCCCGGCCTCGGTCTTCAGCCAGCCATAGGCGTTCATGCCGGAGATCTGGATCGTGGCGGACTTGATGCCCGCCTGCTCGCCCTCGGATTCCTCGAGCATCGTCACCTTGTAGCCATGTTGCTCGGCCCAGCGGGTATACATGCGCAGCAGCATCTCGGCCCAGTCCTGCGCCTCGGTGCCGCCGGCGCCGGCATTCACCTCGACATAGCAGTCATTGCCGTCGGCCTCGCCGGCGAGCAGGCTCTCGATCTCGCGGCGCTTGGCCTCCTCGGAAATGCGGCGCAGCGCCGCCTCGGCCTCGGCCAGCACCGACTGGTCGCCCTCCGCCTCGGCCAGTTCGGCGAGGGTGAGCGCATCCTCGGTTTCACGCTCGATCGTGTGAACCGCCTCGGTCTGGGTCGCGAGGCGATTACGCTCGCGCAGCATCGCCTGGGCGGCGTCCGCATTGTCCCAGAGCGTCGGATCCTCGGCGCGGGCGTTCAGTTCCTCAAGTTTGCGAAGGGCGGCATCCCAGTCAAAGATGCCTCCTCAGCAGGGCCACGCTTTGCGTGATCTGCTCGGCGAGCGAGTGGGTTTCGGCAGACATTTTCTGTTCTCTTCAGCTTGCGTCGGAATGATGGTCCGGGCCCCGGTCAATACAGCCCGCCCAGCGATTTGTCGACTTTGCCTGGGGCAGCCGGCGTGGCGCCGCCCGGAGTGGGGGAGAAATCGCGCGTGCCGGATGGAGCCGAGGCCGGGGTGATGGCGCCGCCGAGATCGAGCGGATCGTCGGCGACGAGCCCCGGGTTGGACTGCGCGCCCGGCACCTGGCCCTGCTTGAACGCCTCGCTGACGGTCTCGTTGCGGAAGCTCACATTCTGCAGCGATACGCCCTGCGGCGGGGTGAAGGGGATGACCGGCTGGTTCTTGAGCGCCACCTTCATATACTGGTTCCAGGCCGGGCCGCAGACATTGCCGCCGGTCTGGTTGCGCCCGAGATCCTGCGGCTTGTCGAAGCCGATCCAGCAGCCGGTGACCATCTGCGGCACGAAGCCGATGAACCAGGCATCGTTGAAATTGTTGGTCGTGCCGGTCTTGCCGGCGATCGGCCGGTTCAACCCCTTGACCGCCGGCACGCCGGTGCCGTGCTCGGTGACGTTCCGCATCATCATGATGACCTGATAGACGCTGTCGGGATCGGCGAGGCGGGCGCCGGGACGGTTGAGGACCGGCGGCTGGCCGGCCGATCCGTCCATGCAATTGGCACAGGACTGGTCGGGCGCCTGATACAGGATGTGCCCGTCCGGCGCGGTCACGCTGTCGATCAGCGTGGGCTGCACCTGCCGGCCGTATTCGTCGAGTGCGGCGTAGCCGCGCACCATGCGCCAGAGCGTGGTGTCCAGCGCGCCGATCGCCGCCGGGTAGATCAGCGGGGCGTGCTTGACCACGCCGAATTTCTCGAAATTGGCGATGACATTGGCGAGCCCCACCCGCCGCACCAGGTGCAGAGTCGCGAGGTTGAGGGATTCCTGGAGCGCGTAGAACACCGGCACCGGCCCCAGGAAATCGTTCTCGTAATTGCCCGGCCGGTAGATCTGTCCGTCCGCGAGGCGCTGGACGAAGGGTGCGTCGAGGATCGTCGAATCCGGCTGCACGCCCGCCTGCATCGCCGTCAGATAGTCGAACGGCTTGACGCTCGAGCCGGGCTGGCGGTGCGCCTGGATCGCCCGGTTGTAGGGGCTGAGCCGGTTGCTCCAGCCGCCGACCATGGCGAGCACGCGGCCGGATTGCGGATCGAGGCTCAGCATCGCCCCTTCCACCTTCGGAATCTGTTCGAGGGAGACGGTTCCGCCCTTGTCGGGCTTCGGCGCGATCATAACCACGTCGCCGGGCTTGAGCATCTGCGCGATGTCGTGCAGCAGCGGTCCCGGATGGTCATGGACCATCGGCCGGCCCCACTGGATCGCGGCAAGGGTCAGCGTGCCGGTATGCGGGTCCGCCGTCCCGCCGCTGCCGAGCCAGCCGATCTTCGCGCGCAGGCGGGTCTCGCTGATGACGACGCCGAGCCGCCAGTGGCCGATCAGCCCCTTCGGCGACGGCTGCCGCGACAGCGCTTGCGCCCAGTCGGAGGCGACGGCGTCGGGGTCGATCTGCGCGACCGGGCCGCGATAGACGCCGAACTGATGATCGTAGGAGACCAGCCGGTCGCGCATCGCGCGGGTTGCCGCCGCCTGCAAAGTTGGATTGAGGCTGGTGCGAACGATCAGCCCGCCTTCCATCGCCATCTTGCGGCCGAACATGCTGACGAGCTGGGCATCGACCGCGTCGACGAAATATCCAGCCCCCGGAATCGCCGCAGGACCGGACGCGGCTCTCGGGATCAGGGGGGCGGCCAGTGCCTCGCGCGCCTGGGCCGCGGTGATGAACCCGTCCGCCTGCATCTGCCCGATCACCCAGTTGCGCCGGTCGCGGGCGCGCTGCGGATGCAGGAAGGGATTGTAATTGGTCGGCGCCTTCGGCAGGCCGCCGAGCATCGCCGCTTCGGCAACGCTGAGCTGCGACACCGGCTTGTCGAAATAGGCCTGCGCCGCGGCGGCGACGCCCCAGCTGTCCTGGCCCAGGAATATCTCGTTCAGATAGAGCGTGAGGATCTGCTTCTTGCTCATCGCCCGGTTGACGCGGACGGCGAGGATCGCCTCCTTGATCTTGCGGGTGAAGTCGATCCGGTTGTCGAGCAGCATGTTCTTGACCACCTGCATCGTGATGGTCGAGGCGCCGAGCGGGCGCTCATGGCTGCCGAGGCGCGCCATGTCGACCACCCCGGCGCGGACGATGGCGAGCGGGTCGATTCCCGGCTCGGTCCAGAAATTCTTGTCCTCGGCGGCGATGAACGCCTCCGCGACCAGCGGGGGGATGCGGTCATACGGCACGTAGATGCGGTGCTGGGTGCCGAGCGCGCCGATCAGGCGGAAATTGCCGGCATAGATCCGGGTTTCGAGCGGCGGCTCGTAATGGCGAAGCCGGTCGACGCCGGGAAGGCCGTTGCTGAAATAAAGGAACAGCCCGCCGCCGACGACCGCGCCGCCGACCACGCCGAGCAGGGTGAGGCGGTAGAGCCAACGCACGATCAGCCCGCCGGCAAATCCGGCAAGCCCGGGGCGCTTCTTCTTCGGCGCGCCGCGCGTGGCCGCCTTGGGTGGCGTCTCGCGGCCGCGGCGCCGGGATTCGGATTTCGATAGCCGCTCGCCGGCTTTCAGAGGTCGGGACATGGCGGCTCCATAGCACCCAATGGGCCGGATCGCGAATAATCAGGACGCCACACCGCCGTTAAATCTCGTCAACGCGGCGTTCGTGTTTCGGCAGTGCGGCGAGATGCGCTTCAGAAACACGCCAGCCTCGCCTTGCCTATCCCCTCACCCTTGGCTATAGGGCGCCTCAGCGGAGTGTAGCTCAGCCTGGTAGAGCACTGTGTTCGGGACGCAGGGGCCGGAGGTTCGAATCCTCTCACTCCGACCAGTCGCCGATATGGCGACATTTTGACCGGCTCGCGAGGGATCGCGGGAAACTGGTCACGCTATTTCCCGATGAGCCCTCGAAAATGTGATTGGTTTGATACGCCGTGCGGTCAGCCCAGCACGGCGGCCAGCAGCGAATCGAGCCGCTTGCGCCCCTCATAGGTCGCCGTGACCCGCGCCGCCGTGATGTCGAGATAGCCGGCCTCGATCGCCCGCGCCGTCATGTCGGGGTCGAGCAGGCCGAGGAGATCGCGGCCGGTTCGCGCGGCATAGGCGGCGCGGTCGATTCCCTCGGCGAGCCGCAGCCCCATCAGCAGCGCCTCACGGGCGCGTTCATCGGCGCCGATCTCGACCTCCTCGGTGCTGCCATGCCCCGATGCCTCGACCCGCGCCGCCCATTCTTCGGGTGCGCGGTGACGCCGGGTCGCGAGCAGCGTCTCGCCCAGGCTGATCCGGCCATGCGCGCCAGCGCCGATGCCGGCATAGTCGCGGTAGCGCCAGTAGGCGAGATTGTGGCGGGATTCCTCGCCCGGCTTCGCGTAGTTGGAAATCTCGTAGGGGACGAGGCCGAATCGCGCCGCCTCCTCGGCAGTGGCGTCGTAGAGCGCGGCGGCGTCATCATCCTCGGGGAGCGCGAAATCGCCGCGCGCATGGGCGGTGGCGAAGCGGGTGCCGGGCTCGATGGTGAGCTGGTAGAGCGAGAGGTGATCGAGCCCGACGTCGAGGGCGGCGCCGAGTTCGGCGCGCCAGCCGGCGAGCGTCTGGCCCGGCCGGGCATAGATCAGGTCGAAGGACAGGCGCGGGAAGATGGCGCGGCCGAGTTCGACCGCTTCCAGCGCCTCGGCCGCGCCATGCTCGCGGCCGAGAAAGCGGAGCGCGTCATCGTTGAGGCTTTGCACGCCGATCGAGACGCGGTTCACCCCGGCCTCGCGATAGGCGCGGAAGCGGCCGGCCTCGATGCTGGTGGGGTTGGCCTCAAGGGTGATTTCGAGATCGGGCGCCGGGGCGAACAGGGACGTCGCCCGTCCGATCAAGGCGGCGACGCTGTCGGGCGCCATCAGGCTCGGCGTACCGCCGCCGAAAAAGATCGAGGTCAGGCGGCGCGGGCCGAGACGGGCGGCCTCGTACTCCAGCTCGGCGAGGAGTGCGGCTGCGATCCGCTGCTCGGGAATCCGTTCGCGAACATGGGAGTTGAAATCGCAATAGGGGCATTTGGCCTTGCAGAAGGGCCAATGGATATAGAGGGCGAGCGGGGTCATGGCATGTGGTCTAGAGCATCATTCGATCGGATGGAAACCTCTGATCGGGTAAAGATGCTCTGATAATCAACAAGATAGAGCACGACATCCGATCCGGATGGATCGGGGCGTGATCTGCCATGTCTTGCGCGGAAGGGAGATCTGGGCCATACGGCGGGTGTCGGCACGCTTTCGGGCGAGGATGCCGATAATTCGCACACGAAGCGCCTTATCCAGCGCGCTGGTTCCGGTGCCGCAAGGCTCGGCTTCGTGGAGGTTTAACCGGATGGCCGCCGCCCCGGCGGCCCCAGACAAGGATACCAGATCATGGCGATGCCAGACGTCTCCCTGCGTCAGCTCCTCGAAGCCGGCGTGCATTTCGGCCATAACACCCGCCGCTGGAACCCGCGCATGTCGCCGTACCTGTTCGGCGTGCGCAACCAGGTTCACATCATCGACCTGCAGCAGACCGTGCCGATGCTCGAGCGCGCGCTGCGCGAGATCCGCAACGTCACCGCCGGCGGCGGACGGGTGCTGTTCGTCGGCACCAAGCGGGCGGCGGCCGAGCATGTGGCCGATGCGGCGAAGCGCTGCGGCCAGTATTACGTGAACCATCGCTGGCTCGGCGGCATGCTGACCAACTGGAAGACCATCACCAATTCGATCCGCAAGCTGCGGCAGATGGAAGAGACCCTGGCGGGCGAAGGCCAGGGCCTGACCAAGAAGGAAATGCTGAACCTGACGCGCGAGCGCGAGAAGCTCGACCGCGCGCTCGGCGGCATCAAGGAAATGGGCGGCCTGCCGGACATCCTGTTCATCATCGACACGAACAAGGAGAAGCTCGCGGTCGAGGAAGCCAACAAGCTCGGCATTCCGGTCGTCGCGGTGCTCGACTCGAACTCGAACCCCGAGGGCGTCACCTATCCGATCCCCGGCAATGACGACGCGATCCGCGCCATCACGATGTATTGCGACCTGGTCGCGAACGCGGTGCTCGACGGGATCAGCGCCGAGATGGCCGCTTCGGGTGCCGATATCGGCGCGCTCGAGGAGCTGCCGGCCGAGGCGGTGGCGGACGAGGACGCCGAGGCGCAGGCCTGAGCCCCACGCGGGACGAATTCCGGGCCTGTCGTGAGGCGGGCCCGGCACTATTCATTTTCTGAGGAGAACTCCCATGGCCGAAATCACCGGCGCGATGGTCAAGGATCTGCGTGAAAAGACCGGCGCGGGCATGATGGACTGCAAGAAGGCGCTGACCGAGAGCGGCGGCGACATGGAAGCCGCGATCGACTGGCTGCGCAAGAAGGGTCTTGCCGCGGCGGCCAAGAAGTCCGGGCGGACCGCAGCGGAAGGCCTGGTCGGCGTTGCGCATGAGGGCAACAGGGCGGCGATGGTCGAGGTGAATGCCGAGACCGACTTCGTGGCCCGCAACGAGGCGTTCCAGAACTTCGTCGAGACCACAGCGAAGCTGGCGCTCACCGTGGGCGAGGATGTCGAGGCGCTGAAGGCGGCCCCGTATCCGGGCACGTCGCACAGCGTCGCGGACGAGCTGGTCAGCCTGGTCGCGACCGTCGGTGAGAACATGTCGATCCGCCGGGTTGCGGTGGCCGAGGTGAAGGACGGTGTCACGGCCTCCTACGTGCATGGCGCGCTGAAGCCGGGCCTCGGCAAGATCGGCGTGCTTGTCGCGCTCGAGGGCAAGGCCAGCGAGGCGCTGGCGACGCTGGGCCGGCAGATCGGCATGCATGTCGCAGCGACAAGGCCGGACGCGCTGAGCATCGCCGATGTCGATCCGGCGGCGCTGGAGCGGGAAAAGGCGGTTCTGGCCGACCAGGCGCGCGCCTCCGGCAAGCCGGAAGCGATCATCGAGAAGATGGTCGAGGGCCGGGTGAAGAAGTTCTACGAGGATGTGGTTCTGCTCGAGCAGACCTGGGTGCACGATGGCGAAAGCAAGGTGCACAAGATCGTCCAGGGCGCGGGGGCAACGCTGACCCGGTTCGTTCGGTTCACCCTGGGCGAGGGAATCGAGAAGGACACCACAGACTTTGCCGCGGAGGTCGCGGCCGCGGCGGGGGTCTGACCCCGCGCTGCGATAAGCCGCGCGCCACTGCGCGGCTTCAGGCTGAATCTGGAGATGGCGGCGCAGCATTTGCGCCGCCGTTTTCGTTTTCCACCGCCAGAGGCGGGGCGTCTGGCGGACGCGGCCGATGGCGCGCCAGCTTCACCGTCGGGACCGAGAGACTCCGGGCATCATCCGGTTCGGCAGGATTGGCAAGGCTCGAACGCCCCGAACCTGAAATCCCCCGCGCAACTCAGGGGAAGAATCACAGAGCAATTTCCGATCCTTCCGGATCGGATGATGCTCTACACCAGCTCGGGCAGCCTCCGCGGGGCGGCTGACGCGGCACCGACCGGGGCGGAAGCTGCGCCGGCAAGGGTGCGGAACCCGGCGACGCGCCGGGCGAGACGGCCGATCTCCTCGCGCAGGGAGTGGGTGGCGGCCGAGGTCTGCTCGACCATCGCGGCGTTCTGCTGCACGGCGACGCTGACCTGGCCGGTGGCGGCGTTCAGCTTGGCGAGGCTGCCGGCTTGCTCGGCGGCGGCGGTGGCCATTTCGTCCACCAGGCCATGCAGGTCGGTGACGTGGCGGAGAATGGTGTCGAGCGCGGTTCCGGTTTCGCCGACGAGGCGCACGCCGGCGCCGACCTGTTCGGAGGAGCGGGCGATGAGCTGCTTGATCGATTTCGCGGCACCGGCCGAGCGGTGGGCGAGCGCGCGGACCTCGGTGGCGACGACGGCGAAGCCGCGCCCGGCCTCGCCGGCGCGGGCGGCCTCGACCCCCGCGTTCAGCGCGAGCAAATTGGTCTGGAACGCCACCTCGTCGATCAGGCCGATGATCTGGTCGATCTCGCGCGAGGAGGCCTCGATCCGGTTCATCGCCGCCACCGCCTCACCCACCACGGCGTGGGATTTGCGGGCGGCATCGCTGGTGGCGTCGACCGCCTTGGCGGCGCGGGAGGCGTTGGCGGCGGTCTTGCCGAGACCGATGGTCACGCTGTCGAGCAGGGTGCTGACCTGTTCGAGAGAGGCGGCCTGACGCTCGGTGCGGCCGGAGAGATCGCCCGCGGCCTCGGCGATTTCGGTGACGCCGAGGTTGATTTCGTCCGTGCTCTGGCGGACGCCGGCGATGCTCGCGGACAGGCGGTTCGCGGCGGCGTTGAAATCGACGCGCAGCCGGTCGAGCGAGGGCATCAGCTCGCGGCCAATTCCGGCAGTGAGATCACCGTCGGACAAGCGCTCCAGCGCGTCGCCGACCAGCTCGACCTCGCGCATGCGGGTGGTGAGATCGACCGCGAACTTGACCACCTGGGTCACCTTGCCATCGGCGTTGTAGACAGGGTTGTAGGTGGCCTGGAGCCAGACGGGACGCCCGCCCTTGCCGATGCGCTCGAACTCGGCAGAGAAGAACTCGCCCTTGCGCAGCCGCTCCCAGAAGGCGGCGTAGGCGGGGCTCGCGGCATAGGCCTGGGTGGCGAACATGGCATGGCGGTGGCCAATGACCTCGTCGCGCGCGTAGCCCATCGTGTCGAGGAAATTGGCGTTCACATCGAGGATCGTGCCGTCGAGGTTGAAGGTGATGACGGCCTGCGAGCGGCCGATCGCGTTGAGGAGCCCCTCATTCGCGGCGGCATTCGTGGTTTCGGCAGTCAGATCGAGGGCGGCGGCCGAGATCCGCACGACGCGACCGGCACGGTTGCGCACCGGAGAGTAGACGGCGCGGAGCCAGAGATCGTTTCCGCCCTTGCCGATGCGGCGGAACACGCCGGAGCGGGACGTGCCGGCGGCAAGGCCGCGCCAGAATTCGGCATAGGCGGCTCTGTCACGCTCGGCAGGGGCAACGAGGATGCGGTGATGGCGGCCGGCAAGATCGGAGAGGCTATAACCGGCAAGACCGAGAAACCGCTCGTTCGCGTCGAGGATCGTGCCGTCGGGCGTGAAGCTGACGAGACCAAAGGATTCGCCGAGAACGTTTATATTTCGATATTTTTCTATAAATTTACGAAAACTAAAACCCATGACCCGGCGCAATCCCTGCTTGAAATTGCTTTTTGGAATATTTCAGAATCATGCAGATTTGATTAACGACACCAGCACAAAGACCGGCGTTTTTGTCGGGGCCGGACCCAGGAAAGTGCGGGGATCACCGGATTCGATTTCAGTTTTATTAGAGCATCATCCGATCAGATGGAATCATCTGATCTGATAAAGATGCTCTAATTATCAACAAGATAGAGCACGACATCCGATCCGGATGGATCGGATGATGCTCTAGGCTCTGGACTCAACTGATCCATGATGTGACGGCGAGGACGAGGCAAATACCAGCGAGGAAATTTCGTGCGGTTTTGTCATATCGTGTGGCGATGGCGCGCCAGTCCTTGAGCCTGCAGAAGGCGCGTTCGATGAGATTGCGCTTTCTGTAGGCGACGGGGTCGAAGTGCGGAATGGCGCGGCGGTTGGGCATGGGCGAGATCACCGGCCTGGTGCCTTGGCGGGTGAGGAAGGCGCGAAGATCATCAGCGTCGTAGGCTTTGTCGGCGATCAGCTCTTCTGGTGGCGGTATTGTGGGCAGAAGCGCCCTCGCGCCGCTGATGTCGGAGGCCTGTCCTGGCGTCAGGAGGAGTGCGGCGATGCGTCCCTGCTCATCTGCGACGGCGTGGATCTTGGTCGTCCGTCCACCCCTCGACCGGCCGATGGCCTGGCTTTGCGCCCCCCTTTACCGCCCGCGGCCGCGCGATGTGCCCGAACCGAGGTGCTGTCCACCATGGCGATGCGCGGCGGATCCGCGCAGGCGACAAGCGCCGCGAAGATCTCCTGCCAGAGGCCACGCTGGCTCCAGCGGTTGAACCGGTTGAACACAGTGGTTCGTGGCCCATAGGCCTCAGGAAGCGCTCGCCATCGCAAGCCCTCGCGAAAGCGATGCAGGATGCCGCTCAGCACCCGGCGGTCATCAACCCGAGGCTTGCCGCCAAGCTTCGGCAGCAATGGTTCGATCGCAGCCCATTGCGTGTCGTTCAGCCAGAAAAGTTCCGCCATGTTCCAAGTCCTCCAAACAGACTTGAATCAGACGCCCCGTAGTCATGGCAATAGGTACAGAACCTAGGGTTTGTGGGGATTCATCGTGAGTTGATGACGGCTGCGGCGAGGTAGATCATTGCCTGGAAGCTCTGGTCTGTTTTGCAGGCGCGCAGGGCGATGCGTTTGAACTCTTTGAGCTTGCAGAAGAAATTCTCGACCAGATGACGCCATTTGTAGATTTCGCGGTCGATTTTCAGCTTCAGTGCCCGGGCCGGATGCTGGGAAATGACGACCCGGGCGCCTCTTTCGTTGAGTTCTGCGACCAGAGCGTTGCTGTCGAATGCCTTGTCTGCGATCAATCCACCGAATTCGACGTTGTCGATCAGTGGCGGGACCTCGATGCCGTCATGGCGATTGCCCGGCATGAGACGAAAGCGCACAAGGTTGCCCAGGGCATCCGTCAGCGCCAGGATTTTGGTTGTCATGCCACCTTTGGAACAGCCTATGGCCTGGCTTTGAGTCCCCCTTTTGCGCCCTGGCCGTGACGGTGGACCTTGACGATCGTGGCGTCGACCATGGCGTATTCCATATCGGGTTCATCAGATACCGCGTCGAAAATCCGTTTGAAAACATCAGCGCGGCGCCAGTCGTTGAACCGGCGGTAGGCCGTGCTCCAGTTGCCAAACATCGAAGGCAGATCACGCCACGGACTGCCAGTGCGGACAATCCAAAGTACCGCTTCCAGAAACAGCCGATTGTCCCGCCCGCTGCGGCCAGGGTCACTCGTCTTGTCAAGACAATGCGGTTCCATCCTCGCCCATTGGGCGTCCGTCAGTACAAATCGTTCCATTCACAGCTTGAATCACAGCAACACCCAAATGGGAATCCCAAATCCCCACAAACTCTAGGGCACTTTCCGATCCGATTGGATCGGATGCCGTGCTCTGCCATACTGATAAACAGAGCATCATCCGATCAGATGACGCTCTATATCTTCTGTCGAATATTTCTTTTAAAAATTGAAATTAACTAAGTGTCAGCGAATCCGGTGGCGGGAGGGCGGGTTGGCTCAGCGCCCTGCGTTACGCCGTGCTCCTGCGCCGATGCCGCGCGCCGCCTCGGCCAGGAGCGCGAGGAGGCCGAGAGACGCGGCGATCCAGGCATAGCGGCTGTAGCGCGGCGCGAAGGTGAAGCGCAGACGGTTAATCCCCTTGTGCAGGGGGACGGACTGGAAGACCTCGCCGGTGCGGGTGAGCGGAACAGGTGTCGCATTGTCGGTCGCGCGCCAGCCGGCGGCGTAGAGTTCGCGGCGGGTCAGGCGCGCGGGCGCCGCACAGGTGGCAATCACGTGATCGGTGCCGGGCGATGCGAGGGAACAGGCCGGGTCGGTCGTGTAGAACGGCGCGGCGTTGGTCAGGCGCCAGATGCTGAGCTGATTGTCCGACCAGGCACGGACCAGGTATGGCGGCGGGGGAGCGCTGAACACGAGGCGCGGGGTGTGGAAGGGGACCGGCTTGCCGTCGGGCAGGGTGATCGCGACGGCGGTGGGACTGCTGGTGATGTAGGCCCAGACGGCATCGGGATTGGTGCCGCCGCGATGGGCGAAGGTGATGGTGAAGGCCTCGCCCTGATGCAGATGGACCGGATGGTTCAGCTTGACCGTGAAGGGCCCGTTGTCCGGCGAGCCGCGCATCGGCGCGCGGCCGGACGCGCAGGCGGCGCCGGGTGCGCCAGGCGCGCCGGGGCAGATCGTGATGATCCCTGTGCCGTTGGCAGCGTTGCCGTAGGTGCCGTGGAGGATGCCGATCCGGGTAAACGCGGGGAGCTTGGCGAGCGCGGCGGACGCGGTGCCGCGGAAGGTGACCGCATGGCCGGGCGCGAGGGGAATGGCCATGGCATTGGCGCTGATCGGCGGGAAGGCGACGGTGGGCGCGGGTGTGAAGGATGCGGGGGCAATCAGGTAGCGGATGGCAAGCGCGGCATAGGCCGGCTCGCGGCGCAGGAATTCAGCACGCGCGATATCGGGCGTGAGGGGGACAAAGGGCACCTGGAAGAGTGGCGGCGGCCGGTGGGTCCAGAACTCCGGGACGAGATGGTCGTGGATGTAGCGGGCGAAGGAGAGATCGGCCGGGAAGTAGTCGTAGGTGATGTCGGGATAGCCGAAATAGGCGGAGTAATTGGCGAAGATCGGGCCGATCGAATAGGCGCGGGCGGGGGTGAGATGGGTGCGGAGATAGGATATCGCCGCGGTATCGAGCGTGCCGGCGCGGTGATTGCCGAGCCGGGGGACGAGGAACAGGGCGATGGCGTTGGTGGCGAGAAGGGCGGCGAAGGCGAGGCGCCGGGCCTCGCCGCGCAGGGCGTAGAGCGCGAGGGCGGCGAGCAGCAGGCCGGCGGCGCCGGCGGCGAGGGCGGCGCGATACCAGGCAAGCTGGATCGTGGCGACGGCGCCGGCGAGGTGCCATGGCAGCAGGGACGGCGCCGCCAGCACGCCGGAGAGCACCAGAAGGATGAAGACCACCAACAGCGGCAGGGCGCGCGGCAATGACGCAAAGCGGGCCGCGTCAAGCCCGCTTGCGGCGAGGGTCGCGATCGGCAACAGCCAGATGGGGGTCGCGTAGCGCCAGAAATAGACCTTGATCAGGCCGGGGATGAGGAGGCTGACGGCGATGATCGGGGGGAAGCCGAACAGGCGGCCGAGACAGAGCAGCGTCCAGCCGCCAAGGAACCAGGCAAGGCCGCGATCGCGCGCCGCGATCAGCCCGAACAGGGCGGCGAGGATGGGCAGCAGGCCAATGAAATGTCCGGTCGAACCCGCGATGTCGTAGAGGGGTTTGCTGCCGATCAAGTCGTTCAGCGGGCCGAAGACATAGGGCACGAGGATGCCGGCGATACCCCGCACGGGGATGACTTGCAGGCCGAAATTATGGCCGCCGAGTTGGCCGCTGGCGAGCAGGGCATCGGCGAAGGCGACGAGTTGCGGCGCCGCGATGGCGAGGCCGCAGAATCCGCCGGCGGCGATGCGCAGGGCAAAGCACACCCGGCGCGGGGCGCGGACGAGGCGGAAGGCGGCCCAGGCGAGGGCGAACAGGCCGTTGACATAGGCAGCCTCGGGGAAGCCGGCCAGGATCGAGAAGGCGATGCCGAGCGCGAGGAGAATGACGGCGCGGTGGGGGTGTGCCTCGTCGCGCGCATCCTCGATGCCGTGCAGGAGGATGGGCAGGAAGGGCATCGCGCAGAGTTCGCCGATATGTGGCGGAAAGGCAAAGACAGAGTTGAAGGCGAAGAGCAGCGCGCCGGCGAGGGCGGCGAGGCGGCCGAGGGACAGCCGGCGGAACAGGGCGTAGGTCGCGAGGCCGACCATGGCCTGCATCAGGGTTTGCAGCCAGACGACGCCGGCCGGCAGGGCAAGGAGCAGCACGAAGGGCAGAAAGAAGGCCTCCGGCTGGATTTCGCCGGCGAGCGGCAGGCCGATGCCGTTATCGGGGTTCCACCAGGGCAGGCGCAGGTGCAGCCAGTCTTCCGCAGCGAGATGGCCGAGGGCCTGACTGGTCCAGCCGATATTGGGATCGCCGATCGACTGGCCGTGGATCAGGCCGGGGAGGCTGCCGGTCGCGGCACCGGAGTTCGTCCAGATCGGGTTCAGGCTGAGGCCGAACAGCCAGTCTGGCAGCAGGCCCAGCAGCGGGGCCAAAGCGAGGATGAGCAGCGGGACGAGAGGATGGCGGTCGAGCCATTCGGCGGGCACGCAGGATGACGTTCCGGTCATGCGCGCGGCAGTTAAAGTAACTTTTTGGTATTGGCAATCGACAGCCGCTACGCGTGGCAGCGCGCGGGACCAGGCGAGATGGCGCCCTGCCCTGCCTTGGGTCTGGTGGGGGCGATTTTGATTTTTGTAGGGCGGCTGGCGGGATAGGGTTGCGAGACGGCGGGGCCGGATGGTGGGTTGATGGCGGCGATGGAGATTGCGGGCGGGTGCCATTGCGGGGCGGTGCGGTATGTGATCGGCGGGCGGCCCCGGCGGCATTCGCTGTGTTTCTGCGCCGATTGCCGGCGCTGCGCGGCGGCGCCGGTGGTGGGCTGGGCGGTGGTGGACGAGGGGATGCTCCGGGTCAGCGGCGAGGTTTCGGTCTATCGCTCCTCCGGCGACGTGGAGCGCTCGTTCTGCCCGAGATGCGGCCCAGGATTGTTCTACCGGAGCAAAAAACTGTTTCCGGGGAGCGTGGACGTGCAGACGGGCACGTTCGACGACCCCGAGATTCTGCCCCCGACCGAGGCGATCCAGATGGCGGAAACGCCGTCATGGATGGCGGGGTTTCCGGAGTTGCCGAAGCATTGGCGGTGGCCGTAAACGGTGATCCCGAAGCCTCCTAACGCCGATTGATCCCTGCTGGCCGGCTGCCCGACGATGGATGCGGGTCCGGAGCGTGCGACGGCGCGAGGTGCGGTGCCGGTCCCGAGGGCTAAGCGGGCGACCATACGGCGCGGGCACGGTGGCGCGATTCTGCTTCGGGGCTTTATTTCGATTTCGTTCGGGTGTGATAGTTGGAACCGGGTGTTAACGGGTGGGCCAAGATGACGGATGCTCAGGGCTCGAAGCGGCCAAAAGGACGCACGCTGGCGGAGTTTGGGAAACTCAGCACGGCGGAGCGAAAATTGCTGGATTGCGCGGCGGCGGGAGGGGGCGCGGTTTTCGGTAAAGAGCGGCCGGAGAGCGCCATCGACGCCAAGACGTTGCGGGGCACGTTCATCCGCTTTCTGGCACTAGGCGGTGACGAAGACGCCCCCGTGCATGAGACGGGTGTGCAGCTTCAGGGCGCATGGATCGAAGGGGCATTCGATCTGGAAGGGGTGGAGACCAAGGGCGGGCTCCTTATGGTGGGATCCGCATTTGAGGCCGCGCCGGTTTTCCGTGATTCGCGGATCAGAGGTTCGCTCAATTTGGCCGGCAGCAAGATGCCGGGTTTGCAAGGCGATCGCCTGACCTGCGACGGCTCACTGTTTTTGAGGGGCGGGTTCGTCGCGACTGGCGAGGTGCGGCTGCTCGGAGCCAAAATCGGGAGCGATCTCGTATGCGCCGGCGGCACGTTCCAAAATGAGGGTCATGATGCCCTCAGCGCCGATAGGGTCGATGTCGGTGGTACCGTGTTCCTCAACGATAAGTTCACGGCGACCGGCAAGGTGCGGCTACCCGGGGCCAAAATCGGGAGCAATCTCGTATGCGCCGGCGGCACGTTCCAAAATGAGGGTCATGATGCCCTCAGCGCCGATGGGGTCGATGTCGGTGGTAACGTGTTCCTCAACGATAAGTTCACGGCGACTGGCGAGGTGCGGCTGCTCGGGGCCAAAATCGGGAGCGATCTCGTATGCGCCGGCGGCACGTTCCAAAATGAGGGTCATGATGCCCTCAGCGCCGATGGGGTCGATGTCGGTGGTAACGTGATCCTCAACGATAAGTTCACGGCGACCGGCAAGGTGCGGCTGCTCGGGGCGAAAATCGAGGGAGATCTCGTTTGCCGCGGAGGAAAATTTCGAGGCAAGCAAAAAGCCATTGATATGCAGCAGGCCCATATCCGCGGTACATTGATGATCGACGGTGTCACGATCGAAGCAGGTATCCTCGATCTGAACAGCGCGACGGCTTCCCGACTCGTTGACGATTCCAAAACATGGGCAAAAGGCGTCGTGCTCGACGGCTTCGTTTACGGCGCATTCGGAGGGACGGGCCGACTGACGCGAAGATGCGGATCGACTGGCTGGACCAGCAGCCGGGCGCGCATAGCGGCAAGGATGGCAATGGATCGACATTCCGGCCGCAGCCCTGGCAGCAGCTCCGCAAGGTGCTGCGGGAGATGGGGCATTACGAGGCCGCCCGGGAGGTCGGGATTGCATTCGAGCGGCGCAAGCGGGAGTGCGGGCTGATCGGGCAGATGCCCGAGATTTCGGTGGGTCAGGCGCTGCGTGCGGTCGGCGGTTCGGTTTATGGGAAGACGGCGCGGCTGCTGCATATCGGGTATGGCGCGCTGGTCGGGTATGGATACCGGCCGCTCAGGCTGCTGATGATTGCCACAGTTGTCTGGCTTGTCTTTGGTGGTGGCTATTTCGCCGCGGCGCGATGGGATGGCGCGTTCGTGCCGTCCACACAGGCATTGTTTTCACGGTATGGCGGAATGTGCGGGTTGCCGGCGCATGTTCGGTGGACGGATTGCAAGGCAATAAGGCTTGAGTATCCGCAGTTCTATCCGCTGGCCTATTCGCTGAACGTGCTTCTGCCGGTGGGCAATCTCGGGCAGGAGGCGACGTGGCGACCGGAGACCGGGACTTGGGGCGGGCGGATTGCACAGTTCGCGGTGTGGTTCGAGACGCTGTTCGGCTGGATGACCGGTCTGATTCTCGTGGCCGTCGTGTCAGGGCTGGCCAAGCGCGACGAGTAATCCAAAAGTCAAAAGAGCAAAAGTTTTTGCTTCTTTTTTCAAAAAGAAGCTCTTTTACTCCCCTTCCCTCCTCTCGCCCGACCCCTCACACCGAAAAATACTTCGCGTGGGGGTTGAGGACGACGATGGCGCTGGTGGATTGTTCGGGATGGAGCTGGTGTTCGTCCGAGAGCGACACGCCGATGCGCTCGGCGTCGAGGAGGCGGAGCAGCATCGTCTGGTCTTCGAGGTTCGGGCAGGCGGGGTAGCCGAACGAGTAGCGTGAGCCGCGGTAGGACTGGGCGAGCATTTTTTCCATGTCGCGGTCGTCTTCGGCGGAAAAGCCGAGTTCGGCGCGGATGCGTTTGTGGGTGTATTCGGCCATCGCCTCGGCCATCTCGACGGAAAGACCGTGGAGGTAGAGGTAATCCTGGTAGCGGTTTTCCTCGAACCAGGCGCGGGCGGTGTCGGAGGCTTTTTCGCCCATGGTGACGACTTGCAGGCCGATGACGTCGCGTTCAGCGTCGTCCACGTCGCGGAAGAAGTCGGCGATGCATTCACCGTCGTCGCGCGGCTGGCGCGGGAGGGTGAAGCGGGCGAGTTCGGTGCTGCCGTCCTCGGCGAAGAGGATGAGGTCGTTGCCCTGGCCGGCGGCCTTCCAGTAGCCGTAGATGGCCTGGGGCTTGAGGATGGTTTCGGCAGCACAGATGTCGAGCATGCGCTTCATGACGGGGCGGAGTTCCTGGCGGGCCCAGCCCATGAAGTCGTCCAGTGACTTGCCCTGTTTGCGGAAGCCCCACTGGAACTGGAAGAGGGAGCGTTCGTTGATGTAGGGGACGAGGGCTTTCTGCGGCGCCTCGATGAGCTTCGGGCCCCAGAAGGGCGGGGTGGGCACCGGGGTTTCGCGGGTGAGGCGACGGCGGCGGATCTGGACGGCGGAGATGTCGACCGGGGCAAAGCCGCGGGCATCGGCCTGGCCAAGGGTGCGCTTGGTGTTGCGGGCCTTGCCGCGGCGCTTGGACTGGAGGGCGGCGAGGTAATCGTCGAACCCGTTGCCGGTGACCTTGTCCATCAGGTGGAGGCCGTCGAAGGCGTCGCGGGCGTAGGCAACGCGGCCGGAGGCGTAGGCGGCGACGCAATCTTCCTCGACATAGTTGCGGGTGAGCGCGGCGCCGCCGAGGAGGACGGGGATGTCGAGCCCCTGGCGGGACATTTCCTCGAGATTTTCGCGCATGACGACGGTGGATTTCACCAGTAGGCCGGACATGCCGATGGCGTGGGCGCGGTGTTCCCTCGCGGCGGCGACCATGTCCGCCAGGGGAACCTTGATGCCGAGATTGACGACGCGGTAACCGTTGTTGGTGAGGATGATGTCGACGAGGTTCTTGCCGATGTCGTGCACGTCGCCCTTCACGGTGGCGAGGACGATGGTGCCCTTCTGCTGGCCCTCGAGGCGCTCCATGTGGGGTTCGAGATAGGCGACGGCGGCTTTCATGGTTTCGGCGGATTGCAGGACGAAGGGGAGCTGCATCTTGCCGGCGCCGAACAGCTCGCCCACGGTTTTCATGCCGTCGAGCAGGAGGTTGTTGATGATGTCGAGCGGGGGGTGGGATTTCATCGCCTCGTCGAGATCGTCGGCGAGGCCCTTGCGGTCGCCATCGACGATACGGTCGCGCAGGCGGCCCTCGACGGTGTCGGCCTTGGCCTTTTTCACCGCGTCGGCGGCCTTGCGGTCGGCGAACATTTCGAGGACGCGCTGGAGGGGGTCGTAATCCTCGCGGCGGCGGTCGAAGATGAGGTCTTCCATGACCTGCACTTCCTCGGGCGGGATGAGGTGCAGGGGACGGATTTTGGAGACATGGACGATGGCGCCGGTCATGCCGGCCTTCACCGCGTGGTCGAGGAAGACGGAGTTCAGCACCGCGCGGGCGGCGGGGTTGAGGCCGAAGGAGATGTTGGACAGGCCGAGGATGATCTGGATGTCGGGGAAGGCATCGCGGATCAGCTTGATGCCTTCGAGGGTCCAGAGGCCGAGCTTGCGGTCGTCCTCGTTGCCGGTGGCGACGGTGAAGGTGAGCGGGTCGATCAGCAGGTCGGATTGCGGGAGGCCGTGCTTGCGGCAGGCGAAATCGACCAGGCGGGTGGCGATTTCGAGCTTCTGCGCCGGCTCCTTGGCCATGCCGACCTCGTCGATCGTGAGGGCGATCACGGCGGCGCCGAACTTGCGGGCGAGCACCATGCGCTCTTCGGCGATGTGTTCGCCATCCTCGAAATTGATCGAGTTGATGATGGGCTTGCCGCCGTGGAGCTTGAGGGCGGCTTCGATGACGGGGGTTTCGGTGGAGTCGATCACCAGCGGCGCGTTCACCGACGAGGTGAAGCGGGTGATGATTTCGGACATTTCGCCGAGTTCGTCGCGGCCGACGAAGGCGGTGCAGATGTCGAGCGCGTTGGAGGCCTCGGCGACCTGTTCGCGGCCCATGGAGACGCAGCCGTCCCAGTCGTGCTTTTCCTGCAGCTCGCGCCATTTCTTGGAGCCGTTGGCGTTGCAGCGCTCGCCGATCGAGAAATAGGCGTTTTCCTGGCGCAGCGGGGTCGAGCCGTAGAGGCTGGCGACCGAGGGGATCCAGACCGGCTTGCGCGGGACGGGTGCCGGGCGAACCTCGCCATTGCGGCGGAGCATGGCGTCGAGGGCGGCGATATGCGGGGTGGAGGTGCCGCAGCAGCCGCCGATGAGGTTGATGCCGTCCTCGTGGATGAAGCGTTCGAGCCAGGAGGCGAGTTCGGCCGGCGAGAGCGGGTAATGGGTCTTGCCATCGACCAGTTCGGGCAGGCCGGCATTGGGCTGGACCGAGATGAGGCCGGGCCAGTTCTGCGACAGGAAGCGGACATGCTCGGCCATTTCCTGCGGGCCGGTGGCGCAGTTCAGGCCGATCAACGGCACGTCGAGCGCCTGGATCACGGTGGCGGCGGCGGCGATGTCCGGCCCGACGAGCAGGGTGCCGGTGGTCTCGACGGTGACCTGCACGAAGATCGGCGTATCGCGCCCAAGCTCGGCACGGGCGATCTTCGCGCCGTTGACGGCGGCCTTGATCTGCAGCGTGTCCTGGCAGGTTTCGATCAGGATGGCGTCCACCCCGCCCTCGATCAGGCCGCGGCACTGCTCGGCCAGGCCGGCTTCCAGCGGGTCGTATTCGATGTTGCCGAGGGTGGGCAGCTTGGTGCCGGGGCCGACGCTGCCGATCACGTAGCGGTCGCGCCCGTCGGCGAAGGTTTCGGCGGCCTCGCGGGCGAGTTCGGCGGCGATGCGGTTGATCTCGCGGGCGCGGTCGCCCAGCTCGAATTCGGCGAGGGTGATGGGCGAGCCGCCGAAGCTGTTGGTCTCCACCATGTCGGCCCCGGCTTCGTAGTAGCCGCGATGGATTTCGCGCACGAGGTCGGGGCGGGAGAGGTTCAGCACCTCGGTGCAGTTTTCCTTGCCCCAGTAATCGCGCTCGGTGTCGAGGGTGAGGGCCTGGACGCGCGAGCCCATGCCGCCGTCGCAGAGGAGGACGCGGTGGCGGAGGGCTTCGAGAAGTGAAATGTCGGTCATGATGGGACCAGATATAGTAACGCCTCGACAATTCCAATCCGGAGCGGCGGCGGGGGCACGTTGCGCCGGGCGGGATCATGCGAGATGGCGGCAGGTGGCGGGAGGGCGGGTTGGCTCAGCGCCCTGCGTTACGCCGTGCTCCTGCGCCGATGCCGCGCGCCGCCTCGGCCAGGAGCGCGAGGAGGCCGAGAGACGCGGCGATCCAGGCATAGCGGCTGTAGCGCGGCGCGAAGGTGAAGCGCAGACGGTTAATCCCCTTGTGCAGGGGGACGGACTGGAAGACCTCGCCGGTGCGGGTGAGCGGAACAGGTGTCGCATTGTCGGTCGCGCGCCAGCCGGCGGCGTAGAGTTCGCGGCGGGTCAGGCGCGCGGGCGCCGCACAGGTGGCAATCACGTGATCGGTGCCGGGCGATGCGAGGGAACAGGCCGGGTCGGTCGTGTAGAACGGCGCGGCGTTGGTCAGGCGCCAGATGCTGAGCTGATTATCCGACCAGGCACGGACCAGGTATGGCGGCGGGGGAGCGCTGAACACGAGGCGCGGGGTGTGGAAGGGGACCGGCTTGCCGTCGGGCAGGGTGATCGCGACGGCGGTGGGACTGCTGGTGATGTAGGCCCAGACGGCATCGGGATTGGTGCCGCCGCGATGGGCGAAGGTGATGGTGAAGGCCTCGCCCTGATGCAGATGGACCGGATGGTTCAGCTTGACCGTGAAGGGCCCGTTGTCCGGCGAGCCGCGCATCGGCGCGCGGCCGGACGCGCAGGCGGCGCCGGGTGCGCCAGGCGCGCCGGGGCAGATCGTGATGATCCCTGTGCCGTTGGCAGCGTTGCCGTAGGTGCCGTGGAGGATGCCGATCCGGGTAAACGCGGGGAGCTTGGCGAGCGCGGCGGACGCGGTGCCGCGGAAGGTGACCGCATGGCCGGGCGCGAGGGGAATGGCCATGGCATTGGCGCTGATCGGCGGGAAGGCGACGGTGGGCGCGGGTGTGAAGGATGCGGGGGCAATCAGGTAGCGGATGGCAAGCGCGGCATAGGCCGGCTCGCGGCGCAGGAATTCAGCACGCGCGATATCGGGCGTGAGGGGGACAAAGGGCACCTGGAAGAGTGGCGGCGGCCGGTGGGTCCAGAACTCCGGGACGAGATGGTCGTGGATGTAGCGGGCGAAGGAGAGATCGGCCGGGAAGTAGTCGTAGGTGATGTCGGGATAGCCGAAATAGGCGGAGTAATTGGCGAAGATCGGGCCGATCGAATAGGCGCGGGCGGGGGTGAGATGGGTGCGGAGATAGGATATCGCCGCGGTATCGAGCGTGCCGGCGCGGTGATTGCCGAGCCGGGGGACGAGGAACAGGGCGATGGCGTTGGTGGCGAGAAGGGCGGCGAAGGCGAGGCGCCGGGCCTCGCCGCGCAGGGCGTAGAGCGCGAGGGCGGCGAGCAGCAGGCCGGCGGCGCCGGCGGCGAGGGCGGCGCGATACCAGGCAAGCTGGATCGTGGCGACGGCGCCGGCGAGGTGCCATGGCAGCAGGGACGGCGCCGCCAGCACGCCGGAGAGCACCAGAAGGATGAAGACCACCAACAGCGGCAGGGCGCGCGGCAATGACGCAAAGCGGGCCGCGTCAAGCCCGCTTGCGGCGAGGGTCGCGATCGGCAACAGCCAGATGGGGGTCGCGTAGCGCCAGAAATAGACCTTGATCAGGCCGGGGATGAGGAGGCTGACGGCGATGATCGGGGGGAAGCCGAACAGGCGGCCGAGACAGAGCAGCGTCCAGCCGCCAAGGAACCAGGCAAGGCCGCGATCGCGCGCCGCGATCAGCCCGAACAGGGCGGCGAGGATGGGCAGCAGGCCAATGAAATGTCCGGTCGAACCCGCGATGTCGTAGAGGGGTTTGCTGCCGATCAAGTCGTTCAGCGGGCCGAAGACATAGGGCACGAGGATGCCGGCGATACCCCGCACGGGGATGACTTGCAGGCCGAAATTATGGCCGCCGAGTTGGCCGCTGGCGAGCAGGGCATCGGCGAAGGCGACGAGTTGCGGCGCCGCGATGGCGAGGCCGCAGAATCCGCCGGCGGCGATGCGCAGGGCAAAGCACACCCGGCGCGGGGCGCGGACGAGGCGGAAGGCGGCCCAGGCGAGGGCGAACAGGCCGTTGACATAGGCAGCCTCGGGGAAGCCGGCCAGGATCGAGAAGGCGATGCCGAGCGCGAGGAGAATGACGGCGCGGTGGGGGTGTGCCTCGTCGCGCGCATCCTCGATGCCGTGCAGGAGGATGGGCAGGAAGGGCATCGCGCAGAGTTCGCCGATATGTGGCGGAAAGGCAAAGACAGAGTTGAAGGCGAAGAGCAGCGCGCCGGCGAGGGCGGCGAGGCGGCCGAGGGACAGCCGGCGGAACAGGGCGTAGGTCGCGAGGCCGACCATGGCCTGCATCAGGGTTTGCAGCCAGACGACGCCGGCCGGCAGGGCAAGGAGCAGCACGAAGGGCAGAAAGAAGGCCTCCGGCTGGATTTCGCCGGCGAGCGGCAGGCCGATGCCGTTATCGGGGTTCCACCAGGGCAGGCGCAGGTGCAGCCAGTCTTCCGCAGCGAGATGGCCGAGGGCCTGACTGGTCCAGCCGATATTGGGATCGCCGATCGACTGGCCGTGGATCAGGCCGGGGAGGCTGCCGGTCGCGGCACCGGAGTTCGTCCAGATCGGGTTCAGGCTGAGGCCGAACAGCCAGTCTGGCAGCAGGCCCAGCAGCGGGGCCAAAGCGAGGATGAGCAGCGGGACGAGAGGATGGCGGTCGAGCCATTCGGCGGGCACGCAGGATGACGTTCCGGTCATGCGCGCGGCAGTTAAAGTAACTTTTTGGTATTGGCAATCGACAGCCGCTACGCGTGGCAGCGCTCGGGATCAGGCGAGATGGCGGCGGGCGGCGGCGGCGACATCGCGGGTCAGGCGGCGCAGCGGGGCAGCGTGAAGGCGGGCCACCGTCCAGTAGAGTGCGACGTCGAGCCGCTGAGCCGGGGGCAGTTCGACGAGACGGCCGGCGGCGAGATGCGCTGCGGCCAGCGCGAGCGGGTGCAGGCCCCAGCCGAGGCCGGCCAGCGCGAGGTCGAGAAAGGCATGCGCCGAGGGCACGAAATGAGTGGGGCCGGCGAGGCTGGCGCCATGCGCCGCCATGGCCCAGCGCGCTTGCAGCGTGTCCCGCCGGTCGAACCGCAGATGCGGAGCGGATGCCAGGGTGGCGGCGGTGATGCCGCCGGGAAAGTAGCGGGCGAGGAAGGCGGGGCTGGCGCAGGCGGCATAGCGCATCGCGCCGAGCGGAATGGTGCGGCAGCCCTGGGCGGGTTCGGGATCGGCGGTGACGGCGGCGAGCACCTCGCCGGCGCGCAGGCGGGCGGCGGTGTGGGATTCGTCGTCCAGCACGAGGTCGAGCAGGGTCCGGCTGTCGCGGCTGAAACCGGCGACGGCGTCGGGGAACCAGGTGGCGAGACTGTCGGCATTGACCGCGATGCGCAGGGTGGGCGCATGGCCGGCGTCCGCCTCGGGCAGGAGCGGCGCGAGATCGACTTCGAGCAGATGGACGCGATCGGCGTGCGCGCAGAGGCGGCTGCCCAGCGCGGTCGGCGTGCAGGGCTGGCCGCGGATGATCAGGATCGCGCCGATCCGCTCCTCAAGACCGCGGACACGCTGGGAGATCGCGGACGGGGTGACGCCGAGCAGGGCGGCAAGGGCGGGATAATCCAGCACGAATGAAGCGCTACTTCGTTCACATTAGAAAAACAAGCTTTCCTGATTTGATCGGCGCGGCCATAGGCTGACGCATGAGCGGATATGCAGCTTCCTTTCTCGCCGGCTATGCGGCTTCGGCGGCGCTGATCATCGCGATCGGGGCGCAGAACCTGTTCGTGCTGCGGCAGGGGTTGCGGCGCGAGCATGTGGGCGCGGTGGTGGCGTTCTGCGCCCTCGCGGATGCGGTGCTGATCGCCGCCGGGGTGGGCGGGGTCGGCGCGTTCATCGGCGCCGCGCCGCGCTTCACCCTGGTGCTGACGCTGGGCGGGGCGGCGTTTCTCGGCTGGAACGGCATCGCGGCGCTGCGGCGGCAGGCGCTGGCGGCGGTGGATCTCGGCGCGGGCGAGCGGGTGACGCTGCGCCGGGCGCTGCTGGCGACGGCGGGGTTCACCTTTCTCAACCCGCATGTCTATCTCGACACAGTGCTGCTGCTCGGCGCGATCGGGGCGACGCAGCCGGTGGCGCTGCGGCCGGTTTTCGCAGCCGGGGCGATGAGCGCCAGCCTCTCGTGGTTCGCCGCTCTCGGCTTCGGCGCGCGTATGCTCCGCCCGGTGTTCGGCCGGCCCGCCGCATGGTGGGTGCTGGACCGGGTGGTTGGCGTCACGATGCTGCTGCTCGCTGCCTCGCTGCTGCTGAAGGCCGCGACATTCCCGACATGAAGTCCGCCCGATTGCGGTTTCGGTGCGGAGGCCGGAAATAGCCCTCATTGGACGACCTCGCGGTCGGGGCAAGGATGGAGGGCGGGATGACGGTGGCCGGGGACGGCGGCGCGCGCGGACACGGCGATCACAGCGCGCTTGTGCGCGGCAATGACAGTGCCCCTGGGCAAGACGGCGGCTTTGCGGTCGGGGTGGCGGCGGTGCTGTTCGCCTCGCTGGTCTGGGGCACCACCGGCACGGCCGCGACCTTCGCGCCCGCGGTCGGGCCGCTGGCGATCGGTGCCGCGGCGATGGGGATCGGCGGGCTGTTGCAGGCGCTGCTCGCCGCTCCCCGCATCCTGCGCGACCTGCCGGCGCTGGCGCGGCACGGAGGACTGCTCGTGGCCGGGGGTGTCGCGGTGGCGCTGTATCCCCTCGCCTTCTACAGCTCGATGCGGCTGTCCGGTGTGGCGGTGGGGACGGTGGTGACCCTCGGCTCGGCGCCGATCTTCTCGGCGCTGATCGAGCGCGCACACGCGGGCACGCGGCTCTCCGCGCGCTGGGCCGCCGGGGCGCTGCCGGGGATTGCCGGCATGGCGCTGCTCGCCCTGTCGGAACCGGGGGCGGCGTCGGGCGAAGGGAGCAGCCTCGGGATCGGGCTCGGCCTCGTCGGCGGACTGACCTATGCGCTCTATGCCTGGACCGCGCGGCGGATGATGCTGCGCGGCATCCGCTCGGTGGTGGCGATGGGGGCGACGTTCGGGATCGGCGGCGCGCTGCTGATGCCGGTGCTGCTGGCGACCGGCGGCGCGTTTCTCGATTCATGGGGCAATGCGGCGGTGGGCGTTTACATGGCGGCGGTGCCGATGTTTCTCGGCTATCTCTGCTTCGGCATCGGGCTGGCGCGGATCCCGGTGAGTGTCGCGACGACGATCACTCTGGTCGAGCCGGTGGTGGCGGCGGTGCTGGCGGTCGTTGTCGTCGGCGAGCGGCTGCCGGCAGTGGGCTGGGCGGGGGCGGCGCTGGTGATCGCCGGGCTGGTGGTGACGGCGGCGCCGGGGCGGCGCGGCGGTCGCACAATCGCCGATTCGACCGGCGCGGCTGCCGGCGAGGGCGCAGAAGGTTAGAGCATCTTTACCCGATCATGCAGGATCGGACCGTGCCGCAAGGCGGCGGCCGGAGCGAAAACGGAGCAGGAATGCGGATCGCGATCAGGTTTGGCGGGGCGGTGGCGCCGGGAGATGCGGTGCTGGTGCAGGAGGGGTTCGCGCCGCCTGCCGGCGCGCGGGTCGTGGGTGGGTTTGCGGCGGAGGCGGTGCGGCGATTCGGACATGGGATCGGGTGTTCGTGCTGCGTGCCGCGCGGCGCGGTGGCTGCCGCGCTGACGCGGCTGTTTCTCGAGCGTGCGCGGGGGACGGCAGACGGGGCGGGCGACGTGGTGATTGTCGGCGATACTAACGGCGAAGCAGCGGTACAAGCGGCGGTCGAGGGCGATGTGCTGCTGCGGGCGCGATTTTTTTTCCTGCCTGACTCGGGCGAAGTGTCGGCGCGAGCCGGCGAATAACTTCAATTCTTTCATATGATTGACTGATCATTCGGCTTGGCGATGCTGGCGATCCGCCGACAGGCCCGGATGCGGCCGCGTGATTCAATTTGTTAGTTTTATTGACATCACTAACCGAATGAACTAACAATCTGCTCATCCACCACGGAGATGAGCGATGCCTGAACGCCGCATCTGGACCGACGCCGCCGATGCCACGATCCGCCGCATGCGGGCGGACGGGGCGACCTGGGGGACGATTGCCGCCGTGCTCGGCCTGTCGCGCAACACGATCATCGAGCGCGGGCGGCGGCTCTGCGCCGCCGGCGGGCCGAGCCAGGCGGCGCGGCCGAAACCGCCGCCGGAGGACGAGCCGAACCGCCCGCCGCTGCCGGCCGGGCATCTGCGCTCCTGGGGGTTGCTGATACGAGGGACGATCCTGGAGGGCACGCCGTTCGTCCCCCTTGCCGCCCCCGGACGGGAGGAAAGGCGATGAGCACAATGCGGGCGCAACGGGCGGGCGAGGTGCTGGGCTCGGGCCTGCGCGCCGGGACGAGCGGGATGGTGGCAATTGCGCCATGCCCGGCGGTCAGCGGGGCGGCGGATCCGATCGGCGCGATCGCGTCACGGCTGGAGGCGGCGGGCTCGTGCCTGCTGGCGCTGCCCGAGCGGGGCTATTCGCCGCATCTCAGGATCACCCGCTACGACGTGGTGCGCAGCGCGCTCGATGCCTATGGCTGGGAGGCCTCGCGCATTCGCCCGCCGCACCCCTCGGGTGCCGAGATCGACCGGATGGACGAGGCGCTCGGCTGGCTCGCCGCGATCCCGGAGGAGCGGTTCGTGCTGCGGCGGATTCTCGGCGCGCGGGCACTGACCCATCCGCTGACCGGGCGGCACCTGTTTCCCTGGCGCCGGCTCGGCGGCGTGCTGCGGGCGGATCACAAAACGGTCCAGCGCTGGCACCGCGAGGGGCTCGGGATCATCCGCGCGGCGCTGGCGGCGGCGGAGCGAAAACTTGCCCAAAGCGGCGCGGCGGGCTAAGCCGCCCCATCCTTATCCAAGATCGGGTGTCATTTCATGAAGCAGCAGGCGAATCTGATCCGCGCCGGCCAGGTGATCGAGCATGATGGTCGCCGCTGGACGGTGCTCAAGCAGCAGATCATCACCCCGGGCAAGGGCGGCGCGTTCATCCAGGTGGAGATGCGCGACCTCAAGACCGGGAACAAGACCAACGAGCGCTGGCGCACCGCCGACACGGTCGAGCGGCTGATGACGGACAACCGCGACTATACCTATTCCTACACCGACGGCGACAATCTCGTGCTGATGGATGGCGAGACGTTCGAGCAGTTTCTGGTGCCGGCCGAATTGCTCGGCGACCAGGCGCCGTTCCTGCAGGACAACATGTCGGTGATCATCGACCTCGTGGAGGGCGACCCGGTCGGCATCCACCTGCCGGCGACGGTGACGCTGGAGATCGTCGAGGCCGATCCGGTGGTGAAGGGGCAGACCGCCTCCTCGTCCTACAAGCCGGCGAAGCTGTCCAACGGCGTGAAGGTGATGGTGCCGCCCTTCATCGAGGCGGGCGAGCGTATCGTCGTCCGCACCGAGGATTCGACCTACGTCGAGCGGGCCAAGGGCTGAGGCCGCGCGCGGCGCCACCGCCGCGCCCGACCGTTTTCCGGAGTAGCAAGCCATGACACCCCGCCATTCCGCGCACATGACCATCATGGTCGCCGCGGCCCAGAAGGCCGCGCGTCGGCTGGTCCGCGATTTCAACGAGGTCGAGCATCTGCAGGTCTCGGTGAAGGGGCCGTCCGACTTCGTCAGCCAGGCGGACATGCGCGCCGAGCAGACCATCCGCGAGGAACTGGAGCGCGCGCGACCCGGCTACGCTTTCCTGATGGAGGAAAGCGGGGCGCATGGCTCGGAGAACTGGGCCTGGCGGTGGATCGTCGATCCGCTCGACGGGACGACCAATTTCCTGCACGCGATTCCGAACTGGGCGATCTCGATCGCGCTGGAGAAGCGGCTGCCGGATGGCGGCAGCGAGATCGTCGCCGGCCTGGTGATGGCGCCGGCGCTCGACGAGCTGTTCTGGGCCGAAAAGGGCGTCGGCACCTATCTGAACGACCGCCGGCTGCGCGTCTCGTCGCGGCGGGACTGGTCGGCCGCGCTGTTCGCGACGGGTATCCCCTTCGCCCGCACGGCGCCGCGCAACCGCCTCGCCTTCGCCCGCGTGCTCGGCGCGCTGATGCCGGAGACGGCGGGCGTGCGGCGGGTGGGCGCGGCCTCGCTCGACCTCGCCTGGACGGCGGCCGGGCGGTATGAGGGCTATTGGGAATTCGGCACCCATTTATGGGATATCGCCGCCGGCGCGCTCATGGTGCGCGAGGCGGGCGGCTATGCCACCGCACCGGATGGCAGCGACGCGCTGAGCGGCGACATCGTCGCCGGCAATCCGCATATCCATCCGCGGCTGCGCGAGCTGGTCGGCTCGGCGCTGGAGAGCGCGAAGGCCTGAGCCGGGTCAGGGACCGGGCCGGCATTGAGCGGCATGGGAGACATGCGCTAGTGTCGCGCGGAATGCGACAGGGTTTTCTCCTTGCGGCGTGCGCGGCGGCCGCGGTGAGCCTCATGGTTCCGGTGCGGGCGCAGGTTGTCGTCAACCCGCAGGCGCTGCGGCAGCTTGGCGGCCCGGCGCCGGCGCCTCACGCAACGCCGGATCGCGCGGTGACGCATCGCATGGCGAAGCATCGCGCGGTGACGCATCGCACGGTGGAGCATCACGCGCGCAGACATCCCGCGGCGTCGCATCCCGCGGCGTCGCATCCGGCGGCGGCGCGGCTGAAGCTGCCGCCACCGCTACCGCTACCGCCGCCCGCGGGGGCGAAGGCGTCCCCTGCCCCGCCCCAACCGTCGCCGCCCCAGCCTTCGCCACCCAAACCGTCGCTGCCGGCAAAGCCCGTCGCCCCCGTGCCGCTCGCGATCGTGTTTCCGGGCGATGCCGCCGCGCCTGGTCCGGCGTCAGTCGCGTCGGTAAAGCGGTTTCTCGCAGCACCCCGGCCGCGCGGGATGCGGTTTCTGGTGCGGGCAACCGCGCCGGGCCGCGCGGATGACCCCTCGGTCGGCCGGCGGCTGGCGCTGCGGCGGGGGCTCGCGGTGCGCGACCTGCTGGTGGCGTCCGGCATTCCGGCGCAGCGGATCATCGTCCAGGCGCTCGGCGATGTGCCGGGCACGCCGGATGACCGCGTGACGCTGAGCACCCTTCCCTGAACAGGAGCGATCATGACCCGCCCGAACAGCTACCTGATCCGCATGCTGGTGTTTCTGGTGGTGGTCTATGGCCTGGCCGCATTTCTCGCACCGGTGCTGAAATCCTTCTTCCTTGCCAATCCGGTGGTCAATTCGGTGATCGCGCTGGTCGAGGTGTTCGGGGTTTTCTGGAATCTGCGGCAGGTGATGCGGCTGAGCCCGGAAGTGGACTGGGTGGAGCGGTTCCAGCGCTCGCGCGCCTCGATCGAGCAGGGGCCGAAGCCGCGGCTGCTGCTGCCGATGGCGCGGATGTTCGGCGACCGGCAGGATGACGGGCGGCGGGTGACGCTCTCGGTCGCGAGCATGCGCACCATGCTCGATGGCATCGCCAGCCGGCTCGACGAAAGCCGCGAGACCTCGCGTTACGTCACCGGCGTGATGATCTTTCTCGGCCTGCTCGGGACGTTCTGGGGCCTGCTGAAGACGGTGCACGCGGTTGCCGCGGTGATCGCGGCGATGAACCTCGCGGGCGGGGATGTGAACGGCATGTTCGCCCAGCTCAAGGCCGGGCTGGCCGGGCCGCTGGCGGGAATGGGCACGGCGTTTTCCTCCTCGATGTTCGGATTGTCGGGGGCGTTGATCCTCGGCTTCCTCGACCTGACCGCGGGCCAGGCGATGACGCGCTTCTTCAACGAATTGGAGGAGTGGCTCGCCGGGCTGACCCGGGTTTCGAGCGGCGCGATGGCCGCCGAGGCCGAGGGCGGACTGCCGGCCTATGTGCAGGCGGTGCTTGAGCAGAGCGCCGAGAATGTCGAGGCGCTGCAGCGTCTGCTGATGCGCAGCGAGGAGAGAAGCGGCGAGACGGCACAGACCATACTGGCGCTGAGCGAGCGGATGGCGGTGCTGGCGGAATCGATCCAGGCCTCGCAGCGGGTGATGCTGCGGGTGGGCGAAGGGGTTGCGGCACTCTCGCGCCTCGTCGAGCGGGGCGAGGAGCGCAATGGTGGCGAGGTCGCGCGGGCGCATCTGCGCAATATCGAGCTGCTGATGGCGCGGCTGATCGCCGAGGCGGAACAGGGCCGCGTGCAGGGCCTGGCCGATCTGCGCCACGATCTCAAGATCCTGACCAGAACCGTGGCGGCGCGGTTCGACGAGGCGAAGGGCTAAGCCATGGCGCGCACCATTCGCGGCCGCAATAACGGGCTGGAGATCTGGCCGGGCTATGTCGACGCGCTGTCGACCCTGCTGATGGTGACGATTTTCGTGCTGCTCGTGTTTGTGCTGGCGGAGGCGTTTCTCTCGGTGGCGCTGTCGAGCCGGAACAAGACGATCGGCGCGCTGCGCAGCGAGATCGCCCAGCTTTCGCAGGTGCTGGCCTTGCAGAAGGCGAAGACGGCCTCGCTGCAGGACGAACTGTCCAGCATGGCCGCGCTGATGAAGGCGACGAAGACGCGGGAAGCGGCGTTGATGGCGGCGAATTCGACGCTGAATTCGGCGAATGCGGCGCTAAGCGCGAAGACCGCGACCCTTGGCGCCGCCGTCGCCGCGACGGGCGGCAAGCTCTCCGGGCAGGTGGAGCTGAACGCGCAGGAGATCGCGACCGTCAGCCTGCTCAACCAGCAGATCGCGGCGCTGCGGCTGCAACTCGCGACGATCGCCGCCGCACTCGATGCGGCGCAGAAGAAGGACCAGGCCGAGCATGTGCAGATCGCCGATCTCGGCAAGCAGCTGAACGAGGCGCTGGCGCGCAAGGTGCAGTCGCTCGAACAGTATCGCAGCGAGTTCTTCGGCGTGCTGCGCCAGGCGCTGGCGGGGCAGAAGGACATCAAGGTGGTGGGCGACCGCTTCGTGTTCGAGAGCGCGGTGCTGTTCCCCTCCGACTCGGCGCAGCTTTCGGCCACGGGCAAGGCGGAGATCGCGAAGGTGGCGCAGGCGATCGAGACGATCGCGCCGAAGATCCCCGCCAAGATCAACTGGGTGCTGAGCGTCACCGGCTACGCCGACAAGGAGGCGATCACCGGCGGGCCGTATAAGGACAATTTCGATCTCTCGGCGGCGCGCGCGCTTTCCGTGCTGCACCTGCTGATCGCGGACGGGGTGTCGAAGAACCGCGTGGTGGCCGCCGGGTTCGGCGCGAACCACCCGATCGCCACGGGCGATACGCCGAAGGACCTCGCGCAGAACCGGCGGATCGAGTTCCGGCTGACGTCGGCCGATTGAGCGGCCACGCCGCTCGGGCGGATTGAGCGGCCGCGCCGCGCCTCAGGCGACCAGCGGGGCGCGGAGGGCGGCGGTGCGGGCCCAGCTTTCGGCGGCGTCCTGGTCGAACAGTTCGGCGAGTTTCTTCATCATCGTGCCGCCGAGTTCCTCGGCATCGACCAGGGTGACGGCGCGGCGGTAGTAGCGCGTGACGTCGTGGCCGATGCCGATGGCGACGAGTTCGACGAAGTCGCGGCTTTCGATGTCGCGGATCACGTCGCGCAGATGGCGTTCGAGGTAGCTGCCCTGGTTGACCGAGAGGGTGGAATCATCGACCGGCGCGCCATCGGAGATCACCATCAGGATGCGGCGGTGCTCGGGCCGGGCGCAGAGGCGACGATAGGCCCAGGCCAGGGCCTCGCCGTCGATGTTTTCCTTGAGCAGCCCCTCGCGCAGCATCAGGCCGAGATTGCGGCGGGCGCGGCGCCAGGGCTCGTCCGCCGCCTTGTAGATGATGTGGCGGAGGTCGTTCAGCCGGCCGGGATTGCGCGGCTTGCCGTCCGCCACCCATTTCTCGCGGCTCTGCCCGCCCTTCCAGGCGCGGGTGGTGAAGCCGAGGATTTCGACCTTCACCGCGCAGCGCTCCAGCGTGCGGGCGAGAATGTCGCCGCACATGGCGGCAACCGAGATCGGCCGGCCGCGCATCGAGCCGGAATTGTCGATCAGCAGGGTCACCACCGTGTCGCGGAATTCCATCTCGCGCTCGCGCTTGAAGGAGAGCGGCAGCAGCGGGTCGGCAACGACGCGGGCGAGGCGGCCGACATCGAGCAGGCCTTCCTCGAGGTCGAAATCCCAGGCGCGCTGCTGCTGGGCGAGCAGGCGGCGTTGCAGGCGGTTGGCGAGCTTCGAGACCACGCCGTGCAGATGCTGGAGCTGCTGGTCGAGCTGCTGGCGCAGGCGGGAAAGTTCCTCGGGATCGCAAAGCTGGGCGGCGCTGACCTCCTCGTCGAAGGCGCGGGTATAGGCGTGGTAGGCCGCGCCGCTCTCGTCCTCGACCGGCTTGCGGCGCTGCTGCGGGCCGGCGGGCGCCTCGTCCGGCGCGGCGGCGGAATCGTCGTCGGTCTCCTCGTCGGCCTCGGCGTCGGAGGCTTCGGATTCGAGCTGGTCCGGCGCCTCGGCGAGTTGGTCCTGATCGTCCTCGCGGGTCTGCGGCTCGCCCTCGCCGGAATTCTCCTGCGCGAGGGACTGCTCGCCCTGCTCGCCCTGTTCCTCGCTGTCCTCGCCCTCCTCGGCCTCGGACTCCGCCTCGGCGAGGTCCATCACCGCGAGCAGGCGGCGGGCGGCGCGGGCGAAGGCATCCTGGTCGGCGCGTTCGGCGGCGAGTTCGTCCAGCGCGCGGTCGGCATCGCCGGTCAGGGTGTCACGCCAGAGATCGAGAATATGGCGGGCCGATTCGGGGATCGAGGCCGGGTCCATGCGCTGGCGGGCCAGCAGGCCGAGCGCCTGGGCGGTGGAGAGCTGCTCGGCGCGGCTCATCCGGTCGAGCCCCTCGGCCTCGGAATCCTCGTTCAGCTTGCGCTGGAGATTGGCGGCGACGCCCTGCATGTGGGCGGCGCCGACGATTTCGACGCGGGCCTGTTCCAGCGCGTCATAGGCATCGCGGGCGTCGCGGGCGACCGGGGCGCGGGCGGCGTGGATGGCGTCGTTGTGATGGCGCAGGCGCAGCGCCATCGCATCGGCGATGCCGCGCAGCCGGGCGATCTCGGCCGGCGGCAGGGCACGGGTCGGCGCCGGCAGGCGGGCGCGCTTGCCGGCGAGGCCCGCCGCCCCCGGCTGATAGGCGACCTGCACCTCGTCCGACCCCGCGATGGCGCGCATGGCGCCGGCGGTCGCGCGCTTGAATTCCTCGCTGCGGGAGGGTTCGGCCGGCATCAGGCGCCGCGGCGGGGATGCACGCCGGTTTCAACCTCCGTGTTGAAGCAGCGCTGGTAATATTCGGCGACGGTGGCGCGCTCGGCCTCGTCGCACTTGTTGAGGAAGGTAAGGCGGAAGGCGAAGCCGACATCGTTGAAGATGCGCGCGTTCTCGGCCCAGGTGATGACGGTGCGCGGGGACATCACGGTCGAGATGTCGCCGTTGATGAAGCCGGCACGGGTGAGATCGGCCAGGGCGACCATGCTCTCGATCCGCTTCTTCTCCGCCGCGTCCGCCTCGGTGATGCCGAGCTTGGCCATGACGATGGAGACTTCCTGGCCATGCGGCAGGTAGTTCAGCGTGGCGACGATGTTCCAGCGGTCCATCTGGCCCTGGTTGATCTGCTGGGTGCCGTGATAGAGGCCGGTCGTGTCGCCGAGGCCGACCGTGTTGGCGGTGGCGAAGAGGCGGAAGGACGGATGCGGGCGGATCACGCGGTTCTGGTCGAGCAGGGTGAGCTTGCCCTCGACCTCCAGCACGCGCTGGATCACGAACATCACGTCCGGCCGGCCGGCATCGTATTCGTCGAACACCAGCGCGCAGGGGTGTTGCAGCGCCCAGGGCAGCAGGCCTTCGCGGAATTCGGTAACCTGCTTGCCGTCCTTCAGCACGATTGCGTCCTTGCCGACGAGGTCGATGCGGGAGATGTGGCTGTCGAGATTGACGCGGATGCAGGGCCAGTTGAGGCGGGCGGCGACCTGCTCAATATGCGTCGACTTGCCGGTGCCGTGATAGCCCTGGATCATCACCCGGCGGTTGAGCGCAAAGCCGGCGAGAATGGCGATGGTGGTCTCGGGGTCGAAGCGGTAGCTCTCGTCGGTCTCGGGGACGTGTTCGGTGCGCTCGGAGAAGGCCGGGATGTCGAAGCCGCAATCGACGCCGAAGACTTCGCGCGCCGAGACGGTGCGGTCCGGCAGGTTGATTGCCGAGGTCGGCGTGCCGCGGGTCTCGGCGAGTGCAGCGATATTGTTCATCGGTCGTTCATCCTCACAGCTCGGGGTCAGACTACTCGCCATGGCGCGGCGCGCAAGGGATCAGGCGCCGGCCGCGGCGCGGGGCTGCCCCTCGGCCGGCAGGCGGGCACGCAGCGTCGCGTAGGCGAGGTTGATCGTCTTCAGGCGTTCTTCGGCGCTGCGGTCGCCGCCATTGGCGTCGGGGTGGTGGCGCTTGGCAAGCTCCTTGTAGCGGGTGCGCACCGCCTCGCGGGTAACCGGCCAGGCGAGGCCGAGCACATCCAGCGCCTCGCGCAGTTCGGGCGGGGCGCGCTCGGGCTCGGGGCGGCGGGCGCGGCCGATGCCGGAAAAGGCGGCGAGTTCGGCCTCCACCGCCTCGCCCACGGCGCCGGCGCGGCCGAGTGGCCAGGTCGGCCGCTGCCAGGCGGTGTCGGCGCGCAGATGCGCCTCGATCTCGCCGGGGCTCATGCCCTTGTAGTAATCCCAGCCGGCATTGTAGGCGCGGACATGTTCAAGGCAGAACCAGTGCCAGTCGCGCAGATTGTCGCGCGAGCGGGGGGCGCGGTATTCGCCCGGCTTGTCGCAATCGGGCATGTCGCAGGCGCGGCCCGGGGCATCCGGGTCGGGCGCGAAGGCGCGCACGCGGCGGGTGGTCCGGGTCATGGGCATAGTCTCGTCATGTCCGCTAATTTGCCCTTTGTCGGCGTCTTGGCAACCGGGCGACGGCAGCGCACAATCCACCCATGACATCACGATCCGACAGAATCCGCACGATCCTCGGCGAACGCTTCGCCCCCGACCTGCTCGACCTGAAGGACGACAGCGCGAAACACGCCAGCCATATCGGCCGGATGACCGGGCCGGGACACGCGCCGGAGGCGGGCGAGACGCATTACCGGCTGCGGATGGTGGCCGGCGCGTTCCGGGGGATGAACCGGGTGGCGCGGCAGCGGGCGGTGAACGAGGCGCTGAAGGCGGAGTTCGAGACCGGGCTGCACGCGCTCAGCCTCGACCTCAAGACGCCGGACGAAGCCTGAACGCGAAACTAGACGCGCCCTCGGGCGCGAAGCCCGGCGCGCTGCTGCTGGACCGGCGCTTCGCGCCGCTGTTCTGGTGCCAGGCCTTCGCCGCCTTCAACGACAATTTCCTCAAGACCGCGCTGGTGGTGCTGATCCTGTACCGCGCGAAGGGCAGCCCTGCGCTGGTGGCGCTGGCGGGCGGGGTGTTCATCCTGCCGTTCCTGCTCTGCTCGGGGATTGCCGGCGAGATGGCGGACCGGTTCGACAAGGCGCGGGTCGCGACATTGGTGAAGGGGATCGAGATCGGGGCGGCGGGGCTCGCGGTGGCGGGGTTTCTCGCCGGCTCGGTGCCGGTGCTGTTCGCTGCCCTGCTCGCCTTCGGGGTGCTGGCGGCGCTGTTCGGGCCGGTGAAATACGGGCTGCTGCCCGACCTGCTGGAGACGGCGCGGCTGCCGCTCGCCAATGCGATGGTGGATTTCGCGACCTTCCTCGCGATCCTGGCGGGGACGGCGCTGGGCGGGCTGCTCGGCGCGCGCGCACCCTGGCTGCTCGGCGCCGTGGTGATGGGGTTCGCCCTGCTCGCCTTCGGGGCGGCGGCGCTGATCCCCCGGCCGGGGGCGGCGCGGCCGGGGCTGAAACTCTCCGCGAGCCCGGTCGCGGCCGCGGCGGATCTGCTGCGCACGCTGCGCGGGGCGGCCCCGCTGTGGCGGGCGGCGCTGGTCAACGCCTGGTTCTGGTTCGCCGGGATCACCTGCATGACGCTGCTGCCGGTGCTGACGCGGACGACGCTGCTGCGCGGGCCCGGCGCGGTGACGCTGGGGCTGACGGTGTTCTCGCTCGGGATCGGCGCGGGGAGTTTCCTGGCAGCGTCACAGCTGCGCGGGCGGATCGCGCTGGCGCCGGCATGGGGCGGGACGGTGGTGGTCGGCATCACGGCGCTGGCGCTGGGGGCGCTGGCGGCGGCCGACCGGTTCGGGGTGACGCTGGCGCTGCTGTTCGTCGTCGCCCTCGGCGGCGGGGTGATCGCGGTGCCGAGCTTCGCCGCGGTGCAGGCCTGGGCGCCGGCGGAGGCGCGGGCGCGCGCGGTGGCGGGGACGAATATTCTCTCCGCCGCCGGGATGGTCGCGGCGAGCCTGATCCTTACCGTGCTGCTGCACGCGGGCGCCGCACCAAGCGCGCTGTTCGCGGGGCTCGGCGCGATCGCGCTCAGTCTTGCGCTGGCGGCGCGCCGGTAAATTTCGCCGGACGCTTCTCGCGGAAGGCGGTGACACCCTCGGCGAAATCCGGCGTGCTTCCCATGCGGCGCTGCAAGTCGCGCTCGAGATCGAGCTGGGCGTCGAGCCCGTTGGCGCCGGCGGCGTTGAAGGCGGCCTTCATCGCGGCGAGCGCCTGGGTCGGGCGGGAGGCGAGATCGGCCGCGACCGCGAGGGCGGCGGCGAGGAAGCCCTCGTCGGGCAGGCAGCGCCAGATCAGCCCCCAGTCGGCGGCCTGGCGGGCGGTGATGGTCTCGCCCAGCATGGCAAGGCCGCGGGCGCGGGCATCGCCCACCGCGCGGGGGAGGAAATGGGTGCCGCCGGCATCGGGGATCAGGCCGATGCGGATGAAGGCCTGGGTGAAATTCGCCGCCTCGCAGGCGAGCACGATATCCGCCGCGAGGGCGAGATTGGCGCCGGCGCCGGCGGCCACGCCATTGACCGCGGCGACGATCGGCTTCGGCAGGGCGCGCATGCGGCGGACCAGCGGGTTGTAATGCCGGTCGATCGAGGCGCCGAGATCGCGCGGGCCGCCGCCGAGGGACTGGTTGAGATCGGCGCCGGCGCAGAACCCCCTGCCCTCGCCGGTCAGCAGCACGGCGCGGACCGAGTCGTCGGCCTCGATGGCGGCGAAGGCGGCGGCGAGCGCGTCGTGCACCGCCTCGTTCAGCGCGTTCAGACGGTCGGGCCGGTTGAGCTTCAGCACCCGCACCGCCCCGACGCTTTCCACGATCAGCTCTGCCGCCATTCCTGTTCCTCCCTGCGTTCCGGACGATTAGTGTGCGCCGGCGCGCCGAGTATGGCGAGAACTGACGCTTACGGCAATGAGGAGACGAAATGAGCATCTCGATCGCGATCCATGGCGGGGCTGGCACGATGCGGGCGGCGGACATGACGCCGGAAATGGCCGAGGCGCGGCACGAGGGGCTGCGGCGGGCGCTGCGCGCGGGCTGGGAGGTGCTGAGCGAGGGCGGCGCGGCGGTGGATGCGGTGGCGGCGGCGGTGGTGATGCTGGAGGATGATCCGCTGTTCAATGCCGCGCGCGGGGCGGTGCTGACCGATGCCGGCACGCTGGAGATGGACGCCGCGATCATGAGCGGGGCCGATCGCGCGGCCGGGGCGGTGGCCGGGATCTGCGGGCCGGTGAACCCGGTGCTGGCGGCGCGGGCGGTGATGGAGACGACGCCGCATGTGCTGATGATCGGCGACGGCGCGCTGGCGGTTGCCCGGGCGGCGGGGCTGGAATTCGAGACCGCTTCCTATTTCGAGACGCCGAACCGGCGGGCGGCGCTGGAGATGGAGCTGGCGCGCCGGGCCTCGGGCGCGCCGGACACGCGCTCGGACGCCGACCGGCACGGCACGGTGGGGGCGGTGGCGCGGGATGCGCACGGCCATCTCGCGGCGGCGACCTCGACCGGCGGGATCACCGCCAAGCGCACAGGGCGGGTGGGCGACACGCCGGTGTTCGGCGCCGGCACCTTCGCCGATGACGAGACCTGCGCGGTGAGCTGCACCGGGACGGGGGAGGTGTTCATCCGCTACACCGCCGCTGCCGAGATCGCGGCGCGGCTGCGCTACAAGGGCGAGAGCCTGGCCAAGGCGGCGGCGGACGTGATCGCCGAGCTTGCGCCGCGCGGCGGCGATGGCGGGCTGATCGCGCTCGGCGCCGCCGGGGACCCGGTGATGCCGTTCAATTCGTCGGGCATGTATCGCGGCATGATCGGCGGCGACAGGATGCTGCGGACGGCGATCCACCGCGAGGAATTTCGCGCCGTTGCGGTGTGAGGTGCGGGCATTTCCCTTGCACCTTGCCGGGCGGGACGCTAGCTCGTGCACCAGAATTGGATGAGGATGAAGGCAGATGGCGTATAAAGTTGCAGTTGTCGGGGCGACCGGCGCGGTCGGGCGCGAGATGCTCAAGACGCTTGCGGAACGGAATTTTCCCGCCTCCGAGGTGATCGCCCTCGCCTCCCCGCGTTCGGCGGGGCAGCAGGTGAGCTTTGGCGACGAGGCGATCCTCACCGTCAAGAACCTGGAGACCTTCGATTTCCGCGGGGTGGATTTCGGCCTGTTCTCGCCGGGAGCGTCGATCTCGGCGGTGCACGCGCCGCGCGCGGCCGAGGCGGGGTGCATCGTGATCGACAATACCAGCCAGTTCCGCATGGACCCGGACGTGCCGCTGGTGGTGCCGGAGGTGAACACCCACGCGCTGGAAGCCTTCATGGCGAAGCCGGACTGGCGGCGGATCATCGCCAATCCGAACTGCTCGACCATCCAGATGGTGGTCGCGCTGAAGCCGCTGCACGAGAAATTCGGCATCCGCCGCGTGTCGGTCGCGACCTACCAGTCGGTTTCGGGCGCGGGCAAGGAGGGCATGGACGAGCTGGAGCGCGCGACCAAGGCCACCTACGTCCATGAGGCGACGAAGCCGGAAGTCTTCACCAAGCCGATCGCCTTCAACGTGATCCCGCATATCGACGTGTTCATGAAGGACGGGGCGACCAAGGAAGAGTGGAAGATGACGGTCGAGACCCGCAAGATTCTCGACCCCGATATCGCGGTGTTCGCGACCTGCGTGCGGGTGCCGGTGTTCATCGGCCATGGCGAGGCTGTGCATGTCGAGTTCGCCAACCCGGCGCCGCTGGAGGCGGCAAGGGCGGCGCTGCGCGCGGCCCCGGGCGTGACGCTGTTCGACGAGCGCGAGGATGGCGGCTACGTCACCCCGCTGGAATGCCAGGGCGAGGATGCCGTCTATGTCTCGCGGCTGCGGGTCGATCCGACGGTGCCGCACGGGCTCGGCTTCTGGTGCGTTTCGGACAATCTGCGCAAGGGGGCGGCACTGAACGCCGTGCAGATCGCCGAGACGATCGTCAAGCGCGGGCTGATCGGCAAGAAGGCCGCCTGATTATCCGGGAAGGCCGATTGACGAGACCGCGTCGATCGGCCTAAACCTCCGTGCGTTGGCGGACGTAGCTCAGCTGGTAGAGCGCCAGGTTGTGGTCTTGGATGTCGTGGGTTCGAGCCCCATCGTTCGCCCCATCTTTTTTGCCCTTGGCAATTCCCTCATGACAGATCGATCGGGTTCTCATCTGCGGGCGGTGATCCTGGCCGGCGGCGCCGGGCGGCGGCTCGGCGGGGTAGACAAGGCGCTGTTGATCCTGCACGGACGAACGATGCTCGATCATGCGATCACGACACTTTCCGGACAGGTCGACGCCGCCGCACTGAGCGCGGCGGGCGATGCGGCGCGATTCGCGCGGTTCGGGATCGAGGTGCTGGACGACGGGCGGCATCGCGGCAAGGGGCCGCTGGCCGGGGTTCTCGCCGGGATGCGCTGGGCGGCGGCCGCGGGCGGCGAGACGCTGCTGAGCCTGCCGGTGGACACGCCCTTCGCCCCGCGCGACCTCGTGGCCCGGCTGGGCGCCGCACCCGCGGTAGCGGCCTCGCTCGGGCGGACGCATCATCTCGTCGCACTCTGGCCGGTGGCGGCGGCCGACGCGCTGGAACGGTTCCTCGACGGGCCAGGGCCGTATCGGGTGGCGGGTTTCGCGGCAGGGATCGGGATGCGCGCGGTGGCGTTCGCGGACGAGCGCGACCCGTTCGTCAACATCAACACCCCGGCCGATCTCGACGCGGCGGAGGCAGCGCGATGCTGAACGCCTTCATCGCCGATTTCCTCTACGCGGTGGTGGCGCTGTTCGTCATCATCGATCCGGTCGGCACCGCGATCATCTTCGCGGCGCTGACCACGCATGACGACGCGGCGAAGCGGCGGACGATCGCGAAACGGGCGGCGCTGATCAGCTTTCTCGTGCTGCTGGTGTTCGGCCTTGCGGGGGAAAAGCTGCTGCGGCTGCTCGGGATCGGGATTCCGGCCTTGCAGATCGCCGGCGGCGCGCTGCTGTTCCTCTCGGCCAAGGACATGGTGACAGCGAAGGGCGAGCTGCGGGCGAGCCGCGAGGAGCGCAGTGCGGCGAGCGAGTCGACCGAGGATATCAGCGTGTTTCCGCTGGCGATTCCGCTGATCGCCGGGCCGGGCGGGATGACCACGATGGTGCTGTTGCATGCCAAGGCGGGGGGGCAGCCGGGGGCGGTGCTGGCCAACGCGCTCGCACTGGCGGCGATGATCGTGGCCACCCTGGTCTCGATGCTGGGCGCGCGGCGGCTGGCGCGGCTGATGGGCACGACCGGGGCGAGCGTGATCGGCCGGGTGCTGGGCATTCTGGTGGCGGCGCTGGCCGCGCAGTTCATCATCGAGGGCACGCAGGCGGCGCTGCATCTCGGCTGAGGCGGAAATCTCAGCCGTTTTCAATATTGTAGATACAATGCGGATTGACCGGACCGGAAGCGTCTGGCACCGTCGCTGCAACGGGAGACGGGCAAATGACCAGATCTGAACTGATCGCCGCGCTGGCGGCGGATCATCCGCACCTCACGCTTGCGGATGTCGAACGCATCGTAACCGCCATGTTCGACCAGATGACCGCAGCGCTTGCCGCCGGCGGACGGGTGGAACTGCGCGGCTTCGGCGCGTTCTCGGTCAAGCAGCGGCAGGCGCGGTCGGGGCGCAACCCCAGGACCGGCGAGACGGTGAAGGTCGACGAGAAGACCGTGCCGTTCTTCCGCGCCGGGCGCGAATTGCGCGAGATGGTCAATGCGGGCATGAAACCGCTCGAAGCCGGGGCGGATGATGGCGCGGACGATGACGACGACGAGGACGAGGAGTAGACCGCTGAAGACGATCCGGCTCAGTCTCGGGGCGCTGGTATTGCTGGCGCTGGTGATTTTCCTCCTGTCGAACCGGGTGCCGGTGAGCGTGGCGTTCTTCCCGTTCGGCACGCTCGGCTCGGCGGTGCTGGGCGCGATCGTGCTGATCGCCTTCGGGCTCGGCGTGTTGCTGGGCATGCTGATCCATCTGCCGCGGCGGATGCGGGCGCAGCGCCGGGCGAAGCGGGCCGAGCGCCAGCTTGCCGCGATGCAGGCGCAGCCGCCGGCACAAGCAGCACCAGCGGACGAGACGATCAGCCTGCCGCCGGCCGCCTGAGATGGGCACGGCAGGAGATGGCGCGCGGCGGCTGATCGCCGCGATCGACACGCCTTCGCGCGAGGAGGCGACGCGCCTGATCGGCGCCGTCGGGCCGCATTGCGGGCTGGTGAAGCTGGGGCTGGAGGCGTTCTGCGCGGTCGGGCCAGCGCTGCTGGAGGCCGCAGCGGGGCATGACGTGTTTCTCGATCTCAAGCTGCACGACATTCCGAACACGGTCGCCGGGGCGGTGCGCGCGCTGCTGCCGCTGCGCCCGGCGATGTTGACGGTGCATGCATCCGGCGGCAGCGCCATGATCGCGGCGGCCCGGGAGGCCGCGGAAGCGGCAGGAGCGGCGCGGCCGCGATTGCTGGCGGTGACGGTGCTGACGAGCCTTTCGGCCGGTGCGCTGGCGGAGACCGGGGTTGCCGGCGGGCCGCGCCAGCAGGTGCTGCGGCTGGCGCGGCTGGCCCTCGCCGCCGGGGCGGACGGGCTGGTGTGCAGCGCCAACGAGATTTCCATCCTGCGCGACGCGTTCGGCGCCGATCCGGTGCTGGTGGTGCCGGGAATCCGGCCGGCCGGCGCCGATCATGGCGACCAGGCGCGGGTGGCGACGCCGGAAGCGGCGATCGCGGCGGGGGCAAGCTATATCGTGGTCGGCCGGCCGATCACCACGGCCGCCGATCCGGCGGCGGCGGCGGCTTCCATCGCCGCGTCGATCGGCTGATGGCGCGGGCGAAGATCTGCGGGCTGCGCACACGGGAGACCTGGCTGGCGGCGACCGATGCCGGGGCGGACTGGGTCGGGTTCGTGTTCTTTCCCCGCTCGCCGCGATTCGTCACGATCGAGGCGCTGAAGGCAATCGGCGCCGATGCGCGGGTGCCGAGAGTGGGGCTGTTCGTCGCCCCCACACCCGAAGCGATCGAGGCGGTGCTGAAGGTGCAGGATCTCGAAGTGCTGCAGATTTATGCCGGCGCGAAAGAGTGCCGGGCGATGCGGGCGCGGTTCGGCGCGAGATTGTGGCGGGCGGTAGGGGTTTCAAGCACCGCCGACCTGCCGCGCGACGATGAGGGACTCGACGGGTTCGTCATCGAATCGAAGCCGCCGCAGGGTGCTGACCGGCCGGGCGGCAATGCCACCGCGTTCGACTGGGCGGTGATGCAGGGCTGGCGGGCCCCCGCCCCGTGGCTGCTGGCGGGCGGATTGACGCCGGCGAACGTGGCCGGGGCGGTGCGCGCGAGCGGGGCGGCGGCGGTTGATGTGTCTTCCGGGGTGGAAAGCGCGCCGGGGGAGAAATCAGTGCCGCTGATCCGGGATTTCGTCGCGGCGGCGCACGCGGCCTGAGGCCGGGCCGGCGGTTGCCCGGCGCGGGCTATTTCTGGGTGCGGGCGCAGAAATAGGTGGCGCGGCCGGACTGGACCGTGCGGCTGATTCCCGCACAGACGTCCGGGCCGGGGCAGCGTTCGCAGGGCTTGCCGGCGCGGTCGTAAACCTTCCAGGCATGCTGGAAATAGCCGAGTTCGCCGGAGGGCTGGACATAGTCGCGCAGCGATGAGCCGCCGGCGGCGATGGCGTCGGTAAGTGTTGCCTTGATCGCCGGCACGAGGCGCCCTGCCCTGCCCCGCCCGATCGTGCCGGCGAGGCGGTGCGGGAGGATGCCGGCGCGGAACAGCGCCTCGCTCACATAGATGTTGCCGAGGCCTGCGACGATCGACTGGTCGAGCAGCGCCGCCTTGATCGGGGTTTTCCTGCCCGCGAGGGCATCCGCGAGGGTGGCAGGCGAAAACGCATCCTCGAGCGGTTCGGGGCCGAGGCCGGCGATCAGGCGATGGGTATCCTCGGCCTCGGTCGCGACGAGATCGAGCGCGCCGAAGCGGCGGGGATCGACGAAGCCGATCACGGCGCCATCGTCGGTTTCGAGGGTGAGGTGCTGGTGCGGCAGCGGGGCGGAATCGATCGTCATCCGGCCGGACATGCCGAGATGGATCAGCACCGACAAAGCGCGGTCGAGCCGCATGAACATGTATTTGCCGCGGCGGCGGAAACCCTCGATGCGGGCGCCGGAGAGGAACTGCACGAACCCCTCGGGGATCGGCCAGCGCAGGTCGGGCCGGGCGAGCACGACGCGGGCGAGGCGGCGGCCTTCGAGCTTCGCGGCGAGGCCGCGCATCACGGTTTCGACTTCGGGGAGTTCCGGCATGGTGCGTTTGGGGCTATAGCCTGAGCCCATGGCCGATACCAGCAGCGAGACCGTCGATTTCGGGTTTTCCACCGTGCCGCGCGGCGAGAAGCGGCACAAGGTGCGGGAGGTGTTCGACAGCGTCGCCGGGCGCTACGACATCATGAACGACCTGATGTCGCTCGGCGTGCACCGGCTGTGGAAGCGGGAATTCGTCGGGATGATGGACCCGCGGCCGCACCGCACCCTGCTCGATCTTGCTGGCGGGACCGGGGATATTTCGCTGCGCTGGCTCGCTGCCGGCGGCGGGCCGGTGCTGATGACCGACATCAACGAGGCGATGCTGCGCGTCGGCCGCGGACGGGCGGAGGAGCAGGCGCGGATCGAGGAGATCGCCTTCGCGGTGGCGGATGCCGAGGCGCTGCCGGTTGGCGATGGCAGCGTCGATCGGGTGTCGATCGCGTTCGGGCTGCGCAACTGCACCGACAAGGACCGGGTGCTGGCCGAGGCGCGGCGGGTGCTGAAGCCGGGCGGGCGGTTCTTCTGCCTGGAGTTCTCGCGCTTGCAGGTGGCGGCGGCGCAGCCGCTTTACGAGAAATGGTCGTTCGTGGCGCTGCCGGCGATCGGCGCGCGGGTGGCGCAGGACCGCGAGAGTTACCAGTATCTCGCCGAGAGCATCCGCATGTTCCCCGACCAGGAGACGCTGGCGGGGATGATGCGGCGGGCGGGATTCGAACGGGTGGCCTATCGCAACCTGAGCGGCGGGATCGCGGCGATTCATTCGGGATGGCGGCTGTGAGCGCACGCCTTGCCGGGCGGCTTGTGCTGATCGTCATCGGCGGGGGGATCGCGGCCTACAAGGCGCTGGAGCTGATCCGGCTGATCCGCAAGGAGGGCGGCGCGGTGCGCGCGGTGATCACCGCCGGGGGAGAGAAATTCGTCACCCCGCTTTCGGTGCAGGCGCTGTGCGAGGACCGGGTGCATACCGAGCTGTTCTCGCTGACCGGCGAGAGCGAGATGGGGCATATCCAGCTCTCGCGCAGCGCGGATCTCGTGGTGGTGGCGCCGGCCTCGGCGGATCTGCTCGCGAAGATGGCGGCAGGGATGGCCGATGACCTGGCTACCACGCTGCTGCTCGCGACCGACAAGGAGGTGCTGGTCGCCCCGGCGATGAACGTGCGGATGTGGACGCATCCGGCGACGGTGGCGAATCTGGAGACGCTGCTTCGGCGCGGGGTTTCGGTGGTCGGGCCCGAGGAGGGGCCGATGGCCTGCGGCGAGTTCGGGCCGGGGCGGCTGGCGGAGCCGGCGGCGATCCTGGAGGCGATCGTCGCCCGGTTCGATGGCGAACAGACGCTGGCCGGTAGGCACGTGGTGGTGACCAGCGGGCCGACGCATGAGCCGATCGACCCGGTGCGCTACATCGCCAATCGCAGTTCGGGAAAGCAGGGCCACGCGATCGCCGCGGCGCTGGCGCGGCGCGGCGCGCGGGTGACGCTGGTCTCGGGGCCGGTGGCGCTGGCCGATCCGGCGGGGGTGGCGGTCGTGCGGGTCGAGACGGCGCTGGAGATGCGCGCGGCGGTGCTTGCCGCCCTGCCCGCCGATGCCGCGGTGTTCTGCGCCGCGGTCGCGGACTGGCGGGTCGAGGCGCAGGGGCGGAAGATCAAGAAGACCGGCGCGCCGCCGGCGCTGACGCTGGTGGAAAACCCCGACATCCTCGCGGAAGTCTCGCGTCTTGCGGGGCACCGGCCGCGCCTCGTCGTCGGGTTCGCGGCGGAGACCGGCGATCTGATCGCGCAGGCGACGGCGAAGCGGGCGCGCAAGGGGTGCGACTGGATCGTGGCCAATGATGTCGGCGCCGGAACCGACATCATGGGCGGCGCCGAGAACGAGGTCGTGCTGATTACCGGCGAGGGCGCCGAGCCATGGCCGCGCGCCGGGAAGGACGCCGTGGCCGACCGGCTGGCGGAGAGGATTTCAGGGATTTTCCAATGACGATTGCAGTTGCCGTGAAGCGGCTGGCGCATGGCGCCGGCCTGCCCCTGCCCGACTATGCCACCGCCGGATCGGCGGGGCTCGACCTGCTGGCGGCGGTCGATGCGCCGGTGGTGATCGCGCCGGGGGCGCGGGCGCTGGTGCCGACCGGGCTCGCCATCGCGCTGCCGCCGGATTTCGAGTTGCAGATCCGCCCGCGCTCGGGCCTCGCGCTCAAGCATGGGATCGTGATTCCCAACAGCCCGGGGACGATCGACAGCGATTATCGCGGCGAGATCCAGGTGATCGTGCTGAATGCCGGAACCGCGGCGTTCGAGGTGACGCGGGGGATGCGGATCGCGCAGGCGGTGCTCGCACCGGTATCGCGGCTGGTGTGGCAGGAGACCGACGATCTCGACCGGACCGCGCGCGAGGCGGGCGGGTTCGGCAGCACCGGGCTCGATTTCCCGATGGGGAACTAGAGCACTTTCCGATCCGATTGGATCGGATGTAGTGCTCTAGCATATTGATAAGTCGAGCATCTTTATCCGATCAGATGATTCCATCCGATCGGAAAGTGCTCTAGGCTCTGGACTCAACTGATCCATGATGTGACGGCGAGGACAAGGCAGATACCTGCGAGGAAATTTCGTGCGGTTTTGTCATATCGTGTGGCGATGGCGCGCCAGTCCTTGAGCCTACAGAAGGCGCGTTCGATGAGATTGCGCTTTCTGTAGGCGACGGGGTCGAAGTGCGGAATGGCGCGGCGGTTGGGCATGGGCGAGATCACCGGCCTGGTGCCTTGGCGGGTGAGGAAGGCGCGAAGATCATCAGCGTCGTAGGCCTTGTCGGCGATCAGCTCTTCTGGTGGCGGTATTGTGGGCAGAAGCGCCCTGGCGCCGCTGATGTCGGAGGCCTGTCCCGGCGTCAGGAGGAGTGCGGCGATGCGTCCCTGCTCATCTGCGACGGCGTGGATCTTGGTCGTCCGTCCACCCCTCGACCGGCCGATGGCCTGGCTTTGCGCCCCCCTTTACCGCCCGCGGCCGCGCGGTGTGCCCGAACCGAGGTGCTGTCCACCATGGCGATGCGCGGCGGATCCGCGCAGGCGACAAGCGCCGCGAATATCTCCTGCCAGAGGCCGCGCTGGCTCCAGCGGTTGAACCGGTTGAACACCGTGGTTCGTGGCCCATAGGCCTCAGGAAGCGCTCGCCATCGCAAGCCCTCGCGAAAGCGATGCAGGATGCCGCTCAGCACCCGGCGGTCATCAACCCGAGGCTTGCCGCCAAGCTTCGGCAGCAATGGTTCGATCGCAGCCCATTGCGTGTCGTTCAGCCAGAAAAGTTCCGCCATGTTCCAAGTCCTCCGAACAGACTTGAATCAGACGCCCCGTAGTCATGGCAATAGGTACAGAACCTAGAGCACGTTCCGATCCATCAGGATCGGAACGTGCTCTATCTTGTTGATAAATAGAGCATCTTTATCCGATCAGATGATTCCATCCGATCGGATGATGCTCTAGCTCTCCGGGTCCAGGTCCGGCTCCGCCCCGCCCTGGGTGCGCGAGCCAGTGAAGCGGGCGACGAGCGGGAAGAAGGCGGCATGGGGCAGCAGGCGCAGGATGCGCAGCGGGCGGGCCAGGCCTTCGGGGAAGGCGATGAGGAACCGCCCGGCATCGAGCCCGCGCATGATGGCGTGGGCGGCAGCGGGGGTTTCCATCAGGAAGGGCATCGGGAAGCGGTTCTGCGCGGTGAGCGGCGATTTCACGAAGCCGGGGCAGATCGCCGAGATCGCGACGCCGTGGCGGTCGAGATCGAATTTCAGGGCTTCGGCGGTGGCGATCAGCGCCGCCTTGGTCGTCGAATAAGAGACCGAGCCGGGCAGTCCGGCGAGGCCGGCGAGCGAGGACATCAGCGCGATCTGGCCGCGCTTGCGGGCGATCATCGCCGGCATCACCAGTTCGAGTCCGTGCGCGGTGCCGAGCAGGTTCAGCTCGACCTGGCGGCGCAAGCGCTCGGCGGTGAAGGTTTCGGCGGTGTCACGCTCATAGGTGCCGGCGTTGAGGATGGCGCGGGCGATCGGGCCGTCGCGGGTGATGGTGTTCACCGCCTCGCGCACAGCGTTGGGATCGGTGACGTCGGCCGGGGCGACGATGATGCGGCTCGGATGGGTTTCGGCGAGGGCGCGAAGCTCGACCTCGCGCCGGGCGGTGATGGCGACGCGCCAGCCCTGTGCGACATGCGCCTCGGCGAGGGCGCGGCCGATGCCGCTGGAGGCGCCGGTGATCCAGACGATGCCGTCGGCGCTGGTGACGGGTTTCACACTCGGTCTCCGTGTTGCAGGCGGCGGCGCAGGTCGGCGGCGCGGTCGCGCAGGGCGCGGCGCTTCGGCTCCGCCATCTTGTGCCATGTCCGCACCGGCATGGCCATGCGCGGATTGGCGGCGAAGCGATCGGCGTGGCGGGCGATGAAATCCCAGTAGAGCGCGTTGAAGGGGCAGGCGCGCGGGCCGGTCGCGTCCTTCACGTCATAGCGGCAGCCGGCGCAGTAATCGCTCATCCGGGCGATATAGGCGCCGGAGGCGGCGTAGGGTTTCGAGCCGACGATGCCGCCATCGGCGTGCAGCGCCATGCCGCGGGTGTTGGGCATCTCCACCCATTCATAGGCATCGGCGTAGACGGCGAGATACCAGCGATCGACCGCATCCGGCGCGATGCCCGCGAGGAGGGCGAAATTGCCGGTGACCATCAGGCGCTGGATGTGATGGGCATAGGCGCGGCGCAGCGTCTGCCCGATCGCCTGCGCCATGCAGCGCATGTCGGTCTCGCCGGTCCAGTAGAATTCGGGCAGCGGCAGCTCGGCGCCGAGGGCGTTCAGCGTCGCGTAGCCGGGCATGTGCCGCCAGTAGATGCCACGGATGAATTCGCGCCAGCCGAGGATCTGGCGGATGAAGCCCTCGACGGCGTTGAGCGGGGCGCGGCCGGCTTCGTATTCCGCCTCGGCGCGGCGGCAGAGATCGAGCGGGTCGAGCAGGCCGAGATTGAGCGGGACGGAGACCAGGGAATGGAACATGAAATCCCGGTCCGCCGCCATCGCGTCCTGCCAGTCGCCGAAGCCGGGGAGACGGCGGGCGAGGAAATCGGCGAAGCCCGCCTCGGCATCGCGCGCGGTGACCGGCCAGTCGAACCCGTCGAGGCTGCCGTAATGACCGGCGAAGCGGGCGGCGACGAGGGCGAGCACCTCGCGGGTTTCGGCCGTGGGCGGGAAGCGCTTCGCTTCGGGGGGCACAAGCCCGGCGGGCAGGGATTTGCGGTTCTCGGGGTCGTAGTTCCACTTGCCGCCGACCGGGTCGTCCCCCTCCATCAGGATGCGGTGGCGGCGGCGCATCTCGCGGTAGAAGAACTCCATTCGGAGCTGCTTCTTCGATCCCGCCCAGGCGGCGAAATCGACGCGGGAGCAGAGGAATCGCGTGTCGTCGCGGATGTCGCAGGGAATGCCGGTCTGCTCCGCCCAGCCGCGCATGGCTTCGAGCACGCGGTATTCGCCGGGTTCGGTGGCGATGATGGCGTCGGGCTTCAGCGCGGCGCAGGCGCGGGCAACCTCGCCGGCAAGCGTGCCGGTATTCGCCGGATCGTCGAGCGCGATGTAGCGGACGGCGACGCCGCGAGCGCTCAGCGCCCTGGCGAAGTGGCGCATCGCCGCGAGGACGAGCGCGATCTTCTGCGGATGATGCGGGACATAGGTGCACTCGCCCATCACCTCGGCCATCAGCACCGTGTCGGCGCCGGGATCGAGACCGGCGAGGGATGCGATGGCGGGGGAGAGCTGGTCGCCCAGGATGACGCGGAGATGGCCGGCCATCAGCCGAGGATCGGGCGATAGGTGATGTGGCCGCGATGGTGGAAGGCGAGGCCGGACCAGGTGTTGGTCTTGTCGTAATAGACTGCGAGGCGGATCGGGCCGGTGAGTTGGTAGCGTGAAGCGGTGACGCTGCCCGAGGGCATGGCGGGCAGGCGGAACCAGCCCTCATGGGTGACGGTCGGCCGGTCGGCATGGCCGGTCTGCATGTTGATCATCGGGCCGTCCAGCATCGCCTTGTTCCAGTAGGTGAGCGGCAGGGCGTCGCGCGGGGCGGTGTAGCGGGCGATGCGGTTGCCGGCGATGACGACGCCTGCATCCGTGCGCTCGACATCGAGGCGGATGCGGGTGCCATCGTTGTCGATGTCGCTGGTGGCGGCGTGGAAGGCGCCGCGCTGCCAGTGTTCGACGATATGGGCGCGATAGGTGAACAGCGGGATGCCGACAAGGCCGACCTTGAGATCGACGTGGTTGTCCACCGTCAGGCTGGTGCCATCGACAAGGAAGCGCAGGCGCTGGACGCCGACATGGCTGCCATTGCGATAGACGTCGAACGCGAGGCTGCGGTGCTGCGGCAGCTTTGGCGGCGTCAGCTTCGGCGGCGTCAGCATGGCGCCGGCTGCCGCCGCGAGAACGCCGCGCCGGGCGATGGGGATATCGGTCATCGGTCCTCCTTCACGGTGTGGCGGTTACGGACGCTGGCGGCGAATGGATGTCGATCCGCCGCCAGCGCAAGGCTCATGTGTGATAAATAGGGAAGCCGCTCTGGATCGCGAGGGCGGAGCCGCGCATAAACGGGCGGCCATTCCCGCCGCGAAAGAAACACATGCACCAGCTCATCCTCATGCGCCACGCCAAAGCCGAACCGGCCAGGGGCGACCAGGCCGATCACGACCGCGCGCTGAGCCCGGCGGGGCGGGCGGCGGCGCAGCGCATGCGCGCCCGGCTGCGGGAGCTGGCGATCGAGCCGGACGTGGTGCTGGTATCCTCGGCGCGGCGCACGCGCGAGACGCTGGACGGCGTTGCGTTCTGGGATGGGCAACCGAACATCGAGGTGCTCGACGGGCTCTACATGGCGCCGGCGGCGCGGATGCTGGAGATGCTGCGCGAGCTGCGCGAGACGATGCTGAGCGTGCTGGTGGTCGGCCATAATCCGGGGCTGCACGAGCTGGCGCTGATGCTGGCCTCGGGCGCGCAGGAGCGCGGCGCGGCGCATGCGCGGCTGGAGGAGGGCTTCCCGACGATGCGGGCCGCCGAATTCCTCGTCCTCACGCCCTGGCGCGAGCTGAAGCCGAAAACCACGCGGTTGCAGCGGGTGATCGACCCGCCTCCCGCAGGTGGTGCATAAGTGTCATGTTGCAGGCGCGAAGGTTGCGCGATCATGCCCGAAGGATTTACAAAACAGTCACCCAGACCGATTAGTCTCGGCACTCGACCGGGAAGCGGATCAGGACGGTTCGACCGGACAGAAGAGGAATCTTGAGCATGAGCAGCACGACCGAAGGCGCGCGCGCGACGCACGCGACGCTTACGATACCCGGAAGCGACAAGACCGCCGAACTCCCGCTCCTGGCCGGCACGCTCGGCCCGCAGGTGGCTGATATCCGCAAGCTCCAGGCGCAGACCGGCATCTTCACCTTCGATCCCGGCTATGGCGAGACCGCCTCGTGCGAGAGCAAGATCACCTATATCGACGGCGATGAGGGGGTGCTGCTCTATCGCGGCTACCCGATCGACCAGCTCGCCGAGAAATCGACCTTTCTCGAGGTCGCGCATCTGCTGGTGTTCGGCGAACTGCCGACGGCCGCCGAGTTCGAGGCGTTCAACCGCGGCGTGACCATGCACACGATGCTGCACGAGCAGGTGCGCCGCTTCTTCGACGGGTTCCGGCGCGATGCGCACCCGATGGCGGTGCTGTGCGGCGTGGTCGGCGCGCTCTCGGCCTTCTATCCGGAAAGCGTCAACGTGAACGATGCGCGGGAGCGCGAGATCAGCGCGTTCCGGCTGATCGCCAAGATCCCGACGATCACCGCCTGGGCCTACAAATATTCGACCGGCCAGCCCTTCATGTATCCGCGGAACGATCTCTCCTATGCGGAGAACTTCCTCTACATGATGAACGCGGTGCCGCCGGAGCCGTATCGGAAGAACCCGATCCTGGAGCGGGCGATGGACCGCATCCTGATCCTGCACGCCGACCATGAGCAGAACGCCTCGACCTCGACCGTGCGGCTCGCCGGCTCGACCGGGGCCAACCCCTTCGCCTGCATCGCCGCCGGCATCGCCGCCCTCTGGGGCCCGGCGCATGGCGGCGCCAACGAGGCGGTGCTCAAGATGCTCGGCGAGATCGGCCACAAGGACAACATCCCGGCCTTCATCGCCGAGGTGAAGGACAAGAACAGCCACACCAAGCTGATGGGCTTCGGCCACCGGGTCTACAAGAATTTCGACCCGCGCGCGAAGATCATGCAGCAGACCTGCCACGAGGTGCTGGGCGAACTCGGGATCAAGCACGAGCCGCTGCTGGAACTCGCGATGGAGCTGGAAAAGATCGCGCTGGACGACGATTATTTCGTGCAGCGCAAGCTGTATCCGAACGTCGATTTCTATTCGGGCATCATCCTCAAGGCGATGGGCTTCCCGACCACGATGTTCACCCCGCTGTTCGCCCTGGCGCGCACCACCGGCTGGATCAGCCAGTGGATGGAAATGATCGCCGACCCGTCGCAGCGGATCGGCCGGCCGCGCCAGCTCTATACCGGTGCCGTGCGCCGCGATTACGTCTCGATCGACCAGCGGGGCTGAGATGATGCGGGATGCGCGCCGGACGGGCGGCGCGCATCCCTGCCCTGCATAAATTCACAAAACCCGATCTTCATATCGGATTTTTCCGATCCATCTATCGTTGCATGACGATCGATGCCGATCATGACCGCGCGCCGGATCTGGATGAAGGGCTGAAGGCCCTGGTGCATCCGGTGCGGCGCGCGATCCTTGCCAAGCTCGCCGATCCGGAACGGCATTTCGTCGGGCAGCCGCACCCGCTCTCCTTCGGCGTCTGCGCGAAGGAGATCGAGCGGAGCTGCCCGCTGTCGCAATCGAGCATTTCGGCCCATCTCGCCGCCCTTCACGCGGCGGGGCTGGTCGAGACAAGGCGGGTTGGAACCTTCGTGTTCTACCGGCGCAATGACGGCGCGATCGAAGCGCTGATCAGGGGACTCGCGAAATCCCTTGGTCTGCCCGAAACCACTCCCTGAAGTCGCAGCATCAACCCGAAAGGCTGATCCATGTCGAAACTGTTTGAACCCCTGCAGGCAGGCGCCTTCACCTTGCGCAACCGCATCGTCATGGCGCCGCTGACCCGCGCGCGGTCCGGCGAGGCGCGCCTCCCCAACGCGCTGATGGGGCAATATTACGCGCAGCGCGCCGAGGCCGGAATGATCCTCTCCGAGGCGACCTCGGTGACGCCGATGGGCGTCGGCTATGCCGCGACACCGGGCCTGTGGTCCGATGAGCAGGTGGCGGGCTGGCGCATCGTCACCGAGGCGGTGCATCGCGAGGGCGGCATCATCCTCGCCCAGCTCTGGCATGTCGGGCGGATTTCCGACCCCATCTTCCTGAACGGCGAACTGCCCGTCGCCCCCAGCGCGATCGCCGCCGAGGGACATGTGAGCCTGGTGCGGCCGGAACGGCCCTTCGTGACGCCGCGCGCGCTAGAGACCGACGAGATTCCGGGCGTGATCGAGGCCTACCGGGTCGCGGCGCAGAACGCCAAGGCGGCCGGCTTCGACGGTGTCGAAGTGCATGGCGCGAACGGCTACCTGCTCGACCAGTTCCTGCAGGATTCGACCAACAAGCGCACCGACCGGTATGGCGGCTCGATCGAGAACCGCGCGCGGCTGCTGCTGGAGGTGACGGACGCGGTGATCGGCGTCTGGGGTGCCGACCGGGTGGGCGTGCATCTTTCGCCGCGCGGCGATGCGCACTCGATGGGCGATTCCGACAAGCTCGGCTTGTTCACCCATGTCGCCACCGAACTCGGCAAGCGGAAGATCGCCTTCATCGCGGCGCGCGAGCACAAGGCGGCGGACTGGATCGGGCCGAAGCTGAAGGCGGCGTTCGGCGGGGTGTATATCGCCAACGAGAAATTCACCCGCGAGAGCGCCGAGGCGGCGATCGAGGCGGGCGAGGTGGATGCGGTGGCCTTTGGCCAGCTCTACATCGCCAACCCCGACCTGGTTGCCCGCTTCCGCAACGGGCTGGCGCTGAACCCGCCCGATATGTCGACCTTCTACCAGGGCGGCGCCGAGGGCTATACCGACTATCCGACGGCGGCCAAGCAGAAGGCGGCCTGAACCGGCGGGCCGGGGCGCGTTTGCTCCGGCCATCCCACAACATGAAGGCGAGGAGCGGGCGATGCGGTTTGCGGGCAGGAAGGTCGTGGTGATGGGCGGAAGCCGGGGAATCGGCCTCGCCATCGCGATGGGATTTGCCGCCGAGGGAGCCGCGGTCGCGATCTGTGCCCGCGGCGCTGAGGCGCTGGACGTGGCGCGGCGCGAAATCGCCGGGCATGGCGGGGTGGTGTTCGCCGCCCCCTGCGACCTTGCCGATGCGGAACGGATCGCCCGGTTCGTGCCGGACGCCGCCGCCGCCCTGGGTGGCATCGACATTCTGGTGAACAATGCCTCGGGCTTCGGGATGACCGATGACGAGGCGGGCTGGGCCGCCGCGATCGGGGTGGATGTGATGGCGGTGGTGCGGGCGAGCCATGCCGCCCTGCCCTTCCTCGAGGCCGCCGAGGGGGCCGCGATCGTCAATCTCGCTTCGATTTCCGGCCTGCGCGCCTCGACCCGCAGCCAGCCCTATGCGGCGGTGAAGGCGGCGGTGATCAACTACACGATGTCGCAGGCGGCGACGCTGGCACCAAAGCGGATCCGGGTGAACGCAATCTCGCCCGGCTCGATCGCCTTTCCCGGCGGTCTGTGGGAACAGCGCAAGACGACCAATCCGAAGCTCTACGAGACGACCCTCGCCTCGATTCCGTTCGGGCGGTTCGGCACGGCGGAGGAAATCGCCGAGGTGGCGATGTTCCTGGCCTCGCCGGCGGCGCGCTGGGTGACGGGGCAGAATATCGTCGTCGATGGCGGGCAGCTGTTATAGAGCACGTTCCGATCCATCCGGATCGGATGCCGTGCTCTGCCACATTGATAAAGATGCTCTGAACCCGCCTGCTCAATAGTCGAACTGGTAGGTCAGCCCGACCGATTCGCCGGGGCCGGTGCTGCCGCCGGTCCCGCTGTTGGACTGCACCTCGGTTTTCAGTTTCAGCCCCTTGTAGAGATTGATCTCGACCTTGGCACCGGTGCCGCCGCCGGTGGCCGATTGCTGCGCGCCGACATAAACCCCGGGGGCGACGTAGCGGCCGGCATTGATCGTCGGCGCGCTGGTGCCGCCGCCGATCGAGAGCTGGTCGAGCCCGAGCGCCTTGCGCAGCCCGCCGACCACATCCGGCCCGCCGCCACCGATACCGGCGAGATCGGCCAACGAGGCGGCGAGCGAGGCGGCCTGCAGCGCCGAGAGACTCTGCGAGCTGGTGCCGTAGAGCAGATGCGCCAGCACCTCGTCCGACGGCAAGGACGGGAGGCTGGAGAGGGAAATCTTCGGCGCGCTGGCAGCGCCCGTCAGCGCCAGCGTCGAGACGGTGCCGTCCGAGGCGGTGCCGCTCACTTCGAGGTCGATCACCGGGATCATGCCGTTGCCGTTGAAGTGGACGGTGCCGCGGCTGAGATCGAGCGTCTTGCCGCCAAGATTGAAATAGCCGCGGATCAGGTGGAAGCCGCCGGTAGGCTGCGGTGCGGCGAGCGTGCCGCCGACATGCAGGCGCCCGCCGAGATTGGCGAACAGCCCTTTGCCGCGCACGAAGACCTCGTTGCGGGCATCGACCGTGAGGTCGAGCGCCACGGGTGGCGCCGGGGCGGCGGGTGGCGGCGGACGGGCGCCCTTGCGCCGGATGTCGAGCCTGACCACCGAGGGCGGCAGGCCCTGCGGAATCTGGATATTCGCCGTCTCGATCGCGACGGTGCCGGCGAGCCTGGCGCCGGTGTCGATATCGCCGGTGAGGCTGAGCGCGCCGCCGAGGCGTTCGGTCAGGATGTCGCTCGCGATCGGGCTCGCGTGATGGAAGGCGAGCCGCAGATCGACCGGCATCGGTTTGGCGAGACCGAAACTGCCGGAGCCGTCGATCGTGCCAGCCCCGGCCTTGGCCGAGAGACGGTCGAGCCGGATGGTGCGACCGGCGGCGGTGATCGTGGCGTCGATCGCCGAGAGGTCGAGCCCGCTGGCGATGTTCTGCACCCGGCCGCCGGCCAGGGTGAGCGTGCCGGCGGCGCGGGGCGCGGCCAGCGTGCCGGTGACGCGGAGATCCGGCGTCACGGTGCCGCCGACCGCGGTGCCGCCGGCTGCGGTGAGCGGGTCGAGAAGGTGGAGATTGGCGGTTCCGGTCAGAGCAAGGTCGATCGCTCCGGCGGCCGCCAGCGGCGCGGTGCCGGTGAGGGTGAGATCCGCCCGGTTGCCGAGGGCAAGGCGCGCGGTGCCGCGGGCGCTGTGGCCGAGCAGGGTTTCATGCGCGGTGAGATCGGCCGGCGGCAGCGAGGCGGCGGGGCCGGTGAGCAGGCGCATGGATGTCGCCGCGAGATCGACCGTGCCGCGCGGCGCGCGCGGCGTGCCGGTCAGCCGGGCGCGGGCGGTGACGATGCCGGAGGCGGTGAGTTTCGGATCGGCCGCGTGCAGCAGCGAGGCCGAGAGATTGTCGAGCCGGAACGACAGGTCCATCGGGCCGGTGAGCGCAAGCGGGGCGGTGCCGTCGAGGCTGAGACGGGCAGGGCCGAGCGTTGCGGCGATGGTGCCGCGCAGGGCGTGGCCGAGCAGCGTCTCGCGGGCGGCAATGGTTGCGCGCGGCAGCTTCGCAGCCGTGCCGGACGCGAGGCCGAGCCCCCTGCCCTGCAGCGCGATCGTCCCGGTGGGGGCGGCGAGCGTGCCGGTGAGATGGGCGGTGGCGTCGAGCAGGCCGGTGGCGGCGAGGTTGGGATCGACGGCGCGGGCGATGCCGGCGGGGAGATTGGCGATTTTCGCATCGAGGGCGAGCGACGGGCGGATGGTGCCGTCGGCGGTGATTCGCGCCGCACCGCCGAGCCCGCCCAGGGCGAGGGCGAGATGGTGGATTTCGGTGGTCGCCCCTGCGCTGATGGTGGCGAGGCCAAGCAGGCGGGCGGTGACGCCGCGGGCGGCGGCATCGAGTTTCGCGAGGTGGATGGTGCGGGTCTTGCCATCGAGTGTCGCGGCGAGATCGAGCTGCGCCGGCTTGCCGGCGAGGCGCGCGAAACGGCCGGCGGCAGTAACGGCGAGCGCGGCCGCGCTGCCTTTGGCGGTGAGGGTCAGGTTGCCCGCTGCCGCCTTGCTGTCGAGGCCGGTGAGGGTCACGGTCGCGTCGATCGCTTGGGGCGTGGCGAGATGGTCGATCGTCGCGTCGATCCGCGCGGCGCGAAGGGCGGCGACGGTACCATAGGCGAGGTGGCTGGCGGTGAGCGCGATGGCGGCGGGCTGGCCGGAATGGTGGGTGAAATCGGCGGCGAACGCGCCGGCGAGCTTCATGTGCAGCAGTGGGGCGAGATCGGCGAGGCGCGTCATCGCGATGTGAATCGCGCCGTCCGGCAGCATCGCGCCCGGGGCGCGGGTGATGCGCCCCTGCCCCCGCAGCGATTTCCAGGACAGGGTTTTGAGGTCGAGATCGATCGCGCCGGCGGCGCTGCGGGCGAAAGTGGCGCTGAGCGAGAGCGGGGAATCGTAGAGCGCGCCGGTGCCCGTGAGCTGTCCCTGCGGCGCGCCGGGCAGGTTGGTGGCGTCGATCGCGAGGTGGAACGGGCCGGATTGCACGCCCTTCGCGGTTGCCAGACCATCCACCGTGCCGTGCAGGGCGAGATTGTCGGGCGGGCCGGCGAGGTCGAGATGTTCGGTGACGTGGCCGGCGAGTTGCGGCGCGATGAGGGCGAGATCGGGCTGGGTGAACGTGCCCTTGAGCGCGAGATGCGACCGTGCGGCGGTGCCGGCGAGCTTTGCCCTTAGCGCCGCCATGTCGAGCGTCAGGCTGTGGATGGTGGTGATGCCGTGGGCCAGGGTGAAATCGCCCGCGAGCGTCGCGCGCTTGCCGACCAGGACGGGGACGGGTTTCGCCGCCTGCGTGATCTCAACCGTGTCGTCGAAGTGAAGTGTCGTGGCGTCGCCTCGATGTTTCGCGACGAGGTGCAGCACGGTGCGGCCGCCGAGCGTCTGCTTGCCGAGGGCGGCATAGGGCGCGAGTTCGGGAATGATGATGGTGAGATCGGCGCCGGGAGTGGCTGGCGAGAGGTCGACCGTGCCGGTGCCGTGCGCCTTGAGATCGCCGAGGGCGCTGGCGAAGTGCAGGGCGGCGGCATTGCGCGGGCCAGCGATGGTCAGCGAGAGATCGACAGGTTGCTTCGCGAGATCGGGCTGGCTGGCGGTGCCGGCGAAGGCGGCGATGGGGCCGCCGGGCGGTTCGTGGACGGTGAGATGCGCGTTCACCCTGTTGGCATCGAGGGTCGCGGCGAGGCGGTAGGTGCCGGGAGCGCCGAGCGAGGGGCCTTCGAGCGAGGTAGCGTCAAGCGTGGCGGCGATGTCGTCGAGCGATTTCGCGCGGGCCTGGCCGGTGATGTTCAGCGCGAGCGTGTGGCCGAGCACGGGTTTCGCGAGAGCAAGACGGCCGATTTCGAGACGGTGCAGGACCAGCGAGAGGTTCGGGATGCTGCTCGCGGCGGATTGTTTCGGCTTCGGTTTCGCGGCTGCGGGCGCGGGCCGGCGCAGGACGTCGATGCGTTTCGCGGCAAGCTCGCCGATGTCGATCCTGCGGTGCAGGAGCGCAAGCGGCGACCAGCGGAGGACGGCATCGTCGATGACGAGATACTGGCGCTTGCGATCGGCGATCGCGATGCGCCGTGCCGCGATGTATTTCGGGAAATGGCCGGCGAGGCCGGCGATCCTGACCGTGCCGCCGGAGAGCGCGCCGATCTCGTGCGTGGCGAAGGCGCGGCCGGCGCCAGTGTTCAGCGCGATGTCGAGCGCGAGGATGGCAAGGACCGGCAGGGCGATCAGGATGCCGGCGATCCAGAGGATGATCTTGAAGACCCGGCGCATCAGAAGGCCTGTCCGAGACCGATATAGACGGCGACGGAAGCGCTGCCGGGCGCACGGTTGAGCGGGACGCCGACATCGACGCGTAGCGGGCCGATGCCGGTGTAATAGAGCAGGCCGAGGCCGGCGCCGATGCGCAGCGTGCCGGTGAAGGGCGTGCCATGGGCCGAGACCTGGCCGGCATCGATGAAGGGGGCGATGCCGAAATGCTTGCCGATGCGCTGGCGGAACTCGGTTTCCAGCGCGTCGATCGCGGTGCCGCCCTGGGGGATGCCATCGGGGAAGAGCGGGCCGACCGTCTGGTAGGTGAAGCCGCGCACCGTGCCGGTGCCGCCGGCATAGAAGCGCTGGTCGGGCGGGATGCCGAATTGCGAGCCGCCGAAGATGCGGCCGAGCACGCCATGCAGCGCCAGCACGCCGCGGCCGGGCGCTTCGAGATTGATGTAGGTGCTGCCTGTAAGTTCGGTGATGACGAAAGGCTGTACGCCAGCACCGAGGGACAGGCTCGGGGTGACGCGCAGGGTGAGCTTCACGCCGCGCGTGGGGTCGAGGAGCGAATTTGCCGTGTCGTAGGAGAGGGTTACGGGAAGCTGGGCGAGGCGGTAGGTGCGGCTTTCGCCCTCCTGGTTCACCTTCTCGAAGATAAAGCCGGCGCCGTAATCGAGCGTCAGATGCGGGCCGAGCGGGCGCGCAGCGATGGCGCGGCCGAGAAAGGCGGTGCGGCTATAGGCCGGCAGGTATTGCTTGAGCGCCTCGATCGTCGCGGCGATCGACTGGCCGGGGCGGATGAAATCGGGCACCCGATAGGTCGCCTTCGCATCGTAGCCGGGGGCGACGACATACGTGTGCTTGCCGAAGGTCGCGGTCTGGCTGCGGCCGCTGCCGGCGATGCCGGTGGCGCCGAGCGACAAGATCAGGCTCTGCGCCCCGCCGAACAGGTTGCGGTCGGTCCAGGAGACATTGGCATCGATGCCGAGATCGGAGGAATAGGACGCACCGAGTGCCACGGTATGGCGCTTGCGCTCGCGCACCGCGAAGGCGATGGGCACCTGCCCGGCGGGGTGCGGTGAAGCGGCCGTGTGGACGGTGACGGAAGAAAACACGCCGAGGCCGAGCAACTGGTCGCGCGCCGCGTCCAGCGCCGTCTGGCTGTAGCGCTGGCCGGGCTTGAGCGCGATGTGCCGCGCCATGAAGCGGCGGTGCATCCGCTGCATGCCGGTGAAGGTGATGGCGCCGACATCGACGCGCTTGCCCATCGTCACCGGATAGGTGACGGCGAGCGTATGCGTCGTGTCATCGGCCTCGGCGACGGGCGGGGCGACGTTCGCGAAGGCGTAGCCGAGATTGCGCAGCTTCGTCTCCAGGCGGGACGCGGCGGCGACGAGCGGGGCAGCGGTGGCGGGCTCGCCCGGCTTCACGCCGAGTGAAGCGGCGGCGGCGGGATCGGTGAGGCCGGGGGTGCTGATGACGCCAACGTGATAGAGCGGGCCTTGCACGATCGCCACGCGGACGCGGGCGGGCGGGTTCGCCGGCGCCTTGCGCAGCAGGTCGGGCAAGGCGGGGTCGGACAAGGCATGACCGTCGATGGTGATGCTGATCGTGCCGGAATCGTAGCCCTCGCTTTCCAGCACGGTGCGGAACGTGTCGAGATCGGCGCGGGCGCGGGCGATCAGCGCGAAGGGGCCGACCGCGAGCTTGCCGCGAAGGGTTTCGAGGCTCGAACTCTGGCGGATCAGCGTGTCGAGCGGGGCGTTGCCGGTGGCCGCGAAAGCGACGTCATAGGGTTGCGGCTCGGCGGCATGGGCGACTTGTGCCGGAAGCAGCGCGCCCGCGGCGAGGACGAGCCCGACGACGGGCACGAAACCGGGCAGGATGCGCGGCAGCCCGCGCGTCGCACTGCGAATTCCTCGCTCCTCCATTATTTTACACATAGGGGCGGACGAGAGGATGCGCCATGTCGCCAAACGAACAGCGCGGCTCACGATCCTGTGATTTTTGACCCTTCGAATGTCATCCGGTGCGCGAAGATGATATTCTAGAGCACGTTCCGATCCATCAGGATCGGATGTCGTGCTCTATCATATTGATAACTAGAGCATCTTTATCCGATCAGATGATTCCATCTGATCGGATGATGCTCTAATCCGCCGCCGCGAGCGCCAGCTCCACCTCGCCGGCACGTGCTCGATGCGGCGCCGGCCGGCCGATCGCGTGGTGATCGAGCCCCGCCGCACGCATCGCCGCCGGGTCGAACACGTTGCGCAGATCGACGACGACGCGCCCGCGCATCGTCGCGCGCAGCCAGTCCGGCGCCAGGGCGCGGAACTCGTTCCATTCGGTGACCAGCACCGCGCCATCCGCGCCGGCAAGCGCCGCGGCGGCACTCGGCGCATAGACCACCTCCGCCGGCAGATCCCGCCGCGCCTGCTCCATCCCGGCCGGATCATAGGCCACCACCTCGGCGCCAAGCTCGACCAGCCGGTGCACGATCTGAATCGCCGGGGAGTCGCGCATGTCGTCGGTCTCCGGCTTGAAGGTCAGGCCCAGCACGGCGATCCGCTGCCGCCGCACCGTGCCGCCGAAGGCTGCGAGAATCCGCCCGGCCATCCCGGCCTTGCGCGCCTCGTTCACGCTCACGACGGTCTCGACCAGCCGCGCCGGCGCATGCGCATCCTGGGCGATCCGCATCAGCGCCTGGGTATCCTTCGGGAAGCACGAGCCGCCGAAGCCGGGGCCGGGATGCAGGAATTTCGGGCCGATCCGCCGGTCGAGCCCCATGCCGCGGGCGAGTTCGTGAACATCCGCCCCGACCTGCTCGCACAGATCCGCCATCTCGTTGATGAAGGTGATCTTCATCGCGAGGAAGGCGTTGGTCGCGTATTTGATCAGCTCCGCCGTCTCCAGCCCGGTGCAGAGCAGCGTCACCCCGGCCGGGTTGAGCGGGCGGTAGAGCGCGCGCAGCACCGCCTCGGCCTGCGCGCTGTCGGTGCCGACGACGATCCGGTCCGGCCGCATGAAATCCTCGATCGCACTGCCCTCGCGCAGGAATTCCGGGTTCGAGGCCACAGCCACGTCGAGATCCGGCCGGATTTCGCGCATCAGCGCGGCGAGCCGCCGCCCGGTGCCCACCGGCACGGTCGATTTCGTCACCAGCACGGTCGGCCCCGGCAATGCAGCGGCCAGCTCGGCGGCGGCGGCGAACACATGGGACAGGTCGGCATGGCCATCGCCCCGGCGCGACGGCGTGCCGACGGCGAGGAACACGGCGTCGGCGCCGGGCAGCGCGCGGTCGAGCGCGGTTTCGAAGCGCAGCCGCCCCGCCCGCACGGAGTCGGCGACCAGCCGGTCCAGCCCCGGCTCATAGATCGGAATCCGCCCGGCCTGGAGCGCCTCGATGCGGCACGGATCCTTCTCCACGACGATCACCTCGGTGCCCATGCTGGCGAAGCAGGCACCGGAGACGAGCCCCACATAGCCGGCGCCGATCATGACGATGCGCATCGGTTCACTCCACGGTTTCATGATGGAAAGGCGGCGCCGCGACAGCCGCGCCGCAAAGGGAGAAGCGCCGCACCGCGCCCGGTGCGATCCTGATGCCGCGAAACCCGTCATCGCCGCGCCCTTCGGCGTCGAGACAGGCGAGGCGGATCATCCCGGCATGGGTGACGGCTAGAACGGCCCCGCCCTGCTCCGGCAGATCGGCGAGAAATCCATGCAGCCGCGCCCGCGCCTCGGAAAGCGTCTCGCCGCCGGGAAAGCGCATCCCGCCGGGATCGCGCTTCCAGCGCCGCAGCGCCTCGGGTGTCGCGGCGCGGATTTCGGCCTGGGTGCGTCCCTCCCAGTCGCCGAACGCGATCTCGGCCAGCCGGTCATCGACGATCACCGCGACGTCGCCACGCCGCGCGGCGATGCAGCCGGCCGTCTGCCGCGCCCGCAGCAGCGGGCTGGAATAGATCGAAGCGAGCGGCTCGTCGCCCAGCGCGGCGGCAAGCCCGGCGGCATCCGCCCAGCCCTCGGGCGAGAGCGGCTGGTCGCTGCGCCCCTGATAACGGCCCTCGCCGGTCCATGCCGTCCGTCCATGCCGGGCGAGCAGCAGCGCCCGGCCGCCGGCGCGCGGGTCAGTAATGCACCGCAACGCCCAGCTCCACCCGGCTGCCGGCATGAATCCCCTCGCCCGCCACGTTCACCTCGTAGAGCAGGAACGGCCGGACCGTCTTGGTCAGCCGCCAGGTCAGGCCGACCGCCGGCCGCACCAGATTGTAGATCTCGCCCTGCGCGCCGGGCGGAATCGTGCCGCTCTGCCGGATCGTCTTCACCGCGAACACCTCGCCGGTCAGCGCGAGGCGGCGGGTGAGATGGAGCGAGAGATCGATCGTCGCGCGCAGCTGCGTCGCCGCACCGTCGAGGAAAACCCGCGCCCCCGTGACCATCGTCAGGCTGCCCCAGGGCCGCGAGATCCCGGCCTGGAAATCCGGCTCCACCGACCAACGCCCGGTGCCGAGCGCGGGCGAGGGCTTCGTCCGCCCCGCCGGGACGATGACGTTCAGCGTGAGAGAATCGGCGAAACGCGGCGTCTGGACCAGCCCGTAATTCAGGCCGATCTCCTCGTCCTGCAGGCCGGATGAAACGCTCGCTACCGGCCGGTGGTGACGGTCGGCGAAGCTGCGCACCCGGCCGCCGCGCAGATCGTATTCGATCGACAGGCCATCCCCGATCCCCTGCACGCCGGTGACGCGATATTGCGTCGAACTCTCGCTCGAGCCGCGCAGCGCATTGGTGGTGAAGCCGCCGGCGGGAAACGCCTGGTTGCCGTGAAACAGCCGCACCATCGGCTTGACGACGCCATCCCCCGAAGCCGGAATCCAGGGATCGGCGCGGGCGGCGCGCAGCGGCGCGGCAAGCGCCGCACCGGCGGCAAGGGCGGCGAGCAGGCGCGGAACGGCAGACGCGGAACGGGTCATTGAGCCACCAGACGGAGTTGGGGAGCGGGAGAATCATCGCGCAGCGCCTGCCAGAGCGCGGCATATCGCCCGCCCTCGGCCAGCAGCGCGTCATGCGTGCCGCGCTGGACGATGCGGCCATCGTCGAGCACCAGGATTTCGTCGGCGGCGCGCACGGTGGAAAGCCGGTGCGCGATCACCAGGGCGGCGCGGTTCGCCGCCAGCCGGTCGAGCGCCGCCATCACCCGCCGCTCGGTGCCGGCATCAAGGCTGCTGCTCGGCTCGTCGAGAATGACGATCGGCGCATCGCACAGCATGGCGCGGGCGATGGCGATGCACTGGCGCTGGCCGCCAGACAGGCTCTGCCCGCGCTCGGCGACCATGGTGTCGAACCCGTCGGGCAGGCCCTCGACCACCGCATCGATCCCGACCGCGCGCGCCGCCGCGATCGCCTCGTCCCGCCCTGCGCCCTCGCGCCCATAGGCGATGTTTTCCCAAACGCTCGCCTGGAACAGCACCGGGTCCTGCAGCACGAGAGCCACCTGCCGGCGCAGATCCGCGAGGCGCACGCCGCGGATATCCTGCCCGTCGAGCAGCACGGCACCGGATGTCGCGTCGTAGAAGCGCGGGATCAGGCTCGCGATCGTGCTCTTGCCCGAGCCGGTCGCGCCCACCAGCGCGATGGTGCGCCCGGCCTCCAGCGCGAAGGAGACGCCGTGCAGCACCTCGTGATCGTCGCGGTAGCCGAACCCGACCTCGCGGAATTCGATCCGCGTCGCCCGCCCGGCAAAGGGAAGCGCATCCCGCACCTCGGCGACGCTCGACCGCTCGGCCCGGTATTCGCCGATCCGCTCGATCGCGACGGATGCCCGGCCGAACACCCGCCCGGTCTTGGCGAGCTGCCGCGCCGGGGTGGCGATGCCGCGCAGATAGGCGAGAAAGATCAGCAATTCCCCCGGCGTGAGCGTGCCGCGAATCACCGTCGCCGCGCCATACCAGGCGATCGCCCCGGTCGCGACCGCGATGGCGAGGTTCATCGCCGGGCTGAACTGCGCCTGCACCGCATTGGCATGCAGCCCGGCCTCGAGGCTGCGCCCGGCATGGGCGCCGAACCGCCCGTCCTCGTGCGGCTCGCGGCCGAAGGCCTGCACCACCTGCACGCTGCCGAGGATTTCCTGCATCACGCCACTCAGCGTCGTCTCGTGCCGTCGCACCTGGCGCAGCGCGTTGCGCAGCCGCCCCGTATAGACCCGCGCGATCCAGAACAGCAGCGGTGCGACCGACAGCGCGATCAGCGCATACCGCCAGTCGATCAGCAGCATCACCGTCGCCATGCCGAGAATGGTCAGCCCGTGCGGCAGCAGGTCGATCCCCACCGCGACGATGAAATCCTGCAATTGCCGCACATCGCCGGTCAGCCGCGCCATCAGCTCGCCGGCGCGCTGGCGGCGGTGAAAGGCGAGCGACAGGCGTTGCAGATGCGCGAACAGATCGGCTCGGATGGCAAACACGATCCGCTGCCCCGCATCGAGAAACAGCCGGTTGCCGAGATAGACCAGCAGCGCATCGGCGATACCGAGCCCGAGCATGGCGAGGCCGAGCGTGTCGAGCAGCGCCATCCGGTGGGTCAGCGGATCGGGCAGCACGCCGTGCAGCCAGGGCGCCAGCCGGCGCTGGAAGATCACGTTGTCGATGATAAATTTCAGCGGCCAGGGCAGCATCAGCAAAACGCCGGCCCGCGCCGCCATCACCGCCGTGCCGGCCGAAAGGGCGCGCCATTCGGGCCGCAGATAAGCCCGCAGCCAGACGCCGCCCGGCCCGCTCATGCCGGCAACCGGGCCGGCGCGCAGGCGAGGCTGAACCGCACCACGTCGCGCCAGTCCCGCCCGGCAAGACCGGCACGTCCGCGCGCGCCCATCGCCCGGCAGCCCGCCGGATCATCGAGCAGGCGCGCCAGCGCGGCGCCGAGCGCACGCGTCTCGCCCGCCGGATAGAGCAGCCCGGTCTCGCCATCGGCGATGATCCCGCCGATCTCGCCGATCGCCGGGGCGATCACCGCGCGCCCGGCGGCGAGGGATTCGAAAATCTTGAGCGGCGAGAAATAGAAATCCGGCTGCGGCAGATAGGGGGCAACGGTGAAATCCATCGCCCCGAGCCAGGCCGGGATCTCGCCATGCGGAACCCGCCCCGGCAGCGTGACCCGCGCGCCGAGGCCGCGCGCCGCCACCAGCGCCGCCACCGCCTCGCGCTCCGGCCCGTCGCCCACCGCGACGAGATGCAACGCCGGATACCGCGCGGCGATTGTGGCAACCGCCTCGACCAGTCCGGCCACACCGTGCCAGGCCTTGAAACTGCCGATAAACCCGGCAATCCGCCGCCCGCCGAGGCCGAGCCGGGCGCGCAGCACCGCCCCCGCCGTATCGGCATCGGCGAAGCGGGCGAGATCGACCCCGTTGGGGACGACATGAACCCGGTCCGCCCGGCCGAGCACGGCGGCGACATGTGCGGCCACCTGCGGCGAGACGGCGATGATGGCATCCGCCCCGCGATAGGATTTTTCCTCCGCCGCCAGCGCCTCGTCCATCAGATGCAGTCCGCGAAACCGAAGCTGCTCCTCGACCAGCGGCGCGTTGACCTCGAGGATCCGCGGCACGCCGAGCCGCGCGGCAATGCACACGCCCGCGCGATGGAACAGCGCGTGGCGCTCATAGACGAGATCGGGCTTCACGCCGTACCGGTCCAGTGCCGCACAGATCCGGTCGCCGACCGAAAAATCATGCTCGATCCGCACGCGCTCGCGCCGCTCGATCTCGTTGCCGACCGACAGGTCCGCCGGCGGCGGCGCGAATTCGAGGATGCGCGCCGGCGGCGGCGGATTGCCGGTGCCGCGCGTGGTGCAGGCGAGGGTCACCTCATGGCCGAGCGATGAAGCCGCGGCGACGAATTCGCGGACATGGACCGAAGCGCCCTTGTCGCCCTCGACCGGAATGCCGCGATCGAGATTGAGATACAGGATCCTCACGACGATGCCCTTGCCAGCGATGAGGGTCCGGTGGGCGAATCGGCGCGAAACCGCGTCCCGCCGCTCTCCGGCGCCTCTGGCGCGCAGCCGGCGCAGCCGAGCAGCGCGTGCAGCCGGCGCGTCGTCGTCCACAGGTCGAACTCGCCTTCGAGCCGCGCCCGCCCGGCTTCGGCGAGACGCCGCGCCGTGGCGGGATCGGCCAGGATATCCTCGATCGCCGCGGCCAGCGCCGCCGGGTCGCGCGGCGGCACCAGCCGCCCGGTCTCGCCATCGCGCACCAGCTCGGGAATGCCGGACACGCTGGTCGAGACCACCGGCACGCCGATCGCCATCGCCTCGGCGATCACGTTGGGAATCCCGTCGCGGTCGCCATCCTCGGTGATTCGCGGCGCGAGCGCGAACACATCGGCGGTGGCGTAGAGCGCGATCAGGTCGGCATGCGTCATCGCGCCGTCGAGCGTCACCACCCCGTCCAGCCCATGCGCCGCGATCTGCGCCTGCAGCTCATCGCGCAGCGGCCCCTCGCCGATGATCCGGCAGCGAAAGGCAAGGCCGAGCCGGCGCAGCCGCGCACAGGCGGCGATCAGGTCGTCATGTCCTTTTTTCGGCACCAGCCGGCCGACCGAGAGGATCAGCGTCTCGCGGGCGGCCCCGGCCGCCTCGCCCTGCCGGCGCGCGCCGAACAGGCCGAGATCGATGCCGTGATAGACGAGCTTGATCTTGTCCGCCTCGCCCTCCAGCAGCCCGGCGAGATATTTCACGTTGTAGCCGGTGCATGTCGCAACGAAGCTGGCCGCCTGGGCGCGCTTGCGGATCACATGCGGCGGCGTGAGGTAGAGATCCTTGGCATGGGCGGTGAAGCTGAAGGGCAGCCCCGTCATCATGCTGGCGAACCACGCGGCGGCGGCCGGCGCGTTGGCGAAATGGGCGTGGATATGGCGGATGCCCTGGGCCCGGCACAGGCTCGCGATCACGCCGCCGCGCAGGAACTGCTTCCAGACCGAGAGCGGCCGCGGCGACCGGGCGGAAAACAGCATTGCCCGGCCGAAGGCGCCGAGATAGCGCGCGGGGGCGGCGGCGATGGCGCGGCCATGGGCGGCGGCAATCTGCCGGCGCCCCGCCGCCTCGCTCATCGGCGGCACGGGATGCAGCGGCGCCTCGACCTCGGCGACCATCGGGTGATGCGGCGGCGGCTCCGGCGGCAGCAGCGAGACGATGTGCAGCTTCGCCCCCAGCCGCTCCATCGCGCGGATCTCGTTGAGGATGAAGGTTTCCGTCAGCCGGGGATAGCGCTTCATGATGTAGACGACCGGCGCATCCCCGGCGGGAGACGCGGCGGAATCAAGGCTGGCGAAGACGGGCATCAGGCGATCTCCCACGCCGAGCCCGGCACATCCTGCCGCTTCCCGGCCAGGGCGGCGAGATGATCGGCCACCCGCTCGGCACCGTTGAGATCGAGCTGCGCCCAGGTTTCGGGCAGCGGCTCGGGGGCGGCGAGGGCGGCGGGAATCTCGCGTGCGAGATCGGCGGCGAGATCCGGCCCCTGCTCGATCGCGCGCACGAGGCCAAGACCCGCCAGCAGCCGCGCCCGCATCCGCTGCTCCGCCCGCGGGGCCGGCCGAGGCACCAGGATCGCCCGCTTGCGTGCGGCGATCAGCTCGGCGCTGGTGTTGTAGCCCGCCATCGCGATGACGAGATCAGCGGCCCGCAGGCTCGGCAGCGGATCGGTGATGTAGTCCACCAGCTCGACATCGTCGCGCCCGCCGGCGGCGGCGGCGAGAGCCGCGCGCTGCGCCGGCTGCATCAGCGGCCCGGTCACGATGACGGAGTGGAACGAAGCCGGCTGCCGCTGCGGCAGGGCGCGCAGATACGCCTCCATCAGCGCGAACCCGTCGCCGCCGCCGCCCGCCGTCACCAGCACGACCTTCCGCCCCGCCGCGCGGAGCACGGACCAGCACGGCGGCGCCCCCGCATTGCCCGGCAGCAGCAGGTCGGCAGCGACGACATGCCCGCAATAGCGCACCCGTCCGGCCGCCGCCCCGCCGATGCCATAGGCCTCCGCGACGTCGAACAGCGCGCGCGATCCATACACAAGGATGTCGTCATAGGCGTGGTCGAGCAGATCGGGGATGTCCTGCTCGGCCCAGGTCGCCCGCACCGTCTCCGGACTATCCAGAATGTCGCGCAGGCCGAGCATGACCCGGGTCTGCGGCATGTCGCGCCGCATCATCGCCAGCGTGGGCAATATCTCCCCGTTCATTCCCGCCGGCGCGTGATCGACGAGAAACACGTCCGGCCGGTAACGCAGCGCGAGGGTCAGGATCAGCGCGGCGCGATAGCCTTTCACCAGGCCGAAACTCTGCCCCGCCTCGCGCGCCTTGTAGGTTTCCGCGCCGGTCTTCACCACCGGCGGCAGCGGATGCACATGCAGCCCCGGCGGCAGGCGCCACTGCCCGATCACCGGCGAGCCGGTGAGCAGGTGAACCGCGAATTGCCGCGTGTCGAGCAGGCGCTCGGCGATGGCGAGGTTGCGGCGCAGATGCCCGAGGCCGAACGTGTCATGCGAATAGAGAAACACCACCGTCGGTCCGACCGGCCCGCCGCATCCCGGCATCCGCGCGCCGGCCCGGCGGGTCAGAAGGCCGCCCGGACGGCTTGCCGCCGCCGCGTCACCCTCCATCGCACCGCTGCCGAAGGGCGCGGCCGGGTCCATCCTCGTCTCCCGCCAGACAGCACCCGCGAACCCCGGCGCGCTGTCCCGCTCAACCACATGAACATCGCGCATACAGGGTTCCTTTCCACTGCCGGTGTCGCGCTGTTATCGTGGGAGAAAGTTCCACAGTCAAGCGAGAAAACGGCAGCAAACATGAACAAGCGGACAGGTCCGCGCCGCCGCGCGCCGCCGCGCGGATTCCCGTTTTTTCTGGTTAAACTATTGAAACAGCGCTCAGAAATGCGCCATGACGCCGAGTCCGGCGCCAAACGCGGCACTTTGCGACGTCAGCCCACGCGTAGCGTAAAGCTGCAATTCCCAACGGAAATTCATCCGCAGGTTATATGCCAGTATGGCGGAGGCCACCGCCGTCCGCCGTTTCTGGATCGGCGTGTGGCCAATCAGGATAACGCTGACGAACTGCCGGGGCGTCACCGCCACCGCCACCCCCGGCTCGAAGGTCACGACGTTCTGCAGATGCAGCCCCGGCAGGCGGCCGACCACGCGGTAGCCGAGCTGGAGGTAGGGGAACACCCGGTCGCCGATCCGCCAGATCGTCCGCACGCCGGCTTCCTCGTCGAACCGCCCGGTCCCGAGCCCCTTGCGATAGGAGGCGACCGGCAGCTTCACCTTCACATAGGGCTCGATGGCCGGCATCGGCCCGCGCGCGTGGTCGAGCCGGTATTCAGCCTTGACCCAGACATCGCCGAGCCCCTGGCGGGTGGCGCTGGACCCGTGGCCGGAAATGACCGCCTGCCCGGCCACGATCCCGGCCCCCGCCACGGCGATATAGGGCACTTCGACCCGCACCAGCAGCCGGTCGTGCCGATAGACGACCGACAAGGGCAGGTCATAGATGTGGATCGTGTGGTGGGTGCCGAACCGCCCGGTGAACAGCGAGGGTTCGAGCCCGATGGTGAACCCGTTGGGCGCCGCGGCGCGGGCGTGGCCCGGCAGGGCCATGGCAGCGAGCAGGGCGATCGCCGATCCCCCCCGACACCCTCCCGCCGCCGCGCGCAAGCTTCCCAAGACCGTCATCGCGCTCCCATAATGAACCGATCCAGTATCATAATGGAATATGTCATTCCAATGGCCGAGACTGCTGTCATCCGATTGCAAATTTTTGTACGTGTATTATGTGGGAGTTTATCACACATGGAACGCGGGGCGGATGGCGGCGAGCCACCCACGCCACGGTCGGCGGGCGAGCGGGAATGGAATCCGATATCGAGAACATGCTGGGCCGGTTGCTGCGCCCCCTCGTCGCCTACCTGATGCGGCGGGGCTGGGGCTATATCGCGTTCCGCGACCTGCTCAAGCGCGTCTATATCGATGAAGCCGTCCGCAACCACGAGGGCGGCACCAGCCCGACCGACAGCCAGATCAGCGCCGTCACCGGCATCAACCGCCGCGAAGTCAAGCGCCTGCGCGAGGCCGCCGCCACCGCGGCGCCGCCGCCGCCGCGCGACCCGATGGCCGGCGTCAACGCCGCGGCAAGGGTGATCGGGACCTGGGTCTCCGCCGCCGCCTTCCGCGATGCGACCGGCGCGCCGCGGCCGCTGACGGTGCGCGGCGAAGGCGACGATCCGGGGTTCGACGCCCTGCTCCGCGCCGCGAAGGTCGATGTGCGCGGCCGAACCATCATCGAGGAGCTCGAGCGCGCCGGCGTGATCGAGCGGCTGGCCGACGATCGCATAAGCCTGCTGCGCGCCGCCTTCACCCCCGGCGAGCCGCGCGACAAGCTGCTCTTCCTCGCCGCCAATGTCGGCGACCACATGCGCAGCGCCTTCCACAACCTCGCCGGCGACAGCCCGGTCTTCATCGAGCGGGCGCTGTTCCACAACGGCATCGGCGAAACCCGGCTGAACGCCGCCCGCCCCGTCCTGTCAGACATGGCAGACCGCCTTCTGCGCCAGTGCAACGAACACCTGCTCGAGGGCAATCTCGCCAGCACCGAGGCCGAGGGCGCGGGCGATGGCGAGGGCAAGCTGCGCCGGCTCCGCCTCGGGGTTTATTATTACGAGACTGATGCCGATGACCGTCCCTGAGCCGACCGCACCTCACCGCAAGCGCCGCCGCCGCGGCTTGCTGCTCGCACTCCTGCTCGGCATCCTGCCGGCAGCGGCTGGCGCGCAGGAGGCCGGCGGCATCGGCGGCACCGGGATCAGCCATGAAGCCGGCGGTATCGGTGGGACCGGCGTAAGCCGGGAAACCGGCGGCATCGGCGGCACCGGAATCACGCACGAACCCGGCGGCATCGGCGGCACCGGCATCGGCCGCGCAAGCGCGCCCATCGTCGGCTACGGCCCGATCCAGCGCTTCGGCAGCGTCTTCGTGAACAATCGGGAATACCGCATCACCGCCGGCACCCTGGTCACGATCGACGGTCAGCCGGCCACCGCCGCCGCCCTCCGGGTGGGCGACATGGCGATCGTCCACGGCGTCGCCGAGGGCGCGCATGGCGGCATCGCCCGCAGCATCGCCACCTGGCAGGCGATCATCGGTCCGGTCACCCACATCGCCGCCAACGGGCGGGAGATCACCGTGCTGCACCAGACCGTGCTGCTGCCCCGCCCGGTGCCGGGCGCAACACTGCATCCGGGGCAGACGGTCGGGATCTCCGCCCAGCGCCAGGCCGATGGCAACTGGGTCGCCTCCCGCGTCACCACCCTGCCCGGATCGCGCAGCTTCCGGCTCGAAACCACGCTCGGCGCGAGCCCGCCCGGGCAGGCGCGGCTCGGCGGCCTCGTCCTGCCGGCCAGGCCCGGCATGCTCGACGGGCTGCACCAGGGCGAGCGCGTCATCGCCACCGGCACCGTGATCGACGGGCATCCGGTGCTCGGCACAATCGTGCCGCGCCCGCTGCGGCTGGGCGCGCCGGGCACGCGGGTCGAGGCGGTGAATTTCTTCCGCTCCGCCGGCAACGGGCGCCTCGTCGCCGCCGACGGCATGCAGGCGAAGGCACCGGCCGGCGTGCACCGGTTCGATGGCCTCACCCGCGTCGAGGTGATCGGCGAGCTCTCCGAAGCCGGCGAGATCACGGCAACCGATGTGACCCCCGAACTCCCCGAACCGCCCGAAACCGGCCCGTCCGGCGGCAAGCCGGGGGAGATCGGCGAGCCCGCCCACGCCGCGCTGCCGGGACACCATCTCGAGCCGCCGGAAGTCGGCGAGGCGCCGGAGGCCGAGACGGTGGAGGACAGCGCGCCGGAAATCGAGGTCCCGAACCCGCAGACGCCGGAGCCGGACATCGACGCGCCCGAGATCGAGCCGCCCTCCGACCAGTAGCCGCGCGCCTGTCTGTCTGATTTCCCGAGTATCTCTGTCCGATCAGATGAATCCATCCGATCGGGCGATGCTCTAGATTTCCGGGAGTCGACACCGTCGGCTCAACCCTGTCACCCGGAAAGGATCGCAGCCATGTCGAGTACCCAGGTCGAACCCCGGCCCAAATCCGCCGAGCCGGAGCGCCGCCATGCCGGCATGCCGGATTTCTGGCGCCCCTTCGAATCCCTGCGCCGCGAGGTCAATCGCCTGTTCGAGGATTTCGACGGCATTCCGCCGCGCCGCGCCCGGCAGGCCGGCTTCCCGTTCGAGCCGTTCTGGTCGCGCGGGCCGGATTCCCCGGCCGTCGATGTCATCGAGCAGGACAAGGCGTTCGTCATCACCGCCGAGCTGCCGGGGCTCGCGCTCAAGGACGTCGAGATCAAGGCCACCGACGACACGCTGTCGATCTCCGGTGAAAAGCGCAGCGCGCAGGAAACCACGACCGCGGACTACCAGCTCAACGAACGCCGCTATGGTCGGTTCGAGCGGCGCTTCAGCCTGCCCGGCAGCGCCGATCCGGCGCGGATCGAGGCGCAGTTCGCCAACGGGGTGCTGACCATCACCCTGCCGAAACGGCCCGAGGCCATCCGCGCCGAGCGCAAGATCGAGATCAAGGCGGGCTGATCCGCAAGGGGCGCGCCACACCGGCGCGCCCAGCTCCGCATCGCCGCAATTCCCAATCCGTATCGGCGCGCGACAGAACACTATATCCGATCAGATGATTCCATCTGATCGGAAAATGCTCTGGCGTCGAACTGCGCCATGCGGCGCAGCCGGGCGATGCGCTCGCGCAGCGGCGGATGGGTTGCGAACAGCGCATCGAACGTGGTGCCGGCGAGCGGGTTGACGATGAAGAGCGAGGCCGTCGCCGGGTTGCGCTCGGCATCGTCATTGCCGACCCAGCGCGCCGCCTCCCCGATCCGCGACAGCGCCCGCGCCAGTGCCAGCGGCTGGCCAGTCAGCGCGGCCGCGCCGGCATCGGCGGCATATTCACGGGCGCGGGAAATGGCGAGTTGCACCAGCGTCGCCGAAAGCGGCGCGAGGATCAGCAGCAGCGCGCCGCCGATGCCGGCGAACGGGCTCGACCGGCGCTCGTCGCCGCCGCCGAAGATCAGCGCGAGATTGGACATCATGCCGATCGCCCCGGCCAGCGTCGCGGTGACCGTCATCGTCAGCGTGTCGCGATGGCGGATATGCGAGAGCTCGTGCGCGAGCACGCCGGCCAGCTCCGCCTCGTCCAGCGCGCCCAGCAGCCCGGTGGTGACGGCAACCGCCGCATGCGCCGGATCGCGCCCGGTGGCGAAGGCGTTCGGCTGGTCCGCCTCGATCACGAACACACGCGGCACCTTCAGCCCCGCCTTGCGCGCCAGCAGATCGACCAGCGCGACGAGGCGGGGAAACGCCGCCGGATCGGCCGGCCGCGCCCCATAGGCCGCCAGCACCGCCCGGTCCGCCACCCAATAGGTCACGAGATTTCCCGCCGCCGCGATCGCGAAGGCGATCGATGCACCCGTGCCGCCGCCCACACCATAGCCAACCGCCATGAACAGCGCGGTGAGCAACGCCATCAGCAAGCCGGTCCGGACCAGGTTCGCCATGACACGCCGCCTTTCATCAGCACCGGGAGCAGAGCCGGGAGCAATACCTGGAGCAGCGCCGGCATCATGTCTGATAGGCCACGGGCGGGCCGGCATCATTGAGGTGAATCAACCCCCGCGCATTGACCCCGCGCCAGCTTGTGTGATCTGCTCGCACATCGTCCTCATCACCCCGCCGGACCGGCGCATAGCAGCCCGGCCGCCTTGCCCCCGCGAGATGCGACATGCTCAAGCCGGACACACGCGCGCAACTCACCCGCGTCAGCACCGCCACCCTTGCCACCGCCCTGTTCCGGCGCGGCCTGCGCCAGCAGGTGATCCAGGGCGCGCTGCCGCTCAGCCCGCCGCGTCAGAGCATGGTCGGCGAGGCCTTCACCCTGCGCTACATCCCGGCGCGCGAGGATCTCAACCCGATCACCGTGTTCCGCAACCGCGACCACAAACAGCGCCAGGCGATCGAGACCTGCCCGCAAGGTGCGGTTCTGGTGATCGACAGCCGCAAGGACGCCCGCGCCGCCTCGGCCGGCGGCATTCTCGTCACCCGGCTGATGCAGCGCGGCGCAGCCGGCATCGTCACCGATGGCGGCTTCCGCGACAGCGCCGAGATCGCCGCTCTCGGCTTTCCCGCCTATCACACGAGGCCGAGCGCGCCGACCAACCTCACCCTCCACCAGGCGATCGCGATCGACGACCCGATCAGCTGCGGCGACGCGCCGGTCTTCCCCGGCGACGTGATCGTGGGCGATGCCGATGGCGTGATCGTGCTGCCCGCCCATCTGGCCGACGAACTCGCACGGGAAGCGACGGAGATGACGGCGTTCGAGGATTTCGTCACCGAGCGGGTGCGCGAAGGCGCCTCCATTCTCGGCCTCTACCCGGCGACCGACCCCGCAACCGAGACCGACTTCGCCGCCTGGCGCGCCCGCACCGGCCGCTAGGGCAGGTTCCGATCCATCCGGATCGGATGCCGTGCTCTATCTTGTTGATAATTAGAGAATCTTTATCCGATCAGATGATTCCATCTGATCGGATGAAACCGGGTACGCGCGCGCGTTACCCGGCGCGGCGGATCTCATAGGCGCGCAGATGCGCATCGGCGATGGCGAGCAGCTTGCAGGCCGCCGGATCGCCCCGCCGCAGCAGGTCGCCGATGATGTGCGCGCCCTCGATCCGCCCGCCCTGCTCGATGTCCCGCAGCATCGAGGCGGTCATCGTCGAGCCTCGGGTGGCGAGCCATTCCTTCAGCCGCGCCGATGCCGCCGGGCGCAGCTCGAAGCCGTGCCGCGCGGCAATGCCGGCGCATTCGGCCGCCAGCCCGAGCGCGATCTCGGCACCGCCAGCCTCGACGATCACCCCCACCGGCGCGCGCATCAGGCAGGTAATGCCCGCGAGCGCGGCGATGAACACCCATTTCTCCCACATGTCCTGCATGATCGCATCGCTCAGCCTTGTGACGAAGCCGGCCCTGCCGAACAGCTCGGCGATCGTCCGCGCCCGCGCATCCTGCCCGGAGGCGCGCGGGCCGAAGGTCAGCGTGTGCGCGTCGTTGAGATGCAGCACCCTCCCCTCGGCATCGAGGGCGGCGGAAATCACGCACTGCCCGCCCAGCACGATTGGCGCGCCGAACCGCGCATCCAGCACGTCGAGATGGCGCATGCCGTTGAGCAGCGGCAGGACCAGCGTATGCGGGCCGATGGCTGGCGCCATCGCCGCCACCGCATCGTCGAGATCATAGGCCTTGCAGCTCAGCAGCACGAGATCGAAGACCGGCTCGAGCCGGTCGGCCGTCACTACCGAGGGTGCGGGCAGATGGACATCGCCCTTCACGCTGCGGATGACGAGACCGCCCGCCGCCAGCGCCTGCGCCCGCGCCGGACGCACGAGGAACGTCACGTCGAGGCCGGCCTCGGCCAGCCTGCCGCCGAAATACCCACCGGTGCCGCCGGCACCGACCACCAGAATGCGCATGGAGTCTCTCCTTAGAACACGTTCCGATCCATCAGGATCGGATGCCGTGCTTCATTTTGTTGATAATAAGAGCATCTTTATTCGATCAGATGATTCCATCTGATCGGATGATGCTCTAGCGCTGCATGACGATGAGAGTCGAAGTCGCGGAAGCATAGAGCCGTCCGCTCGCATCCGTCAGCTTCGCTTCCGAGAAGCCGGCGCGCCGGCCGAGCGAGATCACCGTGCCCACCGCCCGCACCACCCCGGTCTCGGCCGTCATCGCCCGGTGATACGAAACCTTCAGCTCCAGCGTCGAATAGGCCTGCTCGGCGGTGAGCATCGTATGCACGGCGCAGCCGCAGGCGGAATCGAGCAGTGCTGCGGCGTAGCCCCCATGCACCGTGCCGAGCGGATTATAAACCTCGCGCCCCGGGCTGCCCTCGAACACCACCCGCCCCTCGGCGATCTCGACCAGGCGGAACCCCAGCGTCCGCCCCATCGCGAGCAGATCGGAATCCATCACGGCGCGAAGCTGGTCGATGCCGGGAAGCGGCGGCATGGTATCGGACATAGGGTATCCTGTCTGTCGTTGAGCGCCATGCCTAACCCGGCCTGCCGCAAGCGGCAATCCCGCGCATCTCATCCCTCCGGCGTGGCCAGCCGCGCCTTCACCAGCCCCAACATCAAAGCCGTCACCGCCGATCCGGCGAGGATGGCGACGACATAGAGCCCCAGATGCGTCACCGCGTTCGGGATCGGCAGCACGAACACCCCGCCATGCGGCACGCGCAGCTTCACATCCGCCACCATCGAGATCGCTCCGGCCACCGCCGATCCGGTCATGGTGCAGGGGATCACGCGGAACGGGTCCTCGGCGGCGTAGGGAATCGCCCCCTCGGTGATGAAGGACAGACCAAGCACCGCGGTCGGCAGGCCGGATTCGCGCTCGATCGTGGTGAAGCGGCTGGCGAACAGCCTGGTCGCCAGTGCCACGCCGAGCGGCGGCGTCATCCCCGCCGCCATCACCGCCGCCATCGGCGTATAGACCCGCGCCGACAGCAGGCCGACCGCGAAGGTGTAGGCCGCCTTGTTCACCGGCCCGCCCATGTCGAACGCCATCATCGCGCCGAGCAGCAGGCCGAGGGCAAGCGCGCCCGACCCCTGCATCGAACGCAGCACATGCGTCATCAGGTGCAGCAGCTCGGCGACCGGACGGCCGATCACATAGACCATCAACAGCCCGGTGAAGAGCGTGCCGAGGACCGGCAGCAGCAGCACCGGCTTCAACCCCTGCAAGCCGCGCGGCAGGCGCAGGGTCTCGTTCAGCCAGCGCGTCGCATAGCCGCCGATGAAGCCGGCGAGGATCGCGCCGAGAAATCCCGCCCCGGTGAGCGCGGCGAGCAATCCGCCGATCATCCCCGGTGCGAGCCCCGGCCGATCGGCGATGGAATAGGCGATGTAGCCGCCGAGCACCGGCACGAACAGGGTGAAGGCCGATTTCGCGCCGATCTCGAACAGCGCGCCGGCGAAGCTGCGCGCCGCCGCCGCGTCGGTCGCGTGGATGCCGCCAAGGGCGAAGGCCAGCGCGATCAGCAGCCCGCCGGCGGTAACGAACGGGATCATGAACGAAACGCCGGTCATCAGGTGCCGGTACGGCCCAGGCCGCGCCCGCGCAGCACCGGCGCGGGAGTCCGGCCGCACCGTGCCACCCTGGACCTCGGCCTCGTCGAGCGCGCGGGCGATCAGCGCCTTGCCATCGTTGATCGCGGCCTTGGTGCCGCTGTGGAACACGCGCTTGCCGGCGAACCGGGCGAGATCCACCTGCCGGTCGGCGGCGATCAGCACGAGATCCGCCGCCGCGATTTCCGCCCCGGTCAGCTTCGTTCCCGCACCAACCGATCCCTGCGTCTCGACGCGGATTTCGTCGCCCAGCGCCGCCGCCGCCCGCAACAACGCCTCGGCGGCCATGAAGGTATGGGCGATGCCGGTGGGGCAGGAGGTGACCGCGACGATCCGCCGCCCGCCGGCAGGAGGACTGTCCAGCGCGCGGCGCAGCACGGCGCCGGCATCCGCCAGCACCTCGTCCAGCGTCGCGCCGTACCGCCGCATCCCGGCGAAGCGGGGATCGCCCGACGCCTGCGGACCGATCTCGATCGCCAGCGAAGCCGCAGCGATCCGCGCGGCGGCGAGCGGATCGCGCACGCCATCGTCGCCGCCGATCTCGATCGCGATATCATGCCCCGCATCGAGCGCCGCGCGGCGCAGCGCCTCCGCCGCGAGCAGGCGCGAGACAGCACCCGGCCCGCCGGCAATCACCGCAACGATGACACTCATGCCGCCCCCACCCCCTCATGCTCGACGACAACCGCCCGCGCCAGCGCCTCGACCGCGTCGCGCCCGGGCAGGTTGGCCCCCGGCGCGCGCAGCTTGGCGGCGGCGAAGGCGGTGCCGAGCCGGGCGATCCGTTCCAGACCCGCCGCCGCATGCATCCCGGCGATGATGCCGGCGACCATCGCATCCCCGGCGCCGACCGTGCTGGCAACCCGCATCGGCGGCAGCGCCGCGCGCAGACAGCCGCGACCGGTGACGAACAGCGCCCCCTCGGCGCCGAGCGAGACCGCGACCAGCGCCACACCGCGCCCGACCAGCCCGCGCGCCGCATCCCGCAGCGAAGCCGCATCGGCAAGGCGCCGCCCGGCCAGCGCCTCCAGCTCGGCGCGGTTCGGCTTGATGCACCAGGGCGGCGCGGCGCCGGCCAGGGCGCGGGCGAGCGGCGGGCCGGAACTGTCGAGCAGCACCCGCGCGCCGCGCGCGGCGAGGGCGGTGGCGAGCTCGGCGTAAAACCCCGCATCCACCCCCGCCGGCAGGCTGCCAGCGAGCAGCACGACCGCGCCCGGCACCGCGAGGCGGAGCAGAAGCGCGCTCACCGCCCGCAGCGATGACGCCGTCACCTCCAGCCCCGGCAGGTTGATGTCGGTGGTCTCGCCCGCATGCGCGAGCTTGACATTGGTGCGGGTCTCGCCCGGCACGCGGATACATTCGTCGCGGATCGCCTTGGCCGCGAACAGCCGGACGAAGGGCGCTTCATTGGCGCGGCCGAGCAAACCCGCGGCGATCACCGGAATCCCGCCCCAATCGGCCAGGCAACTCGCGACATTGACCCCCTTGCCCCCGGCATGGAACACGACGCCGCGCGCCCGATGCACCGTGCCGGGGGCAAGGGCATCCAGCTCGATCGTCTCGTCGATCGCCGGGTTCAGCGTCAGCGTGATCACCGGAGCGGTGCGGGGGGCGATCATGCGCCCGCCTCCAGCGCCCGCACCTCGTCCGCCGTCGCGGCGGCGAGCGCGCGGGCGGCCAGCGCCCGCAGCGCCTCGACCCGCGCGCCGCACAGCCGCGCCTTCACCGCCGCGATATCCGGCGGCGCCATCGACAGCGCCGTCACCCCGAGCCCGGCGAGCAGGGCGGCGCCGGCCGGATCGCCGGCCATCCCGCCGCATACGCTGACCGGGCATCCACGCGTCGCCGCCCCCGTCACAACCTGCGCCACCAGCCGCAGCACGGCCGGATGCAGGCTGTCCGCCGCGGCGGCGAGGTCGGGGTTCTGCCGGTCGGTCGCAAGGGTGTACTGCGTCAGGTCGTTGGTGCCGATCGAGAGGAAATCGCACTGCGCGGCCAGACGATCCGCCATCACCGCCGCCGCCGGCACCTCGATCATGATGCCCACTGGCAGCACCGGCGCGCCAAGGGCCGCGCGCACCCGCTCGCAGGCGGCGCGCAGCCGGACGATCTCGTCGACCGAGGTCACCATCGGGAACATCACCGCCACATCCCCGCCCGCCATCGCCGCGCGATAGATCGCGCGCAGCTGCGGCTCCAGCAGGTCCGGCCGGCGCAGCAGCAGCCGTGCCCCGCGCACGCCGAGAAACGGATTCGCCTCGCGCTTCAGGCCGAGATGCGGCGCCTGCTTGTCGCCGCCGAGATCGAGCGCGCGGATCACCAGCCGCCGCCCGTCCACCGCCGCGATCATCGCGCGGTAGACCTCCAGCTGCGCGGCCTCGTCCGGCGGCGCAGCGGCGTCGAGAAACAGGAACTCGGTGCGCATCAGCCCGACGCCCTCGCCGCCCGCCGCGAGCGCCGCCGCCACGAGGCCGGGCCGGTCGACATTGGCGGCGATGCCGATGCGCTGGCCATCCTGCGTCACCGCCGGCGCAGCTGCTGCGCGGGCCGCCACCGCCTGCCGCACGCGGGACGAAGCGCGCCAGGCGATGGCCGCATCGAGCGCCGCCGCCGGCGGATCGGGGTAGAGGCATCCCGTTGCGCCATCGAGGATCGCCATCACGCCGGAGGGCAGGCCGAGCAGCGCGTCGCCGCCGCCGACCAGCGCCGGCAGGCCGAGCGTGCGGGCGAGAATGGCGGTGTGCGCGGCCGGCCCGCCCGCCGCCGTCGCCAGCCCGACCACGCGCGCGGGATCGAGCCCCGCCATCTCCGAGGGCGGGAGATCCGGTGCGACGAGAATCCACTCTCCCTCCGGCAGCGCCGCCAGCCCATCGACCGCAGACGCGGGGTCGAGACAGGCGAGCACCCGCCGGCCGGCATCGCGCAGATCGGCCGCGCGCCCGGCCAGCACCGGATCGTCCAGCGCCGCCAGCGAAGCCGCACGCTGGCCGACCGCCGCCTGCCACGCCGAGGCCGGTCCATGCCCCTCGACCATCCGTCGGCAGGCCGCGACGATCAGCTCGTCATCGTGCAGCAGCTCCGCCTGGGCGCGGAAGATCGCCGCCTCGCCGGCGCCGAGCCGGGTTGAAGCCGTTGTCGCGAGCGCGTGCAGCGCCGCGCGCGCCGCCGCCAGCGCCGCCTCCAGCCGTGCCGCGCCCTCGGCCAGCGGCAGCGTCTCGTCGGCAATCTCCACCGCGCTGCCCGCCATCACATGCAGCCTGCCAATCGCAAGGCCGGGGCTTGCCGCGATCCCGCCGATCACGGCGAGTGGTCCGGGCGGCGTCCAGCCCCGCGCGGATCGCGGGGCGGGCGCCTGCGCTGCCGGCGCGGCAAGCGAGGCAAGCCGCGCCCGCAGCCGGGCGAGGCCGGCGGCGTCATCCTCCCCCTCGGCGGAGATCACCACGCGGTCGCCGGCGCGCAGGCCGAGATGCAGCAAGGCGACGAGATTGCGCCCGTCCGCCACCTCGTCGCCATGCCGCACCCGAACCCTGAGGCCGCTCTGCCGCGCCGCCTCCGCCCAGGCGGCGGCCGGCCGCGCGTGCAGCCCGGCGGGATCGGTCACCACCATCTCGAACCGGTGCGCGAAATCCGCCGCCGCTTCATCGGATTGCGGCAGTTCGCGCGCCTCCTCGCCCGCCAGCGCCTCGACGATCTCCAGCACCTCCGCCGTCGCGGCAAGGGAAGCGAGCCTGTCCCGATCCTGCATCAGCGCGGCGAGGCGGCGCAGGATGGCGACATGCGCCTCCCCCCGCGCGGCGATGGCGACGATGAGCCGCGCCATCTGCCCCGCCCCCCAATCCACCCCGCCCGGCACCTGCAACACCGCAATGCCGTCGCGCCGGATCAGGTGCCGGTCATCGCCCATGCCATGCGGGATGGCGACGCCATGGCCGAGAAACGTGCCGGTCACAGCTTCCCGGTGCAGCATGCTCCGCGTATATTCCGGCGCGATGCAGCCCGCATCTTCGAGCAGGCGGGCGGCCGCGCCGATCGCCGCCTCCTTCGAGGCGGGTGCTGCGCCGAGCCCGACCAGCGCGGGGCCGAAAGCGACATCCTGCAAGGCGGGCGGCATTGGCGGTTTCCTCGTTTCCCCAGAGCGCTTTCCGATCAGATGGCTCCATCTGAACGGATGATGCCCTAGGCCAGAAGCGAAAACGTTTTCAGTTTTTCCTGTCAACAACATTCTCGTGTTTTGCGGAAAATTTGCAGCCAGCGCCCAGGTTTTCACTTGCCGCGCCGGCTTGTTTCATGCTGAGTCTCTGAGAACGATTTCGAGAGCCCGTTGCGGCAGGCAGGAAAGACACCGCCCCGATGGCCGTCAGTATCAAGGATGTGGCCCGCGCCGCCGGGGTATCGCCGGCGACGGTATCGCGCACGCTCGGCGGCGGCGCGGTCAGCGCCGCCCTGCGCGACAAGGTCGAGGACGCAGTGCGCCGCACCGGCTACCGGCCCAACCTGTCCGCCCGCCGCCTCCGCTCGCAGCACTCGCAGACGGTCGGGCTGATCGTCGCCGACATCTCGAACCCGTTCTTCACCGCCGTCGCCCGCGCCGTCGAGCATGCCGCCTACGCCGCCGGCCTGCGCGTTATTCTCTGCAATACCGATGAGAACCCGGAGAAGGAGGCGATGTATCTCCAGCTCATGGAGCAGGAGCGCGTCACCGGGGTGATCTTCGCGCCCACCCGCGCCTCGGTCGAGCGGCTCGATCGCGGCGGAAGGCCGCCTTACCCGATGGTGCTGATCGACCGCGCCGGCCGCGCCAGCGGGCAGGACGCTGTGGTGCTCGACAATTTCGCCGCCGGAAGCATGCTGGTCGAGCATCTTCTCGGCCAGGGCTACCGGCGCATCGCCGGGCTGTTCGGCAATGCCAGCACCACCGGGATCGAGCGGCGGGATGGCTACGAGGCGGCGATGCGCCGCGCCGGCCTCGCCCCCGCCGCGCATTTCGCCGCCCCCAGCATCGAGGCGGCGGAGCAGGAAATCGCCCGCTGGTTCGCGCGCGGCACCCTGCCGGAGGCGCTGATCGCCAGCAACGGGCTGCTGCTGATGGGCGCCGTCCGCGCCCTGCGCGCCGCCGGCAGGCGCATGCCGGAGGATCTCGCGGTCGCCGGGTTCGACAATGAAAGCTGGACCGACCTGATCGGCCCGGGCATCACCGTCATCGAGCAGCCGGTTGCCCAGATCGGCGCCGAGGCGATGCGCCTGCTGCTGGAGCGGCTCGCCGCGCCCGAGGCCCCGGTGCGCAAGATCGTGCTCGGCGGGCGCTGCGTCATCCGCGGCTCGACCGCGCCGCGCCCCGTCAACGAAGCGGCCGAATAAGCCTCAGCCGCATTTCGACCAGCCGCAATGCAGGCAGCTCAGGCAGCCCGCCTCGCGCACCAGCCCGGGCTGGCTGCATTTGGGGCAGAGCGCGCCGAGCGGGGCCGCTTCCGGCGTCGCCGCCACGCGCTTCTGGTCCGAAGGCGGCACCAGGAACCCGGTCTCGACCATGTGCCGCTCGATCACGTCGCCGATCGCCGCCACCAGCGAGGGCACGTAGCGCCCGCCGCTCCACTGTCCGCCGCGCGGGTCGAACACCTGCTTCAGCTCCTCGGCAACGAAAGCGACCTCGCCGCCCCGGCGGAACACCGCCGAGATCATCCGCGTCAGCGCCACCACCCAGGCGTAATGTTCGAGGTTCTTGGAGTTGACGAAGACCTCGAACGGCCGGCGCACCCCATCCTGCTCGATATCGTTGATCGTGACATACATCGCGTGCTCGCTGTCCGGCCAGCGCAGCTTGTAGGTGGCACCGATCAGCTTGTCGGCGCGGACCAGCAGCCCGGCAGCGGTGGTCGCGGGCGGGGCTGACTGCGGCGCCGGCTTCGCCTCCGCGGGCGGTGTGACCTCCAGCACCGAGCCGGTCACCGCGTTCGGCCGATAGGTGGTGCAACCCTTGCAGCCGCTGCGATAGGCGTCGAGATAGACCTCCTGGAACGCCTCGAAGCCGATATCCTCCGGCACGTTGACCGTCTTGGAGATCGCGCTGTCGACATGGCGTTGCACCGCCGCCTGCATCCGCACATGCTCGGCCGGGGTCAGCTCCTGCGCTGTGACGAAATGCGCCGGCAGGGCCGCGGTCTCGCCGAATTTCGCGCGGAACAGCCGCAGCGCATAGTCGGTCACCTCCTCCTCGCGCCGGCTGCCATCGCGTTGCAGCACCTTGCGCGTATAGGCCAGGGCGAACACCGGCTCGACCCCGCTCGACACATTGTCCGACAGCAGCGAGATCGTCCCCGTCGGTGCGACCGAGGTGAGCAGCGCGTTGCGGATGCCGCCGGCCGCGATGGCGGCGCGGACATCCTCGTCGAGCCCGGCGACGGTCTCGCCGGCGAGGTATTGTGCGGCGTCGTAGAGCGGGAACGCGCCCTTCTCGGCGGCGAGTGCGGCGGAAGCGAGATAGGCGGCGCGCTCGATCTGCCGCGCCCAGTCGCCGGCCCGCGCGGCGGCCTCCGGCGTGCCGTAGCGCAGGCCGCACATCATCAGCGCATCCGCCAGCCCGGTCATGCCGAGGCCGACGCGCCGCTTGGCCACCGCCTCCTCGCGCTGCGCCTCCAGCGGGAAGCCCGAGGCGTCGATCGTGTCATCCAGCATGCGGACGGCGACGGTGACCAGTTCGGCAAGCTCCGCCTCGTCGATCCGCGCGCCGGGGCCGAAGGGATCGCGCACCAGCCGGGCGAGGTTGATCGAGCCGAGCAGGCAGGCGCCATAGGGCGGCAGCGGCTGCTCGCCGCAGGGATTGGTCGCGTGGATCGTCTCGCAATAATGGAGGTTGTTGCGCTTGTTGATCCGGTCGATGAAGATTACCCCCGGCTCGGCGTAATCATAGGTCGCGCGGGTGATCGCCTCCCACAGCGCGCGCGCCTGCAGCGTGCGATAGACCTTGCCCTCGAAGACGAGATCCCACGCCGCATCCGCCTCGACCGCGCGCATGAAATCATCGGTGACCAGCACCGAGAGGTTGAAGTTCCGCAGCCGGCCCGGCTCGCGCTTGGCGGCAATGAAGGCCTCGACATCGGGGTGGTCGCAGCGCATCGTCGCCATCATCGCGCCGCGTCGCGCCCCGGCGGACATGATGGTGCGGCACATCGAATCCCACACATCCATGAACGAGAGCGGACCCGACGCATCCGCCCCCACGCCGCGCACCGCCGCCCCCTTCGGCCGGAGCGAGGAGAAATCATAGCCGATGCCGCCGCCCTGCTGCATGGTCAGCGCCGCCTCGCGCAGATGGGCGAAGATCCGGCCGAGATCGTCCTCGATGTCGCCCATCACGAAACAGTTGAACAGCGTCACCCGCCGCGCCGTGCCGGCGCCGGAAATGATCCGCCCGGCGGGGACGAAGCGGAAATCGCGCAGCGCCTCGTAGAACGGCGCCTCCCAGCGCGCGGGCTCGCGCTCGGTCGCGGCCAGGGCGCGGGCGACGCGCCGCCAGGTGTCCTCGACCGTAAGGTCGACCGGCGCGCCGGTCTCGTCCTTGAGGCGGTATTTCGCGTCCCAGATCTGCGCCGAGATCGACACCATCGTCTCGATCACGGAGGCGTGGGACGCGGGAAAATCTGCTGGCATATCCATATCGAAGTCTCCGATCAGGCGTTCGGGGGCGCAAGCCGCGCCGACTCGGGCAAAAAGCGAGTATACCAGCGTGGCCCCCCGCACCGCCACCGCGACACGTGCCTGGGCACGTTCCGACCAGATGGCTCCATCTGATCGGATGATCCTCTACGACCAGGGGCGGGGCGCTGCGCGGAACGCCTTCCAGGCCGGTTCCAGGCGCCGCCGCGCCTTGCGCGCCCGCCGCTTCGCCCAGCGCCGCACCGGGGCCGCCCCCTGCCCGGATGCATCTTCGGTCCCGAGCGCATCGCGGGAGGCGAGCGCATCCGCCAACCCGCGCGCAACCCCGGCATCGTTGAACCGGCCGAGCTGGTCCAGCGCTGCCCCGGCGGTGGTGCGGAACGCGCCGAGTGCTAGGCCGGGTGCGACACCCTCCAGCGCCTCGGCGGCATAGTTCGCCCGCTTCAGTGCCCGGCGCAGCGCGTGCAGCTCCTTCGCCGAGAGCCGATCGATGCCCCGGCCGCGCCGGCGGGCAAGCCGGTCCAGCCGGCGCAGCAGGACGGGGCCGATCGTCGCGATCGGGCGGAACCGCACCGCCGGGTCGAGCACCGTGGGTCCGGCGGCCCAGCTTGCGATATCGCCGGCGAGATCGGCGCATTCCGCCGCCGCCCCGCTCGCCGCGAGTGCGGCGCGCGCCTCCTGCCGCGCCGCATCCGACGCCGCCAGCAGCGCCGCCACTGCCGCCGCATCCCCCCCCTCCATCGCCGCCGGGAAGGATCTCAGGCAGGCCACATCCCAGTCCCGCACCAGGCCATAGGCGCGGCCAAGCTCGCGCAGCGCGACATCGTAGCGTCGCCGCTCAACCTTATCGAGGCAGGGGGCGAACAGGGCCAGCACGCTGCGCAGCCGGCGGATCGCGACCCGGCGGCGATGCACCGAATCGGCATCGCTGGCAGCCTCGCGGCCAAGCTCGGCGCAGCCCGCGGCGACGATCCGCCGCCAGGCCGTGCGCGCGCGCAAAAGCGGCCGGCGCGCCGCCGCCCCGGCTTTGGCTTTGGCTTTGGCTTTGGCTTTGGCTTTGGCTTCGGCTTCGGCTTCGGCTTCGGCACCAGCTTCGACTTCGGCTTCGGCTCTGGCAGCGGGCCGGGCCACGCTCTCAGCCACCATCACACCCCTCCGCGATCCCGGTCGGACCGCCCTCCCAACCCTGCGCCCGCGCGGCGCGCGGGGTCAATGCACCAGAATTGCCGCGCCGAGGCTCGCCGCCGCCATCAGCGCCATGAACACGACCAGCGGCGCGCCAGTCGCACCCCGCGAATAGACGCTGGCATAGATCGCGTGGAAGATATGGTTCGAGCCGGTGGCGATCAGCACAGCGGCCATCTCCACCGGGTCCGGCGCGGCGCCTGCGCCATGCGTCGCGAGGCTGATGATGAAGGGGTTGATATCGGTCACGCCGACGATGCCGGCCAGGGTGTAAAGCCCGGAACTGCCATAGATCCGCATCGTCACCGAGGCGAGGATCGAGACGATGACGAACAGCACCCCGAACGTCGCCGCGGTGCCGAGGCCGAGCGGGTTGGAGACATTGGCGATCGGCGGGACGGCCGTCTTGCGGTCGCGCAGCCGGTACCAGCCGAGCGCGATCAGCCCGCCAAAGGCGCCGACCGCGAGCATCCACGGCGCCAGCGCCAGCGCCATGTCCGGGTTGAACAGCAGGATCACCGCGAGCAGCCGCGGATACATCACCGCGTTCGCCACCACGATGCCGCTCTGCGCCTCGACCACCGCCCCCGCCTCGGCGCCGGCGCGGCGGGCGAGCACCACGGTGGTCACGGTCGAGGAATAGATGCCGCCGAGAAAGGCGACCAGCAGCCCCGAGCCGCGCGGCACCACGTAGCGGCGCAGCAGGTAGCTCGCATATGAGATCGACGAGACCGCGACCATCGCCAGCCACGCCTCGTGCGGGGTGACGCGGGTGATCGTCGTCACCGGCCGGTCCGGCAGCAGCGGCAGCACGAGGCCGGTGATCAGCAAGAACCGCCCGGCATTGACGATCTCGGCGAGGTCGATCCCGCGCGCGAGGCCGTGCAGCGTCTCGCGCGCCGTCAGCAGCAGCGTCGCCGCGACGGTGAGCCCCACCGCCATCCAGAACGGCCCGGCCAGCGCCAGCGGGCCGATCAGGAAGGCGACCAGGTTGGACAGCGGCGCCATCAGCCCGACATTGCGCGACCCGTCCGGCGCAAGCTCCTCCATCCCGCGCCAGTAATAGAGGCCGAGCCAGAGACCGAGCACGGCGAGCCCGGTGCCGAGCAGCAGCGGCGGCGCGGGATCGAGCGCGTAGAGCACGCCGCCGGCAAGGGCGAGCAGCGGGAAGCTGCGCACCCCGCCGGGCCTGCGGCTGCCGGCGCGGGCGTTGAAATCCTCGTAGGCGAGGCCGAAGAAGAAGCCGAGCCCGACGATGATGAGCCAGGCGGCGAAGCCGGTATGGGTCAGCGTCGTCACCATTGCCTGCCGCGTCCTCCGGTGAAGCCGGTTTTGCCCCGGCGCGAGTCATGGTACCGGGATCGACGATGCGCCGCGCCCGCCCGTCGGGCAAGATGGCGCTGGATGCCCCGATCGCAGCACAGGAGCCCGCGCCATGAAGACCCACCGGATCGCCGCCATCCCCGGCGATGGCATCGGCCCCGAGGTGATCGGCGCCGGGCTCGACGTGCTCGCCGCCCTCGCCCGCCGCGATGGCGGCTTCGCGCTCGACGTCACCAGCTTCGATTACGGCTCGGCGCATTACCGCCGCCACGGCGTGATGATGCCGGATGGCGCGCTGGAGCGGCTGAAAACGTTCGACGCGCTTTATTTCGGCGCCGTCGGCGCGCCGGACATCCCCGACCATGTCACCCTCTGGGGCCTGCGCCTCGCGATCTGCCAGGGGTTCGACCAATATGCCAATGTCCGCCCGACCCGGGTGCTGCGCGGCCTCGCCTCGCCGCTGCGCCACTGCGCCCCGGCGGATCTCGACTGGGTGATCGTGCGCGAGAACAGCGAGGGCGAATATGCCGGCCAGGGCGGCCGCTCGCATCGCGGCCACGCCGAGGAGGTCGCGACCGAGGTCGCGATCTTCACCCGCGCCGGGGTCGCGCGGATCATGCGCTTCGCCTTCGCCCTCGCCGCATCGCGCCCGCGCCGGCACCTCACCGTCGTCACCAAGTCGAACGCGCAGCGCCACGGCATGGTGCTGTGGGACGAGGTCGCCGCCGCCACCGCGCGCGACTTCCCCACGGTGACGTGGGACCGGATGCTGGTCGATGCGATGACGGTGCGCATGGTCCACGATCCGGCGAGCATCGACACGGTGGTCGCGACCAACCTGCACGCTGACATCCTCTCCGACCTCGCCGCCGCTCTCGCCGGCTCGATCGGCATCGCGCCGACGGCGAACCTCAACCCGGAGCGGACCTACCCCTCGATGTTCGAGCCGATCCACGGCTCCGCCTTCGACATCACCGGCAAGGGCATCGCCAATCCGGTCGGCGCGTTCTGGACGGCGGCGCAGATGCTGGAGCATCTCGGCGAGGCGGATGCGGCGCGGCGTCTGATGGCGGCGGTGGAGCGGGTGACCGAGGCCGGCATCCGCACCCGCGATCTCGGCGGCACCGCCACCACGGCCGCAGTGACGGCGGCGGTCATCGCCGCGATCGAGGGCGGCAACGCATAGGCGGCGCGCGGCGGGCACCTCTTGCGTCGGCCCCGCCCATGCGCAATTCGTTAATCATGTAACGCGCACGAGGAGCAGCGATGATCACCGGCAGCTTTCCGACCACCCGCCTGCGCCGCAACCGCCGCGATGGCTGGACGCGGCGCATGGTCGCCGAGACCACGCTGTCGGTCGACAACCTGATCTGGCCGATTTTCGTCCGCGCCGGCGATGGCGAGCCGACCCCGGTGGCGACCATGCCGGGCGTCGTGCGGGTGGGGCTCGACCGCCTCGCCGCCCATGTCGAGCCGGCAGCAAGGCTCGGCATTCCGGCCATCGCCCTGTTTCCCGCGACCCCGCCGGAACTCAAGAACCCCGAGGGCACCGAGGCGCTGAACCCGGACAACCTGATGTGCCAGGCCGCCCGGCTGCTCAAGCGCGAATTCCCCGAACTCGGCCTGATCGGCGATGTGGCGCTCGATCCCTATACCGATCACGGGCATGACGGCGTGCTGCGCGAGGGCTATGTCGCCAATGACGAATCGGTCGAGATCCTCGAACGCCAGGCGGTGAACCAGGCGCTCGCCGGGATCGACGTGATCGCGCCGTCGGACATGATGGACGGGCGGATCGGCAGCATCCGCGCCGCCCTCGATTCCGAGGGGCTGATCGACACACGGATCATGAGCTACGCCGCCAAATACGCCTCCGCCTTCTACGGCCCGTTCCGCGAGGCGCTCGGCTCCAACGCGGCGCTGAAGGGCGACAAGAAGACCTACCAGATGAACCCCGCCAATACCGACGAGGCGCTGCGCGAGGTGGCGATGGACATCGACGAAGGCGCCGACATGGTGATGGTCAAGCCGGGCATGCCCTATCTCGACATCATCCGCCGCGTCCACGAGCGCTTCGCGGTGCCGACTTTCGCCTATCAGGTGAGCGGCGAATACGCGATGCTCGCCACCGCGATGGAGCACGGGCTGCTCGACCGCGAACGCGGCATTCTCGAAACCCTGATGGGCTTCCGCCGCGCCGGCGCCGCCGGGGTGCTGACCTATTTCGCCGTCGAGGCCGCGACCCTGCTGCGCCGGGGCTGAGCGGGCGGCTACACGCCGCCCAGGTCTTCAACTAGCCGGGCGGCTGAACGCCGCGCAGGTCTTCAACTAGCCGGGCGGCTGAACGCCGCGCAGGTCTTCAACTAGCCGGGCGGCTGAACGCCGCGCAGGTCTTCAACTAGCCGGGCGGCTGAACGCCGCGCAGGTCTTCAACTAGCCGGGCGGCTGAACGCCGCGCAGGTCTTCAACTAGCCGGGCGGCTGAACGCCGCGCAGGTCTTCAACTAGCCGGGCGGCTGAACGCCGCCCGGGTCACTCACATGCCGAGCGCGCGGCGATAGACGTCGATCAGCATTTCCTGCTCCTCGACCTCGGCCGGCTCCTGCTTGCGCAGCCGGATCAGCTGGCGCAGCACCTTGACGTCGAACCCCGCCGATTTCGCCTCGGCATAGATGTCCTTGATGTCCGAGCCGAGCGCTTTGCGCTCCTCCTCGAGCCGCTCGATGCGCTCGACGATGCTGCGCAGCCGGTCGGCCGCGATGTTGCCGTGGCTCGCATTGTCTTCCTGGGTTTCTGCCGCATCGAACGCCATCTGTCTTCCTCCGTCGGGTCGGTCGGACGCGCGGGATAGAGCGCGCGCCCGCGCCGGTCAATGGTCCTGCCGGCTCGAAGCGGCGAAGGCCGCCTTCTGCGCGTCGCTGGCCGGGGTCTGGTGGCGCGCCTGCCACTCCTTGTAAGGCATGCCGTACACGATTTCGCGCGCATCCGGATCGCTCAGCTCCAGCCCGCGCGCCTCCGCCGCCTCGCGATACCAGCGCGAGAGACAGTTCCGGCAGAAGCCGGCGAGGTTCATCATGTCGATATTCTGCACATCCGTCCGCTCGCGCAGATGCGCGACCAGCCGGCGGAAGGCCGCGGCTTCCAGCTCGGTGCGGGTGGCGTCGTCGAATCGGTCGTCGTTCATGGAAAAGATCTCCTTCCGCGCGCGGCAGGTGGTCATCGCCGCGCTTGTTTGCCATAGAGACGTGTAACACGACGCCGGAGACGGCGCGACACGACAACCCGGACACCGGGGACTTGGCAGGAAGACAGATCAAAAAGGGGGTCATCATGGCATCCAGGCTGCGGCGCCATCGGCGCACGAAGATCGTTGCGACCATCGGACCGGCGAGTTCGACGCCGGAAATGCTCGCCCAGCTCTTCGAGACCGGTGCGGACGTGTTCCGGCTCAATTTCAGCCACGGCACGCATGAGGACCACCTGGCGCGGCTGCAGCTGATCCGCGCGCTGGAGCGGAAGTTCGACCGCCCGATCGGCATCCTCGCCGACGTGCAGGGGCCGAAGCTGCGGGTCGGCCAGTTCCGCGGCGGGCGCGTGCAGCTGCAGGCCGGTGCCGAATTCCAGCTCGACCTCAACCCCGCCCCCGGCGATACCCGCCGCGTCAACCTGCCGCATCCCGAGATCATCGCGGCCGCCAGCATCGGCGCCACCTTGCTGCTCGATGACGGCAAGCTCCGCCTGCGGGTGCTGCGCAAGCGCGAGGACCAGCTGCTCACCGAGGTCGTCACCGGCGGCCCGCTCTCCGACCGCAAGGGCGTCAACGTGCCCGACGTGGTGCTGCCGATCCCGGCGCTGACGAAGAAGGACCGCGCCGACCTCGCTTTCGCGCTCGAACACGGCATCGACTATATCGGCCTGTCCTTCGTCCAGCGCGCCGCCGACGTGCTGGAGGCGAAGGAGATCGCCGCCGGCCGCGCCCTGGTGATGACCAAGATGGAAAAGCCCCAGGCGCTCGACAATCTCGACGAGATCATGGACGCGACCGATGCCGTCATGGTCGCGCGCGGCGATCTCGGCGTCGAACTGCCGCCCGAGGAAGTGCCGATCGTGCAGAAGCGCATCATCCGCGCCGCCCAGCAGCGCGGCCTGCCGGTGGTGGTCGCGACCCAGATGCTGGAGAGCATGATCTCCGCCCCCGCCCCCACCCGCGCCGAGGCGTCGGACGTCGCGACGGCGGTGTTCGACGGCGCCGATGCGGTGATGCTCTCGGCCGAGAGCGCCGCCGGCCAGTATCCGCGCGAGGCGGTCAACATGATGGACCGCATCGTCGCCCGGGTGGAGCGCGACGATGACTGGCGGCGGACGATCGACGCCAAGCGGCCGGACCCCGAACCCCATTCGGCCGACGCCATCGCCCGCGCCGCCGAGCAGGTCGCGCACACGATCGGCGCGCGCGCCATCGTCGCCTTCACCAGTTCCGGCGCCAGCGCGTTGCGGGTGGCTCGCGAGCGGCCGGACTGCCCGGTGATCGGGCTTACGCCCAGCACCATCACCGCCCGTCGCCTCGCCGCGGTCTGGGGCGTGCATGCCGTGGTCGCGCAGGATGTCGGCTCGATGACCGAGGCAGTCGCACTCTCGGCCAAGGTCGCGCGGCAGGAGGGTTTCGCCCAGCCGGGCGAGGAGATCGTCGTCGTCGCCGGCGTGCCCTTCGGCCAGAGCGGGACGACCAACGCGCTGCGCGTCGCCAGAGTGTAACGCGCGCCCCCTTGCATCACGCCTTCACCCGAGCAAGACTGTTCCCCAGGGAGGATATTCCATGATCGCAATCACCGTTCTCTATCCGAAGACCGAAACCTCGACCTTCGACACCGCCTATTACCACGACAAGCACATGAAGCTGGTCGGCGAGCGCTGGAACACGATGGGCCTCAAGGGCGCCACCGTGCTGCACGGCACGAACGGGCCGGACGGCTCGGCCCCGCCCTATGCCGTCATCACCACCCTGCATTTCGAGAGCCTCGCCGCGTTCGGCAAGGCGGTCGAGACCCATGGCGCCGAGGTGATGGGCGATATCGGCAATTTCACCAACGTGCATCCGGTGCTGCAGTTCAGCGAAATCGCCGCCTGACATCAAATTTTACCTGACATTTCTTTACTTCCCGGCGCTTCCGGGCGTAATTTGAGGCGGTCGCCGGCTCCGGCGGCCGCCTTTTCCGTTGCCGATCGGAGTACGCATGCGCCGGATTGCCCTGTTCCTGTCCGCTGCCCTGGCCTATGCCGGCCCGGCCTCTGCCTGTCTCACGCCGACCAACCAGGAGGCGCTGGAGGTCATCGGCCTGAAGAGCACGCTGATGGTCTCGGCCCTCACCTGCGGCCAGCGCGACGAATACGATCGCTTCATGACCCGCTTCCAGCCCTACATCCTGCGCGAGCAGCATGTGATGGACGCCTATTTCCGCGCCCGGCATGGCCGCGCCTTCCACCACTACGAAGACAACTACGTGACCAACCTCGCCAATGTGCAGTCCACCGCCGGAATCCACCAGGGTTCGGCGTTCTGCGCCTCCAGCGCGCAGCTCTTCGGCAAGGTTCTGGCAACGCCCGACCAGACATCCCTCACCATGTTCGCCCGGCAGCACCCGGCGACCCAGCCGGGCGTGGTGCTGGCCTGCGGCATCGAGGAAAGCAGCAGCTTCCGCCGCATCGAGCGCTTCGCGCCAGCGCCCTGACCGCCGCATGACCAGGCTGGCGAACGCGCCCAATTTCCGCGATGTCGGCGCCCTGCCGCTCGCCGGCGGCGGAACGCTGCGCGCGGGCACGATCTACCGTTCCGGCCAGCTCTCCAGCCTCGATGCGGCGGATCTGCGGCAGGTGGAAACCCTCGGCATCCGCCTTGTCTGCGACCTGCGCAGCAGCGGCGAGCGGCAGCGCTTCGCCTCGCGCTGGCCCGCCCTCGCCCCGGCACGGACGATCGAGATGCCCGCCAGCACCGACCACGGCGCCGGGATGCAGAACCTGATCGACCGGCTCGCCGGCGAGCCCGGTGCCGCCGGCGCGCGGCGGGCGATGCTCGATCTCTATGCCAGCCTTCCCGGCCTGCTTTCGCCGACCCTCGCCACCGCCAGCGAGGCGATGGCCAGCGGCTGGGGCGTGCCGGTGCTGCTGCACTGCCATGTTGGCAAGGACCGCACCGGGGTTGCCACCGCGCTGCTGCTCAAGGCGCTCGATGTCAGCCACGACGCGATCCTCGCCGATTACGAGGAAACCGGCCGGCGCATCGATATCGCCGAGGAAACCCGATACATCGCCCGCGGCCTCAACAAGCGGCTGGGCACCACGGTCGATCCCGGTGCGCTGGATGCGCTCGGCCGCACCGATCCGGCCTATCTCGACAGCGCCTTCGCCGCGATCGATCGCGAATGGGGCGGGGTGGATGCCTATCTGACCACCGTCGGCATCACCGCGAGTCGCCGGGCGCGCCTCGCGGCGCTGTTCCACGCCTGAACCTTACCGCCTGAACCTCACCGCCTGATCATCTCTCCGCCGACCACGCGCTCCGCTTGTGCGGGGGGCGTCGTCGTTGCATGGGCGGCCTTCAGCCTGCCGGTCGTCACGCCGGACATTGGTGCTAGAGCACTTTCCGATCCTTCCGGATCGGATGTAGTGCTCTATCTTGTTGATAAATAGAGCATTATCCGATCAGATGATTCCATCTGATCGGATGATGCTCTAACGAAAACACCCCGGCATTGCTGCCGGGGTGTTCCGAACTTTTATGCAGATTTCGCTTAGTGGAGGATGATTTCCACGCGGCGGTTCTGCGGCTCGCGAACGTTCGGGCCGGTCGGCACCAGCAGGTGCGTCTCGCCAAAGCCCTTGATCACGATGTCGTTCTTCGACACGCCGTCGGCCACCAGCTGGGCGGCGACGTTGTTCGCGCGACGGAGCGACAGCTTCATATTGTAGCCCGCGGCGCCCGAGGTGTCGGTGTAGCCGTTGACGTTCAGGCGGGTGACCTTGGTGGTCTGCGACGCCTTCGCGGCCTCGGAGACGATCTGCTGCGCGCGCGGCGTCAGGTTCGCCTTGTCCCAGTCAAAGAAGACGAGGTAGGTGCGAGCCGGAGCCGGAGCCGGAGCGGCGACCGGGGTCGGCGCGGGAGCCGCGGCCGGAGCCGGCGGTGCCGGCGGGAACAGCTCGTAGCGGAGCCCGACCATCACCATGTTGTTGCCTTCGTCGCCAACCTTCACGCTGCCGGCAGTGCTGCGATAGCTCACGCTGCTGGTGGTGCCGAGATAGCGGTATTCGACGGTCGCGGACAGCCCCGGGGCCGCCGGGATCGGGAAGGACAGGCCGGCGATCGCCTGATAGGCGAAGGTGCCGGGCGTGCCGTTGATCCGCAGGGCGGAGGTGCCGGCATTGTTCCACTCGAGGAACTGGTAGCCGACGCCGGCGCCGACATACGGATAGACGTAGGGCATGCCGATGTCGAAATCATACAGCGCGTTCGCCATCACGCCGTATTTCTGCTCCTTGCCGGAGGCAGTGTACTGCGCAGTGCCGACATGCAGCTTGGCGACCTGGTTGCTGAAATAGTCGCCCTCGAGCTCGACGCGGAAACCGTTGCCGAAGCCGTAGCCAACGGAAGCCTGACCGGTGAAGCCGTTATGGAACAGCGCCTTGGTCTTGCCTGCACCCGTCAGGGCCGCCGGGCCGCTCTTCACGGTGCGGCTGCTCATGATGTTGTAGCCGAGGCCAAGGCTGACATAGGGGCCGGTCACCGGCTGGGCCATCGCCGCGGCGGGAAGCAGGGCGGGGGCCGCGATGAAGGTGGCCGCCATAAGTGTGGTGCGCAATTTCATTATCTTCTCTCCTCGAGCGCCGGAGCGTGTTTGAAACATCGACGGATAACCGTTCGTCGCCCGTTATGTAGCACCGGTGCGGCCGGTTCAGGAGGGTATCCTTTCGTTAACGCCGCCATTTCCCATCGGTGTTGCGATAAAACCACAGACTTGATGACAGCGTGACAATCCGGTGTCAGGCCGGGATCGCAGGGCGACACGGAAACGATTGCAGGAAAACAGTTTTTCGCGCCGGCGCACCGGGAATGCCAATCGCAAAGCGGCAGCCGCACCGCGGGGCCTGCGTCCGCAATCTGCCGCGCATCAATCGGCATCAGCCGATTTTGTTAACGATTCTTCATCCATACTTGAGCAACGATGATGGTCCGGCGGACGGTCGGCGGGATCAGGAACAGCCGACCAGCCGGAACGTCACCGCCGCATCGCCCACCACCGCGGCGCCCGGTTCGGAGCGGATCAGCCAGCCGCGGAACAGCATGTGGCCGGAGGCGTTATGCCGGACGCTGAGATAGACGGCGGCATCGGGCGGCATGTCCGGCGGGCGGACGACGCAGGCGCCGACCCTGATCCGTAGCGTTCCCTCGGTCAGCCGGTCGCCGACCGCGGCGGTCACCCGGCTGACCGCGCCATCCGCCTTGAACAGCACATCGAGCGTCGCCGATTGCTTCGGCATCCAGTCCGGCTTGACCTGTTCCGGCACGGCGGGCGGTGTAGCGGCTTGCGGCGAGGCGGATGACGGCGGCGCGATGACCGGGCCGCTGGTCAGGCCGGGGAGATCCGGCGCATTCGGCAGGTTCGGCGCGGGCAACGCGCCCTCAGGCATGGCAGATCCGGGCGGTGGGAGCGGCGCGCCCGAGACCGGCGGGCCAGAGCGCGCGAGGACCGACCCAGGCAGCAGGGCCAGAGACGCGGCGGCGAAGGCCCCGACGGCCTCGGCGCGCAGCCGCCTCATTTCCCGCCCGCCGCGTCGGCCGCGCCGCCCTGCGCCTTGCTGGCGGAGCTGGCGAAATTGGCGGCGCTGAAAACGAACTTGCCGAGCAGCGACTCGATATTGATGGCCGACTGGGTGGCGGTGATCGCCTGTCCCGACGCCAGCATCGTCTCCGATCCGCCGGGCGAGATCGAGAGATAGTCGCCGCCGAGCAGCGAGGCGCTCTCGATCGCCGCACTGCTGTCCTTCGGAATTTTGATGTCCGGCTGGATGCGGAAGCGCACGATCGCGGCATAGGTCTGCGGGTCGAGCGCGGTGCGCGTCACCTCGCCGATCGTCACCCCGGCGATCTTCACCGGCGCGCCGACCGCGAGCGGGCCAATGCTGCCGAACCGGGCGGTCAGGTCATAGCCGCCGCCGCCGACGCTGCGGGTGCGCGACGCGGCATAGGCCAGGAAGACGCAGGCCGCGAGGATCACGACCAGTCCGGCAAGGATTTCGGAAATCCGCTTGTTCATCACGCCTTTTCCGCCTTGAGCAGGAACATGGGATCGCCGCCGCGGCGGCTCAGCCTTCCGGCGTCCAGGATTCGTAATCGCCCGTGGTCACGCGCCGCTCGCCGCCGCGATACTCGTGCCCGCGCGGGCGATAGGCGCCGGCAGAGCCCGTCTGGTTGGGCTGGTGCGGCTTCTGCCAGGGGCGGCGGGCGGTTTCGGAGAGCGGCTCGTCGGTCAGGAAATGCAGCCAGGCGTGCCATTCCGCCGGCACCATCGAGGCCTCGCGCGCGCCGCCGGCATAGATCACCCAGCGGCGCTTGCGGCCGTCGGGGCGGGTCGGCGTGCGTTCCTCGAAATACCGGTTGCCGAAACTGTCCTGCCCGACCGCTGCGCCATGGCGCAGCGTGTGCAGTGTCAGGCCGGGATTGGCCAGCAGGCGCCGCAGCCCTCCGAGGGAGGCCAGCGTCGGGGCCGCCGCGGCACCCGCCATATCGCGGTTTTCCTTCATGTCCTGCGCTATACAACAGTCGGGGGATGCGGTCCATCCGCCGGGGCCGTCGGATGGCACGGCCGTTATCCACAAGATTTTGTGCAACCGCCCGGCGATATCCACAATATAAGCAAAAGCCGCGCTGGAAACCGGCGCTGGAACGGGATAGGCTCGACCCATGATCAAGGATCGCCCCGGCAAGCGCCGTCCTCCGCAGCACAGCATCTGGCGCGGCATCCGGCTGCAGCGGCTCATGGCCGGCGCCGATCCGGACGCCTCGCCCGAGCCCGCGATCGTCCCCGCGAGCTGGCCGGTGCAGGCGGCGGCGGGGCTGGTCGCGCTGCGGGCGGAACCGGGGCTGATCGGCGCCGACGAGGCGGCAGCGGCGTGGATCGCGCCGATCGAGGCGGCGGCGGTGGAGCTGGGCCGCGGGGCGGAGCTTGGCCGCGGCGCGGAGCTGGGCGGGATGCTGCACGGTCTGGTTGCCTCCGGCCGCGCGGCGCCGAGCCCCGGCATCTGGCGCGGACAGGCCGAGCCGGTGCCCGGTTTCGTGTTCAACCTGCCGGGCTTTCTCGACGAGGATGACAGGTTCGATGCCGCCGGGTTCGGTGCCGCGGTCGAAGCCGCGGTGACGGCGCTGGCGCTGGCGCGTCCGGCGGCGCAGCGGCTCGCACTCGGCATGGCCGATCTCGCGCTGCTGCTGGCCCGGCTCGATATCGACTATGCGAGTGCCGCGGCGCGGGACGTCGCGGTGACGATCGGCGCGCTGCTGGCCGCCCATGCGGATATCGCCTCCGCCGGCTTGCTGGCGCGCGGGATCGCGCCGGGGGTTCCGGTCACGGCGGTGCCGGTGCCGTCGCGCTGCGCCCTGCCCGGCCTGCGCGAGGCGCTGCTCGCGGCGCGCGAGCGCGCGCTGGCCTGCGGGGTGCGGCAGCATCGGAGCCTGACCGGGCTGCTGCCGCCGGGGCCGGTGGAAATGCTGCTGGGCGTCGAGACGGTGGGGATCGCCGCCCCGCTCTCGGCCCTCGATTCCGAGGGCGGGCTCGCCCGCTGGGCGCGGGCGCGGCTGGCCGCCTCCGGCCGGAGTGCCGAGTCGGCGCTGGCCGCGACGCTCGCGGGTGCCGATCCGTTCGGGGTGACCGATGCCGCCGGGATCGCGGCGATGCGCGAGGCGATCGCGCCGGTCTGCGCCATCCTGCCCGAGGCGCCGTCCCTCCCCGCGCCGCGCGGGACGGCCGGGCGCGGCAAGCTGCCGGCGCGGCATGGCGGCTACACCCAGAAAGTCTCGGTGGGCGGGCACCGGCTGTTCCTGCGCACCGGCGAATATCCCGACGGCCGGCTGGGCGAGATCATGATTTCGCTGCCCAAGGATTCCGCGACGCTGCGCGGCATGGCCGAGGCCTTCGCCGGCGCGGTCAGCATCGGGTTGCAGCATGGCGTGCCGCTCGACGAGTTCGTCGACGAGTTCGCCTTCACCCGCTTCGCCCCGTCCGGCGCGGTGGAGGGGGATGCGGCGATCAGCCAGGCGACCTCGCTGCTCGACTACGTGTTCCGCCACCTCGCCGCGACCTATTCACAGCGCCCCGACCTCGTGGAACTCGACCTCGCCGACGAGGCCGCCGGGGCCGACGCCGCCGCCCCGCTGCTGCCGCTCGACCTGCCGGAGACCGGCAGCGCACGGCCGAAGCGCCAACGCCCCATCCTGAAACTCGTGAGCTGATCCATGGACATTCGCGCCCGCCTCGCCGCGACCGGCATCACCCTTCCGCCAGCGGCGAAGGCCGTGGCCAATTACGTGCCGGTGGTGGTGGCCGGCGGGATGGCGATCGTCAGCGGGCAATTGCCGCTCGTGGGCGGGACGCTCGCGGCGAGCGGCAAGCTCGGCGACCAGGTTTCGATCGAGGATGGCACCGCGGCGGCGCGGGCCTGTTTCATCAACCTGCTCGCGCAGCTCGACGCGCATGTCGAGGGTGGGCTCGATGCCGTTGCCCGGGTGGTGCGGCTCGGCGGGTTCATCGCGGCGACGGCGTCGTTCACCGAGCACGCGAAGGTGATGAACGGGGCGTCCGACCTCGCGGTCGAGATTTTCGGCGAGGCGGGGCGGCATGCGCGCTCGACCATCGGGGTCGCCTCGCTGCCGCTGGATGCGGCGGTCGAGGTCGAGGGGATGTTTTTGCTGCGCTGATTGCGCCTCGCTGCCCATGCGCGTATTTCCCTTTTGCACTGCAAAAGGGGAGATCAGATGAGCGCCATCGCCGATATCACCGCACGGGAAATTCTCGACAGCCGCGGGAACCCGACCGTCGAGGTCGATGTGATCCTGGATTCGGGCGCGATGGGACGCGCCGCCGTTCCCTCCGGCGCCTCGACCGGGGCGCATGAAGCCGTCGAGCTGCGCGATGGCGACAAGGCGCGCTTCGGCGGCAAGGGCGTGCAGCGCGCGGTCGCGGCGGTCGAGCGCGAGATTTTCGACGCGATCGGCGGGATGGATGCGAGCGAGCAGGTCGTCATCGACGAGATCATGATCGATCTCGACGGCACGCCCAACAAGTCCCGCCTCGGTGCGAACGCCATTCTCGGCGTCTCGCTCGCGGTGGCCAAGGCGGCGGCGGACGAGATCGGGCTGCCGCTCTATCGCTATCTCGGCGGTGTCTATGCCCGCACCCTGCCGGTGCCGATGATGAACATCATCAATGGCGGCAAGCATGCGGACAATCCGATCGACATCCAGGAATTCATGATCCAGCCGGTGGGGGCCGCGAGCCTCGCCGATGCGGTGCGGATGGGCGCGGAAGTGTTCCAGGCGCTGAAGAAGATTCTCCACGATGCCGGGCACAACACCAATGTCGGTGACGAGGGCGGGTTCGCGCCGGGGCTGAAATCGGCCGAGGAGGCGCTCGGCTTCATGACGCGCGCGGTCGAGGCGGCCGGGTATCGCGCCGGCGAGGACATCGCCTTCGCGCTCGATTGCGCGGCGACCGAATTCTACAAGGACGGCAAGTATCATCTCGAAGGCGAGGGCAAGGTGCTCGATGCCGGCGGGATGACCGACTATATCGCCGCCCTGGCGAAGCGCTTTCCGATCATCTCGGTCGAGGACCCGCTGGCCGAGGATGACTGGGAGGGCTGGGCGCACTACACAAGCACGCTCGGCGGCACGATGCAGGTGGTGGGCGATGACCTGTTCGTCACCAACCCGACGCGGCTGCGGCGCGGGATCGAGGCGAAATCGGCCAATTCGATCCTGATCAAGGTGAACCAGATCGGCACGCTGAGCGAGACGCTGGAAGCGGTGGAGCTGGCGCAGCGGGCGGGGATGACGGCGGTGATCAGCCATCGTTCGGGCGAGACCGAGGATTCCACCATCGCCGATATCGCGGTGGCGACCAATGCCGGGCAGATCAAGACCGGGTCGCTCGCGCGGTCGGACCGGGTGGCGAAATACAACCAGCTGATCCGCATCGAGGCGGAACTCGGGGCGGCGGCGCGCTTCGCCGGGCGCACCATCCTGCGCGGCTGACGCACGCATCCGCCGCAGGAGCCAAGCTGGCGGCGGTGGGGTGCGGGCTTGATCGTGATTGCGATTTCGGGAGGGCGGTGACGCGACGCGTTGCCGCCCTTTTCGTATCCGGCGCGAGGGTCAGCCGGTGTCGAGCAGGAGGTCGGGGCTGATCGGGCAGGTGCGGTTGCCTGGCGGCAGGATGAAGGGCGAGTCTGGCAAGGGGGGCAAGGGGGGCAAGGGGGGCAAGGGCGGCGAGACCGGCGCTTGTGTGCGGGCGCGGCTTCGCGCGGCGGGGGGATGCGGGAGACTCGCGGCGTTTTTCCGTGGGGCGCGGGCATGGGCTCGGGCACGGGCATGAGCATGGGCACGGCCCGGACGCGCGGGGCGGCGCAGATGCGGCGGTGGCCGGAGGCCGAGCAGGTGGCAGAGCGGGCGCAGAGCGCGGCCGGTGGCGGGGCGCGCTTCAATCAGCGCGACCATCGCCGGATCGTCGAGCAAATGGCGGATCTGCGCGCCGATCGCGGCGGTGGGCGGCAGGACGCGGATGAGCCAGGCGAAGCGGCGCGGCGGCATGCAGTGCCAGAAAGGCGCGAGAGCGGTGGAACTGTCAGGCGCGTCCGCGCGGGAGACGAATTGCGCATCCGCTGGACTGTCAGGCGCGTCCGCGCGGGGGCAGGATGACGCGCGCGGGCCGGTTGCCGGCGGGAGTGGCGCTTTGGCGCGGCGCGAAACCGGCCTGCTGGCGGCGGCGGCGAAGCTGGCGCCGAGACGGGACAGGCGGCGGGCGATGCCGACAATGACCGGGCCGGCGAGGCCGGCGGCGAGGCCGCGCGCGGCGACCAGCGCCGTCAGCCCGGCGAGGATGCGGGCCAGACGGTCGGCGAGGCTGGCGGCGAGGCTGGCGGCAAGGCTGGCCGCGAGATCGGCGCCGAGGTCAGCGCCGAGGTCGGCGCCAAGGCCTGCGCCGAGGCCTGCGCCAAGGCCAGCAATATCGTCAGTACCGCTCATGTCGATGTTTGAACCACAAACGGGCCGGGGTGGGCAAGGCGCGAGTGGCAGGGCGCGGATAGGTCCGGCGGGCTTTTCGGATGACTGGAAATTTCTCACCGGATTGATGATGCTCCGGTTATCATCAGGACAAGGCGGTATCCGATCGAGCGGGATCGGAAAGTGCTCTAGGCGCGGGAGGGCGGCGGATGGGCGGGACGACGGACATGGGCATGGACGCGACGATGGATGCGACCATGGGCGCGGCGATGACCACGGCGGCGGCGGTGGCGCTGTTCGACCGGCTGGAGCCGGCGCCGGCGGAGATGATGACCGGGCGCTGGCGGGGCGAGGGCATTCGCACCGGGCACGCGATGGACGGGATGCTGGAGGCGACGCGCTGGCACGGCAAGATCTTCGACGGGCCGGATGCGGTGCATCCGCTGGTGCATCGCGGCCTCGGCGGCGGACTCTATTGCGTCAACCCGGCGCTGCTGGCGATCCGGGCGACGACGGCGATGCCGTTCCGCGACGCGATCCTGCGGGCGGTGTTTCCGCTGGCCGGGCCGTTGCTCGCGACACGGCGGCACCGGGCGCGGCTGCGCACCATCCGGTTCCGCGGCCGGCTGCACGCGGCGATGCTCTACGACGCGAAGCCGATCAACGACGTGTTCGCCCGGATCGACGACGACCGGGTGATGGGCTGGATGGACTTCAAGGGCATGGAACAGCCCTATTTCTTCAGGCTGGTCCGGGAGTGACCGGCAGGATCTGGAGCATTATCCGATCAACAGAGCATCTTTATCCGATCAGATGAGTCCATCTGATCAGATGATGCTCCATCATATCGATCAACAGAGCATCTTTATCCGATCAGATGAGTCCATCTGATCAGATGATGCTCTGGCGCGGCTTGTCGCGGAAGCTTCTGGCGGTGACGAAGGCGAGGAGCACGGCGGCGAGGGCCGGGATGGCGATGAGGGAGGGCAGGGTCTCGGCGAGCAGGCCGGACAGGGCGGCGCCGCCGAGATAGATGCCGAGCATGCCGGACTGGCGCAGCACGACCGGGGTGAAGGGCGAGACATCCGCCCTGCCCTGCCGCAGCGAGCGGCGCAGCGCGGCGCCGACCGCGCTCATCACCAGGGTCAGCGTGTTGGTGACGACGACGGTGTTGATGCCGGGGATGTTGATTTCCCGCGCGGCGATGCTTTGCAGCCCCATGGCGAAGGCGCCGGTGAGGATGAGCACATAGAGCAGCGGGCCGTAGACCGGGTGGCGGGTGATGGCCCAGAGGACCAGCACCGCGGTGAGGCAGACGGCCTCGGCGCCGATCAGCAGGCAGAGGCGCCCGGCACGGCTGCGGTTGGCGGCGGCCTCGTTGGCGATGGTGCCGGCGATGCTGCCGCAGCAGAAGCCGAACAAGGCGGCGAGCGAGCGCTGGGCGGCGAGGATATGACCCTGGCCGAGGGCGAGACCGAGCAGGGCGGTGTTGCCGGTCATCGCCGAGGTGAAGACGTCGTGGAATTTCAGGAAGGCGAAGATGTCGGCGCTGCCGGAGACGAAGGCGAGGGCGGCGAGGGTGAGATCGGCCGCGGTGAGGAAGGTGGCGTTGGCGTGGTCCATCGGGGCGTCCTGTCGGGGTGGGGCCGGGCATCGAAAAGCCGCGCACCATATCCGATCCGGCGGGATCGGGAAGGGCGCCGGGCCGGGCTCAGGGTGGACGCGGGCGATGGGGTGGCCGGTCAGGCCCAAGGAGAAAAGGGCGAGGCCTTTTAGAGCACGTTCAGATCAATCCGGATCGGATGTCGTGCTCTATCTTTTTGATAATTAGAGCATCTTTATCCGATCAGATGATTCCATCTGATCGGATGATGCTCTAAGCCTCGACGGGGTCGAGATCCAGCGCGTAGCCGGCGGCGCGGACGGTGCGGACGAGATCGATATCGGTCTCGTTGTTGATGGATTTGCGCAGGCGGCGGATATGCACATCGACCGTGCGGGGTTCGACATGGATATCCCGCCCCCAGACGGCGTTCAGCACGTCCTCGCGCGAGAAGACGCGGCGGGGGTGGCGCATGAAGAATTCGAGCAGGCGGAACTCGGTGGGGCCGAGATGCAGCAGGCGGCCGCCACGGGTGACGCGATGGGTCGCGGGGTCCAGCTCCAGATCGTGGAAGACCAGCGGCGACTTGGTCGGGACGGTGCCGGTGCGGCGCAGCAGGGCGCGGATGCGGGCGATCAGCGCCTCGGGCGAGAAGGGCTTGGTGATGTAGTCATCGGCACCGGTTTCGAGGCCGCGGACGGTGTCCTGGTCCTCGGCGCGGGCGGTGATCATGATCACCGGCAGATCGCGGGTGGAGGGCTTGCGGCGGAGCTGACGGCAGACCTCGATGCCGGACATGGTGGGCAGCATCCAGTCGAGCAGGACGAGGTCGGGTGTCGATTCGCCGATGCGGGCGAGCGCCTCGCCGCCGTCATTGGCCTCATCGACGCGGAAGCCGGCTTTTTCGAGATTGTAGCGCAGCAGGGTAACCAGCGGGGCCTCGTCCTCGACCACCAGCACATACGGCTTCGCCGTCTCGTTCATCGGATTGTCTCTCCTCAGGTGGCCGGGCCCGACGCGGGGCTGGCCGAAAGATCGCCCTTGGGCCGGGCCTCGGGCAGGGTCTGGCCGGTGGCGGCGTAATAGGTCAGCTCGGCGATGTTGGTCGCGTGGTCGCCGATGCGCTCAAGGTTCTTGGCGATGAAGAGAAGATGCGTGCAGGCGGTGATGTTGCGCGGATCTTCCATCATGTAGGTGATCAGCTCGCGGAAGATGGTGGTGTAGAGATCGTCGATCATCTGGTCGGCGCGCCAGACCGAGATCGCCTTCACCGGATCGGCCTCGCCGATCGCATCGATCGTGGATTTGAGGCTTTCCTGCACGAGGCGGGCCATCTGCGAGAGGCTGGCGAGCGGCCAGGTGGTGCCGGACTGGTTGAGCACGAGGGTGCGCTTGGCGACGTTCGCCGCATAGTCGCCGATGCGCTCGATGTCGGTCGTGACCTTCAGCGCGGCGACGACCTGGCGGAGATCGTCGGCGACGGGCTGGCGGAGGGCGAGGACGCGGACGGCGAATTGCTCGATCGCGCGTTCGTCGGCATCGACCTTCGCATCCATCTCGACGACGCTTGCGGCGAGCGCGCTGTCATGGGTCAGGAGGGCGGTGATGGCGTCGTCCAGCTCGGTCTCGACCAGGCCGCCCATCGCCGCGATCATGTCGCGCAGACGGGCGAGATCGGCCTCGAAGCTGCTCAGGATGTGCTTGCTGTCTTCGGGCATGGCGTTGCTCCTCAGCCGAACCGGCCGGTGATGTATTCCTGCGTGCGCTTCTCGCGCGGGGCGGTGAACATCTGTGTGGCGTCAGCGACCTCGACGAGTTCGCCGAGATAGAAGAAGGCGACGCGATCCGCACAGCGGCCGGCCTGCTGCATGTTGTGGGTGACGATGACGATGGTGAAATCCTGCTTCAGCTCGGCGATCAGCTCCTCGATCCGCAGCGTCGAGATCGGGTCGAGCGCGGAGGTCGGCTCGTCGAGCAGGAGAACCTGCGGGCGGACGGCGATGCTGCGGGCGATGCACAGGCGCTGCTGCTGGCCGCCGGAGAGCGCGCTGGCGGAGGCGTGCAGCTTGTCCTTCACCTCGTTCCAGAGCGCGGCCTTGTGCAGGGCGGATTCGACCCGCTCGTCCATCGCGCCGCGGGAGAGGCGCTCGTGCAGGCGGACGCCGAAGGCGATGTTCTCGTAGATGGATTTCGGGAAGGGGGTGGGTTTCTGGAACACCATGCCGACGCGGCGGCGCAGGCGGTTGATGTCGGTGTTGGGGGCGAGGATGTTCTCGCCATCGAGGATCACCTCGCCCTCGGCGCGCTGGCCGGGATAAAGGTCGTACATCCGGTTGACCACGCGCAGCAGGGTGGATTTGCCGCAGCCGGAGGGGCCGATCATCGCCGTGGTCTGACGGTCGGGGAAGTCGATCGAGACGGATTTCAGGGCCTGGGCCGCGCCGTAGAAGAAACTGAGGTTGCGGATGGAGACGCGCGGCTCGGCCAGCGCCTCCGCCGGCTCGGATTTCACTTTTGCGGTAGCATCGGGCATCTCGAGAGAACCTGTTCCTGAAAACGGCGCCCGCGGCCCTTGCAGGCCGCGGGACGTTCCGGCGAAATCACTGTTTCGCGATAGCGGACTATCATGCAACCATTGTGACAGTGGCATGAAGCTTTCATGACAGCGAGGGACTCAGCTCGCCGAGGGGAGTTTCGGCTGCTTCACCATCCGCAGATAGGGCTTGAGCGTGCGGAAGCCCTCGGGGAAGCGCTGCTTCGCCTCGTCGTCGGAGAGGGAGGGGACGATGATGACGTCCTGACCGTCGGTCCAGTTGACCGGGGTGGCGACCTTGTAGCCGTCGGTGAGCTGGAGGGCGTCGATCACGCGGAGGATTTCCGCGAAATTGCGGCCCGTCGCCGGCGGGTAGGTCATGATCAGGCGGATCTTCTTCTGCGGGTCGATGATGAAGACCGAGCGGACCGTCACGGTGGGGTCGGCCGCGGGGTGGATCATGTCGTAGAGGGTGGAGACCTTGCGGTCATGGTCGGCGATGACCGGGAAGTTGAGCTTCTGGCCCTGGGTTTCCTCGATATCGGCGGCCCAGCCCTTGTGGTTCTCGCCAGTGTCGACCGAGAGGCCGACGGGCTTGACGTTGCGCTTGCGCCACTCCGGCATCAGGCGCGCGGCCTCGGCCAGCTCGGTGGTGCAGACCGGGGTGAAATCCTTCGGGTGGCTGAACAGGATGCCCCAGGACGAGCCGAGATAGTCGTGGAAGTTCAGGCGCCCCTCGGAGCTGTCCTGTTCGAAATCCGGCGCGATCTGGCCGAGTTGCAGAGCCATGATGGTGTTCCTTCATCGCTGGTGGCGTGGGACGTGGCCGCGCGGCGGGCCGGCGGCGCTGGCCGACACATAGGTCGGGATGCGGTGCTGCGCAAAGGCCGCGCCGCGCGGGGGGTGTTTCCGCGCGGGTTACCCCCGCGCGGGGCGGGTCACCCGAGGACGCGGCCGGCGACGGCGTCGAGCCTGGCGACGAGGTCGGGGTCGCGCGCGGCGGGGGCGGTGATGATCGCGTGGTCGAGCGCGTGATCGCAGCCGGCGGTGCAGGCGGGGCGGGCGGCGCCGAGGCCGGGGACGACGGCGCGGACCAGGGCGCGGGCGCGGTCGGCATTGCCGAGCAGCACCTTGACCACCTGCTCGACCGTAACCGCCTCGTGATCCTCGTGCCAGCAATCATAGTCGGTGACCATCGCCACGGTCGCGTAGCAAAGCTCGGCCTCGCGGGCGAGCTTGGCCTCGGGCATGTTGGTCATGCCGATCACCGAGCAGCCCCAGGAGCGGTAGAGATGGCTTTCCGCCTTCGTCGAGAATTGCGGGCCTTCCATCGCGAGATAGGTGCCGCCGCGGGTCACCGGCAGGTCGAGCGCGCGGGCGGAGCGTTCCAGCGCGTCGCCCAGCCGGGCGCAGACCGGTTCGGCCACCGAGACATGGGCGACGCAGCCGGCACCGAAGAAGCTTTTCGCGCGGGCGAAGGTGCGGTCGATGAACTGGTCGACGATGACGAAATGGCCGGGCGGCAGATCCTCGCGCAGGCTGCCGACGGCGGACATCGAGAGGATGTCGGTCACGCCGGCGCGTTTCAGCGCGTCGATATTCGCGCGGTAATTCAGGTCGGTCGGCGAGAGCTTGTGGCCGCGGCCGTGGCGCGGCAGGAACACCACCGACACGCCTTCGAGCGTGCCGAACATCAGCTCGTCCGACGCCTCGCCCCAGGGCGTGGCGACACGCTCCCAGCGCTTGTCCTCGATCCCCTCGATGTCATAGAGGCCGGAGCCGCCGATGACGCCGATGACCGGGCGGCGGGGTTCGGCCGGGCTCATGCGCGCCTCCGGCCGAGGGCGACGGCGCCGACCAGGCCCAGCACCAGCAGGAACAGGATGGCGGCAATGCCGTCGATCCGGCGGTCGTCGCGATGGGGATCGGCGGTCCAGGCGAGGAAGGCGGCGACGTCGTGCGCCATCTGCGCCTCGTCCAGCTGCTTGCCGTCGGCCAGCGTCACCGAGCCGGGCTTCAGCGCCGGGGCCATCGCGATCTGCCCGCCGGGGAAGGCGATGTTGTAATGATGATCGGGCAGCAGCGTGAGGTTCGGCGGGGCGGCGCGGTAGCCGAGCAGCAGCGCCTGGACATAGGCCGCACCGTTGGGGCGGCCGGCCTCGAACAGCGAGAGATCGGGCGGCAGGGCGCCGTGATTGGCCGCTTTCGCGGCCGCAGCGTCGGCATAGGACCAGGTCATGGCGGCGGAGGGCGTCGCCTTGACCATGTGCGGCTTGCCGTCGGCGCCGGTGCCATCCGGCTGGCTGATCTGCGCGGTGATGGCGGCGATATCCTTTTCGGACAGGCCGATGCCGCCGAGATCGCGGTAATGCACGAGGCTGAGCCCGTGGCAGCTCGCGCAATCGGCGCGGTAGACCGCGAAGCCGGCTTGCAGCGTCGCGTTGTCATAGCTGCCGAGGGGCGACAGGAAGCCGAAGCCGGGCCCCTTGGCCAGTGCCGGGCCGGCGGCAAGCAGCGCGCCGGCGGTGAGACAGAGGGCGAGCAGGCGCCGCATCAGGCAGTCCTCCGCGAATGGGACGCCGCTGTGTCGCGCGGGGTTTCCAGCATGGTGACCAGCGGCGTGATGATGAGGAAATGGGCGAAGGCGTAGGTGGTCGCGAGTTCGGCGACGGTGGTCCAGAGCCCGCCGGTTGCGGCGGCGGCGATGCCGAGCAGCACGAGATCGACCGCGAGCAGGACCAGGAAGCCGGCATAGACCGGACGCTGGCGGCAGCTTCCCACCGCGCCGCGGTCGAGCCAGGGCAGCGCGCCGAGCAGCAGGAAGGCGGCCACGGTGAGCAGCGTGCCGCCGCCCGGCGAGCCGGCGACGCGGGCGAAGCCGTGGAAGACCAGCAGGTACCACGGCGGCGTCACCTGCACCGGGATCGCCAGCGCTGCCGGCAGAACCGGGGTGCGCGGCGTGCCGAGGCCGGGGTCGAGGACGAGGATCGCGGCGAAGAGCAGCGCGAAGACCAGGAAGGCGGTGAAGTAGCGCCTTGCCTGGGCGGCGCGGGGCGTCATCATCCGCGGATCGGGGCTGGCGATGCCATCCGGATGGGCGGGCGGGGCGGCGCGCGAGGCTATGACGGTCAGGGTGGCGATCAGCAGGACGAGAAAGCCGATCGCCTCATGCGCCATCGCGACTCGCGGCGCGGTGGCGGCATTGAGCACAGCGCCGCCGAGAAAGGCCGGGCCGACCAGGTGGCCGAACAGCGGGATGGCGGCGAGATGCGCGGCCATCGCCAGCAGCGCGCCATGGGCGGCGGGGCTGCCCGTCATCGCGAAGCCGAGAAAGCCGACCGCCATGCAGGCGAAGAGGCGGAGGATCTCGACGATCCAGGCGAATTCGCGGCCGTTGCGGTAGGTGCCGTAGAAGGCGCCGCGGAACAGCTCGATGAAGAGCACGCCGAACAGCATGGTGGTGCCGACGCGGTGCAGGTCGCGGATCAGCCAGCCATAGGGGACGTTGCGGGTGTAGTCCGCGATCGAGATCGCGGCACCGGACAGGCTCGGCTGGTAGGCGAGGCCGAGCCAGATGCCGGAGAGCGTCAGCACCGCGAGGGCGACGCCGACCAGCGGGCCGACCGACCAGGACAGCGGCAGGCCAGTGGGGACCAGCGCCTCGCTCCAGTGGCGGCGATAGGCGGCGCAGAGCGGCAGGCGGGCTTCGAGCCAGCCTTGTGTCGGGTTCGTGCTCATCTCAGCGCAGCCGGTTCATCATGGCGTGGGGCACCGGGGCAGCACCCGACGCCTCGTGCGTGCGCGAGGGCGCGAGGGCCGAGGCGAAGCACCACAGCAGCACGGCGAGGCCCATCAGCGAAATGGTGGCAAACAGGATCCGGGCGAAATCCTGCCGACCGTCATTATGTTCCCCGGCGCTGGACGCGCCGGATGCGGCAACCGCAGCCATGAGTTGTCTCCCTTCGAGCTGTCGCCTGTGGATGACGGCAAACCGTGGAAAATTCAATCCCGTAACGGCGCGCGGACACGCTGGAAGGGCCGCGACGATGATGTAATATGACGGGTATGACAGATATGCATGCGCCATCCGCACCGCCCCCCCCTGCCCCGCCGCCCGCGCACGAGGCGCTGAAGCCGGCGGCGAGCGACTGGTTTCGCACGCTGCGCGACCGGATCTGCGCCGCGTTCGAGGCGATCGAGGACGCGCATGGCGGGATGCTGGCGGACCGCGCGCCGGGCCGCTTCGTCCGCACGCCGTGGACGCGCACGCCGGACGGGCAGAACCGGCTGGAGGGCGGCGGCGAGATGAGCCTGATGCGCGGCCGGGTGTTCGAGAAGGTCGGGGTGAACATCTCGGTGGTGGGCGGCGCGTTCAGCACGGAGTTCGCGAAGAACATCCCCGGCGCGGCGGAGGACCCGCGCTTCTGGGCGGCGGGGATCAGCCTGGTCGCGCACATGCACTCGCCGCGGGTGCCGGCGGCGCACATGAACACGCGCATGATCGTGACGACGAAGGGATGGTTCGGCGGCGGCGGCGATCTGACCCCGTTGCAGCCGGGAACCGAGGCGGCGAAGGAGGACGCGGCGCTGTTCCATGACGCGTTCCGGGCGGCGTGCGAAAACTACGACCCCGATTACTATCCGCGCTTCAGCAAATGGTGCGACGAGTATTTCTACCTGCCGCATCGCGGTGAGACGCGGGGTGCGGGGGGGATTTTCTACGATTACCTGGAGACCGAGCCGGATCGGCATTTCGCCTTTACCCGCGATGTCGGCCTCGCGTTTCTCGAATCCTATCCCGCGATCGTGCGGCGGCGGATGGACGAGGCGTGGACGCCGGAGGAACGCGAGGCGCAGCTGGTGCGGCGGGGGCGGTATGTCGAGTTCAACCTGCTCTATGACCGCGGCACCACCTTCGGGCTGAAGACCGGCGGCAATACCGAAGCGATCCTGATGAGCATGCCGCCTGAGGTCAAATGGCCGTGAAAGCGGCGTGAAGGCGCCGTGAGGGCGTGGTGGTCCGGCACGGCGGGAGAACTCGCCGCGGCGGCGCCGGAGGCGGTGATCGGCGCCCTCGCCCGAAGGCTGGTCGAGACCCATACGCTCAACCATGAGGAGCAGATCCGCGCCTGGCGGGCGCAGCTGCCGATCCTGACCGCTTCACTGGCAGGGTGCGGGGGCTGGCGGGTGTTGCTGGAATACCCGCTGATCCGGCTGGGGCGGCGGATCGATGCCGTTGTGCTGGGAGAGCGCGGGATTTTCGTGCTCGAATTCAAGATCGGGGCGGCGCGGTTCGCCAATGCCGACCGGTTGCAGGTCGAGGATTACGCGCTCGACCTGTTCGATTTTCACGCGGAAAGCCGGCGCCATCCGATCGTGCCGGTGCTGGTCGCCCCCGACGCGCCCGCGCGCGCCGTGACCCCGCCGCTGCTGGCGCAGCCGATCATGCCGGTGATGGAGGCGAATGCCGCATCGCTCGGCGGGCTGATCGCGGCGACCGAGGCGATGCTGCCGGCGCCGGCGGCGACGATCGACGCGGCGACCTGGGAGGCGGGGGCGTATCGGCCGGTGCCGACCATCGTCGAGGCGGCAACCATGCTCTATCGCCGGCACGGGGTGGAGGAGATCGCGGCGGCGCGGGCGGATGTGAGCAACCTGACGCGGACGACCGAGGCGATCGGCCGCGCGGTCGACCGGGCGCTGGCAGCGGGCGAGCGGGTTGTTGTGTTCGTCACCGGGATTCCGGGCGCGGGCAAGACGCTGTGCGGGCTGAACACGATGTTTCGCAGCGCCGCACCTGCCGCGTTCCTGACCGGCAACCTGCCGCTCGTGCATGTGCTGCGCGAGGCGCTGGCGCGGGATGCGAAGGGGCCCGGCATGTCGCTGCGGGCGGCGAACCACCGGCTGGACAGCGCGATTCAGCCGCTGCTCGGCTTTCTGCGCGACAACGTGCCGCGGGCGGCGGCGCCGCATGAGCGGGTGATCGTGTTCGACGAGGCGCAGCGGGCATGGGACGCGGCTTTCGGGCAGCGCAAGTTCCAGCTCGATGATAGCGAGGCCGGGCTGTTTCTCGACATCATGGCGCGGCACGAGGGCGGGGCGGCGATTGTCGCGCTGGTGGGCAATGGGCAGGAGATCAATACCGGCGAGGCGGGGCTGGCCTCGTGGGGCGAGGCGCTGGCGCGGCGGCCGGGCTGGCGGATTGTCGGGCCGGACGGGGTGATCGGCCATCCCGATCCGGCGCGACGGCTGGCGGATGCGGCGCCGGCGGGGATGGAGATCGATCCGGCACTGCATCTCGATGTCAGTGTGCGGCAGGTGCGCTCGGCCGCGGCCGCCGCGTGGATCGACGCCGTGCTGGACGGACAGGCGGAAGTGGCGGCGGGGATCGCTGCTGCCGCGGGCGGGGTGCCGTTCCGGATCACGCGGTCGCTCGACGCGATGCGGGCGGCGCTGCGGGGGGCCTCGCGCGGGACGCGGCGGGCCGGGCTCGTGTGCAGTGCCGGGGCGAAGCGGCTGCGGGCGGAGGGGCTGTCGGCCGATTTTCCGCATATGGACCGGCAGGCGGTGGCGAGCTGGTTCCTCAATGCCTGGCCGGACGTGCGCGCCTCGGACGCGCTGGAGGCGCCGGCGACGCAATATGCCTGCCAGGGGCTGGAGATCGATAATGTCGGCCTGTGCTGGGGCGGGGACCTGATCCGCCCGCCTGCCGGCGAGGCGTGGCGCGCGCGGCGGTTTCGCGGCACGCGGTGGGAGGAGATCCGCCATGAGGAGGCCGCGTCGTGGCAGGTGAATACCTATCGGGTCCTGCTCTCCCGGGCGCGGTATGAGACGGTGATTTTTGTTCCGCCCGGCGATGCGGGGGACGGGACAAGGCCGCCGGCGGAGTTCGACCGGATCGCGGCGTTTCTGGCGGCGGCGGGCGCGGCCCCGCTGGCGGAGGTCGGGAATGCGCGGGCGGAGACCCCTGCCCTGCTGGCTCCGGGCTAATGCGAACTGCTTGCTCCGGGCTGATGCGCCCGGCGGGCGCTGGCTGGGGCGCGGAATTGCGGTACACTCGATTTCGTGATGCGGCGCGGGCCGCGAGGGAGAAGCAACGATGGATGTGAACGAGGCCGGCGCCGTGCCGGATATGAGCAAGGTCGCGTATCAGCTGCCGCAGCCGGGCGGGATGCTGGCGGATATATTCGTCGGCGGCGGGATCGATCTCGATGGCGGCGATCCGCGCGAATGGGTGCCGCAGACGGCGGATGTGTCGTTCCGGCCGCTGATCCTGTGCGTGAGCCAGGGCTATTACATCAATATCCTGCGGGTGCGGGCGGCGGGCGTGCTGTCGCGGCATCGGCATAGCGGGCCGGTGCATGCCTTCACCCTGCGCGGCACCTGGCGGTATCTGGAGCATGACTGGGTTGCCAATGCCGGCGACTACGCCTTCGAGCCGCCGGGCGAGACGCATACGCTGGTGGTGCCCGAAGGGGTGGACGAGATGGCGACGCTGTTTCACGTCACTGGCGGCTATACCTATGTCGATCCCTACGGCAAGGCGCTCGGCTATGAGGACGTGTTCACCAAGCTGGCGGCGGCACGGCGGCATTACGAGGCGGTCGGGCTTGGGGCGGCTCATGCCGATCGATACCTGCGCTGAGGCTTATGCCGATTGGGGGGCGGTAGGGAAACACGCCGCTATCAGTACTTTAGGCCGGGTTCATGAAGCAACGCCTTAACCGCACACGGTTAAGGCGAATCTTTTCATTAATTGATATTTTTAGTTGTTGTTTAGATAAATCTGGTGTTAATTTTCCGCAATGAGTTACGAGGTCGCACAGCCTGACGAGCGGATGAGCATCGGCAATCCAAATCTGATGTCGTGGCGGGCCATGGGCGCGCTGGTGGCGGTGCGGCAGGAGGTGTCGCGCCGGCTGCGCGAGACGCCGGACATGCTGAGCGTTCTGGCCGCCGTGGTGATCGCCGGGGCGACGCTCTGGTCCGGCGCGGAGCTGAGCGGGCTGACGAGCGACGCCATCGCGCTGAGCATCGCCCCGGTGGCGGTGGCGCCGCAATCGGGCGGGACCGGCAAGGCGTTCTGCCAGATGCCGGCGGGCGGCGCGGCCAGCGACTGGGCGTTTCCCGCCTATGCCTGCGGCACCAACGGCATCGCCGGGCCGGACGGGCCGGTGAGTGCGGCGCCGTTCACCGATGGACGGATGATCGTGGAGTCGCGCTATGGATCATCGTCGATCTATGCGGTGATGATGGCCAATACCGGCAGTTTCGCCGGGCCCGGCGCGAGCGGGGCGGAGTTCCGCGACGGCTATGCGTTCAACCACGGCTTCATCGTGGCGAGCGGGCTTTCGGTCACCGCCCTGTCGCGCCAGTGCGAGGCTGGGTTCAGCCCGGCGCCGCCGACGATCGACAATCCCGCCCCGTTCGGCGCGGGGCAGGCGAGCTACGCGCCCGGCACCCCGGCGATGACGCCGGAGGGCGGGTTCGTCTGCGGCAACAGCCACATCCTCGACGGCGATCTCGACCTGCCGGACTAGAGCATCATCCGATCAGATGGAATCATCTGATCGGATAAGGATGCTCTGTTTCTCAATATGATAGAGCACTACATCCGATCCGAAAGGATCGGAAAGTGCTCTAGGGTTTGTGGGGATTTTGGATTCCCATTTGGGTGTTGCTGTGATTCAAGCTGTGAATGGAACGATTTGTACTGACGGACGCCCAATGGGCGAGGATGGAACCGCATTGTCTTGGCAAGGCGAGTGACCCTGGCCGCAGCGGGCGGGACAATCGGCTGTTTCTGGAAGCGGTACTTTGGATTGTCCGCACTGGCAGTCCGTGGCGTGATCTGCCTTCGATGTTTGGCAACTGGAGCACGGCCTACCGCCGGTTCAACGACTGGCGCCGCGCTGATGTTTTCAAACGGATTTTCGACGCGGTATCTGATGAACCCGATATGGAATACGCCATGGTCGACGCCACGATCGTCAAGGTCCACCGTCACGGCCAGGGCGCAAAAGGGGGACTCAAAGCCAGGCCATAGGCTGTTCCAAAGGTGGCATGACAACCAAAATCCTGGCGCTGACGGATGCCCTGGGCAACCTTGTGCGCTTTCGTCTCATGCCGGGCAATCGCCATGACGGCATCGAGGTCCCGCCACTGATCGACAACGTCGAATTCGGTGGATTGATCGCAGACAAGGCATTCGACAGCAACGCTCTGGTCGCAGAACTCAACGAAAGAGGCGCCCGGGTCGTCATTTCCCAGCATCCGGCCCGGGCACTGAAGCTGAAAATCGACCGCGAAATCTACAAATGGCGTCATCTGGTCGAGAATTTCTTCTGCAAGCTCAAAGAGTTCAAACGCATCGCCCTGCGCGCCTGCAAAACAGACCAGAGCTTCCAGGCAATGATCTACCTCGCCGCAGCCGTCATCAACTCACGATGAATCCCTACAAACCCTAGAGCACGTTCCGACCAGATGGACTCACCTGATCGGATAAAGATGCTCTTATTATCAATATGGCAGAGCATCATCCGATCAGGTGAGTCGATCTGATCAGATGATGCTCCAAGCCGCGCCGGCGCGGCGAGCGGCAGGCCGATCCGGCTGGTGGGGACGAAGCCTTGCGCGCCCTCGACGAAGAGGCGGCGGACGAAGGCCGGATCGGTCGGTTCGGCGGAATCGTGCAGCACGACGATCGGCGTATCGGGGCAGGCGGAATGGAGCGCGCCGATATCGTCGAGCACCGGCATCGCCGCCCTGCCCTCGCCATGGGCATGGCAGAGCAGCAGGTCGAACCCGGCCGCCGCAGCGCCGATGCATTCGGCGGCGGTGGTAAAGCCCTGCACCGCGAAATCGCCGCCCGCCGCGCCGAGCGCGCCGGCGAGGCATTCGCGCGTCAGCCGCGAGGAATCGACGAGGCCGACCCGCGCGCGGGCGGCAGGGCGCGGCAGCGGGACGGGTTGCGGCCGGGGTCGCTCGTGCGTACGGGCGAGAAAGGGGACAAACGGCTGCTCGCCGCGCTCCTGCTCCATATCATTCCGTTGCATGTCGGCTCACCTTTGATGATTGCGGAAACCGGATCACTCACCTGAATTGAAGAAATGTTACGATCTTTCGATCTCGTATCAATATATATTAATATTTTCAGGAATGGGATGAAAAATTGTAAGCCTCGGTGACAGAGGATGACGGCACCGGAACAGGCGGCGGGCGCGTGGGAGCAGAAAAAACGGCGCGCAACGCGGGCGCGCGGGAGCAAAAAAACGGCGCGCAACGCGGGCGCGTGGGAGCAGAAAAAACGGCGCGCAACGCGGGCGCGTGGGAGCAGAAAAAACGGCGCGCAACGTGGGCGCGCCGTTATGCCGGGTTGGTGCGGGGGTTACCCGGCTTTTACTTGACCTGGGAGACCAGCTTCGCCGTCGAGGCGCCGGCGGCGGCGTAGGTGAGCGCGGTGCTGCCGGCGGGGTAGCCGTTCTTGCTCAGGATGAAGGCCATGATGTCGGCATAATCCTTGTGCGACAGGCTGCCGGGGGCGCCGGCGGGCATCTGCTGGGACAACTCGTCGAAGATCGCGGCGACGGTGTAGTTGTTCGCGGCGCTGGCGAAGCCCTGGCCGATCAGGGCCGGGCCGCTGATGCCTTCCAGGTTCTTGCCGTGGCACATCGAGCAATGGGCTTCGAAGGTGGCGTGGCCGGCGGTGGCCTGGGACGCGGTGTAGAGCGCGGGCAGCGGCGCCGCGGCGGCGAGAGCGACACTGCCGGCAGCGGCGGCGAGGCCAGTAAGCAGGCGGGTGAGCAGGCGGGCGTGCGGGCGGCGCAGCGAGCGGGAGAGGCGTTGGAGCATCGGGGTAGTCCTTTCGAGCGGAAGGCGTCAGGGCGTGTGATAGGGGGCGACCAGGCGGGCCAGGGTTCCGGCTTTCGCGAGGCGGGCGAGTGCGGCATCGAAGTGGCGCGCGGCGGCGCGGCCGGCCTGCGTCGGCGCGTGGAGGGCGACGACCGACCAGTTCGCGTGCGGCAGGCGCAGGGCGCGCTGGTGGATGGTCATGTGGTGCCGGGCCAGCGCCTGTTCGAGCAGCGGCTGCCAGAGCAGGGCGTAGGCGACCTCGTGCCGGCCGAGGGCGGCGAGCACGCTCGCGGGCGTGGAATACTGGTGCTGGGCGAGATGCGCGCCGGGGCCGGTGCTGAAATAGGTGGTTGGCACGGTGAGGTAGACGACGCCGATTTTCGTGCCCGGCGCGAGCTGCGCCAAGGCGGGCGGCGTGGTTTCGCCGGCGATGACGAAGCCGGTGCGCAGATAGGGGTGCGTCGCGGCGACGCCTTGCGGCAGCGCGGGATGGAAGGTCTCGACCGGGAAGCCCATCACGAGGTCGCAGCGCCTGACCAGCCCGGCGAAGAAGCTGGGTTTCTTGGCGTTCAGCGCGTCGGAGCCATCGCGCGTGTCGATGCTGACGATGCGCGGCGCGCTGCCCTCGATCCGGCCGATGGCGGCGATGAGCGCGCGATCGACCGATTGCAGCGGATTGGCCCGGTCGATGCAGACCGAGGGGCCGGACGAGGCGAGCGCCGGGGCGATGCCGCCGGCCGCGAGCAGGAGCGCTGCCAGGGCGGTGCGGAGAAGACCCGGCCGCAAAAGCGGCCGGATCACGAGGCGAAGACCCGGCCGCAGCAGCGGCCGGGGTGAACGACGATCAACCATTGAGCGCGAAGACGTGGAGCTGGCCACCGCGCGGCGCCTTGGCGAGCGAGGCGCCGAGCTTGCCCGACCACAGCGGCCACACGCCGCCCCAGCCCGACCAGACCGCGACATATTGCTTGCCGTCGAGCGTGTAGGAGATCGGGTTGGCGATCACGCCGGAGCCGAGATAGGGGCTCTTCCAGAGGATTTTCCCGGTCTTGGCGTTGAAGGCGTAGAGATGCCCGTCGGTCGTGCCGGAGAAGACGAGGCCGCCGGAGGTCGCCATCGCGCCGCCATCCCAGGGCTCCTTCGTGCGGTGCTGCCAGACCTGCTTGCCGGTGGACAGATCGATCGCCTGGATCGAGCCCATGTGGTGCGGCGAGGCGGGGTCGGGCTTCATCTCGAAGGTTTCGCCGAGATAGGGCAGGCCCGCGGCGTAGCTGACCGGCGCGCCCTTCATCGTCATGCAGGCGTGCAGCGTCGGCACATAGGCCATGTTGGTCGCGGGATCGACCGCGCCGGGCCACCAGTTCTTGCCGCCGAGGAAGCTCGGGCAGGTGAAGATCTGCTTGTCGAGCGCGGGCTGGACCTTCGGGTTGTTGACGGCGTGGCCATCCTTGATCCCGGTGATCGAGATGTCGTGCACGAAGGGCACGGCGTAGATCAGCTTCCCGTTCTCGCGGTTGATGGCATAGAAATAGCCGTTGCGGTTGGCCTCGACGAGGGCGTGGTAATGCTTGCCCTTCACGGTGATGTCGGCGAGCTGGGCAGTGTTCACACCGTCATAGTCCCAGGTATCGTTGCGGGTGTACTGGTAGTGCCACTTGATCGCGCCGGTGTTGGGATCGATCGCGATCACGCTGTCGGAATAGAGGTTGTGGCCGGGGCGCATCGAGGCGAGCCACGGACCCGGGTTGCCGACACCCCAGAAGACTTCCTTGGTCTTGGGATCGTAGGTGCCGGTCATCCACGGGCTGCCGCCGCCATGCTTGTAGGCGCCGGCCGGCCAGGTCTTGCCGCCGGGCTCGGTCGGCGAGGGGATGGTGTGGGTTTTCCAGAGCAGCTTGCCGGTCAGCGCGTCGAGCCCGACGATGAAGCCGCGGGCGCCGTATTCGCCGCCGCCGGCGCCGATGATCACTTTTCCGTCAACGACCAGCGGGGCCGCGGAGATCGAGTAGCCGACGCCCGGCTTTTCGAGCTCGACGTTCCACAGCACCTTACCCGTTTTCGCATCGAAGGCGAGGACGTGATTGTCCAGCGTGCCCATGAAGACTTCGTTGCCATAGACGGCGACGCCGCGATTGTTGGTGTCGCAGCAGACGGTCTTCAGCGCGGTCTTGGGAAGATCGTAGTCATATTCCCAGAGTTTCTGGCCGGTCTTGGCGTTGAAGGCGATGAGGTGATCGAGCGGGGTGGTGGCGAACATGTAGTCGCCATTGACGATCGGGGTGCCTTCGAAACCGTCGGGGATGTCGATTTTCGCAGACGACCACACGGTTTTCAGCGAGGCGACGTTCTTGGTGTTGATCTGGGAGAACGGCGCGTAATCGTCGCCGGCGTAGCTGCGGTTGTACATCAGCCAGCCGTTGGAGGAGGAGGCATTGTCGAGCTGGGCCTGGGTGACGCTCGGATAGGCGGGCTGGGCCGAGGCGGCGCCGGCGGCGAGCAGCGTGCCGGCAAGCGCGCCGAGCAGCGCGGTTCCGGTTCTGGCGAGTCGTGATTTCATGAAGGTCTCCCTAAGAGTTTCTGGTGTTGTGGTGGGTTTCAAAGAGCGGCGCTTCTGCGCGCCGGCAGGCTTGGGGAGCCGGGGCGGCGGCGGCGACGGTTGCCGCGGCGTCCTCGGTCGGGAACAGCCGCGAGCGCACATGAAAGCGCAGCCCGGTGCCATTGTCGAGCGAGAACATGCCGCCGATGCCGGCGACGACGTCGATGACGAGCTGGGTGTGACGCCAGTATTCGAACTGCGACGCGCCGATATGGAACGGCGCGCCGCCGATGATCCCGAGGCAGACATCGTCCGGGGAAACGACGAAATCCGCCTGCGGGAAGCACATCGGCGCCGAACCGTCGCAGCAGCCGCCCGACTGGTGGAACAGGACCGGGCCGTGCCGCGCCGTGAGTTCGGCGATCAGCGCGAGGGCCGATGGCGTCGCGATCACGCGCGGCATGGGGTCCGGTCCGGTCATGATCAGAAGAAGCCGAGCTTCTTCGGGTCGTAGCTGACCAGCATGTTCTTGGTCTGCTGGTAGTGGTCGAGCATCATCCGGTGGGTTTCGCGGCCGATGCCGGATTGCTTGTAGCCGCCGAAGGCCGCGTGCGCCGGGTAGAGGTGGTAGCAATTGGTCCAGACGCGGCCGGCCTTGATGTTGCGGCCGAAGCGATAGGCGCGGCTGGCATCGCGCGTCCATACACCGGCGCCGAGGCCGTAGAGCGTGTCGTTGGCGATGGCGAGCGCCTCGTCCTCGTCCCTGAACGTCGTCACCGAGACGACGGGGCCGAAGATTTCTTCCTGGAAGATCCGCATCCGGTTATGGCCGCGGAAGATGGTGGGCTGGATGTAGAACCCGTCGGCCAGGTCGCCGCCGAGTGCCGCGCGGCCGCCGCCGGTGAGCACTTCGGCACCTTCCTGGCGGCCGATGTCGAGATAGGACAGGATTTTCTCGACCTGCTCGCTGGAAGCCTGGGCGCCGACCATCGTCGCCGCATCGAGCGGGCTGCCCTGGCGGATCGCCTGCACGCGGGGGACGGCGCGCTCCATGAAGCGGTCGTAGAGGCTCTCGTGGATCAGCGCGCGCGAGGGGCAGGTGCAGACCTCGCCCTGGTTCAGCGCGAACATCGCGAAGCCTTCCAGCGCCTTGTCGAGGAAGTCGTCATCCTCGGCGGCGACGTCGGCGAAGAAGATGTTGGGCGACTTGCCGCCCAGCTCCAGCGTGACCGGGATCAGGTTGTGGCTGGCATATTGCATGATCAGCCGGCCCGTCGTCGTCTCGCCGGTGAAGGCGATCTTGGCGATGCGCGGCGAGGAGGCGAGCGGCTTGCCGGCTTCGAGGCCGAACCCGTTGACCACGTTGAGCACGCCGGGGGGCAGCAGATCGGCGATCAGCTCGACGAGGACGAGGATGCTGACCGGGGTCTGCTCGGCGGGCTTGAGGACGACGCAATTGCCGGCGGCGAGTGCGGGGGCGAGCTTCCAGACCGCCATCAGGATCGGGAAGTTCCAGGGGATGATCTGGCCGACCACGCCGAGCGGCTCGTGGAAATGATAGGCCACGGTGTTGTGGTCGATTTCCGACAGCGAGCCTTCCTGGGCGCGGATGCAGCCGGCGAAATAGCGGAAATGGTCGATGGCGAGCGGGATGTCGGCCGCGGTGGTCTCGCGGATCGGCTTGCCGTTGTCGATCGTCTCGACATAGGCGAGGAGGGCGAGGTTTTCCTCCATCCGGTCGGCGATGCGGTTGAGCATCAGCGCGCGATCGGCGGCCGAGGTGCGGCCCCAGGCATCCGCCGCGGCGTGGGCGGCGTCGAGCGCGAGGTTGATGTCCGCCTCGCCGGAGCGGGCGACCTCGGTATAGGCGTGGCCGGTGACCGGGGTGACGTTGGCGAAGTAGCGGCCCTCGAGCGGGGCGATGAAGCGGCCGCCGATGAAATTGTCATAGCGGGGCTTGAAGGTGAATCCGCCGGGAGCGATTCCGGGCGAGGGACGGATGGCGCCGTCGGGCATGGTCTGGTCCTCCTTCTGGCGGCCTCGGGACGGGCCGCGCTGATTGTTTCGTGAGGATGATGAGCAAGCGCCGTGCCAACGCGCGGATGCGGCCCGGCGCGCGGGGTTTGCGGCGCCGCGCCCGATGATTTACCGCGCCGCGCCCGGCGATACGGGGGCGGCGGGACGTCCCGATCGGGGACACTGTCCCAAAACGGGACGTGTCGCATTGTTGCGTTGCGCCGCCCGACAGCGGGGCCTAGTGTCAGGCAAACATGACGGCGGGCGACAGACCACGCCGCGACACTCGAGGAAACGCAGGGCGGGCTACGCGCATGGACCATCATTCCGCATATCGAGACGACAGGACGGCGCGGTTGCGGGAGGGCAAGGAGCGTCTCTCGGCCGGGCTGCAAGGAGCGGCGCCGAACGCGCTGCTCGCGCGCTCGTGGCAGCGCTGCGTCAGCGCCGGGCTCGCGCCGGATCTCGGCGCGCGGGAGGCACCGCATCTGTGCGGCGCGGAGCTGCGCGAGGCGCGGGAGCGGGTGTCGGACCTCGCGGTGCGGGCGCGGCCGATCATCGACTATCTCTACGGGCAGATCCGCGATTCGGGCTGCATCGTGCTGCTCTCCGACGGCGATGGTTTCCTGCTCGATGCGGTCGGCGATGCGAGCTTCACCGGGCGGGCGGCGCGGGTGGCGTTGCTGCCGGGGGCGAGCTGGGCGGAGGCGGACCGGGGGACCAACGCGGTCGGCACCGCGCTGATCGAGGCGGCGCCGGTGGTGGTGCATGGCGCCGAGCATTTCCTGGAGCGGAACAATTTCCTCGCCTGCGCGGCGTCGCCGCTGATCGCCTCGACCGGGGAGCTGCTCGGCGTGATCGATATTTCCTGCGACCAGCGGGTGTATCATCCGCACACCTTCGGGCTGGTGCGGGCGGCGGCGCAGATGATCGAGACGCGGATGTTCGAGATGTCACATCTGCGTGACATCAAGCTGCGGTTTCACGCGGCGCGGCAGGGGATCGGCACGCCGGGCGAGGCGGTGCTCGCGCTCGCGGCCGACGGGACGCTGCGCGGGGCGAACGGGGTGGCGATGGAGATGCTCGGGTTGCGGCGGGCGGATCTCGGGGTCGCGCCGGTGAGTTCGGTGTTTCACGATACGCTGGACGCGCTGCTGGCGCGGGAGCGGCGGTGCGGCGGCGAGGCGATGGAGCTGCGCGGGCCGGGCGGGCGGCGGATGTTCCTGCGCGTCGAGATGCCGCTGCGGCCGCGGGCGCCGCGGGGGACGACGATCTGGCCGAGCGACGCGCTGGCCGCACTCGAGACCGGCGATCCGCTGGTGGCACGGGCGATCGGCCAGGCGCGGCGGGCGCTGGGGCGGGCGATCCCGATCCTGATCCATGGCGAGACCGGCGTGGGCAAGGACGTGATGGCGCGGGCGATCCACGCCTCGGGGCCGCGGCGGGGCGGGCCGTTCGTCGCCGTCAACTGCGCGGCATTGCCGGAGACGATGATCGAGGCGGAGCTGTTCGGCTACGCGCCCGGCGCCTTTACCGGGGCGCGGCGCGAGGGGGCGGCGGGGCGCATCCGCGAGGCGGCGGGGGGTGTGCTGTTCCTCGACGAGATCGGCGACATGCCGCTCGCACTGCAGACGCGGCTGCTGCGGGTGCTGGAGGAACGGGTGGTGACGCCGCTGGGCGGCAAGCCGGTGGCGGTGGATTTCACCCTGCTCTGCGCCACCAACCGCGACTTGCGGCGGGCGGTGGCGGAGGGGCGGTTCCGCGCCGACCTGTTCTACCGGATCAACGGGCTCGGCATCACCCTGCCGCCGCTGCGCCGTCGCGCCGATCTCGACGCGCTGGTCGGGCGGATTCTCGGCGGCGAGGGCGAGGCCGGGCGGCGCCTCGCGCCGGAATTGCGCGCGGCCTTCGGCGCCTATGACTGGCCGGGCAATATCCGCCAGCTCGCCAATGTGCTGCGGATCGGCCAGTCGATGTGCGATCCGGAGGAGGAGGAGATCGGCTGGGAGCATCTGCCGGACGATATCGCCGAGGAGCTGCGCGGCGGGGCGGATGCAGGCGATGCGGAGGGGAATTGCGAGGACGGGGACGTTTTGTCCGGCGGGGCGGTATCGCTGCGCGAGGGGGCGGCGTCGCTGCGCGAAGGGGCGGACCAGATCATCCTGCGCGCGATCGAGGCGGCGGGCGGGAACATGAGCCGGGCGGCGCGGCGGCTCGGCATCAGCCGCAACACGCTCTACCGGCGGCTCGCGCAGATCCGGGCTCTGTCAGACCGATAATCAGAGCAGCGCGGGGATCGCCGTGGCGAGGGTCGAGAACAGGTTCGTCAGGCTTGACCGCAGCGCGGCGAAGCCGGGGCCGCGGCGGAGTTCGGCCTCGTCCATATAGAGGGCGCGGGCGATCTCGATCTGCACGACATGGACGTGCTCGCGCGGGCGGCCATAGTGGCGGGTGACGTAGCCGCCGGCATAGGGATCGTTGCGGCGGAGGGTGAAGCCCTCGCCGCGCAGGGTCTGTTCGACGAGGTGCACGATCGGCCGGGCGCAGGCGGCGCCATGCAGGTCGCCCACCACGATGTCAGGCCCGTGGCCGTGGGCGATGCCGGGCAGGCGCGGCATCGAATGGATGTCGAGCAGGAGGCAGGCGCCGAAGGCGGCGCGGGTTTCGGCGATCAGCCCGGCAAGGGCGGCGTGATAGGGGCGCCAGCAGGTCTCGATCCGGGCCTGCGCCTCGGCGAAGCGGAGCTTGCCGCGATAGATCGGCTCGCCGGAGGCGACGACGCGGGCGATGGTGCCGAGGCCGGCGGCGACGCGGGGGCTCGTGGCATTCACATAAGACGGCAGCTGATCCTCGAACATCGCCGGGTCGAGTTCCCAGGGCTCGCGATTGACGTCGCACCAGGCGCGGGGGAAGCGGGCGGCGAGCAGCGGCAGGCCGAGGACGGGTGCGCCGGCGCACAGCTCATCGACGAAGCAGTCCTCGCTCTTGCGCAGGGCGCGGGCATCCAGCCGGGAGAGGGCGAGGAAATCGGGCGTGTAGGCGCTGCCGGAATGCGGCGAGGCGACGACGACCGGGGCGGCCTGGCGCGGCGGGCGGGTGAGGACGCAGGGGCCGGGTTCCGCATCGGCACAGGCGGCGGGTTCGGGGCGCGGGGAAGCCAGATCCATGACCGAGCATAAAGCCGATGCGGCGGCGCGCGGTCAATGACGCGGTCTAGAGCACGTTCCGATCCATCCGGATCGGATGTCGTGCTCTATCATATTGATAAGTCGAGCATCTTTATCCGATCAGATGATTCCATCTGATCGGATGATGCTCTAGGTTCTGGACTCAACTGATCCATGATGTGACGGCGAGGACGAGGCAAATACCAGCGAGGAAATTTCGTGCGGTTTTGTCATATCGTGTGGCGATGGCGCGCCAGTCCTTGAGCCTACAGAAGGCGCGTTCGATGAGATTGCGCTTTCTATAGGCGACGGGGTCGAAGGGCGGAATGGCGCGGCGGTTGGGCATGGGCGAGATCACCGGCCTGGTGCCTTGGCGGGTGAGGAAGGCGCGAAGATCATCAGCGTCGTAGGCTTTGTCGGCGATCAGCTCTTCTGGTGGCGGTATTGTGGGCAGAAGCGCCCTCGCGCCGCTGATGTCGGAGGCCTGTCCTGGCGTCAGGAGGAGTGCGGCGATGCGTCCCTGCTCATCTGCGACGGCGTGGATCTTGGTCGTCCGTCCACCCCTCGACCGGCCGATGGCCTGGCTTTGCGCCCCCCTTTACCGCCCGCGGCCGCGCGATGTGCCCGAACCGAGGTGCTGTCCACCATGGCGATGCGCGGCGGATCCGCGCAGGCGACAAGCGCCGCGAAGATCTCCTGCCAGAGGCCACGCTGGCTCCAGCGGTTGAACCGGTTGAACACAGTGGTTCGTGGCCCATAGGCCTCAGGAAGCGCTCGCCATCGCAAGCCCTCGCGAAAGCGATGCAGGATGCCGCTCAGCACCCGGCGGTCATCAACCCGAGGCTTGCCGCCAAGCTTCGGCAGCAATGGTTCGATCGCAGCCCATTGCGTGTTGTTCAGCCAGAAAAGTTCCGCCATGTTCCAAGTCCTCCAAACAGACTTGAATCAGACGCCCCGTAGTCATGGCAATAGGTACAGAACCTAGAGCACTTTCCGATCCTGATGGATCGGATGTCGTGCTCTATCATATTGATAAGTCGAGCATCTTTATCCGATCAGATGATTCCATCTGATCGGATAAAGATGCTCTGGATGGGTGCTGGCGACCGCAGCACCCCGCCTTGCGGCGGCGGCGCGGCGGTCAGGCGGTCATTTCTGCGCCGGCAGGCCGGCGGCGGCGAAGAGCTGCGCGCGCATCGAGGGATTCTGCCGGGCCTCGGCCAGGACCTGGTCGTATTGCCGGACGGTGAGGCCCTGGGCGGTGATCGCCGCCGCCGCCTTGGACTTGGCCGAGGCGATCAGGCGCTGCTTGCCGGCGGGGTCGGTCGTGTGGGCGAGTTTCGCGCCGTAGCTGTGGTTGATGTCGAGCACCTGGTGCAGCGCCTTGCCGGCCTTGGCGACGGTCTGCGGCGAGGCGGCGGGGGCGGCTGCCATCGAGCCGGTGGTGGGTGCGGGCATCGGGGTGGCGGCGCCGGGCGCGGTGGTCGCGGCCAGAGCGGGGGAGGCTGCGAAAGCGGCGGCGAACAGGGCAACGGCGCTGGCGCGGAAAAGGGTTCGGTCGTTCATGGGCATGACCTCGTCAGGCTGGGCGGCCGCAGGGCGGCCGCGGCGGCATCGTCGCCGGGCGGCGATGCGCGGGGCGGCCGAGGAGCGGCCGCCTTCCTCACGCAAAGATGAGGACCGGGGCGGCCGGAGCAAGTTTCGATTTGTTTAGTTACGCCACCGGATCATGCGGCTTTCGACTGGTCGAGAATCCGCTGGAGGTTGCCCACGATGTCCCGCGCGGCGGCGAGGCGGGCCTTCACGTCCATCTCGCGGACCATGACCAGCTTGTGGTCCGGGCGCAGGCGGAGCAGGCCGGCGCGGGTGGCGAGCCAGGAGACGAGGCCGCCGGGATTGGCGAAGGCGTTGCCGCGGAAGGCGACGACCATGCCTTTCGGCCCGGCCTCCAGCTTCTCGACGCCGACGGCGCGGCAGGCGCGCTTGAGCGCCACGGTGGCGAGGAGGTTTTCCACCTCCGCCGGCATCGGGCCGAACCGGTCGACCAGTTCGGCGGCGAGCGCCTCGCTCTCGGCATCGGTCACGAGCCCGCCGATGCGGCGGTAGAGGCCGAGGCGGACCGGCAGGTCGGCCACGTAGGCCTCGGGGATGAGGACGGGCAGGCCGAGGCCGATATTCGGCGTCCAGTCCCGCGCGGCCTCGCGCGATTGGCCGCCGCCGGCCGCACGCAGCTCGGCCACCGCATCCTCCAGCATCTGCTGGTAGAGCTCGATGCCGACCTCGCGGATATGGCCGGATTGTTCATCGCCCAGCAGGTTGCCGGCGCCGCGCAGGTCGAGATCGTGGGAGGCGAGGGTGAAGCCGGCGCCGAGCGTGTCGAGCGTCTGCATCACTTCGAGGCGCTTCTGCGAGGAGGCGGCGAGCGTGTGCGAGGCGGGCCAGGTGAGATAGGCGTAGCCGCGCTGCTTGCCGCGGCCGACGCGGCCGCGCAGCTGGTAGAGCTGGCCGAGGCCGAAGAGATCGGCGCGCCAGATCAGGATCGTGTTCACCGCCGGCATGTCGAGCCCGGATTCGACGATGTTGGTGGCGAGCAGGACGTCGTGCTTGCCTTCGCTGAACTCGGTCATAACCCGCTCGATCTCGGTGGGGGGCAGGCGGCCATGAGCGGTGGCGGTGCGCAGGTCCGGCGCGATCTCGGCCAGGCGCTCGCGCATCCGGTCGATATCCTCGATATGCGGGACGACGCAGAAGATCTGCCCGCCGCGGAAGCGCTCGCGGGCGATGGCCTCGCGGATCACCAGCTTGTCCCACGGCATGATGAAGGTGCGCACGGCAAGGCGATCGACCGGCGGGGTGGTGATCAGCGAGAGGTCGCGCACGCCGGTCAGCGCGAGCTGGAGGGTGCGGGGGATCGGCGTCGCGGTCAGGGTGAGGACGTGGATGTCCGCCTTGATCTGCTTGAGGCGTTCCTTGTGGGCGACGCCGAAATGCTGCTCCTCGTCGACGATCAGCAGCGCGAGATCGGCGAAGGCGATGGTTTTGGAGAGCAGCGCATGGGTGCCGACGACGATGTTCACCGTGCCGTCGGCGAGGCCGGCCTTCACCTTCGCGGTATCCTTGGCGGAGACGAGGCGGGAGAGCTGCTCGACGCGGATGGGCAGGCCGGCGAAGCGCTCGGAGAACAGGCGGTAATGCTGGCGGGCGAGCAGCGTGGTCGGCACCACCACGGCGACCTGGGCGCCGGACATCGCGGCGATGAAGGCGGCGCGGAGGGCCACTTCGGTCTTGCCGAAGCCGACATCGCCGCAGACCAGCCGGTCCATCGGCTTGCCGGCGGCGAGATCTTCCATGACATCGGCGATGGCGCGGGCCTGGTCCTCGGTTTCGGTATAGGGGAAGCGGGCGCAGAACTCGGCGAAGGCGCCGTCATCGGCGGCGAGGATCGCGGCGTCGTGCAGCTTGCGCTCGGCGGCGATGCGAATGAGGCCGGCCGCCATGTCGCGGATGCGGTTGCGGGCCTTGGCCTTGCGCGCCTGCCAGGAGGCGCCGCCCAGGCGGTCGAGCCCGACGCCGGCGGTCTCGCTGCCGAAGCGGGAGAGCATGTCGATGTTCTCGACCGGCAGGAAGAGCTTCTGGTCGCCATCGTAGAGCAGGCGCAGGCAGTCATGCGGCGCGCCGTCGACGCTGAGCGTCACCAGCCCGTCATAGCGGCCGATGCCGTGATCCTGATGGACGACGAGATCGCCCTCGGCGATTTCGGTGGCGTCGGCGATGAACTGGTCGGCGCGCTGGCGGCGGCGCGGTGGGCGGGCGATGCGCTGGCCGAGCAGGTCCTGCTCGGCGACGATGGCGAGATCGTCGGCGACATAGCCGCGCTCGAGGCCGAGAATGGCGAGCAATATGGCGTCGCCCTGGGCGATGCGGGCCTCGGCGGCGTTGTCGATCGGGATCGAGCGCATGCCGTGGTCGCGCAGCAGGGCGGCGAGACGGTCGCGCGAGCCGGCGGACCAGGCGGCGAGGACGACGCGGCGCCCGGCCTCGCGCCAGCGGGCGGCGAGCAGGCGGAATTCGTCATAGACCGAGGCGATGCCCTGGGCGGCGGCGAGGATGGCGCCGGGACGGCCGCCGGCTTCGACACCCTCGGCCCCGTCGGGCCGGGCGAAGGGGGAGAAGACGGTCGCGCCACGGGTGCGGAGCAGCGCATCGAGGCCGGCGCGGTCGAGATAGAGGCTGGCGGGCGGGATCGGCCGGTAGGGCGCCTCGCCGGCGCGGGGCGGGGCGCGGCGGGCTTCGTAATGATCGGCGATCATCTCGAAGCGGGCGGCGGCGGCCTCCTCGGCCTGGTGGTCGAGGCTGATGGCAGCACCGGGCGCATAGTCGAACACGGTTTCCATCGTCTTGCAGAAGAGCGGGGCGAAATGTTCCATGCCGGGCTGGCGGCGGCCGTCGGAGATCGCCTCGTAGAGCGGGTCGGCCTGCGCCTCGGCGCCGAACAACTCGCGAAAGCCGGTGCGGAAGCGGCTGACCGCCTCGGCATCGAGCGGCAATTCGGTGGCGGGACGGAAGGTGAGCTGGTCCAGCGCCTCGCCGCTGCGCTGGGTGCCGGGGTCGAAGCGGCGAAGTGTATCTACCGTGTCGCCGAACAGGTCGATGCGGGCAGGCGTCGGCTCGCCGGCGGGCCAGACGTCGAAAATGCCGCCGCGGACGGCGAAATCGCCGGGTTCCATGACGGTGCCGACGCGGTGATAGCCGCGCTGCTCGAGAAAGCGGGCGAGATCGTCCGGGGCGGCGGCGCCGCCGGGGGCGATGGTGCGGCTGGCGCCGGCAAAGCGGGCGCGCGGCGGGGTGCGCTGGACGGCGGCGTTCACCGTGGTCAGCACGATGCGGGTGCCCTTCGCCGGCTCCAGCAGCCGGGCCAGGGCGGCGACACGGTCGGAGACGATGGCCGGGTTGGGCGAGACGCGGTCGTAGGGCAGGCAGTCCCAGGCGGGGAAGCGGATGATCTCGGCGGCGGGGGCGAAGAAGGCGAGCGCGTCCTCCAGCCGGGCGAGGCGGGCATCGTCGCGCGCGATGTGCAGCACCGTGCCGGCCTCGGCGGCGCGGCGGGCGATCAGGTCGGCGTCGAACCCTTCCGGCGCGCCATAGACGGGAAGCAGGCTCATCGCCCGCGCTTGGCGCCGAACTCGCCCTGCGCGATTTCCGCCGCCTCGTCGCGGATGCGGTGGAACATGTCCGAATCGGCTTCGGGCGGGACCGGCTTGCGGCCGGTCAGCCAGTCCGCCAGCTCGGCGTCGGGGTGTTCCATCACCGCCTCCAGCGCGTCGAGCGCGGCATCGTCCATCGCGTCGATATATTTGCGGGCGAAACCGCCGATCATCAGGTCGTTTTCATAGGTGCCGCGATGGGTGGCCCGGTAGAGCAGCCGGCGGCGGCGCTGCGCGAGCGCCTCGGTCGATACATCGGTCATGATGGGTTGCGATATAGTGGAGTGCTCCGCCACTGTCAGCCCGTGACCACCAACATCTCCGAGTCGCTGGCGCCGTTCCGGGCCGAGCTTGCCAGCCTGCCGGGCGTCGGCCCGAAACTCGCGGCGCTGATCGCGCGCGCGGTGGGCGGGCCACGCGTGGGCGACCTGCTGTTTCACCTGCCGCTGCATTTCATCGACCGCTCGCGGTTTTCGACGCTGGCCGAGGCGGAGCCGGGGATGGTTGCGACGGTGATGGTCGAGGTGGTGCGGCACGAGGCGCCGGCGCGGCGGGGGCAGCCGCACCGGGTGGTGATTCGCGACGCCAGCGGCTTCGGCGAGGTGGTGCTGTTCCATCCCGGGCGGCTGCGGCAGTTTCCGCTGGGGGCGAAACTGCTGCTGTCGGGCAAGGTCGAGCGGTTCGCCGACCGCCCTACCCTGCCCCATCCCGATTACGTGCTGGCGGCGGAGGACGCGGCGCGGCTGCCGGCGATCGAGCCGGTGCGGGGGCTGACGGCGGGGCTTTCGGCGCGGCTGATGGCGCGGGCGGTGGACGGCGCCCTCGCCCGTCTGCCGGAGCTGCCGGAATGGCAGATGCCTTCCGTGCTGAAGAAGCAGGGCTGGCCGGGATTCGCCGCCGCGCTGCGGGCGCTGCACGCGCCCGAATCGATGCCGGGCGATGGCCCGGCGCGGCGGCTCGCCTATGACGAATTGCTGGCGCGGCAGCTCGCCTTCGCGCTGATCCGCGCGCGGCGGCGGCGGCGGACGGGGCGCGCCTTTGCCGGGGATGGGCGGCTGCGGGCGGCGGCGCTGGCGCGGTTCGGCTTCGCGCCGACCGCGGCACAGGACGAGGCGCTCGCCGAGATCGACGCCGATCTCGCGTCACCGCACCGGATGCTGCGGCTGTTGCAGGGCGATGTCGGCGCGGGGAAGACGCTGGTGGCGACGCTGGCGATGCTGCGCGTGGTCGAGGCCGGGGCGCAGGCCGCCCTGCTCGCCCCCACCGAATTGCTGGCCCGCCAGCATCTCGCGACGCTGGAGAAACTCTGCCCCGTGCCGGTCGCGCTGCTGACCGGCTCGCTGCGGATGGCGGAGCGGCGGCGCGTGCTGGCCGGACTCGCCGACGGGTCGATCCCGATCGTGGTCGGCACCCATGCGATCTTCCAGAAGAGTGTCGCGTTCCACGATCTCGGCCTCGCGGTGATCGACGAGCAGCACCGGTTCGGCGTCGAGCAGCGATTCGCCCTCGGCGCCAAGGGGCGGGCGACGGACATGCTGGTGATGACGGCGACGCCGATCCCGCGCACGCTGCTGCTCTCGCATTGGGGGGAGATGAGCGTGAGCCGGATTCTCGCCAAGCCGGCCGGGCGCAAGCCGATCCGCACCACGCTGCACCCGGCGGGGCGGATGGAGGAGATCGTCGCCGCGGTGGCGCGGATGATCCGCCAGGGCGGGCGGGTCTATTGGGTGTGTCCGCTGGTGGCCGAGAGCGAGGCGATGGACATCGCCGCCGCCGAGGCGCGGTTCGCCGCACTCGCCGAGCGGTTCGGCGCGCGGGTGGTGCTGGCGCATGGGCGCCAGCCGATCGAGATCCGGGCGGCGGCGCTGGAGCGCTTCGCCCGCGGCGAGGCGGATATCCTGGTCTCGACCACGGTGATCGAGGTGGGGGTGGACGTGCCGGAGGCGAACGTGATGGTGATCGAGCATGCGGACCGGTTCGGGCTGGCGCAGCTGCACCAGCTGCGCGGGCGGGTCGGGCGCGGGGCGGCGGCGAGTTTCTGCCTGCTGCTGCATGGCGACGAGCCGAGCCAGGCGGCGCGGCGGCGGCTCGCGATCCTGCGGGAGACGGAGGACGGGTTCCGCATCGCCGACGAGGATTTCCGGCTGCGCGGCGGCGGTGACATATTGGGGGCGAAACAGTCCGGCCTGCCCGGCTACCTTCTGGCGGACGCCGAACGTGACGAGGACCTGATTGCGATGGCGCAGAAAGACGCGATCCTGCTGCTCGACACCGACCCGCAGCTCGAATCCCCGCGCGGGCGGGCGGCGCGGGTGCTGCTGCACCTGTTCGAGCAGGACCGCGCGATCCGCGCGCTGGTGGCCGGATGAGCCGGGCCTATCCGGAGGCGCCGCGCGTCGGCATCGGGGTGGTGCTGCTGCGCGGCGACGAGGTGCTGCTGATCCGCCGCGGCCGCAAGCCGGCACTCGGGGCCTGGAGTCTGCCGGGCGGCGGGCAGGAGCTGGGCGAGACGGCGGAGGCGGCGGCGCGGCGGGAATTGCGCGAGGAGACCGGGCTCGAAGCCGGGCCGCTCGTGCTGGCGGCGCATGTCGATTCGATCCATCGCGATGCGGCCCAGCGCATCGAGTTCCATTACACCATCCTCGATTTCGCCGGGCTGTATCAGGGCGGCGAGGCGGTGGCGGGCGATGACGTGACCGACATCGCCTGGGCCAGGGCGGCGGAATTCGACCGCTACGAATTGTGGAGCGAGGCGCGGCGGGTGATCGGCATCGCCCGCCGGCTGCTGGGCGTTACATGAACAGTTTCTTGTCCTGCTTCATGCCGGCATAGAGCGGGGCGACCCATTTGCCGTAGCCGTTGTAAATTTGCGTCGGCACCACATCGCCGGTGCCGATGACGCGCTCGCGCGCCTGGCTCCAGCGCAGGGTGGGGTAGTTCGGGTTCACATTGGCCCAGAAGCCATACATGTCCGGGCTGGTCTTTTCCCAGAAGGTGACCGGTCGCTCCCTGGTGAATTCGATGCGGACCAGGGATTTCGCCGACTTGAAGCCGTATTTCCAGGGCAGCACGACGCGGATCGGCGCACCGTCCTGCTTGGGCATCTTCGCGCCGTACATGCCGGTGCCGACGAAGGCGAGCTCGTTCATCGCCTCCGCCATGGTCAGGCCCTCGTGATAGGGCCAGGGGAAGAAGGGGATCGACAGGCCCGGCATCACCTTGGGATCGGCGAGCGAGGTGAAGCGGAGATATTTCGCCCCCGAGAGCGGCTTCGCCAGCTTGACCAGCTCGGCGAGCGGAAAGCCTTCCCAGGGGACGACGAGGGACCAGGCCTCGACACAGCGATGGCGGTAGATTCGGGTTTCGGTGCTGACCTTCTTCATCAGGTCGTCGAAGGAGATGGTGAAGGGCTTTTCCACCATGCCGTCGATGCGGATGGTCCAGGGCTCGGTGGGGAGCTTCTGGGCCTTGGGCCAGATGTCCTTGTGCAGACCGAATTCGTAGAAATTGTTGTAGGTCTCGGCATTGTGGCGAGGGGTAAGGCTGCGCGCGGGGTCGAAGCGGGCGGCGGAGGGCGGGTAGTCGGCGATGCGATCGCCCGGTTTGGCATTCGCATCGGCCAGCGCGGCGCCGATCTGGCCGAAGCCGAGCATGGCGCCGCCCAGCGTGGCGAGGGCGGCGCGGCGGTTGAGGGCGAGATGCGGGGGGGTTGCATCCCGCTCGGGCAGGGACCAGTCCGGTGTGCGGATGACGTGCATGGTTGTTCTCCTCGGGCGATAGATTACTCTGGTGCGCGCTGGCCATTCATCAAGCCGCCGTGACCCCGGCGGGATCACCCATCACAGCTTCGGGATCGCATGACCGACAGACCGATCGACCGCCTCCTCGCCGTCATGGCCGCACTTCGGCATCCGCAGACCGGATGCCCGTGGGATCGCGAGCAGGATTTCGCCACCATCGCTCCCTATACGGTCGAAGAGGCCTATGAGGTTGCAGACGCGATCGGAAAAGGCGATCCGGCGGCGCTGCGCGACGAGCTGGGGGATCTGCTGTTCCAGGTCGTGTATCACGCGCGGATGGCGGAGGAGCGCGGCTGGTTCGGCTTCGACGAGGTCGCCGCCGGGATTGCCGCGAAGATGATCCGCCGGCATCCGCATGTGTTCGGCGATGCCGCGGCGCGGGACCAGGCGGCGCAGACACAGGCCTGGGAGGCGGACAAGGCGCGCGAGCGGGCGGCGCGGGCGGAGAGCGGCGTGCTGGATGGCATCGCCACCACGCTGCCGGCGCTGATGCGGGCGCGCAAGCTCGCGGCGCGGGCGGCACGGGTGGGTTTCGACTGGCCGGATGCGGAGTCGGTTCTCGACAAGCTCGACGAGGAGACGGCGGAGCTGCGCGCCGAGCTGGCGGGGGCGGACCCGGCGCGGATCGAGGATGAGCTGGGCGACATGTTCTTCGTGATGGTCAATCTCGCCCGCAAGCTCGGCTGCGATGGCGAGCAGGCGCTGGCGCGGGCGAATGCGAAGTTCGAGCGCCGGTTCCGCGCGGTGGAGGCGAGGCTCGCCGCCGCCGGGACCACGCCGGAAGCGGCCGGGCTCGCCGAGATGGAAGCGCTCTGGCAGGCGGTGAAGCTGGAAAGCTAGCCGTAGAGCGCGTCGCGCAGGCGGTGCCAGGTGTCGCGGTCGGCGGCGGCGATGAGGCCGCCATCGATGTCGGCGGGGCGCCAGGCCTCGCCATCCGGGCGGCGGACATGGCCGCCGGCCTCCTCGACGATCAGCGTGCCGGCGGCATGGTCCCACGGCAGGGTGCGGCGGGAGACCGTGGCGTGCATGTGGCCCGACGCCATGGCGCGGTAGGTGGCGGCGGCGCAGCGCAGGTTGGGCGTCTGCCCGATTGCGTCGAGACGGGCGAGCACGCGGGATTTTTCGTCCGCCGCCATGTATTGCCAGGAGACCGAGGCGATCATCTGCGCGAGCGGCGCCGGGGCGGCGACGCGCAAAGGCAGGAATTCGGCACGCTCCGCCGCGCCGCGGAGCAGGAAGGCGCCGGCGCCGCGCGTGGCGAGCATGGTATCGTCCCGCAGCGGGTCGTGGATCAGGCCGGCGATGGTCTGGTTGCCCTCGACCAGGGCGATCATCAGGCCGAACAGCGGCAGGCCGGCGGCGTAGTTCTGGGTGCCGTCGATCGGGTCGATCACGAAGACCGGGGCGGGGCCGGCGACCGCGCCGAGCAGGGCGGGATCGGCGGCGACCGATTCCTCGCCGATCACCGCGACATCGGGGAAGAGGGCGCGCAGGCCTTCGGTCAGCGCGCGCTCGGCCGCCTCGTCGGCCACGGTCACGGGGTCGAGCGGGCCGGATTTGGTGCGCAGATCGGCCGGGCCGATATGGCCGAAGCGCGGCATCACGATGCTGCCGGCGACCTCGCGCAGCAGCGCCGCGATGGCGGAAAGGTCGGATCTGTCAGGCATCATGGGCGGGATTCCGTGGCGATGGATGGGGTGCCGGATCGGGGCGATGGATCAGGAGGTCGGGGCGTGCAGCGCGGCCTCGTGGTCGCGCTCGAAGCGGGCGCGGTCTTCGGGGCGGAGCCGGACCTCGATGGCGATGGCGTCCTCGCCATCCATGCGGGAGAGCACCTCGCCGTGGCGGTAGAGCCAGGCGAGGGCAGCGCCGTCGGCATGGGCGAGCCAGTAGGTCGCGACCTGCATGGCGCCGGCGAGCCGGGCATCGATCGCGGCGCGCAGGGTTTCGAGATTTTCGCCGGAAAGCGCCGAGACGGCGATGGCGGCGGGGCCCGGCAGGTCCGAAATCGCGGGATCGAGCAGGTCGATCTTGTTCATCACCTCGATGCAGCGGGAGGACCAGCCCTCGTCGATCATGCCGGAACGGGCCATGCCGTCGAGCACCGAGATCACGTCGGCGCGCTGGGCGGCGCTGTCGGGGTGGGCGCAGTCGCGGACATGGAGGATGATGTCGGCGGCGGCGACCTCTTCGAGCGTGGCGCGGAAGGCGGCGACGAGTTCGGTCGGCAGGTCGGAGATGAAGCCCACCGTGTCCGACAGGATGGCGTGGCGGCCGGAGGGCAGGACGATGAGGCGCATCGTCGGGTCGAGGGTGGCGAAGAGCTGGTCCTGCGCGTGGACGGTGGCGCCGGTGAGCGCGTTGAACAGCGTCGATTTGCCGGCATTGGTGTAGCCGACCAGGGCGACGACGGGATAGGGCACGCGGTTGCGCGCGGCGCGGTGCAGGGCGCGGGTGCGGCGGACCTCGTCGAGCTCGCGGCGGAGGCGGGCGATACGGTCGGTGATCAGGCGGCGGTCCGCCTCGATCTGGGTTTCGCCGGGGCCGCCGAGGAAGCCGAAGCCGCCGCGCTGGCGCTCCAGATGGGTCCAGGAGCGGACGAGGCGGGAGCGCTGGTAGGCGAGATGCGCGAGCTCGACCTGCAGCACGCCCTCGGCGGTGCGGGCGCGCTCGCCGAAAATGTCGAGGATCAGGCCGGTGCGGTCGATGACCTTGCATTTCCAGGCGCGTTCGAGATTGCGCTGCTGCACCGGGCTGAGCGTGGAATCGACCACCGCGACGCCGATTTCGGCCTCGGCGATGGAATCGGCGATGCGCTGCACCTGGCCCTCGCCGAACAGGGTGGCGGGGCGGTGGGCGCGGAGCTGGACGATTTCCTCATGGGCGATGACGAGGCCGATCGAGGCGGCGAGGCCGATGGCTTCGGCGAGGCGGGCCTCGGCCTCGCGCGGGCCGTTGCGCCGCCCGCCATGCTCCCAGGGCAGCAGGATGGCGGCGCGGGTGGGGGCGGCCTTTGTCGGTATGGTCAATCCGGCCTACTCGGCATCGCGATCGGCATCGCCGGCACGGCCGAGGGAGAGAGTCGCCCCGCTGCCGCCGGCCGCGCCTTCGGCCTTGGTCGCATCGAAGAGCTGGATCGGCGCGCCGGGCATCACGGTCGAGATCGCGTGCTTGTAGACGAGCTGGGTATGACCGTCGCGACGGAGGAGGACCGAGAAATTGTCGAACCAGGTGATGACGCCCTGCAGCTTCACGCCGTTCACCAGGAACACGGTGACCGGGGTCTTGCTCTTGCGAACGTGATTGAGGAACACATCCTGCACGTTCTGCGATTTTTCGTTGGCCACGTGTGGAATCCTTTTTTTCTTGCCGTGCATGGCTTGTGCCATGGCGTGGTTGCATCGACCCGCGGCAGGGAGATCCGGCACGCGGGAGCGGCTCCGGCCGGCCGGACTTCAGGCTGACGGGGGGCGCCAGTCTGGATATAGACCGCCACGGCGGCGAAACCAATCAGACTTGTCGGCGAGGTGCGAAAAAAACCCGGCTTGCGGCGGCGGTGTCGATCACCGGATCACAGGATGAAGCCGCCGCCGAGGACGCGGGTGTCGCGATACACCACGCAGGCCTGGCCGGGGGCGGCGAGAGCGGGGATGTCGAGGGTGACGAGGTTGCGGGCGATGTCGATCTCGGCGGGGTGCGGCGTCTCGCCGGCGCGGAGCTTGACGCTGGCGCGGAACGGGGCAGCGGGCGGGTCGATCAGCCAGTTCGGCTCGGCGATCCGCACCTCGCGGCCGCCGGCGCCGCGGGGGCCGACGACGATGCGGCGGCGGGCGGCGTCGATCCTGGTGACGACATGGCCGGAGGCGGCGCCCAGTCGCTTGGCCTGGCCCACCGTGTAGCGGGCGATGCCCTGGTGATGGTCGAGCACGGCGCCGTCCTCGGTGACGATCTCGCCGGGGGCGGTGGCATCGGGGCGGAGCTTCGCGACGATGTCGGCATAGGTGCCGGAGGGGACGAAGCAGATGTCCTGGCTGTCCGGCTTTTCGGCGACGGGCAGGTGCATCCGCGCGGCCTCGGCGCGGACGGCGTCCTTGTCCGGCATGGTGCCGAGGGGGAAGCGGGCGAAGGCGAGCTGGTCGCGCGTGGTGGCGAACAGGAACCAGGACTGGTCGCGCCGCGCATCGACCGCGCGATGCAGCTCGGCGCCCTCGGCGCCCTCCTCGCGGCGGACATAATGGCCGGTGGCCAGCGCCTCGGCGCCGAGATCGCGGGCGAGGCCGAGCAGGTCGCCGAACTTGAGGTGCTGGTTGCAGCGCACGCAGGGGACCGGGGTGCGGCCATCGGCATAGGCATCGGCGAAATCGCCGATCACCGCAGCGCGGAAGGCGGCCTCGGCATCGATCACGTAATGGGCGATGCCGAGACGGTCGGCGACGTTGCGGGCGTCGTGGATGTCCTGCCCGGCGCAGCACGCGCCCTTGCGGCCGGTGGCGGCGCCGTGATCGTAGAGCTGGAGGGTGACGCCGATCACCTCGTGCCCGGCCTCGTGCATCAGCCCGGCGACGACCGAACTGTCCACCCCGCCGGACATGGCGACGACGACGCGCATGGTCTCAGCCGTCCTGCGCGTTCCGCACGCCGGCGGGCAGCTTCACGACGAGCCCGTCCAGCACCGGGGACATCACGATCTGGCAGCCGAGGCGGGAGGTCTTTTCAAGGCCGAAGGCGAGGTCGAGCATGTCTTCCTCGTCTTCCGAGGCGGCGGCGAGCTTCGCGAACCAGTCGGGCTCGACGATGACATGGCAGGTCGAGCAGGCGAGCGAGCCCTCGCAGGCGCCTTCGATGTCGATCCCGTGCTTGTGGGCGATTTCGAGCACCGACAGGCCGGACGGGGCGTCCACCGTCCGGCGCGTGCCGTCGCGCTCGATGAAAGTCATGTTCGGCATGTGCGACCCCTGAATCCGTTGCGTTATCCGTTGCGTAGTCGGTTGCGGTGCGAGGGCGCGCGTCCGGGCGCCGTTCACGCAGCCGAGGTAGAGACATGCGCGGATTTGCGCAAGGCGCGGTCGGCAAGACGCCGATATGCGGCGAGGAATCGGGCGGGCGCGTCGTCCGGCGCGTTCCAGGGCAGCGAGACGCGGATGGCGTTGGACGCGAGATCGCCCAGCCCCATCGCGGCCAGGACGTGGCTGCGCGCGACCTTGCCCGAGGAGCAGGCCGCGCCGGCGGAGACGCGGATGCCGGCGAGATCGAGCGCGATGACCTGGGTTTCGGCGGCAAGGCCGGGCAGGATCAGGCAGGTCGTGTTCGCCAGCCGGGGCGCGCCGGCGCCGGCGATGCGCGCGCCGCAATCGCGCGCGCCGGCCTCGATCGCATCGCGCAGGGCGGCGAGGCGCGGGGTCGAGCCGGCGGTGGCATGGACGGCATCGAGGGCGGCGGCGAAGCCGGCGATGCCGGGCAGGTTGTGGGTGCCGCCGCGGCGGCCCTGTTCCTGGCCGCCGCCGCGGATCAGCGGGACGAGGCGGGCGGCGGCGTCGGGGGCGAGCAGCAGCGCCCCCGCCCCTTTCGGGCCGCCGAGCTTGTGCGCGGAGATGGCGACGCTGGAGGCACCCTGGGCGAGATAATCGGGATCGGCAACGCGGCCGGCGGCCTGCACGGCATCGACATGCAGCATCGTGCCGGACGCAGCGCAGAGGGCGGCGATGGCGGCGATGTCGTTCAGCACGCCGGTTTCGTTGTTCGCCGCCATGACGCAGGCAAGGGTCGGGCGGCATTCGGCCAGCAGGGCGGCGAAGGCGGCAAGGTCGAGCTGTCCCGCGTCATCGACCGGGGCGATGCGGGCATTGGGGGCGGCGGCGCGCACGGCGTCGTGCTCGGTGGCGCCGATGACGATGGCGCCGCCGGCGGCGAGGCCGTGGATCGCCATCGCGTTCGCCTCGGTCGCGCCGGCGCAGAAGACGAGGTTTTCCGGCCGGGCGCCGAGCCGGGCGGCCAGGGTGGCGCGGGCGGATTCGAGATATTTGCGCGCCGCCCTGCCCTCGGCATGGACCGAGGCGGGATTGCCGTCGAGATCGAGGGCGGCGAGGATTGCCGCGCGGGCTTCGGGGCGGAGCGGCTCGGTCGCGTTGGCGTCGAGATAGAGGCCCGGGTCAGCCGCGGGCGATGGGCGCGTCATGGCTGGGCTCGCGCAGCGCGGCATGATCGGGTGTGTGCGCTTCGGCGTGATCGGGTGTTCGCGACTCCGCGTGATCGGGTGTGCGCGATTCCGCGTGATCGGGTTTGCGCGATTCCGCGCGGTCTGGTGTGCGCGATTCCGCGCGGTCTGGTGTGCGCGATTCCGCGCGGGCGACACGGGCTTCGAGATCGGTCAGTTCGGCGCGCAGACGCTCCATCTCGCCCAGCAGCGGGTCGAGGCAGGGGTCGCAGGGCGTGCCATAGGGGTCGAACCGGGGTTTGGACGGGCGGATCGAGGTGCCGCGCTCGACCGGGCGGGCGGGAATGCCGACCACGGTGGTATTCGCCGGCACATCGGCCACCACCACGGCATTGGCGCCGACGCGGGCGTTCTCGCCGATCAGGATGTTGCCCAGCACCTTGGCGCCGGCACCGATGATGACGTTGTTGGCAAGCGTCGGGTGGCGCTTGCCGCGCTCGCTCGACGTGCCGCCGAGCGTGACCTGGTGGTAGAGATAGACATCGTCGCCCAGCACCGCGGTTTCGCCGATGACCACGCCCATGCCGTGATCGATCATGCAGCGGCGGCCGATCGTTGCACCGGGATGGATCTCGATGCCGGTCGCCACCCGGGCGAGATGCGAGAGGAAGCGGCCGGCGAGTCGCAGCCGGTGCCGCCAGAGCCAGTTCGCGACCCGGTGCAGCAGGACGGCGTGCAGGCCCGGATAGCACAGCAAAACCTCGAGATCCGACCGGGCGGCCGGATCGCGCTGGCGGTAGGCCCGGATGGTTTCACGCAAAAACATTGAGCTCATGCGACATTTCCGTGGAAAATCTGGATGCCATCCGTTATCTCTGTGCCTCTCCGGCGATATTGGCGCCGGATGGACGAAATGAAAGCTCTAAAAGCTCTAGCAGGCCCTGGGATACGAATTTTCGGGCGGGAGACGAAGTTTTGGCGGACGCCTTCCCCGGCAGGCATGGCAACGGCGCGACGCGGCGTGCTGCGGAAGGGCGGAGACACAGGGCTCCGCACGCTGGACCGGCGGCTTTCGGGCCGGCGACCAGAACAATGCCAGAGGCCATGCTGGGGGCCATGATTGCGGATGATCGCGCTCGTCATGACGGGGAGAGTAGGTATGCATACCGGACCGGTCAATCATGCGTGGAGGCAACCTATATATAAGTTTCGAAGCCGTTTCCCCGGCTCCGGCGGCACCTGAGGGTGCGAGGGCGGCTTCGGGCCGCCGGCGGGGAAATATTCCTGCACCCGGCGACGATCGAAGGCCGGGTGATGTGACGATCGATTGGGAAAGACCAGACAATACCATGCCTGAAGTTATGTTTGCCGGGCCGGATGGCCGTCTCGAAGGGCGTTATCACCATGCCAAGGACCGGGGGGCGCCGCTCGCGCTGGTGCTGCACCCGCATCCGCTGCATGGCGGAACCATGAACAACCGCATCACCTACACGATGTACCAGGTGTTCCAGCGGCTTGGCTTCTCGGTCATGCGGTTCAATTTCCGCGGCGTCGGGCGCAGCCAGGGCAGCTATGACGGCGGGATGGGCGAGATCAACGACGCGGCCGCGGCGCTCGACTGGATGCAGGCGCTGAACCCCGGGCATGCCGGGCTGTGGATTTCGGGCTATTCGTTCGGCGCCTTCGTCGGCATGCAGTTGCTGATGCGCCGGCCGGAGGTTTCGGGCTGGATCAGCGTTGCCCCGCCGGCAGCGCATTACGATTTCGGCTTCCTTGCCCCCTGCCCTTGCGGCGGGCTGATGATCCATGGCGATGCCGACGAGCTGGTGCCGGAGAATTCGGTGCGCAAGCTGGTCGACAAGCTCAACACGCAGAAGGGTGTCGCCGTCGATTACCGCGTGCTGGCCGGCGCCGACCACGTGTTCGCCAACCATGCCGAGGCGATCGGCGAGGCGGTGGAGACCTATGTCAGCGGCGCGATCGCGCGCAAGCACATGGCGCTGGCCGCCGACTGAGCGCCAACCCGATATCGCGACAGAGCGCCCGGCCCGGCAACGGACCGGGCGTTTTCATGTCGGCGATCCGGACGGCGATCCGGGCGGCGATCCGGGCGGCGATCCGGACGGAGGCTGGGGGGCCGGGTCGGCGACGTGCAGTTCGATGCCGAGCGTGCCGATCAGGGCGGCGATCGGCGGCGGCGGCGGCAGGTCGGTATAGAGGGCGGAGACCTGGGCGAGCGTGCCGATCCGCACCATCGCCGGGCGGCCGAACTTGGAATGATCGGTGACGAGGACGACGCGGCGGGCGTTGCGGATGATCGCCTGCGAACAGATCACCTCATCCATGTCGAAATCGTAGAGCGCGCCATCGGCGTCGATGCCGGAGACGCCGATGATGCCGATATCGACGCGGAAACGGTCGAACATGTCGCGGGTGGCCTGGCCGGTGATGCCGCCATCGCGGTTGCGGACCATGCCGCCGGCGACGATGACGCGGAAATCGGTGCTTTCGCTCATGATCCGCGCGACGTTGAGATTGTTCGTGATCACCGAGAGATCATGATGGCCGAGCAGGGCGCGGGCGACCTGTTCGGTGGTCGAGCCGATATTGATGAAGAGCGAGGCGTGTTCGGGAATGTCCGCCGCCACCATGTCGGCGATGCGGAGCTTGGCTTCGAGATGGACCACGCGGCGGCGGTTGTATTCCATGTTCTCGATGCTCGATGGCAGGCCGGCGCCGCCACGGTAGCGGCTGAGCTTGCCATCGGCGGCGAGCGCGTTGAGGTCGCGGCGGATGGTCTGCACCGTGACGTCGAAATGGCGGGCCAGCGCCTCGATCGTCTGAAAGCCATTCTGCTCGACCAGGGCGACGATTTCCGCCCGCCGGCTGATGGATGCGGCATGATCCAACACGCGATGTTCCTTTTCCGGGTGCGAAACAAAAAGACGGCGGCGTTTCGCTTGCGAAGATTGTAGGATGAGGGTGCGCGAAAAGGCAATCGGGCCAGGCGGCCAGATCGCGGGCAGATGGCGGGCAAGAAAAAGCCCGACGGGGAGACCCTGCCGGGCATTCGGCCGAAACCTTTGAGACGTGCTCTAAATTATCGATAAACCGAGCATCTTTACCCGGTCAGATGTTTCCATCTGACCGGATGATGCTGTAGAGCACTTTCCGATCCTGATGGATCGGATGTAGTGCTCTACCACGTTGATAATCAGAGCATCTTTATCCGGGCAGATGATATCATCTGACCGGATGATGCTCTATTCGCCCTTCTTGGCGCGCCCGGAGCCGGAGGGGGTGGCGCCGGCGGTCTTGGTGCCGAGGCCGATCTTCTTGGCGAGGGTGGAGCGCTGCTTGGCATAGGCGGGGGCGACCATCGGATAGTCGCTCGCCAATCCCCACCGCTCGCGATACTGCTCGGGCGTCAGATTGTAGGCCGATTTCAGATGACGGCGAAGCATCTTGAGTTTTTTTCCATCCTCAAGACAGACGATGTAATCGTTGAAGACGGATTTCTTCGGATTGACTGCCGGCTCGAGCGGCGGCGGCGGCTCTTCTACAGGCTGATCCGTGCCGCTGAGGCTCGTGTAGACATCCCGGATGAGCGTGGGCAGCATTTCGGCCGAAACCGAATTGTGCGATACATGCGCTGACACAATCTGCGCGGTGAGTTGTAGGAGTTGTTGTGTGTCATGGCTATCCGGCATCACTGGTCCTTCTTCGACACTACTTGATCATTTACCTGAAAACTGATCTGGAGCATTTTGATGTGAATTGCAAGAATTTACGTTTGAAATTCGTCCGAAAGGCGGATGTAATTCATCTCATCGATGTTCCATTTTTTGAAATTGGTTAGAAAATGGTAATCCAGGATACGAAAGTCATGGAACTCCCTGCCCATAACCGGGCCATCGACATTACTGCGGAAACCTGTCCGATGACTTACGTGCGGACACGGCTGGCGCTCGATTCGATGGCGGCGGGAGAGATTTTGCTGGTGCGGCTGCGCGGCGCCGAGCCGCGGGCGAACGTGCCGCGCGCCGCCGCCGACCAGGGGCACGACCTGCTCGACATGTTCGACCTGCCGGATGGCAGCGCCGTGGTGGTGATCAGGAAAGCGGACGCGTGAACAGCAGCGCGTCGCGCCCCGGACCGTAATAATCGCGCCGGCGCCCGGCGGGGCGGAAGAGGCAGGCGCGATAGAGGCGGATGGCGGCATCGTTGTCCGCCGCGACCTCGAGAAACACCGTCTCGGCCCCCCTGCCCCGCGCTTCCGCCAGGGCGGCGCCCAGCAGGGCGCGGGCGATGCCGCGCCGGCGGGCGGTGGCGGCGACGCCGATGGTCAGGATCTCGGCCTCGCCGGCAACCGCACGGGCGAGGACGAGCCCGCCTGCGGGGGCGATGAAGCCGAATGTCGTCGGGTTCTCGAACAGGGTGGCGATGGCGGCTTCCGACCAGGGATCGTCCTGGAAGGCGGCGGCGTGGATCGCGGCGAGGGCGGCGGCGTGCGCGGCCGTGGCCGGCGCGGGTTGGTCTGGCGCCCCTGCGGGCGCGGGCCAGTCTTGCGCCCCTGCGGGCGCGGGCCAGTCTTGCGCCCCTGCGGGCGCGGGCCAGTCTTGCGCCCCTGCGGGCGCGGGTTGGTCTGGCGCCGCTGCGGGCGCGGAATTATCGCCGTTGCCCGCGCCGGTCACGGGGCCGGGTTGGTGGGGGTGGTGTCGTGCCCCTGCGGGGGCGGGCGCAGGCCGCCGGCGGGCAGGCGCGCCTCGGGCGGATCGACATAGAGCGGGGCGGCGGGGCGCGGCGCGTGCCCTGCGGCGAGGCGCTGGCGCAGGGCGGCGGCGATGCCGGCGATGGTGCAGGTCTCGATCCCGGTGGGCACGGCATCGTGGCCGGCTTCGGCGAGGCGGGATGCGATATCCGCCGCACGGTCGCCGGCAAGGGCGATCGGGCCCGCGGGGGTGGGCAGGTCGGTCTCGTCGAAGGCGCTCGCTTCGCCGTCCCGTTCAAGGAAGAGGCGGCCGCGCCGGGCCGTGGTGACGACCCAGAGCTTGCGGCCGGGATCGGGCAGCAGCGCCGCCATCGCCTCGCCCACGGTGACGCCATAGACCGGGATGCCGGCGGCGAGGCCGATACCGTGCGCGAGGGCGAGGGATGCGCGCAGGCCGGTGAAGCTGCCGGGGCCGATGGTGACGGCAATGCCGTCGAGCGAAGCGGCGGCCAGCCCCGCCTCGTCGAGACAGGACGCCGCCCAGACCGGCAGCAGGTCGGCAAGACCGGTCTCGGGCGCGCCCTCGCGCGCGGCGCGGAGGCGATCACCCTCGATCACCCCCGCGCGGGCGGATTTCAGCGCGGCATCCAGCACCAGAAGCCGCGCGGCGGGCGGCGTCATCTCAGAGCAGGACGCAGGCTTCGTCGAACCCGAGGCGCGGGGCGCGGGGGAACGGATCCTCGGCCACGCCGTAGCCGAGATTGATCAGGAAATTCGACCGCCAGCCCTGGTCGGAGAGGAAGGTCTGGTCGACCCTCGCCTTGTCGAACCCGGACATCGGGCCGCAATCGAGCCCGAGGGCGCGGGCGGCCATGATGAGATAGGCCCCCTGCATCGTGCCGTTGCGGAAGGCGGTTTCCTCGGCGAGGTCGGGGTTGCCGGCGAACCAGCCGCGGGCATCGGCATGGGGGAAGAGCTTCGGCAATTCTTCATAGAATTGCGGGTCGTGCGCGACGATGACGGTGACGGGGGCGGACATCGTCTTGTCGATATTGCCGGGGTTGAGGGCGGGTTTCAGCCGCTCGCGCGATTCGGGGCTGCGCAGGAAGAGGAAGCGCGCGGGCGAGCAATTGGCCGAGGTGGGGCCGTATTTGAGCAGGTCGTAGAGTTTTTGCAGCGTGTCGTCCGGGACCGGCGTGTCGGTCCAGGCGGATTTGGTGCGGGCGGTGCGGAACAGCGCATCGAGCGCGCCGGCATCGAGGGTCATGCGGGTCTCCGTCGGGTTCGGGGCGTCAGGCCAGCTGGCTCAGGCCATTACCTGCTGCACCGATTTCACTTCGGGGACGTAATGTCTGAGCAGGTTCTCGATACCCATCTTGAGGGTCGCCGTCGAGGAGGGGCAGCCGGAGCAGGCGCCCTGCATGTGCAGCGACACCACACCGTCGCGGAAGCCGCGGAAGACGATGTCGCCGCCATCGCCGGCGACCGCGGGGCGGACCCGCATGTCGAGCAGTTCCTTGATCTGGTCGGCGATCTCGCGGTCGGCCGGATCGACATCCTCCGCCGCGTCTTCCTGCGCGCTGTCCATCACCGGGCGGCCGGAGAGGAAATGCTCCATGATCGCGCCGAGCACCTGCGGCTTGAGCGAGGGCCACGCGCCCGGATCGTCGCCGGTGACGGAGATGAAATCGGCGCCGAGAAAGACGCGGACCACGCCGGGCAGCGCGAACAGCGACGCGGCCAGCGGGCTCGACGCCGCGGCATCGGCGGTGTCGAAATCGGCCGAGCCCTGGCCGAGCACCTCGCGGCCGGGGAGGAATTTCAGCGTGGCGGGGTTGGGGGTAACATCGGTTTCGATGAACATTGGTGGTCTCCGTCGTCAAACCGGACCTGTGCGGTCCTCTCCGGGACAACATCGTCCCGAACGGGGCAAAGAACAAGGGGGGTGACGCAGGGCAAAACCGCGGATGAAATCGCCGTAGGCCATGATTCCGACACGGCGGCGCCAGCATCGCGTCATGAAACGCAGGCTAGAGCGGGATGGTTCAACCAACCGGAGTTCCGACATGAAGCCGATCCGCGCCGTCCGCAGCCTTCGCACCCACGCCCCCGCCGCCTTGCTGGCCGCGACCATGGCCGGCGCCTCGATCGCCGCAATCGCCCTGCCGCATGCGAGGGCGGCGACCCCCGAAAGCAAGACCACGAGCAAGACCACGACCACGACCACAACGGCCCCTGCCCCGCATTCGCGCATGCTCGTCCATGTCGATCACCGGCTCGCGGCGCTGAAGGCGAAGCTGCGGATCACCGCTTCCGAGCAGCATGCCTGGCACGGTTTCGCCCAGGTCTCGCGCGACAACGCGACCGCGATCGCGACGCTCTACCAGAGCCGGGCCGCGCATCTCGCGACGATGAACGCGGTGCAGAACATGGAATCCTTCGCCGCGATCCAGGCGAAGCAGGCGGACAACATGAACAAGCTGACCGCCGCGTTCCAGACGCTCTACGGCAAGCTCGACGCGAGCCAGCAGAAGACGGTCGATTCCATGTTCCGGGCCTATGCCGAGCACCACATGGCGCATCACCGGAAGCTGCACGCCAAGGGCTGACGCCCCCTCAGCGCTCGGCGAGGACGAGGCGGCGGCGGCCGGCGCGCAGCGGGATGACGCCGGCGACGTCCTTCGTCGCCTCGGTGATGACGACGCCGCCGGCCTGGGCGGCGATGCGCCGCCCGACACGCTCGACCAGCGGGGCGGCGCGGAGGACGGCGCGGCCGCCGAGCGGGGGGAGGAACAGGGCGGCGTCGCGCTGCTCGACCCGGAACAGCGACTCGGCGAGCATCCGACCGAGTTGCGCGGGCGAATAGGGCTGGCCGTGGCCGAAGGGCGTGCGGTCGAGATAGGCCCAGGACGAGGCGCGGTTGGGCACCACCACGATCATCCGCCCCGCCGGGCGCAGCACCCGCCACGCCTCGCGCAGCAGGCGGCGGGCGGTTTCGGCGTGTTCGAGACCATGGATCAGCAGCAGCCGGTCGATGCTGACATCGGCGAGCGGCAGGGCATCGTCCTCGACCAGCACGCTGAGGCCGGGGCGGGAGACGGGCCAGGGGGCGGCGCCGATCTGCGCCGGCACCGCGGCGATGCAGCGCGTCGCCCGGTCGCGCCAGAGCCGCAGATAGGGGCCGGGATAGCCGAGGCCGAGAACCTCGAGGCCGCGCGCCTCCGGCCAGAATGCGCGCAGCCGGGCGCGGATCAGCCGGGCGGTGGCGGCGCCGCGCGGCGTGGCGTAGAAATCGGCGATCGAGGGCGCATCGAGACGCATTCCTCCCGTATAGCATGAGAGAAGGACGGATCATGACGATTTCCCATCGCGGCTTCACGATCACGCGGGTGCCGATGCTGGCCGACAATTATGCCTGGGCGGTGGCGCATGGCGGGGCGAGCGCCTTCGTCGATCCGGCGGATGCGGCGGCGGCGATCGCTTCCGTCGAGGCGGCGGGCGGGCGGCTGGACTGGGTACTGCTGACGCATCATCACGACGATCATATCGCCGGGGCGGTGGAACTCGCGGCGCGGTTCGGCGCGCGTATCGCCGGCAATGCGGCGGATGCGGCGCGGCTGCCGAAGCTGGATGCGGCGCTGGCGCCGGGGGAGACGATCGATCTCGGCGGGGCTGCGGTCAGGATGATCGCGACACCGGGGCATACGGTCGGGCATGTCGCCTATGTGTTCGGCGATGCGGCTTGCGCCTGCGGCGATACGCTGTTCAGCCTCGGCTGCGGGCGGATGTTCGAGGGCACGCCGGCGCAGTTCCATGCCAGCTTGCAGGCGCTGGCGGCACTCGACCCCGAGATGCTGATGCTGTGCGGGCATGAATATACGCTGTCGAACGCGCGGTTTGCCCGCCATGTCGATCCTGACAACGCGGCCGTGGCGGCGCGGGCGGCGGAGGTGGAGCTTCTGCGCGCGGCGGGCGCGCCGACGCTGCCGGTGCGGCTCGCCGACGAGCTGGCGGCCAATCCCTTCCTCCGCGCCGCCTCGGCCGAGGAATTCGCCCGGCTGCGCGCCGCCAAGGACAGGTTCTGAACCGGCGGCGGGCCGGGGCAGAGTCTGATCCCGGCGGCGGGCCGGGGCAAAGATCAGGGCGAGAGCAGCGGGGCGATCTGATCGAGCACGGCGGCGTCCTCGATCGTGGGCGGGATGACGGGTTTGGCGCCGTTCGCCATCTGCTTCATCGTCGCGCGGAGGATCTTGCCGGAGCGGGTCTTGGGCAGGCGCTGGACCACCAGCGCGTCCTTGAACGCGGCGACCGGGCCGATGCGCTCGCGCACCAGGGCGACGAGTTCGGCGGCGATCTCGGCATCCGGCCGGGCGACGCCGGATTTCAGCACGACGAGGCCGAGCGGCACCTCGCCCTTCACCGCGTCCTGCCGGCCGATCACCGCGCATTCGGCGACGTCCTGGTGGGCGGCGAGGACCTCTTCCATCGCGCCGGTCGACAGGCGGTGGCCGGCGACGTTGATGATGTCGTCGGTGCGGCCCATCACCCAGATATCGCCATCCGCATCGACCATGCCGGCATCGCCGGTGCGATACCAGCCGGGGAAGGTTTCGAGATAGGCGCGGCGGTAGCCCTCGTCGTCCTGCCAGAGGGTGGGGGCGCAGCCGGGGGGCAGCGGCAGGCGGATGGCGAGGGCGCCGACCTCGCCCTGGGGCATCAGCCCGCCCTCGGGGTTGAGGGCCTGGACATCGTAGCCCGGACAGGGGCGGCCGCCGGAGCCGGGCTTGAACGCGGTGAGGCCGAGGCCGCGGAAGCGGGCGGAGATCGGCCAGCCGGTTTCGGTCTGCCACCAATTGTCGATCACCGGCTTGCCGAGCAGGGCGGCGATCCATTCGGCGGTCGGCGGGTCGCAGCGTTCGCCGGCGAGGAACAGGGCTTCGAGTTTCGAGAGATCATGCTGGCGGGTGAGCGCGCCCTCGGGATCCTGCTGCTTGATCGCGCGCAGGGCGGTGGGGGCGGTGAACAGGGTTTTCACCCCGTGCTCGGCGCAGACGCGCCAGAAGGCGCCGGCATCCGGCGTGCCGACGGGCTTGCCCTCGTACATCACGGTGGTGACGCCGGCGAGCAGCGGGGCATACACGATATAGGTGTGGCCGACGACCCAGCCGACATCGGAGGCGGTCCACATCACCTCGCTCGCGCTGCCGGGGCCGGGATGGACGTCGTACATCATCGGGATGGTGGCGGCGAGGGCGACGGCGTGGCCGCCATTGTCGCGGACGATGCCCTTGGGCCGGCCGGTGGTGCCGGAGGTGTAGAGCACGTAGAGCGGGTCGGTCGCGGCGACGGGGACGGGATCGTGCGGGGCGGCGGCGGCCTCGGCGTCGAGATAATCCTCGTCGCGGCCGGGGACGAGATCGGCGCGCAGGGCCTCGCGCTGGAAGATCAGGCAGGCGCGCGGCTTGTGGGCGGCGCGATCGAGAGCAGCGTCGAGGATCGGCTTGTAGGGCACGATGCGGCCGGGTTCGAGGCCGCAGGAGGCGGCGATGACCAGTTTCGGCTCGGCGGAATCGATGCGGCTGGCCAGCTCGGGGGCGGCGAACCCGCCGAAGACGACGGAATGGATGGCGCCGAGCCGGGCACAGGCGAGCATCGCGATCGCCGCTTCGGGGACCATCGGCATGTAGATCACCACGCGGTCGCCCTTCGCGACACCGCGGGCGGCGAGCGCGCCGGCGAGTTTCGCCACCCGGTCGCGCAGGGCGCGATAGGTGTAGCGGGCGATGCGGCCTTCCATCGCGCTGTCCCAGATCAGGGCGATGCGCTCGCCGGCGCCGGCGGCGATGTGACGGTCGAGGCAGTTGGCGGCGGTGTTCAGCGTGGCGCCGGGAAACCAGCGCCCGAACGGACCCTGGGTGGGGTCGAACACTTTTTCATAGGGGGTGATCCAGTCGATCCGGCGGGCGGCCTCGGCCCAATATTCCTCCGGGGCGTTGTGCCATTGATCATAGCGCGCCTGGTATTCGCTGGACATTTTTTCGCTCCCCTTGTTTCCGTTGGCCGGCTGTTACGGGCAGACTAGGAGCAAGCGGCGCCGCGGGCAATCAGGGCGGCGGCGTATTGGCGCGGGATCGCAAGAGATAGCGCGCTGGTCTTTCTGGTAGCTTGGGACAACGCGCGAATTTTCAGGCAGCGCAGAGTAAAACGCTGCTGGAGGTCCGGGCGGGAATCGAACCCACATTCAAGGATTTGCAGTCCTCTGCATAGCCACTCTGCCACCGGACCGGCGCGGCTTACCCCGGCTTATCGGGCGGGGACTGGCCGCGGTCAAGCCCCGGGGGATCGATGACTTTGCCGGATCGGCCGGCGCGTCCTATAGAGGGGCGGCTCCAGCGTAGAGGATCTCCGATGTCGGACAAAGAAGGATATTTCCGCGCCGCCCGCACGATGATGGTGGACGGCCAGATCCGGCCCAACAACATCGCGGACGACCGGATCATCATCGCCATGCGCACGATCCGGCGCGAACGATTCTGCCCGGCGGCGCAGGCGAATCGCGCCTATGCCGATGCCGACCTGCCGCTCGGCGGCGGGCGGTTCATGCCGGCGCCGCTGAGCGTGGCGCGGCTGGCCTATTTCGCCGCGGCGGCACCGGGCGCGCGGGTGCTGGTGGTGGGGGCGAACACCGGATATTGCGCCGCCTTGCTGGCGTCATGCGGCGCGGTGGTGACGGCGCTGGAGGAAGATGCCGGCCTGCGCGCGGCGGCGGCGGCGGCGCTGGCCGCCGAGGCGCCGGAGGTGCGGCTGGTCGGCGGCGCGCTCGCGGCGGGAGCGCCGGCGGCGGCGCCGTTCGACGTGATCGTGATCGAGGGCATGGTGGACGCGCTGCCGGAGGGATTCGCCGCACAGCTCGCACCGGGCGGTCGGCTGGTGTGCGTGCTGCGCGAAGGCGGGATCGGCCGGATCGTGGTGGCCGAGGCGGTCGGCGGGCGGTTTGCCCATCGCGCCATGGCGGATTGCAACATGCCAGCGCTTGCCGCGTTTGAACGTAAGACAGCATTCAGTTTTTGATATCATGATGGATTTGATGTCCGCATTTAAGGAGACAGCACTTTTGCGAGCAGAACGGGCGAGGCCGGGAGTCCGGCGGATTGCGGCGGCGCTTTCGGCAGCACTGCCGGCGGTGGCGTTGCTCGGCGCGCCGGTGGTGGCGTTGCTCGACGCGCCGGTGGCGCGGGCGGCGGGCGGCGATCGCCCGTCGACGCTGACCGCCGCACTGGCGGAAGCCTATTCCAACAACCCGACCTTGCAGGAGCAGCGCGCGACGCTGCGCGCGACCGACGAGAACGTGCCGGCGGCGCTGGCCGGCTGGCGGCCGACGATCACCATCCAGGGCTCGGCCGGGCGGGTGGACGAGACCTCGGAATCGGCGTTCAATAGCATCAACTCCCTTACCGGCGCGACGACGCTGACGCGCAACAGTCTGACTGCGGCGCGCAACGAGGCCAGCGGGCAGATCACCGTCAACCAGTCGATCTTCGATGGCGGGCTGACGATCGCCAAGGTTCACCAGGCGAAGAACGACGTCTATGCCGCGCGGGCGCAGCTGCTCGCGACCGAGCAGGACGTGTTCGGCAAGGTGGTGACCGCCTATGTCACCGTGATTACCGACCGGCACCTGCTCGACCTCGACCGCAGCAACGAGGGTGTGCTGGCGCAGCAGCTCCGCGCGGTGAAGGACCAGTTCAAGGTTGGCGAGATCACCGAGACCTCGGTGGCGCAGGCCGAGGCCTCGCTGGCGGGGGCGCAGGAGCAGATCGCGGTGGCGAAGGGCAACCTGCACATCGCCGAGGAGAATTTCCGCCAGCTGGTCGGCGCCTATCCGGCGAAGACGCTGGTGCCGCCGCAGCCGCTCGCCCTCGGGCACCAGGGCAAGGCGGCGCTGGCGCGCGCGGCGCTGGCCAACAACCCGGCGGTGGTCGCGGCGCTGTTCACCATGGCGTCGAAAAAGGACGGGGTGGATGCGGCGGTGGCCGGGCTCGGGCCGCAGCTCTCGCTCTCGGCCTCGGCCTTCGACCAGTCCAACCCCGGCGGGCCGCATTCGCGCGCCACCGGCGGGCAGATCCTCGCCAATCTCACCATCCCGCTCTACCAGGGCGGCAAGGAATATGCCGCGATCCGCCAGGCGCGGGACAATGTTCAATACGCCTATGCCGGGGTGATCGACGCGCAGCGCGCCGCCGTGCAGCAGGCGACCCAGGCCTTCGAGGGGTTGCAGGCGGCGCGGGCGGCGATCGTCAGCAGCCGGGCGCAGATCAGGGCCGACGCCATCGCGCTCGACGGCACCGAGCGGCAGGAGATCGTCGGCACGCGCGACACGCTCGACGTGCTGAACGCGCAGCAGCTGCTGTTCAACGCGCAGACCACGCAGATCCAGAACATCGCCACCGAGGTGAACGAATCCTACGCCATCGCCGCGGCGGTCGGCCGGCTGACCGCGAGCGACCTCGCTCTGCCGGTCACGCAATATGACGATCTCAAATATTATGACACCGTGAAGGGCGCGCTGTTCGGCAACGGCAACGAAGCCTTCCGCAATGCCGGCATCACGCCGGACGGCACCCTCCTCGCCCGGCCCAAAACGACGCCGAGCGGGCCCAGCGAACTGCACATCAAGCCAGGGGGCACCAACCCATGAGCGGAACGCCACCGGATCCCGCGGCCGAACCCTCGATGGACGAAATCCTTTCCTCCATCCGCCGCATTCTCAAGGACGATGACCCCGTCGCCATGCCGGCGGCGGAGACGGCGCAGGCCGGCGGCGCCGCACCCGCCGCGGCGAAGCCGGTGCTCGACCTCGACCCGACGATGATGGTCGCGGAAGGGCGCATCGCGCCGAAGCCCGAGGGCGAGCTTCAACAAGGCGGCGCCATGGCGGCGGGGGCGACGCTGTCGCGCGCCACACCGCCGGGCATGGCGACGGAGCAGACGATCGATACCGAAGCGGTCGCGCTGCGCGATCCCGAGCGGCTGGTCAGCCCTGCCGCGGCACAGCGCGCCGCCGAGCATATCGGCACGCTGCGCCGCACGGTCGCACCGGAGCGCGGGCTGTCGCTCGGGCGCGGCGACATCACCGTCGAGGACCTGGTGCGGGCGGAATTGCGGCCGATGCTCAAGGCCTGGCTCGACGAGCATCTGCCCAACGTGGTCGAGCGGATCGTGCGGTCGGAAATCGAACGGCTGATCGGCGAGGACGGCCCGTAAGCGGCGCCGGGCGGGCTTTCGTCCCTGCCCGGTTTCGCGCATAAGGGCGTCATGCTGGACAAGACTTTCGACCCCACCGCGTTCGAGACGCGGCTTTACGAAATCTGGGAAAACGCCGGTGCCTTCGCCGCCGATCCCACGCGCGCGGCCGCACCCTTCACCATCATGATCCCGCCGCCCAACGTGACGGGGAGCCTGCATGTCGGCCATGCGCTGACGATGACGCTGCAGGACGTGCTGATCCGGCATCACCGGATGAGCGGGCGGGATGCGCTGTGGCAGCCGGGCACCGACCATGCCGGCATCGCCACCCAGCTGATGGTGGAGCGCGAACTCCAGCGCGAGGGCACATCGCGCCAGGCGATCGGCCGCGCGGCGTTCCTCGACCGGGTGTGGAGCTGGAAGTCCGAGCAGGGCGGCACCATCACCCGCCAGCTGCGCCGGCTTGGCGCCTCGCCGGACTGGTCGCGCGAGCGCTTCACCATGGACGAGGGCCTGTCGGAAGCAGTGCGGACCATTTTCGTCCGGCTGTTCAATGACGGGCTGATCTACCGCGCCAAGCGGCTGGTGAACTGGGACCCGGTGTTCCGCTCGGCGATTTCTGACCTCGAGGTCGAGATGCGGGAGGTGAAGGGGAATCTCTGGCACCTGCGCTACCCGATCGAGGGGACGGAGCGGACCATCACGGTGGCGACGACGCGGCCGGAAACGATGCTCGGCGATACCGCGGTGGCGGTGCACCCGACCGACGAGCGCTATGCCGACCTGGTCGGCCGCACCGTGATCCTGCCGATCACCGGGCGGCGGGTGCCGATCGTCGCCGACGAGCATTCCGATCCGGAGAAGGGATCGGGCGCGGTCAAGATCACGCCGGCGCATGATTTCAACGATTTCGGCGTCGGCCAGCGGCATGAGCTGGCGATGCCCTCGGTGCTGGACCGCGAGGCGCGGATCACCCTCGCCGAGATCCGCGCCGAATGCGCGCCGGCGGATGCGGCGTTTCTCGATGGTCTCGACGGGCTGGACCGGTTCGAGGCGCGGCGGCGGATCGTAGCACATCTCGACGAGATCGGCGCGCTGGAAAAGATCGAGCCGCATGTGCACGCGGTGCCGCATGCCGACCGCTCGAACGCGGTGATCGAGCCGCTGCTGACCGAGCAATGGTTCTGCAACGCCGAGGCGCTGGCGGGGCCGGCGATCGCGGCGGTGGAGGACGGGCGGGTGCAGTTCGTGCCGAAATCGTGGGAGAACACGTATTTCGCCTGGATGCGCAACATCGAGCCCTGGTGCATCTCGCGCCAGCTCTGGTGGGGGCACCGGATTCCGGCCTGGTATGCGCCGGATGGGAGCGTGTTCGTCGCCGAGACCGAGGCGCAGGCGCAGGCACAGGCCGAGGTGCGTTTCGGCGCGAGCGTCGCGCTGCGGCAGGACGAGGACGTGCTCGACACCTGGTTCTCCTCCGCCCTCTGGCCGTTCTCCACCCTCGGCTGGCCGGAGCAGACGCCGGAGCTTGCCCGCTACTATCCGGGCGACGTGCTGGTCACGGGGTTCGACATCATCTTCTTCTGGGTCGCCCGGATGATCATGATGGGGATGTACGCGATGGGCGACGTGCCGTTCCGCACCGTCATGATCAACGGGCTGGTGCGCGACGAGCGCGGCCAGAAGATGAGCAAGACCAAGGGCAACGTGATCGACCCGCTGGCGCTGATCGACCAGTTCGGGGCGGATGCGCTGCGCTATACGGTGATCGCGCAGAGCGGGGCCGGGCGGAACATCAAGCTCGGGCCGAACATGGTCGAGGCCAATCGCAGCTTCGTCACCAAGCTGTGGAACGCGGCGCGGTTCTGCGAGATGAACGCCTGCCGGCCGGAGGCGGCGTTCCGCCCGGAGGCAGCGACGCTGCCGCTCTCGCGCTGGATCCTGGATGCGGCGAACCGCGCCATCGTGGAGGCGACCGAGGCGCTGGAGGGGTTCCGCCTCGCCGATTATGCGCAGGCCTGCTACCGCTTCACCTGGGGCGATTTCTGCGACTGGTTCCTCGAACTGGCGAAGCCGGCTCTGGCCGGCGATGACGAGGCCGCGCGCGAGTTGCGGGCGGTGGCCGCGCATGTGCTGGGCCTGCTGCTGCGGCTGCTGCATCCGGTGATCCCGTTCGTCACCGAGGCGCTATGGGACGAGTTCGGCTATGGCGCGCCGGGTTCGTTGATCCGCACCGCCTGGCCGGTGCCGGCCCCGGTGGCAGAGGCGGCCGCGGCGCGGGACGAGGTGTCGTGGGCGATCCGCGCGATTTCGGAAATCCGCGCCGTGCGCAGCGAGATGAACGTGCCGGCGGCAACGCGGATCGACCTGCTGATCCGCGACGCGGCGCCGGAGACGCTGGCGCGGGCGGCGCGCTGGCGCGAGGAGATCGGCCGGCTCGCCCGGGTGGCGACCCTCGCCCCGCTGGAGGGCGAGATGCCGCAGGGCGCGGCGCAGGCCATCCTCGACGAGGCGACGCTGGTGCTGCCGCTCGCCGGCATCATCGACCTCGCCGCCGAGCGCAAGCGGCTGGCGACGACGCGGGCCAAGGCCGAGGCCGAGGCCGGCAAGCTGCGCGGCAAGCTCGGCAACGAGGATTTCGTCCGCCGCGCGCCGGAAGAGGTGATCGCCGAGAACCGCGAGCGGCTGGAAGCGGCCGAGGCGGAGATGGCAAGGCTGGACGCCGCCCTCGCCCGCATCGCATGATCGGCGGAGCAGTTTCGGCCGCGTGACGGCCGCCGCGCGGGGCGGTGGCGGGGCGGCGCAGGGAGATGCCGGATGAACCGTTCCGCCGCGACCATCGCCGTCATTCTCGTCGTGCTCGGCGTGCTCATCGCCGTGCCGCTGCAACTGGCCATTCCCGGCGCCATCGTGGCGCTGCTCGGCATCGTCTGCGGGCTGACGCTCAGGACAGCGAACGAATGGGAGCGCGCGGTGGTGCTGCGGCTCGGCCGCTTCGCCGGCATTCGCGGGCCGGGCGTGTTTTTTATCATCCCGGTCATCGAGACGGTCTATGTGCTGGTCGATACCCGCAAGCAGAGCACGATCATCAGCGCGGAGAACACGCTGACGCTGGATGGCGTTTCGGTCGCGGTGGATTCGGTGCTGTTCTGGAAGGTGGAGGATGTGCGGCGGGTGGCGACCGAGCTGACCGATTATCGCGCGATGATCGGCCAGGTGGCGCAGACCTCGCTGCGGGAGATCATCAGCGGGATGGTGCTGGGCGAGATTCTCGGCAATCGCGAGACGATGGATGCGAAGATCCGCGCCGCGATCGCCGCCAAATCGCAGGATTGGGGGATTGGCGGGATCGCGGTCGAGATTCGCGACGTGCGGATCCCGGCCGAGCTGAACGACGCGATGAGCCGCAACGCGCAGGCGGAGAAGGAGAAGCAGGCGCGGGTGACGCTGGCGAGTTCGGAAGTGGCGATTGCCGAGCAGATCGTCCATGCCGGGGAGGTTTATGCCGCCAACCCGATGGCGCTCAAGATCCGGCAGATGAACCTGGTTTACGAGATGAACAAGGACCGGGGGGCGACGATCCTGCTGCCGACGGAGCTGGCCGGGGCGATGACCGCCGCGCTGAAGGGGCTGACGCCGGAGGGCTGAGCCTCAGGCGCCTGCCGCCTAGAGCACTTTCCGATCCGATTGGATCGGATGTAGTGCTCTATCATATTGATAAGTCGAGCATCATCCGATCAGATGATTCCATCTGATCGGATGATGCTCTAGCCGGCCGGTTCAGGCTCCGGCGATCGTCATGCTCTCGATGCGCAGCGTCGGCGTGTCGGTGCCGCGGCGGAATTCGAGGTCGTTCGCCGGGGTGAGATGGAGGAACATCTCGCGCAGATTGCCGGCGACGGTGAGTTCGGCGACCGGCTCGGCGAGCTGGCCGTCGCGGATCATGAAGCCGGCGGCGCCGCGCGAATAATCGCCGGTGATGCCGTTCACGCCCATGCCGATCAGCTCGATGACGTAGAGGCCGAGGCCGATATCGGCGATCAGCGCCTCGGGCGAAAGCGCGCCGGGCTGCATGTAGAGGTTGCTCGGCGCCGGGGATGGCGGGCCGGACGTGCCGCGGGCGGCGTGGCCGGTGGTGGCGAGGCCGAGCTGGGCGGCGCTGCGGGTATCGAGCAGCCAGGTGGTGAGCCGGCCATCCTCGATCAGCGCGCGGCGGGAGACGGTCTGGCCCTCGCCGTCGAAACTGCGCGAGCGCAGGCCGCGGCGGCGCAGCGGATCGTCGATGATGGAGATGCCGGGGGCGAAGATCGCCTGGCCCATCGCATCCTTGAGGAAGCTGGTGCCGCGGGCGATGGCCGCACCGTTGATGGCGCCGGCGAAATGGCCGAGCAGCGAGCCGGCGACGCGGGGGTGATAGACCACCGGGAGTTTCGCGGTGGCCGGGCGGCGCGGGTCGAGCCGGCTGACCGCGCGCTCGGCGGCGGCGCGGCCGAGGAAGGCGGGGTCGGCGAGGTCGGCGCCGTGGACGGCGGCGGAATATTCATAGTCGCGCTGCATCCCCACCCCTTCGCCGGCGATGGGCGAGACGGAGATGCCGTGACTGGAGCGGGAATAGGCGCCGGCGAAGCCGCGCGAGGTGGCCAGCGCGACGTGGCTGCGCGACCAGGAGGCGCCCGCACCCTCGGAATTGGTGATGCCCTTGACCGCGAGGGCGGCCTCTTCGGCCGCGGCGGCGCGGGCGAGCAGCGCCTCGACGCCGGGTTCGGCCGGATCGTCCATGTCGAGCGGGGCGGAATCGGGCGGGGGCGGCGCGTCGGGGATGGTGGAGAACCGATCCTCGGGGACGACGCGGGCCATCGCCACCGCCTGTTCGGCGAGGCGGGCGAAGCCTGCGGGGTCGATCGCGCCGGAGGAGACGATGGCGCTGCGGCTTCCCACAAACACGCGCAGGCCGACCGTGTCGCTCTCGGAGCGCTCGATCTCCTCGACCTTGCCGAGGCGGCGGCCGACGGAGAGCGAGGTGCCGGAGCCCATCAGCGCATCGGCGGAATCCGCTCCGGCGCGCTTCGCGGCGTCGAGCAGGGCGTCGAGCAGGGCGAGCCGGTTCACGCCGCCAGCCTCTCGATGATTTTCGGCATTTGCGGCACGCGGCCGACCGGGCCGATCGCGGCAAGCGTGGGCTTGGCGCGGAAGATGCGGGCGGCGACGCTGGTGATGTCGTCCACCGTCACGGCGTCGATTTTCGCGACGGTTTCGGCGGTCGGGACGATGCGGCCGAAGATCTGCCACTGGCGGGCGATCTGCTCGCAGCGGCTGCCCGTGCTTTCCAGCGACATCAGCAGCCCGGCCTTGACCTGGGCGCGGGCGCGGCGGAGTTCGGCCTCGGAGACGCTCTGGCGGACCTTGGCCAGCTCGCCGAGGGTGACGGGGACGAGTTCCGCCGCCTCGGCTTCGCCGGTGCCGGCATAGATGCCGAACAGCCCGGCATCGCGCGCCGGCAGGGCGAAGCTGTAGATCGAGTAGACAAGGCCGCGCTTCTCGCGGATTTCCTGGAACAGGCGCGAGGACATGCCGCCGCCGAGCAGGGTGGAGAGCAGCATCGCGGCGTGGAAATCGGGATCGGCGTAGCCAACGGCGGGGAAGCCGAGGACGAGATGCGCCTGGTCGAGATCGCGCAGCTCGCGGTATTCGCCGCCGGCGTACTCGGCCGGCAGCGGCTCGGCGCGGGTCGCGGCCGGCAGGTCGGCGAAATGCTTCGCCACGAGATCGACCACGCGGGCGTGTTCGAGATTGCCGGAGGCGGCGACGACGAGGTTCTCGGGCGTGTAATGCGCCTTCATGTAGCGGCGCAGCGCATCCGGCCCGATGGCGCGGATGATGTCCTCGGTGCCGAGGGTGGGCCAGCCCATCGGCTGGTCGGGATAGGCGGCGAGCTGGAAATGGTCGAACACGATATCGTCCGGCGTGTCGTTCGCCTGGCCGATCTCTTGCAGGATGACGCCGCGCTCGCGCTCGAATTCCGCCGGATCGAAGGTGGAATGGCAGAGAATGTCGCCGATGATGTCGATGCCGAGGGAGAGATCCTCCTTCAGCAGCTTCACGTAATAGGCGGTCTGCTCGCGCGAGGTGTAGGCGTTGATGTGGCCGCCGACATCCTCGATCGCCTCGGCGATGGCGGCGGCACTGCGCCGCTCGGTGCCCTTGAAGGCCATGTGTTCGAGGAAATGCGAGACGCCGTTTTCCGCCGCCGTCTCGTGGCGGGTGCCGACGCCGGCATAGGCGCCGAAGGAGACGGTCTCCACCCGGTCCATCCGTTCGGTCAGGATGGTCAGGCCGGAATCGAGTTTCGTCACCTGCACTGTGTCACTCATGCATCGTTCCTGTGCGCGAAATGGCGGACCAGGGCCTCGACCTCGCCGAGGCTGTTGGCCGCGCGTACGAAATGTTCATCCCGATGATATAGGTCGGCCAGCCGCTCTGGCAGCCCCGGGCGGATGCCGATCGCGCGGTGCATCGCATCGGGGAACTTCGCGGGGTGCGCGGTTGCCGCCGCGATGACCGGCACGCCGACCGGGGCGGCGGCGCGGGCGGCGGCGATGCCGATCGCGGTATGCGGGTCGGCCATGTAGCCGGTTTCGGCGCGGATCCGGGCGATTTCGGCAAGAGTCGCCGCATCGTCGAGGGCGAGGCCGGCGAAGTCCCGCCGGACCGACTGCCAGACCTCGCTTGGAACCTGCATCGAGCCGGTGGCGCGGAAATCGGTCATGGTGCGGGCGGTGGCCGGCGCATCCCTGCCCAGCGCCTCGAACAGGAGGCGCTCGAAATTCGAGCTGACCTGGATGTCCATCGAGGGGGAGACGGTCTCGACCACGCCGACGGTGCGCATGTCGTTGGCGGCGAGGAAGCGGGCGAGAATGTCGTTCGCATTGCTGCCGACGATGAAGCGCTCGATCGGCAGGCCCATCTGGCGTGCTGCCCAGGCGGCGAGGATGTTGCCGAAATTGCCGGTCGGCACGGCGACGGCGACCGGGCGGTCCGGCGCGCCGAGGGCGAGGGCGGCGGCGACGAAATAGGGGATCTGGCCGGCGATGCGGGCCCAGTTGATCGAGTTGACCGCCGACAGGCGCAGTTCGGTGCGGAAGGGCGCATCGGCGAACATCGCCTTCACCAGGTCCTGGCAGTCATCGAACGTGCCGGAGAGGGCGATGTTGAGGACGTTGCGGGCGTTGACCGTGGTCATCTGCCGGCGCTGGACCTCGGAGGTGCGGCCTTCGGGGTGGAGGATCGCGATATCGACCCGCAAGCGGTCGCGGCAGGCCTCGATCGCGGCGGAGCCGGTATCGCCGGAGGTGGCGCCGACGATCGTCACCCGCTCGTCGCGGGCGGCGAGGACATGGTCGAACAGGCGGCCGGCGACCTGGAGGGCGAGATCCTTGAAGGCGAGGGTCGGGCCGTGGAACAGTTCGAGCACGAAGAGCGAGGGTTCGAGCTGGACCAGCGGGACCACGGCGGCGTGATCGAAGCCGCGATAGGACGCGCGGGTGATGGCTTGCAGATCGTCGAAGCCGATGGCGCCGCCGGTCATGAACGGGGCCATGACGCGGGCGGCCAGCTCGGCATAGGGCAGGCCGCGCAGGGCGCGCCATTCGGCTGGCGAGAAGGTCGGCCAGCTCTCGGGGACGAACAGCCCGCCATCCTCGGCGAGCCCGGCGAGCAGGACGCCGTCGAAATCGCGGGACGGGGCCGCACCGCGGGTGGAGACGTAGCGCATCGGCAGGTCGTTCCTGGAAAAGCGTCAGCGTGCGGCGCCGCGCGCGGGGGCGGCGCCGCCCCGGATCAGGCGTTGGCGGCCGGCTGGCCCTCGGCCTCGGCGCGGCGGGCCTGCCAGAGGCCGACGAAATCGACCGGGCCGAGCATCACCGGCGGGAAACCGCCATCGCGCGTGACATCGGCGAGGATGTTGCGGGCGAAGGGGAAGAGCAGGCGCGGGCATTCGACCAGCAGCACCGGCTCCATCTGGTTTTCCGGGATGCCGGTCAGGGTGAACACGCCGGCATAGGCGAGGTCGGCGATGAAAACGGTCATTTCCTTGCCGGCTTCGGCGCCGTTGCCGGATTCGGCGGGGGCCGGATGGGTCGCCTCGGCGCGGGTGGTCAGGGTCACCTCGAAGACATCGGCATCGTCCTGCAGGCGCTGGACCTGGACGTCGAGATTGATGTTCACGTTCGGGGCCTGGCGGAGAAGCGTGTAGATCGAGGGCGCACCGGGCACCTCGAAGGACAGGTCCTTGGTGTACTGGATGTTGAGGGTGAGCGGCGCGATCTGCGATTCAGACATGGGGGGTGGCTCCGTTTGACTGGAGGCCCGCCTAGCACAGGGCCGCGTTTGGTGCCAGCATGGCGGGACGAGGAGTGTTGGACCATGAACAGGAGCGTGTTCATCGATGGCGAGGCCGGCACCACCGGCCTGCAGATTGTGGAGCGGCTGCGCCGGCTGCCGGGGGTGGAGCTGCGCAGCCTCGATCCCGCGCGGCGCCGCGACCCGGCGGCGCGGCGGGCGATGATGGAAGCGGTCAATCTCGTCGTGCTGTGCCTGCCGGACGAGGCGGCGCGCGAGGCGGCCTCGATGGTCGAGGGCATGGGCAGTGCGGCGCCGCGCCTGCTCGACGCCAGCACCGCGCACCGCGTCGCACCCGGCTGGACCTATGGCTTCGCCGAACTCGCGCCGGGACAGGCGGCGGCGATCGCGGCGAGCCCGCGGGTCGCCAATCCCGGCTGCTATGCCACCGGCGCCATCGCGCTGCTGCGCCCGCTGGTCGATGCCGGGTTGGTGCCGGAGGATCATCCGGTCGCGATCAATGCGGTGTCGGGCTATTCGGGCGGCGGCAAGGCGATGATCGCGGATCATGAGCAGCAGGGCGGGCCGGCCTTCGAGCTGTATGCGCTGTCGCTCAACCACAAGCACCTGCCGGAGATCGCGGCCCATGCCGGGCTCGCGCGGCGGCCGATCTTCGTGCCCTCGGTCGGGCATTTCCGCCAGGGGATGCTGGTGTCGATCCCGCTGCATCTCGACGCCCTGCCCGGCCGGCCGACGGCGCGCGAGATCGGCTCGGCGCTGATGGAGCGCTATGACGGCGGCGGGCAGGTGGTGGTGCGCCGCACACCCTGCGAGCAGCGGGTCCAGGCGGCGGTGGCCGAGGGGTCGGACCTGATGGAGCTGTTCGTCTTCGAGAACGAGGCGGAGAGCCAGGCGGTGCTGGTGGCGCGGCTCGACAATCTCGGCAAGGGCGCCGCGGGGGCGGCGGTGCAGAATATCGGCCTGATGCTCGGGCTGGCGGCGCGGCAGGCGGCGGAGGCCTCCTCCGCCTGAGCTTGACCCGCCGCGGCGCGCCGCCCACCATGCGCGCCGAGAGGAGGGCATTCCCATGCGACTGTTCATCGCCCTCGACCTGCCGCGGGAGATCCGGCAGACGCTCGCCGGCTTCGCCTTCAACCTGCCGGGGGCGCGCTGGGTGCCGGCGCAGAACATGCACATCACGCTGCGCTTCATCGGCGAGACCGGGCGGCTTCAGGCCGAGGAGATCGACCACGCGCTCGCCGCGATCCGCGCGCCGGGGTTTCCGCTCACCCTCGCCGGCGCCGGCTGGTTCGAGAAGGGCGGCCGGGCAAGCTCGCTGTGGATCGGGGTCGAGCGGAACCCGGCCTTGCTGCATCTGCAATCGAAGATCGAGACCGCGCTGCGGCGGATCGGGCTGGCGCCGGAGCGGCGGCGCTACGCCCCGCACGTGACGCTGGCGCGGATGGACCTGCCGGTGGGGCCGCGCTTCGCCGAATTCGTGCAGAGCCACAATCTCTACCGCTCGCCGCCGATCGGGGTGGAGCACATGATCCTGTTCAGCTCGCAGCTCAGCGCCGATCATCCGGCCTATACGGCGGAGGTCGAGTATCCGCTCGGCGCGGCGGCTGGCCGGCGCGAAGATGAGCGCGAGGAGGCGGATGTGGAAGAAGGCAGGGACGAAGGGGACTGGCGGTAGGGCAGAGCATCATCCGATCAGATGGAGTCATCTGATCGGATAAAGATGCTCTGTTTATCAATGTGATAAGGCATTATCCGATCAGATCGGGTCATCTGATCGGATAATGCTCTGGGGTCCGGGCCTGGCGGGGCGGACATGGAAACGGCCCGGATCGGGGGATCCGGGCCGCCCCACGGTCAGGCGTGAGCCTGCATTACTTCATCGTGGGCATCACGAATTCGGCGCCGGCGCGGATGCCGGTGGGCCAACGGGTCGTGATCGTCTTGAGCTTGGTGTAGAAGCGCACGCCTTCCGGCCCGTGCATGTGGTGGTCGCCGAACAGCGAGGCCTTCCAGCCGCCGAAGGAGTGGAACGCCATCGGCACCGGGATCGGCACGTTGATGCCGACCATGCCGACCTGGATGCGGTGGGCGAATTCGCGGGCCGAATCACCGTCGCGGGTGAAGATCGAGGTGCCGTTGCCGAATTCATGGGCGTTGATCATGCCCGCCGCCTCGTCGAAGCTGCCGGCGCGGACCACCGAGAGGACCGGGCCGAAGATTTCCTCGCGGTAGATCTTCATCTCCGGGGTGACGCGGTCGAACAGCGTGCCGCCGATGAAGAAGCCGTTCTCGTAGCCCTGGCGGCGGAAATCGCGCCCATCGACGACCAGCTCGGCGCCGGCGGCGACACCCTCGTCGATATAGCCGCGCACCTTGTCGAGATGCTGGCGGGTGACGAGCGGGCCCATCTCGGCCTCGGGATCGGTGCCCGGGCCGATGCGCAGGTCGCGCACGCGGGGGGCGAGGCGCTCGACCAGCGCGTTGGCGGTTTTCTCACCGACCGGTACGGCGACCGAGATCGCCATGCAGCGCTCGCCGGCGGAGCCATAGGCCGCACCCATCAGGGCATCGACCGCCTGGTCCATGTCGGCGTCCGGCATGATGATCATGTGGTTCTTCGCACCGCCCAGCGCCTGGGCGCGCTTGCCGTGGCGGGCGGCGGTTTCGTAGATGTAGCGGGCGATCGGGGTCGAGCCGACGAAGCTGACGGCGGCGATGTCCGGGTGGGTCAGCAGCGCGTCAACCGCGGTCTTGTCGCCATGCACGACGCTGAACACGCCATCCGGCAGGCCGGCTTCCTTCAGCCATTGCGCGAGCAGCAGGGCGGCCGAGGGGTCGCGCTCGGAGGGCTTGAGGATGAAGCTGTTGCCGCAGGCGAGGGCGACGGGGAACATCCACATCGGCACCATCGCCGGGAAGTTGAACGGCGTGATGCCGGCGACGACGCCGAGCGGCTGGCGGACGGAGTGGCTGTCGATCCTGGTGCCGACATTCTCGGTGATCTCGCCCTTGAGCAGCAGCGGGGCGGCAGTGGCGAACTCGACCACCTCGATGCCGCGCTGCACCTCGCCCTTCGCATCCGAGATCACCTTGCCGTGCTCGGCGGAGATCACCGCGGCGAGATCGTCGATGCGCTCTTCGAGGATGTGCAGGAAGCGGTTGAGGATGCGCGCGCGGCGCAGCGGCGTGGTTTCGGCCCAGCCGGGAAAGGCCTTGCGGGCGGAGGCGATGACCGCCGCGATCTCGGCTTCGGAGGCGAGCGGAACCTGGGCGGCGACCTCGCCGGTGGCGGGGTTGTAGACCGGCGCGGTGCGGCCGCTCTGGCCCGGCACGAGGCGGCCCTCGATGAAATGCTGGATCTCGGTCGGCATGGAATGGTCCTCCGTCTTGTTTGATGGCGGGATGTGTTTTCGCGCTTTGAATTCCGCATATCAACACCCAGGATTGCGGCATCGATGTGCGTGAAATAACGTCAGGCGCGATGCAGTGGGACCGGATCAGGATTTTTCTCGCGATTGCGCGGCAGGGCCAGATTCTCGGCGCGGCGCGGCAGCTGCGGCTGAACCACGCGACGGTGGGGCGGCAGCTTTCGGCGCTGGAGGCGGAGCTGGGGGCGAAGCTGTTCGAGCGGCATACCGGCGGCTGCACCCTGACCGGGGCGGGCGAGGCGCTGCTGATCGCCGCCGAGCGGGCGGAATCGGAGTTCCTGCGCGTCGGCACTGCGCTGGCGGGCACGGCGGAGACGGTTTCGGGCGTCGTGCGCGTCGGCGCGCCGGACGGGCTCGGCAATTATTTCCTCGCCCGCGAGCTTGGCGCGCTGGCGGCGCTGCACAAGGCGCTGACGATCCAGCTGGTGCCGCTGCCGCGCACCTTCTCGCTGTCGCGGCGGGAGGCGGACCTGGTGATCACGCTGGAACAGCCGCAGCAGGGGCGGCTCGTGGTGCGCAAGCTCGCGGATTACACGCTCAGCGTCTATGCAGCCGCGTCCTATCTCGACCGGCACGGGCCGATCCGGCGGCAGGAGGATCTCGCCGGGCACCTGCTCGTCACCCATGTCGAGGAACTGGCCTACAGCCCGGCGCTCGACTACGCGGCGACGCTCGGGCGGATCATGGAGCGGCATTTCGAGTGCGGCAGCGTGGTCGGGCAGATGGAGGCGGTGCGGGCGGGGCACGGGATCGGCATCCTGCACGATTACGCCGCCGCCGGGTTTCCCGAGCTGCGCCGGCTGCTGCCGGAAATCCGCTTTACCCGCAGCTACTGGCTGATCGCCCATCCCGATACCTACCGGACCCGGCGGGTGAGCGAGGTGGCGCGGCATATCGGCGCGCGGCTCGCGGCGGCGCGCGCGGAGCTGGTGTTGCCCTGATCCGGCGCAAGGCGCGGATCGATACAATTCGCGCATGAATGTTATTGAAAGTCCGGAGGTTCATCGAAGCGTCACAGAGGCCCATCTCCAACTCCGTAAGCCGGCTGCTCCCTGCCGGCGGAAACCGACGGAACGGACAACGAGCCTTCCGCGACAAGGAGAAGATCAATGACGAAGACAATGAAGATCATGGCGGCGGTTGCAGGTTTGACGGTGATGACGGCGGGCAGCGCGATGGCGGGCCAGCTGCAGGCCAACAGCCAGCCGATCGCGGCCGAAGCCTCGCACAACCCCACCGTGACGTTCGGCAACAGCGCCACCGCCGGCACCCCGGCCGGGACGCAGACGCCGGTGACCACCTCGCCGGGCTTCACCCCGTTCGCGGGTAACTGAGACCCTGGCTATCCCGGCCCCTCCGGGGCCGGAGGATGACGGCCCTTCCGGGGCCGGAGGATGACGGCCCTTCCGGGGCCGTGAGGATGACGGCCCTTCCGGGGCCGTGAGGATGACGAAAGGCGGACGTGGCCAGGCCACGCCCGCCTTCTTCGTGTCTGGTCCCGCGCGGATTGATCGGGATCAATGCGGAGATACGGCCCGGCTTCCAGGATCGGTCGTGCAACACGCCATCCGGAAGGAGACGCTCGGTGCCGAAACTGCCGCCGCGAACCGCCCGCCTTGCTCTTGCGGCGGTGCTGCTGGCTGCCGCGCTCGCGGCGGTGATGTTCCTTCTGGACCGGACGCCGCGCCGCACCGCGCTCGTTCTCTATGGCAATGTCGATCTGCGCGAGACGATGCCGGCCTTCGAGGTGAGCGGGCGGGTGACGCGGCTGCTGGTGCAGGAGGGCGCGCCGGTGCGGCGGGGTGAGCTGCTCGCGACGCTGGATGCGACCTTGTATCAGGATGCCCTCGCCGCCGCCGAGGCCGATCTCGCCGGGCGCAAGGCGGCGCTGGCGAAGCTGCTCGCCGGCTCCCGCCCGGAGGAGATCGCGCAGGCGCGGGCGACCATGCAGGCGCTGCTCGCACAGGCGGAGAATGCGGGGCTCGCCTATCGCCGGCTCGCCACCCTCAGCCGCCGGCACGCCGCGAGCCTGCAGGACCGGGACAATGCCCGCGCCGCCTTCCGCAGCGCGCGCGACCAATATACCGCGTCTCGCCAGGCCTATCTCCTCGCGGTGAAGGGGCCGCGGGCGGAGGACATCGCCGCCGCCCGCGCCGCCCTTGACGCGGCGCGCGCCGCCGTCGCCCTCGCCCGGCGCAATCTCGACGAGACCCGACTGCGCGCGCCGCAGGATGGCGTGATCGAGGACCGCATCCTGGAGACCGGCGACATGGCCTCGCCGGCAACGCCCGTGTTCACCATCGCCCTGCCCTCCCCGCTCTGGGTGCGCGCCTATGTGCCGGAAACCGCGCTCGGGCGGCTGCGCCCCGGCATGGCGGCGAGCGTGAGCACCGACAGTTTTCCCGGCACGCGCTATCGCGGCTGGGTCGGGTTCATCTCGCCGAGCGCCGAGTTCACGCCACGCACGATCGAAAGCCCGGACCTGCGCACGGCGCTGGTCTATCGCATCCGCGTCTATGTCTGTGATCCGCGCGGGCAGCTGCGGCTCGGCATGCCGGCGACGGTGCGGATCGGGACGGCGGCGGCGGTGACGGGGGATGCCGGCTGCGGGGGCGGGCATGATGGCGGGCGATGACGCGCCGGCGCTGCGCCTCGACCGGGTCTGCCGGCGGTTCGGCGGCGGCGGGCGGGTGGTCGACGCGGTGGAGGAGGTCAGCGCCGCGGTGGCGCATGGCGGGATCACCGGGCTGATCGGCGCCGACGGGGCGGGCAAGACCACGCTGATGCGGCTGATCGCCGGGCTGCTGCGGCCGGATCGCGGCGGGATCGAGGTGCTGGGCATCGATGTGCGGCGCGATCCGCTCGCGGTGCAGGGGGAAATCGGCTACATGCCGCAGCGCTTCGGGCTGTACGAGGAGCTGACGGTCCGGGAGAATCTCGACCTCTATGCCGATCTGCACGGGGTCGCGGCGGCGGCGCGGGAGGCGCGCTATGCCACGCTGATGGCGATGACCGGGCTTGCGCCCTTCACGGCGCGGCGGGCGGGGCGGCTTTCGGGCGGGATGAAGCAGAAGCTCGGCCTCGCCTGCACGCTGGTGCAGCCGAAGCGGCTGCTGCTGCTCGACGAGCCGACCGTGGGGGTCGATCCGGTCTCGCGCCGGGAATTGTGGGAGATCATCGACCGGCTGACCGCGCGCGAGGGGGTGACGGTGCTGTTCAGCACCGCCTGTCTCGACGAGGCGGCGCGCTGCCGCGATGTGTTGCTGCTGCACGAGGGGCGGCTGCTGGCGCAGGGCCCGCCGGAGCGCTTCACCGCGCCGATGGCGGGGCGGATTTTTCGCGCCGCCGCACGGGAGGGCGGGCGGCGGCGGTTGCAGGCGGTCCTTGCCGCGACGCCCGGGGTGATCGACACCGTGATCGAGGGGCGGTTCGTGCGGGTGGTGAGCGAGGCGGCCTCCTGGCAGACGCCGCCGGGGATCGACCTCGTGGCGGCGGCGCCGCGCTTCGAGGACGGGTTCGTCGATGCGCTGCTGCGCGCGCGCGGCACGGCGCGGACGGGCGCGCCCGCCACCCCTGCCCTGCCGGCTCCGGCGAGCGGGGCGGCGAAGACCGTCATCGCGGTGGAGCGGCTGACGCGGCGGTTCGGCGATTTCATCGCCGTCGACGCCATCAGCTTCGAGGTGCGGCGAGGCGAGATCTTTGGCCTGCTCGGCGCCAACGGGGCGGGGAAATCGACCACGTTCCGCATGTTGTGCGGCCTGCTGCCGGCAAGCGCCGGGCGGCTCGACGTCGCCGGCTACGACCTCAGGCGCGCGGCGGCGGCAGCACGCGGGCGGATCGGCTACATGGCGCAGAAATTCTCGCTCTATGGCGATCTTACCGTGGGCCAGAACCTCGCCTTCTTCGCCAGCGCCTACGGGCTGCGCGGCGGGCGGCGGGCGGCGCGGATCGGCTGGGCGATGGCGGAATTCGGGCTCGGCGCGATGCGCGACGCCGCCGCGCGCGACCTCGCCCTCGGCTATCGCCAGCGCCTCGCCCTCGCCGCAGCGCTGATGCACGCGCCGGACATCCTGTTTCTCGACGAGCCGACCTCGGGTGTCGATCCGCTGGCGCGGCGGGAGTTCTGGCGGCGGATCGGCGCGCTGGCGGAGGCGGGGGTGACGGTGCTGGTCACCACCCATTTCATGGAAGAGGCCGAGTATTGCGACCGGCTGGTGATCATGGCGCAGGGGCGGATTCTCGCCGAGGGCACGCCGGATGCGATCCGCGCCGGGGCGGCGGACGCGAGCCGGCCTGATCCGACGATGGAGGATGCGTTCATTGCCGTGATCGGCAAGGCGACCGGCGCGGAGTTTGGCGCGGAGACCGGGGGGAAGGCGGCATGAACGGCGCGGCACGGCGGCGGGTGCGCGGGCTGATGCGCAAGGAGGTAGTGCAGATCATGCGCGACCCGTCTGCGCTGGCGATCGCCTTCCTGCTGCCGGCCATCCTGCTCTGGCTGTTCGGCTATGGCGTGACGCTGGATGCGCGGCGGGTGCCGCTCGGCATCGTGGTGGAGCAGCCGGGGGCGCTGGCGGCGAGCTTCGTCGCCGGGTTCGACCGCTCGCGCTATTTCGCGCCGCACCGCTATCAGAGCGGCCAGGCGGCGGAGCGGGCGATGGCGGCGGGCAAGGTGAGCGGCATCGTCTGGCTGCGCGTCGATTTCGGCCGGCAGGCGCGCACGGCGCGGGGCGCGCCGGTCGGCATCGTCATCGACGGGGTCGACGCCAATACCGCGCGGCTGGTGGAGGGCTATGTCCGGCAGGTCTGGGCCTTGTGGGTGGTGGCGACGGCGGCGCGGCAGGGGACGGGCGATCCGATCCCGCTCGATATCCGCCCGCTTGTGCGGTTCAACCCCTCGGTCAACAGCCGGCATTATCTCATCCCCGGGCTGATCGCGCTGATCATGACGCTGACCGGCGCGCTGCTGACCGCCCTCGTCATCGCCCGCGAATGGGAACGCGGGACGATGGAGGCGCTGATGGTGACGCCGGTGACGCTGCGCGACATCCTGATCGCCAAGCTGGTGCCGTATTTCGCGCTCGGCATGGGCGGGATGTTCGGCTCCGTCGCGATCGCGGTGCTGCTGTTCGGCGTGCCCCTGCGCGGCTCGATCGTCGTGCTCACCTTCTGCGCCGCGCTGTTCATGCTGGCGACGCTCGGCATGGGGCTGGTGATCTCGACGGTGGCGCGCAACCAGTTCGTCGCCGGGCAGATCGCGCTGATCACCACCTTCCTGCCGGCCTTCATCCTGTCGGGTTTCGTGTTCGACCTGCACAGCACGCCGGGCTTCGTGCAGGCGATTTCGCATGTGGTGGCGGCGCGGTATTTCATTGCGATATTGCAATCAGTTTTCCTCGCCGGCGACGTGTGGAGCGTCATCCTGCCCAATGCGGCGTATCTCGCGCTGCTGGCGGCGATCTTTCTCGCCCTCGCGCGGGCGCTGGCGCGCAAGCGGCTGGACTAGGCGGGATGGCGCGCATCATCGCCCTCGTCATCAAGGAGTTGCAGGCGATCCTGCGCGACCGCAGGGGGCGCGTGGTGCTGTTCGCCGCCCCGCTGATCCAGCTGATGGTGTTCGGCTATGCCGCGACTTTCGATCTCAACCGCGTGCCGGTCGCGATCTATGACCAGGATGGCAGCGCGGCGTCGCGGCAGCTGGTGGCGCGGTTTCTCGGCGCGCCCGCTTTCGCGCTGGCGGACACGCTGCACAGCGATCACCGGATCGACGCGCTGATCGATTCCCGCGCGGTGCAGATGGTGCTGGTGATCGGCCGGCATTTCACCCGCGACCTGCTGCGCGGGCGGGCGGCGCCGGTGCAGGTGATCGTCGATGGGCGGAATTCCAATACCGCGCTGATCATCGAGGGGTATGCGAACACCATCCTCACCGGCTTCGACGATGCGTGGCGGGCGGCGCGCGGCGGGCGCGGGCCGCCGGCGCATCTGGTGATCCGGGCGCGCTACAATCCGGCGCTGCGCTCGCAATGGTTCGTGGTGCCGGGGATCGTGGCGCTGCTCACCCAGGTGGTGACGCTGGTGGTGATCGGGCTGTCGGTCGCGCGCGAGCGCGAGGCGGGGACCTTTGACCAGCTGCTGGTCACGCCGCTGACAGAGCTCGACATCCTGATCGGCAAGAGCGTGCCGGGGCTGCTGATCGGCATGGTGGAGGCGAGCGTGATCGTGCTCGCCGCGGTGTTCTGGTTTCATGTGCCGCTGCGCGGGAGTATCGGCGCGCTCTATGCCGGGCTGCTGCTGTTCGTCACCGCCGTCACCGGCGTGGGGCTGGCGATTTCGGCGGTCTCGGCAACGCAGCAGCAGGCGCTGCTCGGCGCGTTCCTGTTCATGGTGCCCTCGGTGATCCTGTCGGGCTTCGCCACGCCGATCGCCAACATGCCGCTCTGGGTCGAGCGGATCACGCTGGTCAATCCGCTGCGCTACATGCTGGTGATCGTGCGGGCGACCTTTCTCGAAGGGGCGGGATTCGCAACGCTCGCCGGGCAGCTCTGGCCGATGGCGGCGATCGGCGCGGTCAATCTTGGCCTCGCCGCCTGGCTGTTTCGCAAGCGGACGACCTGATCGCGCGCCCGCGTGATGCAGGCGACCTGATCATGCGCCCGCGTGATCCAGATCAAGGCAGGGGCGGATTTTAACAGTCATTTGAAATGAGCCTTTTGGCGCCGGCCGCACGGCCCCGCCCGGGAGGATCACCAGCGAAGGGAACCGGATTTCATGTTTTGCTTTCAGTGCGAACAGACGATGCACTCCGAGACCGGGGCCGCCGGCTGCGGCGGGGCGAAGGGCGTGTGCGGCAAGGACGAGGCGACGGCCGACCTTCAGGATGTGCTGATCCATCAGCTCAAGGGCATCGGCCAGTATCTGACGCGGTTGCAGGCGTTCGGGCAGCGGGACGAGGCGGCGGACAGTTTCGTGCTGTATGCGCTGTTCACCACGCTGACCAATGTGAATTTCAACCGGACCCGCTTCGTCGAGATGATCGCGCGGGCGGCGCAATTGCGCGACCGGCTGCGCGACGCCCATGCGGCGGCGGCGCGCGCGGCCGGGCAGGCGCCGGAGGTGCCGGGCGGGCCGGCGTCGTTCGTGCCCGCCGATTCGCTGGTGGGGCTGCTGGCGCAGGCGCATGTCGCCAGCGTGCGCGCCGGCGCCGAAGCGGCGGGCGAGGACGTGATCGGCATGCGCGCCCTGCTGCTCTATGGCCTCAAGGGGGTTGCCGCCTATGCCCATCATGCCGAGGTGCTGGGCGAGACCCGCACGGCGATCGCCGAGGGGGTGGCGCGGGTGCTCGACCTGCTCGCCGGCGATCCGGTCGATCTCGAGGCGATGCTGGAGGAGGCGCTGGCGCTCGGGCGCGTCAATTTCATCGTGATGGAAGCGCTGGATGCGGCGAATACCGGCACCTATGGCACGCCGGTGCCGACGCCGGTGCGGATCACGCCGGTCGAGGGCAAGGCGATCCTGGTGTCGGGGCATGATCTGCGCGACCTGCACGCGATCCTGGAAGCGACGAAGGGGACCGGCATCAACGTCTATACCCATGGCGAGATGCTGCCGGCGCATGGCTATCCGAAGCTGCACGCCTATCCGCATCTCGCCGGCAATTACGGCACCGCCTGGCAGAACCAGCAGGCCGAGTTCGCCGCCTTCCCCGGCCCGATCGTGATGACATCGAACTGCCTGATCGAGCCGCAGCCGCTCTATCGCAACCGCATCTTCACCGCCGGGCCGGTGGGCTGGCCGGGGCTGCGGCACATCGCCGATGGCGATTTCGCGCCGGTGGTGCAGGCGGCGAAGGCGCTGCCGGGGTTCAGCCGCACCGGGCCGGAGCGGACGGTGACCACCGGCTTCGGGCGCGAGGCCGTGCTGGGGGCGGCGGAGCAGGTGATCGGCGCGGTGAAATCCGGCGCGATCCGGCATTTCTTCCTGATCGGCGGCTGCGACGGCGCTGCCCCCGGCCGCAACTACTATACCGAGTTCGCCGAGCAGGCGCCGTGCGACACGGTGGTGCTGACGCTGGGCTGCGGCAAGTACCGCTTCAACACGCACGAATTCGGCACGATCGGCGGGCTGCCGCGGCTGCTCGATATCGGCCAGTGCAACGACGCCTATTCGGCGCTGGTGATCGCCCAGGCGCTGGCCGGGGCCTTTGGCTGCGGGGTGAACGAGTTGCCGCTGTCGCTGGTGATTTCGTGGTTCGAGCAGAAGGCGGCGGCGGTGTTCCTGACGCTGCTGGCACTCGGGGTGCGCAATGTCCGGCTTGGGCCGACGCTGCCGGGCTTCCTGACGCCGGCGCTGCTCGACATCCTGGTCAACCGCTTCGGGGTGCGGCCGATCACCTCGGCCGAGGCCGACATCGCCGACGCACTCGCGCCGAAGGCGGCGGCCTAGAGCATCATCCGATCAGATAGAATCATCTGATCGGATAAAGATGCTCTATTTGTCAAAAAGATAGAGCACTACATCCGATCCGGAAGGATCGGAAAGTGCTCTAACGATCACAAGCCGGGACGGCCACGCGCCGCCCCGGCCCCCGCATCCGCATCCGCATCCGAACCGGGGATCGACCCCCAGGAACCGCCAGGAACCGAACAATGAGCGACATCACCCTTTTCACGCGCGACGGGGCACGCCTCGGCGTCATCTGCCCGCCGGGCGAGACCGTGCTCGCCGCCGCCGAGGCAGCCGGGCTGTTCCTGCCCTCGATGTGCCATGAGGGCAGTTGCGGCCTGTGCCGCGCCGAAATCGCCAGCGGCGACCACGATGCCGGCGGGCAGCCTGGCGAGACGATGACCCGCGACGTGCTGCTCTGCCAGTGCCGCCCGACCTCCGACATGACGGTGGCGTTGCCTTATGCCGAGTCGGCGATCCTGCGGCACCGCGCGCCGACGCGCGAGGCGGTGATCGAGCGGATCGCGCCGGCGGGGGCGAGCGCCGTTTCGCTCGTCCTGCGCCTGCTGCCGGACGCCGAATACGGCGAGGCCGCTGATTTCGTGCCGGGCCAATACATGGAGGTGGCGATTCCGGGCGCCGGGATCCGCCGCGCCTATTCGCTGGCCAACCTGCCGAACTGGGACGGGCGGATGGAGTTCCTGATCCGGCTCGTGCCGGGCGGGGCGTTCTCGACCTGGCTCGGCGCCGGGGCGAAGCCGGGCGATGCGCTCTCGCTGCGCGGCCCGCTCGGGCGGTTCACCCTCGACGACACGAGCCCGCGGCCGCGCTGCCTCGTGGGCGGAGGCTGCGGCCTCGCGCCGCTGCTCTCGATGCTGCGCCATCTCGCCGACTTCCAGGACATGCAGGAGACGCACCTGATGTTCGGCGCCAATCGCGAGGCGGAATTGTTCGCGACCGCGGAGATCGCCGATCTCGCCACACAGCTGCCCGCCCTCGCGGTGACCACCGCGATCTGGCATCCGGAGGGCGACTGGGCGGGGTTCGTCGGCACCGCGGCCGAGGCGCTCGACAGATTCCTCGCAACAGCCGCGAACAAGCCGGATGTCTATGTCTGCGGCCCGCCGCGTCTGGTCGAGGCGGTGGTCGCGACGGCGCGACGTCATGGCGTGCCGGCGGCGCAGATCCACGCCGAGGAAATGCAATTTCGTTGATCCGGCGCGGCGGCGGCGTTAGGGGTGGTGAATGCATCTCACAATGTTCACCGATTACGGCCTGCGGGCGCTGATTTTCCTCGCGTTGCGGCCGGACGATCATGCGTCGATCCCGGAAGTGGCTTCCGCCTACGGGATTTCGGAGAACCATCTGACCAAGGTGGCGCACGCGCTCGGCCAGAAAGGGCTGGTCGAGACCATTCGCGGCCGCAATGGCGGAATGCGGCTCGCGCGGCCGGCAGAGCGGATCGGGCTCGGCGAGGTGGTGCGGGCGATGGAGCCGAGCCTCGCGCTGGTGACCTGCCAGGAGGGCGGGGCCTGCGCGATCGGCGGCTGTTGCGGGTTGCACGGGGTGATGAACGAGGCGCAGGCGGCACTGCTCGCGGTGTTCGACCGCTATACGCTGGCGGATGTCGTCACACCCGGGGATGCAAGGCTGCTGGCGCGGCTGGGGATTGCTCCGCCGCCCCCGCGCTAGAGCACTTTCCGATCCGATTGGATCGGATGTAGTGCTCTAGCATATTGATAAGTCGAGCATCTTTATTCGATCAGATGATTCCATCTGATCGGATGATGCTCTAGAGCGCGGGATACAAAATAAACGCTGATGCGCGGGACGCGAAAATACGCGCTGATGCGCGGGACACAGGCGCACGGCACCGTGCGCGGACGCGGCGATTGTGAAGCGGGACCGTCTGCTGTTACGTTGCCCGCCCGCGCGCCGCGCCGGCGGCGGGTTCGCCAGTTCCGGGATAGCAAGATGCCGCAGACAGACAGAGTTTTGACATCACGACGCCAGATGATGGCGGGGGCCGCGGCGCTCGCGGCGGCCGCAGGGGGCGCGCGGACGGCGCGGGCGGCAGGGACGACGGCGCTCCGCGTCGCCTATATCCCGATCCTGCCGATGGCGCAGCTCTTTGTCATCGAGGCCGAGGGCTGGGCGCGGCAGGCGGGGCTCGCGCTGCACGGCACCAGTTTTTCCTCGGGCCCGGCAATGGTGCAGGCGCTCGCCTCCGGCCGGTTCGACGTCGCCTATATCGGGATCGGCCCGGCGATGGTCGCCCAGGCGCATGGCGTCGATCTGCGGATCGTCGCGGCGAATGGCGAGGGGCAGATCGCCCTGCTCGGGCGCGGCAAGCTCGCCGGGATGTGGCCGCACGCAGCCTCCCCCGCCGCCGCCTTCGCCGCCTTCCGCAAGGCGACCGGGCGCAAGGCGCGGATCGGCAGCCTGCCGCGCGGCTCGGTGCCGGATACGGTGCTGCGCTACTGGCTCGACGAGGTGGCGCATGTGCCGCAGGATACGGTCGAGGTGATGGGGTTCGGCGCCAGCGCGTTGCAGCAGGCGCTGCTCTCGGGATCGCTCGACGCCGCATCGACGCTGGAGCCGACCCTGACCATCGTGCAGGAGCGCGACAAGGGGGCGCGCATCCTCGTGCGCGGCGATACGATGTTCCCTGGCCAGCCAGGCGCTGTGCTCGCGGTGACATCCCGCCTCGCGCATGACAACCCGGCGGCGGTGCAGACCATGGTCGATCTGCATGTGCGGGCGACGCATTTCCTGCGCGCGCATCCGCATCGCGCCGCCGCCGATCTCGCGAAGACGCTCGGCAAGGGGCTGATCCCGGAGGCGACGCTGCTGCAGGCGGTGCAATCGCCCTCGCTCAACCCGGTCGCCGATCCGCGCCGGATCATCGCGGCGACCGAAAAGCTCAACACCTATCAGGCGAAGATCGACCATATCGGGAAGGTCGCGGATGTGGGGGCGATGTTCGACACCTCGTTCTACCTGCATGCGGTGAAATCGGCCGGATGAGGCCGGGCACGCCACGCCGGCCGGCGCTGCTCTCGGCGGCGGGGCTCGCGGTTTTTATCGGCGCCTGGGAGGCGGCGGTGCGCAGCGGGGTGCTGCCGGCGAGCCTGGTGCCGGCGCCGAGTGCGATTCCGCAGGCGCTGATCGGCGAGATCCGCAATGGCAGCTGGTTCACCGCGATCGGCGAGAGTCTCGGGCATTACCTGATCGGCGTCTGCCTCGGCAGCCTGCTCGGCATCGTCGCCGGGGCGGCGGTGGCGCTGCTGCCGCGCTTCGCCGCCGTGCAAGCCTGGATCGCGCGGCTGCTGCGGCCGATTCCGCCGCTGGCGTGGATTCCCTTCACGCTGATCTGGTTCGGCCCCAGCCAGGCGGCGGCGGCGTTCATCATCGGCGTCGGCGTGTTCTGGCTGAACTATTTCGCGACGTGGTCGGCGGTCGAGGCGGTCGATGAGGGGCTGGTGGAACTCGCCGCGGCGTTCGGCCAGGGCGGGTTCGCCCGCCGGCTCGGCAAGGTGATCCTGCCGGCGGCGCTGCCGGGGATGCTTTCGGGCGTGCGCTCGGGGCTCGGCCAGGGCTGGATGGCGGTGGTGGCGGCGGAGCTGTTCGGGATTCCGGGGATCGGGCAGCGGATGAACGAGGCGGCCGGGGTGCTCGCGACCAATGTCCTGGTGCTCTACATGCTGACGATCGCGCTGCTCTACGGCATGACCGACCTGATGTTCGAGCGGGTGACGCGGCGGTTTCTGGCGTGGACGCGGGCATGAGCGGTGCCGGGGAGATGATCGTGGAGCTGACCGGCCTCGCCTTCGGCCATCCGGGCGATGCCTCCGGGCGCAACGTGCTCGAAGGGCTCGATCTCAGCCTGAAGCGCGGCGGGTTTACCGCGATCGTCGGGCCGTCCGGCGTCGGCAAGTCCACCCTGTTGCGGGTGGTGGCGGGGCTGGCCGCGGCGCGGCGCGGCGAGGTGCGGCTGCTGACCCGCCCGGCGCCCGACCGCAGGACGGCGGCGCTGGTGTTTCAGGATGCGCGGCTGATGCCGTGGCGGCGGGTGCTCGGCAATGTCGAGTTCGGGCTGGAGGGGCTGGCGCTGGACGCGGCGGCGCGGCGGCGGCGGGCGGAGGCGGCGCTCGACCTCGTCGGCCTGCTCGATGCGGCGGGGCGCTGGCCGGGGCAGCTTTCCGGCGGCCAGCGGCAGCGCGTCGGCATTGCCCGCGCCCTCGCCGTCTCGGCCGACCTGTTGCTGATGGACGAGCCGTTCAGCGCGCTTGATGCGATCACCAGGCATGCCTTGCAGGACGAGCTGCTGCGGATCTGGCGGGAGACCGGCACCACGATCCTGTTCGTGACGCATGATCTCGACGAGGCGACCTATCTCGCCGAGCGGGTGGTGCTGCTGGCCGGCAGCCCGGCGCGGATCGCGCGGGATGTGGCGATCCGCACGCCGCATCCACGCGCCCGCAACGGGCTCGATGGGTATGTGAGCGACCTGCGCCGGGCGCTGGAAGAGACGTTCATGGGTGGTGCCGGGATCTGAGCTTTATCTGAGCTTCATCCGGGCGGATGATGCTCTGCTCAGAAGGGAATCTCGTCGTCGAGATCGCTGGCGCGGCCGGAATCCCAGCCGCCGCCGCGCGATTGGCTGGCGGCGGGCGCGGCCGGGGACGCGGCCGGGGCGCGCGGCGCCGGGCGCGGCATGTCGTCGCCGCCGCCGGCGCCGGCACGGTCGAGCAGGACCAGCTCGGCGCCGATCCGGCCGAGCATCACCTCGGTCGTGTATTTCTCCTGGCCCGCCTGGTCGGTCCATTTGCGGGTCTGCAGCTTGCCTTCGAGATAGATCTTGGAGCCCTTGCGCAGATAACGCTCCGCCACATCCGCCAGCCGGTCGTTCATGATGACGACGCGGTGCCACTCGGTGCGCTCCTGGCGCTCGCCGCTCGCCTTGTCGTTCCAGGATTCCGAGGTCGCCACGGCGAGATTGACGATCTTCATGCCGGATTGCGTGGTCCGCGTTTCGGGATCGCGCCCGAGATTGCCGACCAGAATCACCTTGTTCACACTACCCGCCATTGTCCAACCCTCCGCTCGAAGACCGCGCCACGGCGTCCTGCCGCGGCGGAACATTGTATCAACACGGCTTGGCCATGCTGTCCAGCCATGCGCCCGGCCCTGCATGCGGGCCGGGCGTCGGGCTCAGTGATCGAAGGCCGCGTGGTCGACCTTGCCGTGGAAGACGCGGTAGGCGAAGGCGTTGTAGGCGATGATGACCGGGAGCATCACCGCGGCACCGGCCAGCAGGAATTCCTGCGAGCCGACCGGGGATGCGGCCTGCCAGATGGTCACGCCGGGCGGGATGATGTTCGGGAACAGCGAGAAGCCGAGGCCGAGAAAGCTGACCAGGAACAGGCCGAGCGCGCAGAGGAAGGCGGTGTTGTCACGCGAGGCGGCGCCGCGGCGCAGGGCGCGGAACAGCACGAAGGCCAGCGCCATCACCGCGAGCGGGGCGAGGCCGGTGACGGCGAGGCCCGGCCAGGTGAACCAGCGCACGGCATAGGCATGGTCGAGCAGCGGGGACCAGATGCTGACGGCGAGGATGCAGGCGAGCATGCCGAGCGTGAGCCGGGCGGTTTCGTGGCGCATCCGCAGTTGCAGCCCGCCTTCGGTGCGCCAGACCAGCCAGGCGGCGCCGAGCAGCGCGTAGCCGCAGACCACCGCGAGGCCGGTGAACACCGAGAAGGCGGAGAACCAGGCGAAGGGCCCGCCGGCGAACTGGTCGCCGACGACCCTGGTGCCGTGCAGCACGGCGCCGAGGATCGCCCCCTGGCAGAAGGCGGCGAGGACCGAGCCGAACCAGAACCCGTAATCCCAGTTGAGCCGGTGCTGCTCGGTATGGGCGCGGAAGCGGAACTCGAAGGCGACGCCGCGCAGGATGAGGCCGATCAGCATGGCGATCACCAGCGGGTAGACCGCCGGCAGGATCACGCTGTAGGCCTCGGGGAAGGCGCCGTAGAGGCCGGAGCCGCCGAGCACCAGCCAGGTTTCGTTGCCATCCCAGACCGGGGCGATGGAATTCACCATCACGTCCCGCTCGGTGCGGCCGCGCTCGGCCGCGAAGAGGATGCCGACGCCGAGATCGAACCCGTCGAGCACGACATAGGCGAAGATCACGAAGGCCATGATGCAGCCCCAGATGATCGGCAATGTGTGGGCGTTGAGCATGGCGGTCACTCCGCCGGGCTCGGGGCGGCAGCGGGATCGTGCAGGCGGTGCGGGCCATGGCTGCGCAGCGGCTTGTCGTCGCGCAGCGGCGGTTCGCCCACCGTCGGCTCATGCGCCATCAGGCCGAGCACGTAGCGGATGCCGACGCCGAAGACGAGCGTGTAGAGCACGATGATGACGCCGAACGACCAGACGATCTCGCCCAGGGTGAGCGGCGAGGCGCTCTGCACCGTGCGCAGCACACCATAGACCGTCCAGGGCTGGCGGCCGGTTTCGGTGACCACCCAGCCGGCGATGATGGTGATGAAGCCGGCCGGGCCCATCGCCACCGCGAAGCGCTTGAACCAGGCGTTCTCATAGAGCCGGCCGCCGCGGCGCAGGGCCAGCGCGCCGAGGGCGAGGAGCAGCATCAGCGACCACAGCCCGACCATGACGCGGAAGCCCCAGAAGGTCGGGATCAGCACCGGCCAGTCGGATTTCGGGAACGCATCGAGCCCCTGCACCACGCCGTGCAGCTTGTGGGTGATGATCAGCGAGCCGAGATCGGGGATCTTCACGTCATAGAGCAGGCGGCCGAGGCTGCGGCTGGGCCAGCCGAACAGGTGCAGCGCCTGGCCGGCGCGGGTGTGGAAGTCGCCCTCCATCGCGGCGAGCTTCAGCGGCTGGTCGGTCATCGTCGCGCGGCCGGATTCATCGCCGATATAGCCCTGGACCGGCACGGCGATGGTCAGCATCCACATCGCCATCGAGAACATCAGCCGGCTGACCGGGTTTTTCGGGTTGCGCAGCAGGTGGAACGCGCCGACCGCGCCGACGGCGAGCGCCGTCGCGATGAAGGCGGCGAGCACCATGTGCAGCCACATGTAGGGGAAGGTCGGGTTGAAGATGATGGCGAGCCAGTTCTTCGGCACGAAATCGCCGTTCGCGCCGATCGCGTAGCCGCGGGGCGTCTGCATCCACGAATTCGCGGCGAGAATCCACGAGGCCGAGATCAGCGTGCCGATCGAGACCAGCGCGGTCGCCGCGAAATGCAGCTTCGGGCCGACGCGCGACATGCCGAACAGCATGATGCCGAGGAAGCCGGCCTCGAGGAAGAAGGCCGTCATCGTCTCCCAGGCGAGCAGCGGCCCGAGGATCGGCCCGACCTTGGCCGAGTAGCCGGACCAGTTGGCGCCGACCTCGTAGGCCATCACCAGGCCGGAGACGACGCCGATCGCGAAGATCACGGCGAAGATCTTCAGCCAGTAGCGATAGGCGTCGAGATAGACCGGGCGATTGGTGACCAGCCACATCAGCTCGAGCACCGTCAGATAGGCGGCGAGCCCGATCGAGAAGGCCGGGAACATGATGTGAAAGGCGATGGTGAAACCGAACTGGGCGCGTGCGAGCACGATCGCCAGCCCGCCGGCATGCATGCTTGTCATTCTCTGTCCGTATCGTTGTTGTCGTCGGCGTCGGCGCCGGCAAGGGCGTCGGCTTCGGTTGTCTCGGGCCGGGAGCGGCCGGCCTTGCCGCGCCCGAGCAGCGGCAGGCGGTTCTTCAGTTCCAGCAGCGCGACGACGCGGCCGCCGAGGCGGAGCAGCTGGACCAGATCCTTGTTGTCGAGCTTCTGCACGTCTTCCGACCAGCGCATCAGCAGCTCGATCAGGTCGTGCATCTCGGCGAGGCGGCGCTGGGCGAGCCGGTCGGCCTCCGAGCGGGGGGCCTCCATCAGCAGGTCGCGCAGCACGGTGAGGGTGGGGTCGATCTCGCGGCGGCGGCGCTCCTCGGCGAGGGCGCGGACGATCTGCCAGATGTCGTCCGGGGTCGAGAAATGCTCGCGCCGGTCACCCGACAGGTGTTGCAGCCGCACGAGGCGCCAGGATTGCAGCTCCTTCAGCCCCATCGAGACGTTCGAGCGGGAGAAGCCGAGGGTTTCGGCGATCTCGTCGGCCGGCAGCGGGCGATCGGACACGTAGAGCAGCGCGTAGATCTGCCCGACCGTGCGGTTGATGCCCCAATGGCTGCCCATCTCGCCGAAATGCAGCACGAAGGCCTCGATGATGGGGGAGAGCGGCACTGTCTGAACTTTCAGTAATTTCTGAAATCCAAGTAGCCAGTGACGCGGCCATGTCAACCCATGGGGCGGGGTTCACGACAGGACGTGATTGACCGGCAACAGCGGCGGCGGCAGCTCGTCGGCGCCGAGGGCTTCGAGCACCGCGATCTCGATCGTTCGTGCGAAAGCATTGAGCGGCAAGGCATTTTGGGAGATGGCGAAAGGCTCCTCCAGCTCGTCGCCCAGCGCATCGAGGCCGAAAAACGCATAGCCGAGGATCACCGTGACGATGGGTGTGGCGAGGCCGAGCGTCTGCACGAAGCCGAAGGGGAGGAAGATGCAGAACAGCCATGCGGTGCGGTGCAGCAGCAGGGAGTAGGTGAAGGGGGTGGGCGTGGTGCGCAGGCGCTCGCAGGCGGCCTGGATGCCGGTCATCGCGGCGATGCGCTCGGCGAGGATGCGGTAGAGCATGTCGCTCAGCCTGCCGGCGGCGACGAGGCCGGCCAGTTCGGCGGAGAGCAGGCGCAGCGCCGCGTCCGGCCGGTTGCGCTGGCCGGCGAGCCACGCGCGCTCGGCGGGGGCGAGCCAGTCCTGCCAGTCCGCCCCCGCCGCGCCGCGCAGATGATCGCGCAGCAGGTGGGCGAAGGCGGCGATGCGGCCGCCGAGGCGCTGAGTGAGTGCGGCGTCATCGGGCAGGAGCGCGGTGATCTCGCGGATCAGGGCGCGGGATTCGGCGATCAGCGTTCCCCATTGCCGCCGCCCTTCCCACCAGCGGTCGTAGCAGGCGCTGTTGCGGAAGCCGAGAAAGATCGACAGGCCGAGGCCGAGCAGGGTGAAGGGCACGGTGGCCAGCGGCCAGTCCGGCAGCGGGTGGATTGCATGGGCGATGGTGACGGCGAGGGCGAGCAGGAACAGCGCCAGCAGCCGCGGCGCGACGCGTTGCAGGATCGAGCCGCGCAGGGTGGTCAGCAGGGTCAGCGTGTTGGCGCGGTCGTGAACGATCATGCGGGCAATCCTCGGGCGGGGGAGACGGGACGGAACGGGTAGGCCGGGCGGGAGGGATCAGCCGGCCTCGGTATCCCAGTAGGGCGGGCGGCCGAATTTCGTCTCGATGAAGTCGAGAAAGGCGCGCACCTTGGGGGAGATGCGGGCATGCGGCGGGTAGATGCCGTAGATGCCGCCGGGGCGGGTCGAGATCATCGAGAACCAGTCCGGCAGCAGCCGCACCAGCCGGCCGCGGGCGATGTCCTCGCCGACCAGCCAGACCGGTAGCAGGGCGATGCCGACGCCGGCGAGGGCGGCATCGAGCAGCGCCTCGGAATCATCGGAGCGGAGAATGCCGGCGATCGGCACTTCCTCCTCCGGCGCGCCGGCCTCGGCGCCGCGGCGGAAGAACCAGCGGTCGGTCGGTTGCAGCGTGTAGATCAGGGCGTTGTGGCGCAGCAGGTCGCGCGGCGCGGCGAGCGGCGGGGCGCTGGCGAGATAGGACGGGCTCGCGCAGACGACGCGGCGATGGCCGGCGAGCTTGCGGGCGATCAGCGTCGAATCGATCAGCGGGCCGATGCGGATGGCGAGGTCGGCGCCGCTGGCCAGCAGGTCCATCCGCACGTCGGTGAAGGAGAGTTCGAGCCTGAGGCCGGGATAGAGCTTGAGGAATTCCGGGATGAAGGGGACGACATGGCGGCGGCCGAAGGCGCCGGGCAGGTTGAGCCGCAGCAGGCCCTGCGGCCGCGCCTGCATCGCCGCGACGGAATCGCGCGCTTCGTCAAGATTGCGGAGGATGGCCTGCACCTGGGCGTAGAATTGCTCGCCCGGCTCGGTGAGGTGGAGGCGGCGGGTCGAGCGGTGGAACAGGGCGACGCCGAGATCGGCCTCGAGCCCGGCGACGGCGCGCGAGACGGTCGACACTTTCGCCCCCTGCGCCTCGGCCGCCTTCGAGAAACTGCCAAGCTCGACCGCGCGGCCGAACAGGCGCAAGGCTCCCAGGTAATCCACGTTCTGACCTCCGGCGGGGCGACGCCCTACAGCAGACGCCGATCGGCCCTGATGTCGGCCATACACCGCCGCGCAGCAAGGGGGGTCGTGCCCCCTGCCCCGTTCTGCACAGGTATTTTGTCGTCCAAGGGGTTGCAGGTTCGGACACACTGGCTCACGTGCGAGGCGCGACCGGCTTGCGGGCCGGCGCGGCCAGACCAGAGCACCGCCCGGGCGGATGGAAATATCCGAGCGGGTAACGATGCTTTAATGATCACCATCATAGAGAACCGCGGCCGGCCCCGACGGACCGGAAGGCGCTCTAGCGGAGATGCAGCCCATGACCACGCGACGTCGCATCGTGCCCGATCACAACCTGAAGGGCATCCGGCCCTATGGCGCGCCCGCCGGCGGCTGGGGCGCGCTGCGCGCCACCGCCAAGGCGATCCGCACCCAGATGGATGCCGGCGACGCCGCCCGCCTGCTGCTGCGCACCAACAAGCCCACCGGGTTCGACTGCCCCGGCTGCGCCTGGCCGGACAAGGAACACACCTCGACCTTCCAGTTCTGCGAGAACGGCGCCAAGGCGGTGACCTGGGAAGCGACGCGCAAGCGCGTCGGCCCCGATTTCTTCGCCGCCCACACGGTGAGCGAGCTGCTCGGCTGGTCCGACCACGCGCTGGAGGATGCCGGGCGGCTGACCCATCCGCTGGCCTATGACCACGCGAGCGACACCTATCGCGAGATCGGCTGGGACGACGCCTTCGCCCGCATCGGCGCGGTGCTGCGCGCCCTGCCCGACCCCAACATGGTGGAGTTCTACACCTCCGGCCGCGCCTCGAACGAGGCGGCGTTCCTCTACCAGCTGTTCGCCCGCGAATACGGCACCAACAATTTCCCCGACTGCTCGAACATGTGCCATGAGGCGACCAGCGTCGGGCTGCCGCAGTCGATCGGGTTCGGCAAGGGCACCGTCTCGCTCGACGATTTCGACCATTGCGACCTGATCATCGCGATGGGCCACAATCCCGGCACCAACCATCCGCGCATGATGGGCACGCTGCACGAGGTGGCGCGCCGCGGGGTGCCGATCATCGTGTTCAACCCGATGCGCGAGCGGGCGCTGGAACGCTTCGCCGATCCGCAGAACGCGGTGGAGATGGCGACGATGGGGGCGACGCCGATCGCCTCGACCTATCTCAAGGTGCGGGTCGGCGGCGATGCCGCGGCACTCTCGGGCATCATGAAGGCGCTGCTCGAACTCGATGCCGAGGCGGGGCCGGAGGCCGGGATCCTGGATCGGGAGTTCATCGCGGCCCACACCAACGGGTTCGACGATCTCGCCGCCGACCTGCGCGCGACGCCGTGGGAGCGGATCGAGGCGGCGAGCGGGCTGTCGCGCGCCGATCTCGCCACCGTGGCGGGGCATTACGCGCGGGCGAAATCGACCATCGTCACCTATGGCATGGGCATCACCCAGCATTCGACCGGCACGCAGAATGTGCGCCAGATCGCCAACCTGCTGCTGCTGCGCGGGAATTTCGGCCGCGAGGGAGCGGGGATCTGCCCGCTGCGCGGCCATTCCAACGTGCAGGGCGACCGCACCGTGGGAATCACCGAAAAGCCGGGCGAGGCGATGCTGGAGCGGATCGCGCAGCGGTTCGGCTTCGCGCCGCCGCGCGCCCACGGGCATGACGCGGTCGCGGCGATGGAGGCGATGCTGCGCGGCGAGTCCCGCGCGCTGCTGGCACTCGGCGGCAATCTCGCCATCGCCATGCCGGATACCGAGGCCTGCGCCGCGGCGATGCGCAAGCTGGATCTCGCCGTGCATGTCGCCACCAAGCTGAACCGCTCGCATCTGCTGATCGGCCGCGAATCGATCATCCTGCCCTGCCTCGGCCGCACCGAGGAGGATATCCAGCAGAGCGGACCGCAGGTCATCACCGTCGAGGATTCGATGTCGATGGTGCATGCCTCGGCCGGCAAGCTCGCGCCGGCCTCGCAGCTGCTGCGCTCGGAGCCAGCGATCGTCGCCGGGATGGCGATGGCCACCCTGCCCCGCAGCACCGTGCCCTGGGGCGAGATGGTGGCCGATTACAGCCTGATCCGCGACGCGATCGAGGCGGTATTCCCCGATTTCGCCGATTTCAACGCGCGCGTCGCCGTGCCGGGCGGCTTCCGCCTGCCGATCCCGCCGGCCGAGCGCGAGTGGCGCACCGCCTCGGGCCGCGCCGAGTTCATGCCGCCGGGCGGCGCCGGCGCGGAGCAGGAGACCCTGCTGCTGACCACGATCCGCAGCCATGACCAGTACAACACCACGATCTACGGGATGGACGACCGCTATCGCGGCGTGTTCGGCCGGCGCGACGTCGTGTTCATGAACCGCGCCGACATGGAGCGGCTCGGCATCGAGCATGGCGGGCGCATCGACGTCGCCCATGCCGAGGACGGGGCGCATCGCCTCGCCGGGTTCACCGCCATCGAATACGACATCGCGGAAGGCTCGGTCGCGGCCTATTACCCGGAGGCCAACGTGCTGATGCCGCTGTCGCGGCACGACCGGCAGAGCGGCACGCCGACCTACAAATCGGTGCCGGTCACCGTGGCGCCGCTCGCCGCCGGGGCGTAGGGCAACATCCGATCAGATGGAAGCATCTGATCGGATAAAGATGCTCTGGTTATCAACAAGATAGAGCACGACATCCGATCCGGATGGATCGGAACGTGCTCTAGGGCAGCATCAGGCGACCTTGCGGCGGCGGCCGGGGGGTCGCGCCGCCGGCTTGGCCAGCGGATCGGGCAGCAGCGGGGCGAGGAAGCGGGCGGTGTGCGAGCGGTCGCTCCCCACCACATCCTCGGGCGTGCCGGCGGCGACGATCTCGCCGCCGCCATCGCCGCCCTCGGGGCCGAGATCGATGATCCAATCGGCGGTCTTGATGACCTCCAGATTGTGCTCGATCACGATCACGGTGTTGCCGGCATCGACCAGCGCATGGAGAACCTCCAGCAATTTGCGGACATCCTCAAAGTGCAGTCCTGTTGTCGGCTCGTCAAGAATATAGAGCGTGCGGCCGGTGGCGCGGCGGGCGAGTTCCTTGGCGAGCTTGATGCGCTGCGCCTCGCCGCCCGAAAGGGTGGTCGCCGCCTGGCCGAGCTTGATGTAGCCGAGCCCGACCTTGCCGAGCAGTTCGAGCCGGTCGCGGATGCGCGGCTGGGCGGAGAAATAGCCCATCGCCTCGTCGACATTCATGTCGAGCACATCGGCGATCGACTTGTCGCGGAAGCGGATTTCCAGCGTTTCGCGGTTGTAACGTTTTCCCTTGCAGGTGTCGCAGGTGACGAACACGTCGGGCAGGAAGTGCATCTCGATTTTCAGCACACCGTCGCCCTGGCAGGCCTCGCAGCGCCCGCCCTTGACGTTGAAGGAGAAGCGGCCGGATTTGTAGCCGCGCGCGCGGCTTTCCGGCAGTTCGGCGAACCAGTCGCGGATCGGGGCGAAGAGATCGGTATAGGTCGCCGGGTTCGAGCGCGGGGTGCGGCCGATCGGCGACTGGTCGATCTCGATGATCTTGTCGAGCAGGTCGAGCCCGTCGAGCCGGTCGAACGGCGCGGGCACCTGGCCCGAGCCCATCAGCCGGCGGGAGACCGCCTTGTAGAGCGTGTCGATCACCAGAGTGGACTTGCCGCCGCCGGAGACGCCGGTGACGGCGGTGAACACGCCGAGGGGGAATTCGCCGGTGACGGTCTTGAGATTGTTGCCGCGGGCGCCGACGAGTTTCAGCATCCGCGCGGGATCGACCGGGCGGCGGCGGTCCGGCACCGCGATGGCGCGGCGGCCGGAGAGATAGTCGCCGGTGAGCGAGCGCGGATTGGCGGCGATGTCGGCCACCGTGCCCTCGGCGATCAGCTCGCCGCCATGCACACCGGCGCGCGGGCCGATATCGATCACATGATCGGCGCTGCGGATCGCATCCTCGTCATGCTCGACGACGAGGACCGTGTTGCCGAGATCGCGCAGCCGGCGCAGCGTTCCGAGTAACCGCTCGTTATCGCGCTGGTGCAGACCGATCGAGGGTTCGTCGAGAACATAGAGAACGCCGGTGAGGCCGGAGCCGATCTGGCTGGCGAGGCGGATGCGCTGGCTTTCGCCGCCGGAGAGTGTCGCCGAGCTGCGGGCAAGGGAGAGATAGTCGAGCCCGACATCGACGAGGAATTGCAGCCGCTCGTTGATCTCGCGCAGGATGCGGCGGGCGATGTCCTGGCGCTGCGGGGTCAGCGTGTCGAGCACGGTGGCGAACCAGTCGCGCGCCTCGCGGATCGAGAGATCCGAGGCCTCGGCGATGTTTTTCGCGGCGATGCGGACGGCCAGCGCCTCGTCGCGCAGGCGCGCACCCTGGCAGCGCCGGCAGGGCTGCTCGGCCTGGTAGCGCGCCAGCTCCTCGCGCACCCAGACACTGTCGGTCTCGCGCATGCGGCGTTCGAGATTGCGCACCACCCCCTCGAACGGGCGGGTGACGGTATAGGCGCGCACGCCATCCTTGTAGGAGAAGGCGATCTCGGTGGTGCCGGCGCCGAACAGGATCGCCTCGCGCACCGTCTCGGGCAGGTCTTCCCAGGGCGTGGTCAGCTTCACCTTGAAATGCTTCGCGAGGCTGGCCAGCGTCTGTTCGTAATAGGGCGATTGCGCGTTGGCCCAGGGGGCGATGGCCTGCTCGGCGAGCGGGCGGCGCTCGTCGGGGACGATCAGCGCGGGGTCGAACACGGTTTCGGTGCCGAGACCGGCGCATTCGGGGCAGGCGCCGTGCGGCGAGTTGAAGCTGAACAGGCGCGGCTCGATCTCCTCGATCGTGAAGCCGGAGACCGGGCAGGCGAAGCGGGCGGAAAACACCGTGCGCTCGCCGCTGTCGGCGTTCTCGGCATAGGCGATGCCATCCGAGAGGGCGAGCGCGGTCTCGAAGGAATCGGCGAGGCGCTGTTCCGCGCCCTCGCGCACGACGATGCGGTCCACCACCGCCTCGATCTCGTGCTTGATCTTCTTGTTGAGCGCCGGCACCTCGGCGATTTCGTAGAGCTTGCCGTCGACCTTCACGCGGGTGAAGCCGCGGCGCTGCAATTCGGCGAGTTCCTTGCGGTATTCGCCCTTGCGGTCGCGCACCACCGGGGCGAGCAGCAGCAGCCGGGTGCCGGAAGGCATCGCCATCACCCGGTCGACCATCTGGCTCACCGTCTGCGCCTCGATCGGCAGGCCGGTGGCCGGCGAATAGGGCACGCCGGCGCGGGCCCAGAGCAGGCGCATGTAGTCGTGGATTTCGGTGACGGTGCCGACGGTGGAGCGCGGGTTGCGCGAGGTGGTTTTCTGCTCGATCGAGATCGCCGGGGAGAGGCCCTCGATACTGTCGACATCCGGCTTGCCCATCAGTTCGAGGAACTGCCGCGCATAGGCGGACAGGCTCTCGACATAGCGGCGCTGGCCCTCGGCATAGATCGTGTCGAAGGCGAGCGAGGATTTGCCGGAGCCGGACAGGCCGGTGATCACGGTCAGCTGGTCGCGCGGGATGCGGACGTCGATGTTTTTCAGATTGTGCTCGCGCGCGCCGCGCACGGTGATGTAGCCCGACCCTGCCATGAACCGCCTCTGAACCCCGATCTGTCTTAGAGCACGTTCCGATCCATCCGGATCGGATGTCGTACTCTATCCTATTGATAATTAGAGCATCTTTATCCGATCAGATGATTCCATCTGATCCGATGATGCTCTAGAGCACGTTCCGGTCAGACGACGCCATCTGATCGGATAGTGCTATTGCTGGATATGGCCCCGCCGGCGCGGGCTGGAAAGAGGGGATGGATCAGGAGGCCGACCCGCGCGCGGCGCGCTGGGCGAGGCCGAGCAGGGTCTGCCGGGCGATCAGCTCGGGCATCGCGCCGGTGCGCTTGCAATCGGCCTCGGCGCGCAGCACGCGCTCGATCGCGGCCATGATGGCGGGCTCGCGCCACCGTGCGGCGGCGGCCAGGGCGGCCGGCTGGCGCTTGAAAAAAACCGGCGGGCGGCGGGCGGCGATGGCGTCGCGCGGGCTGGCGCCGCGTCCGACCGCATCGGCCACGAGGCGCAGCGCCGCCAGCTCGGACAGCAGCACCCGCATCACCGCGACCGGCGCCGCCCCCTCTTCGAGGGCGAGGCCGATCGCATGGTCGGCGGCGGCGATGTTGCCGGCCAGCGCCGCATCGATCGCATCCTGCATCGAGGCGGAGCCCTGATCGTCCAGCACCGCCTCGACCGCGGCGAGATCGACCGCGCCGCCCGGCCCGGCATAGAGGGCGAGCCGCTCGGCGGCGTCGCGCAGCGCGCCGGTTTCGCCGCCGAGCCGGCTGGCGGCGAGCGCCAGCGCCTCGCGGCCGATGCCCACCCCGGCGGCGCGCAGGGCCGCCTCCAGCGCCGGGCCGCGCGCCGCGCCCTCCGGCGGGTAGCAGGCGATGGCGGCGGCTTCGGTGTGTTTTTCGGCGAGCGTGCGCAGCTTCGAGCGAGCGGCGAGATCGGCCGCCATGCCGATCACCAGCGCATCCCCCCTGCCCTCCAGCATCGTCTCGACGACCGGAGCCTGACGATCCGCCGCATCGCGCAGCAGCACCACGCGGCGGCCGCCGCCGAAGGCCTGCGCCGCCGCCTCTTCCGGCAGGCGCTCGGCGGTGTCGGCATCGAGTTCGGTAAGGCGGAACGGATCGTCGAGCGCGCCGGCGACGCGCTTCGCAAGGCGCCGCGCCCGTTCGGCGACGAGCGAGGTGTCGGGCCCATAGACAAGGACGAAGCGCGCCGCACCGGGATCGGCGAGAAACCGCTCGACGTTGCGGGCGTCGATCTTCAAGCGGCTAGCCCCGGTCGGGGTGATTGCGGAAATAGGCGGCGAGTTGTGCGGTGATCTGCCGGGCGAGGCGCTGGGCGAAATGGTGGCGCAGCACGCCCTGGTCGAGGGTGGCGGCGAAGTTCTGGTTGTCGATGATGTTGGCCGCGTCCATCGCCTCGGCGGTGCCGCGGGCGATCACCGTGGTGCGGTTGCCCTCCGCGGTCAGCTCCCATCTCGCCGAGGCGATGTAGCGGACGCGGGTATTCGAGCTGTCGGGCTGGAGGCCGAGGGGCTGGCCGGCCCAGCCGCCATAGCTGACCTTCAGGTAGTAACGGTAGAAGCCGGGCGCGCCGGCACGCTGGAGATCGGCCTCCAGCGCCTGGCGCAGCAGCTGGCCCTGGCGGTCCGGCAGGAGGCCGACATCGACCTCGTCGAGCTGGGCGCTGACCGCGGCCCCGGCGGGGCCGCCGCCATAGAGCGGGCGGAAGCCGCAGCCGGCGAGCGCCAGCGGCAGCGCCAGGGCGAGGACCAGGACTTCAGGGCCGGACGACAAAGTTCACGATCCGGTCGGGGACGTGGATGCGCTTGACGATATTCGCCCCCGCCAGCAGTTGCGCGATGCGCGGCTCGGCCAGCGCCGCCGCGATGGCGGTTTCGGCATCAGCGCCCGGCGGCAGCTCGATCGTGCCGCGCAGCTTGCCCATGATCTGCACCGCCAGCGTGATCGAATCCCGCTTGAGCAGCTCCGGGTCGGCGACCGGCCAGGGCTGGTCGACGACGAGGCCGGAGGCGGGATCGAGCAGCGCGTTCGCCTCTTCGGCGACATGCGGGATGATCGGGGCGGCGAGGCGGATCAGCACCGACATCGCCTCGCGCCGCGCCGCCGGCAGGCCGGGGGCGGTGCGGCCCTCGGACTCGGCGATGGCGTTGGCCAGCTCGTAGAGCCGGGCGATGGCGACGTTGAAGGCGAAGCCGTCGATCGCCTCGGTGACCGCGGCGATGGTGCGGTGGGTCGCCTGGCGCAGCTTGCGGGCCTCGCCCTCGGCGCGCTCCAGCGCCACCTCGTCCGCACGGTCGGCGGCGACGCTGCGGGCGAGGCGATGGAGGCGCTGGACATAGCGGAACGCGCCCTGGGCGCCGGCCTCGGTCCATTCCACGTCGCGCTCGGGCGGATTGTCCGACAGGACGAACCAGCGCGCGGTGTCGGCGCCGAAGCGGGCGATGACGGCCGAGGGATCGACCGTGTTGCGCTTCGATTTCGACATTTTCTCGATCGGGCCGACGATCACCTTGCGGCCATCGAGCGTCGTCGCGTGATCGGTGTGGCGGATCACCTCCTCGGGGTAGAGCCACTTGCCGTCTTCGGTGCGGTAGCTCTCATGCGTGAGCATGCCCTGGGTGAACAGGCCGGCGAAGGGCTCGGCGACGCCGACCTGGCCGAGCCGGTGCATCGCCCGGGTGAAGAAGCGGGCGTAGAGCAGGTGCAGGATCGCGTGCTCGATGCCGCCGATATAGTGATCGACCGGCATCCAGTGCGAGGTCGCCGCCGGGTCCGCCGGCACCGCGGCGCGGGGGGCGCAGAAGCGGGCGAAATACCACGAGGAATCGACGAACGTGTCGAACGTGTCGGTCTCGCGCTGGGCGGCGGCGCCGCATTGCGGGCAGGCGACGTGTTTCCAGCTCGGGTGATGGTCGAGCGCGTTGCCCGGCCGGTCGAACGGGAGGTCTTCCGGCAGGCGCACCGGCAGATCCTTCTCCGGCACGGGAACGGTGCCGCAGACCTCGCAATGGATCACCGGGATCGGGCAGCCCCAGGCGCGCTGGCGGGAGACGCCCCAGTCGCGCAGGCGCCAGTTGACCACGCCCTTGCCGGCGCCGCGCGCCTCAAGCTCGGCGATGGCGCGGGATTTCGCCGCCGCGACGGCGAGACCATCGAGGAAGCCGGAATTGACGATCAGGCCATCGCCGGTGAAGGCGACATCGCCCACCGCGAGGCCGGGATCGTCCTTGGGCGCGACGACGACGGTGACGTCGAGCCCGTATTTGCGGGCGAAATCGAGGTCGCGCTGGTCATGCGCCGGGCAGCCGAAAATCGCACCCGTGCCGTAGTCCATCAGCACGAAATTGGCGATCCAGACCGGGTGGGTGCGCGACGGGTCGAAGGGGTGGACGACGCGCAGCCCGGTGTCGAAGCCGCGCTTCTCGGCCGCCTCGATCGCGGCCTCGGAGGTGCCGGCACTCTGGCAGGCGGCGATGAAGGCGGCGGCCTGCTGATTGGTCGCGGCGATGGCGGCGGCGAGCGGATGGTCCGGCGCGAGGGCGACGAAGCTCATGCCGAACAGCGTGTCCGGCCGGGTGGAGTAGACCGGCACGCTGTCGATCCCGGCGCAGGGTTCCGTCAGGCGGATCGAGAATTCGGCGCCTTCGGACCGGCCGATCCAGTTGCGCTGCATGGTGCGCACGCGCTCAGGCCAGTTCTCCAGCGTGTCGAGCCCGGCGAGCAGGTCGTCGGCGAAATCGGTAATGCGGAAGAACCACTGGCGGAGCTTGCGCTTTTCCACCAGCGCGCCGGATTTCCAGCCCCGCCCGTCGATCACCTGTTCATTGGCCAGCACGGTCATGTCGACCGGGTCCCAGTTCACCGCCGATTCGCGGCGATAGGCGAGGCCGGCGCGAAAGAGATCGAGGAAGAGCTTCTGCTGGTGGCCGTAATATTCGGGATCGCAGGTGGCGAATTCGCGCGACCAGTCGACCGAGAGGCCGACGCGCTTGAGGTCGGTCTTCATCGCCGCGATGTTGTCGCGGGTCCATTTCGCGGGATCGACATTGCGCTCGCGCGCCGCGTTCTCGGCCGGCAGGCCGAACGCGTCCCAGCCCATCGGGTGGAGAACGTCATAGCCCTGGGCGCGGCGGGCGCGGGCGATCACGTCGCCGATCGCGTAATTGCGGACATGGCCCATGTGGATCTTGCCCGAGGGGTAGGGGAACATCTCGAGCACGTAGCATTTGCGCCGGCCGCCGGCGGGGATGTCGGCGGTGGCGAAGCAGGCCCGCGCGTCCCATTCGGCCTGCCAGCGTGCCTCGGCGGCGGAAAAATCATAGGCGCCGGAATCGTGCGTGGTCTGGTCCATGGATCAGCCGTTCAGCTGTCCCGCGGCCTTGAGCTGGGCGGCGCGGGCGAGGATGCGGTCCTCGATGCCGCTGGCGACCGCGGGATCAACCGGCTGGTCGACCCAGGCGCCGCCGCTGCGGCCCTGCTCGAACACCGAGACCCGGAGGTTGTTGGCGGCGAGCGTGGTGCCGAGCACATAGGCGGTGACCTTGAAGCGATGGTCGGTCGTGCCGGGCGGGGAATACCAGTCGGAGATGATGACGCCGGCGAAGGGATCGGCCGAGGCGAGCGGCATGAAGCTCAGCGTGTCGAGCGAGGCGCGCCAGAGATAGGCGTTGACGGCGACGCCGGTCTGCCCGGCCTGGCTCTTGCCGCCGAGGCTGAACAGCGAGCCGATGCCGCCGCCATTGCCGCTCGATGCCATTGCCTGGGGCACCCGGTAGGACTGCATGCTCGGCAGGTTCGGCTGCTGCGCGTTGCTGCACGCCACGAGCGCGAGGGCGGAGGCGAGCGCCGCGAGCTTCAGGGCGGTCCGCGGGAAATGGTTCGGGCAGGTCATGTCTGGAAAGCGCACATTCGTCTCCGCAGTTCGGACCGGAGGATCCGGCCGGCAACGATGGTCTTTAACCCTGCGACGCGACCGCGCCAAGGGCCGCGCGGCCGCGAAGGCCGCCAAACGTGCGGCCGTGAAGGCCGCCAAACGGGTGCGGCCGCGAAGGCCGCCAAACGGGTGCGGCCGTGAGGGCCGGCAAACAGGTGCAGCCGTGAAGGCCGCCAAAAGAAAAGGGCGGCGGATCGCTCCGCCGCCCCATCTGAACACCTTGCGGGTCAGATTACCACTTCAGAGCGGCGCCGAGGCTGATCGCCTGGGACTGCACGTTGTTCTTCAGGTTCGTCGCGCTGTTCGACGCGAAGCTGTAGTTCGCCTGGTGACGGTGACCATAGAGGTAGGTCGCATACAGGCCGAGGTTCTTGCTGAGGGCGTAGTTGGCGCCAACCGCAACACCATAGTCGGTCTCGGTGCGGCCGATGCCGGAGCCGAGCGTGTAAGCGCCAGCCGACTGGTTGTTGAAGTAGTAGGCACCGACCGTGTAGGGGCCCATGTCGTAGATGCCGGTCACTTCATAGAAGGTCAGGTCGCGCTGGCCGGGCATCAGGAAGTGCAGGCCGCTGTTGACCTGGCCAGCCTTCGCATTCACGCCGAGGGTGAAGCCGGCATACTTGACCTGGCCGGACAGCTCGTTGATGCCCATCGACTTGTACACGTTGGCGCCGGTGCTGTTGCCGATCGGCGCGGCGTGCAGGTAGTCATAGGCCAGCGTCACGCCAACGCCGTTGAACTCGCCGGAATATTCGATGCCGCCGGTGACGGTGTTCTTGCGACGGGCATTGCCCGCACCGCCCGGAGCGCTCGCCAGCGTGGCGCAGGTGGTGCTGCCAATGGCGCAAGCCTCGCCCTGCTTGAAGCCGTTCGAGTTCGGCTCATAGTCGAAGCCGGCCTGGAAGCCCGCGATCTTCGGCGAGATGTAGACGATCTTGTTGGTGGTGTAGAGCGCGCCGGTCGAGGTGAAGAGGCCCGAGGGAGCGTCCGGCGAGGGGACAGCGGCGCCGACGCCACCATCGGAGTTCCACAGGTTGCCGTCACCGAAATTGTAGTATTCGCCGGTGGAGAGCAGCCACCAGATGCCATCGGTCTGGCCGAAGCGGACGAAACCGGTCTGCGGCGTGCCAATATAGGCGAAGGCGCGGCGGATCGCGACGCCGGTCAGGCTGCCGCTGGCGCTATTCTCGGCAATGCCGACGCCGGCGCTGCTGTAGGCCGTGCGCAGCTCGATATGCGCACCGTACTGCACGCCATTCTCGGTGGTGCCGTCGAAGCCCGGATACAGGCGGATGAAGCCGGACATGCCGATCGGGTTCAGCTTGGTGCCGCCCTGGACGCTGTCGCCGGACGCGCCGATCATGTTGATCTGGTCGTTGATCAGGCCGTTGAGGTAGACATGGATCGAGCCCGGGGCCGGAGCCTTGGCAGCCTGGGCGTGGGCGGCGCCGGACGCCGCGACCATCAAGCCGAGCGACGCGGCAGACGCCAGAAGATACTTGCGCATTCAAACCTCCATTGTGCCGGCCGAACCGGCGTGAATCCTGCGCTGCCTGCGCCGTATCGGAAAGGCGACCAATCGCGGCCGGGCAGCGGACAAGCGGATAAAAGGCATTTCAGTCTCAGGAAGCAACATGCGTGGGACGGCTTGCGGGCTATTTAGATGCGCTGTTGTATCAAGGACACAGTGTATGGCGCTGAATGGCCAGCGCTCCGATTGCGGCGGCGCCGGCGCAGGATCGGCCGAGCGCGCGCAGCCGGCGCCCCCGCACGCCGCCCAGCGCGATGACCGGCAGCCCTGCCCCGCGCGCGAGCGCCGCCCAGCGCACCGGCCCCAGGGCGGGCGCGCCGGGATGGCTCACGGTCGGGAAGGCGGGCGAGAGAAACACGAGGTCCGCGCCGGCGCGGCGGGCGCGGACGAGTTCCGCCCGGCCATGCGCGGAGGCGGTGATCCAGCCACGGGTGAGGTGGGCGCAGCCGAGATGGGCGCCGCGACGCAGATGCAGCCCGGCATGCAGCGCCGCGGCGAGGTGCGGCGCGCCGGCGACCACCAGCGCGATCCGCCGCGCGCGGCACAGCCGGGCGATGGCGGCGGCGCGCGCCACCGAGACCTCGTCGCGCAGCACCACGCCGGACAGGCCGGGCGGCAGCACCGCGATCGCCGCCAGCGGATCGGGCAGCCGAGCGGGATCGGTGAACAGCCACAGCGTCGGGTGGCTTGTGCGGCGGCGGCGCTTGACCGCCCGCGCCGCCGCGATCAGTTGTTCATCCATGAGCGAATTCAGCCCCGACACGATCAGGCCCGCCCTCGATGCCCTCCGCGCGCGAATCGCCACGGCCGCACAGGGACGCGCGGTCACGCTCATCGCGGTGTCGAAAACCAAGCCGGTCGCGACGGTCGAGGCGGCGCTCGGCGCCGGGCAACGCGTGTTCGGCGAGAACCGGGTGCAGGAGGCGGCGGCGAAGTTCCCGCTGCTGCGCCCGGCGCATCCGGGCCTCGCGCTGCACCTGATCGGGCCGTTGCAGACCAACAAGGCGCGCGAGGCGGTGGACTTGTTCGACTGCATCGATTCGCTCGACCGGCCGAAACTCGCCGATGCGCTGGCGGCGGCCGCCGAGCGCGCCGGGCGGATGCCGCGGCTGCTGGTGCAGGTGAATGTCGGCGACGAACCGCAGAAGGCCGGGGTGAGCATGGCCGAGGCGGATGGTTTCATCCGCGCGATGCGCGCCCGGTTCGGCGAGCGCCTGCACGGGCTGATGGCGATTCCGCCGCTCGGCGACGACCCCGCGCCGCATTTCCGCACCCTCGTCGCCATGGCCGACACGCACGGGCTGGCGGTGCGCTCGATCGGCATGTCCGATGATTTCGAGACCGCGATCGCCTGCGGGGCGACCGAGGTGCGCGTCGGCTCGGCGCTGTTCGGCGCGCGCCACGCGCCTCAATAGCCCCGGGCGAAATCGACCAGCGTGGCCGGGAGGCGGCCGGCGGCGAGTGCGCGCAGCGACGCGAAGAAGCTGGCCAGCGTCGCCGCGTTGTAGCGGGCCGGATCGTCCGAGGAGATATGCGGCGTCATGATCAGGTTCGGCGTGTCCCAGACCGGATCATCCGGCGGGACCGGCTCGGTGGCGAAGACGTCGAGCACCGCGCCGGCGATGGTCCCCGCGCGCAGCGCCGCACAGAGTGCCGGCTGATCCGCCAGCGCGCCGCGGCCCATGTTGATCACCCCGGCATGCGGCGGCAGCAGCGCCAGCCGCCGCGCATCGAGCAGGTTGCGCGTCGCCGCGGTGAGCGGACAGGCGAGGAGCAGGAAATCGGTGTTGGGCAGCATCAGGTCGAGATCGGCGATCGGGCGGGTCGCGTCGCAATCGGGGTGCGGGGCGGTGCCGTTGCGCACACCGGTCACATGGATGCCGAACTGCCGCGCCCGCCGCGCCGCGCCGCCGCCGAGACCGCCGACGCCGACGATGGTCGCGCGCCTGCCGGCCACCGTGCCGGAGGCGCGGCGCTGCCAGCGATGGGCGCGCTGGTCGGTCGCGAAGGCGGGCATGTGGGTCGCCAGCATCAGCATCGCCATGATCGCGAATTCGCCGGCGCGGTCGGCGTGCACGCCGCGATTGTTCAGCAGCATCACCCCGCTGGGGATCATGTCGAACGGGGCGAGCGGGTCGACGCCGGCGGAGGTGGACTGGATCAGCCGCAAGCGCGGCGCGAGCGTGAGATCGAGCCGGCGGATCGCGGCGGGGGTGGCGATCAGCGCCTCGATCCCGGGCGCCGCGGCGGCGAACTCGGCCGCGGTCTCGCCCACGGTCAGGGTGTGGCCGGCGCCGATCTCGCCGGCGAGGCCGGCGGCCTCGTGAAACTCGGGCGCCGTCAGCTTGAGATAGGGGCTGTCGGCGAATTCCTGGATGTGGATGTGCATGCTTACCCCGGCTGGTGAAATCCGAAATGCAGGACAAGGAAGATCAGCCCGCCGGCGAGGAAGCCGACCAGCGTGCCGTTGACGCGGATGAATTGCAGGTCCTTGCCGACGCGCAGTTCGAGCCGCTCGGTGATGGTCGCGGCATCCCAATTCCCGACCACGCGGCCGATGAAGCCGGCGATCTCGGCCTGCGCGCCGGGCAGCAGCCGGGTGACGACGAGGCCGGCGCCGGCGGAGATGCGCGCGCGCATGGTGGGATCGGCGGCGAGCAGCGTGCCGAAATTGGCGAGGGCGCCGGCGATGAGAAGCTGCGCGTGACCACCCGGCCGTGCGGCGTCCGCCGCGATCGCCGCGCGCAGCCGCGCCCACAGCTCGCCACCCCAGGCGCGCACGCTCTCATGCCCGACCACGCCGCGCAGGGCGGCGCCGAGTTCGGCGGCGCGTTCCGGATCCTCGGTGAGGCGGACGATCTCGCGGCGCACCCATTCATCGAAGGCGGCGCGCAGCTCGGAGCCATCGGGGTCGATGCGTTCCAGCTCGGTGTTGAGCGCGGTGACGACGCGCGCGGCGATGTTCGCCCCCACCGCCCAGCCGACCAGCGCGCCGCCCTGCTCGCGGACGCGCTCGCGCACCGCCTGTTTCAGCTCGGCCTCGCGGCTTTGCAGCAGCAGGCGAAGCTGGCCGAGGGTGAAACTGAACACCTCCTGGTGCCGCCCGCTCTCGACCAGCGAGGCAAGCGCGCGGGCGACGAGGCGGCCGGCGGTCGGCCCGCCCGCCATGCGCGGCAGCAGCCGGCCGAGCACGCGCCGCGCGCGGCCGTCCTCGACCGAATCGAGCAGGCGCGGCAGCGCTCCGGCGATGGCTTCGGCGAGCGGCGCCGACATCGCCGGATCGGCGAGGAAGCGGCCGAGCAGGGCGGGGATGTCGAGCCCGGCGAGAAACCGCGTCACATCGGCGCCGGTGAAGACGTGGTTGGCGACGAAGCGGCCGAGGGCGGCGCCGAGCCGCTCCTTCTGCGCCGGCAGGATGGCGGTGTGCGGGATCGGCAGGCCGAGCGGGTGGCGGAACAGCGCGGTGACGGCGAACCAGTCGGCCAGGCCGCCGATCAGCCCGGCCTTGGCGGCATCGCGCAGGAACAGGGCGGCGGGGTCGGGCGGCATTGCGTAGCCCACCGCCATCAGCGCCGCCATCAGCGCGAGCAGCCCGGTCGCGAAGGCCCGGTGCCGGAAGAGCGAGCGGCGGAGTGCGGCGTCGGGGTCGGATACGGTCATTGCGCTGATGTGGCCTGATCCGCAGCAAGGGGCAACCCGGCGGCGGGATCGGTCGCGCAAGGTCAGTCGCGCGCGGGTTCAGCTTTACGCGCCGTCGCGCGCGGGAGCCCTCAGCAGCGCGAGGCCGGCCACGGCGAAGCCGGCGCTGGCCAGGAACGTCGCCGCCGGGCCGGCGACGCTCCAGGCGAGGCCGGCGATCAGGCTCGCGGCCAGCAGCGCGACGCCGCTGGCGAGGTGGAACACGCCGAAGGCGGTGCCGCGCGCGCCGGGCGGCGCGGCATCGGAGACCAGCGCCGAGAGCACGCCCTGGGTCAGCCCCATATGCAGGCCGAACAGGGCGATGCCGATCAGGCCGACGACGAGCGAGGGGGCGAAGCCGAGGCAGAGATCGGCCAGGATCAGCACGCCGAACCCGGCGGCGAGCACGCCCCGGCGGTCCAGCCGGTCGGCGAGGCGGCCGGCGGGATAGGCGGCGAGGCCGTAGACCACGTTCATCACCACCAGCACCGCCGGGGTGAGCGCCAGCGGCAGGCCGAGGCTGCGGGCGCGGAGCACGAGGAACGCCTCGCCGAAACGGGCGAGCGTCAGCACCGCGCCGGCCAGCACGACGCCGCGGAAGCGCGGGCCGAGCGATGCGAATTCGCTGGCGCGCAGCGGCAGGCGGACGGGCGGGCGATCGGGCTTTGGCGGCGGCTCGCGCACCGCGACCGCGAGCAGCGCCACCGCGGCGAGGCCGAAGGGCAGCGCCAGCCAGAAGACGAGGCGGATATTGTCGCCGCTCGCCGCCATCAGCACGATCGCGAGCAGCGGGCCGGCGAAGGCGCCCACCGTGTCGAGCGACTGGCGCAGGCCAAAGGCCGCCCCGCTCATGCCCGGCGGCGCGAGGTCGCCCACAAGCGCATCGCGCGGGGCGCCGCGCACGCCCTTGCCGATCCGGTCGAACACGCGGGCGCCGAGCACCCAGCCCGCCGCCGGGGCGATCGCGAAGACGGGTTTCGACAGCGCGCCCATCGCATAGCCGACGATGGCCAGCGCCTTGCGCCGGCCGAGCCGGTCGCTCAGCCAGCCGGAGAACATCTTGACGATCGAGGCCGTCCCCTCGCCCAGCCCCTCGACCAGGCCGACCATCTCGGTGCCGGCGCCGAGGGTGACGACGAGGAAAACCGGCAGCAGCGCGTGGACCATCTCGGACGAGATATCCATCAGCAGGCTGACGCACCCGAGCGCCCAGATGGCGCGCGGCAGGCGCGGCCGCGCGAGGCCCGTTTCCACCGGCGCGCTCATGACGTCAACGCGAGCGTCGCGCCATCATGCCGCCCTTGCGAGCGTCGCCCAGCACAATCTGCCATCGTCGGTCCTCCTAGAGCATCATCCGATCAGATGGAATCATCTGATCGGATAAAGATGCTCTAATTATCAACAAGATAGAGCACGACATCCGATCCGGATGGATCGGAACGTGCTCTGGTCCGCAGGTAGGACGATATGCGGCGCGATGCCAAGCCCGCCGGGATCAGATCGCGAGCATCACCCCGCGAGAGCGGCCGCCCCGGACCGGGCGCGCGGACGGGCCGGGAAGGCCAGCACCGGACGGCCGCTGGTGAAGGTGCCGACGCGCTCGATGATCGAGGCGGCGTCGATGCCGTTGGCGCGGTAGAGATCGGCGATCGTGCCGGTCTGGCCGAAGCGCTCGACGCCGAGCGGCAGCACCGGATGGCCGGCGACGCCGCCGAGCCAGGACAGGGTTGCGGGATGGCCGTCGATCACCGTGACGATGCGGCAGTCGCGCGGGAGCGGGGCGAGCAGGCGCTCGGCGAGCGAGGTTACCGCCTCGCCGCGGCAGCGCGCGCGCTGGGATGCGCTCCAGCCTTCATGCAGCCGGTCGGCCGAGGTGACGGCGAGCACGCCGATGTCGCGCCGGCTTTCCGCCAGCGCCCCGGCGGCGCGGATCGCCTCCGGCGCCACCACCCCCTGATAGGCGATGACGAGTTCGGCATTCGGCCCCGGCTCGCGCAGCCAGTAGGCGCCGTCGGTCGCACCCTGCCGCCAGGCGGTGCCGCGCCGGCCCGGCTGCTCGACCGGGTTGGTGGACAGGCGGAGATAGACCGAGCCGCCCGCCGCATCGGCAAGGCCAGTGCGTGGATCGATGCGCGGATCGGTATGCGGATCGGCGGCGTCGCGCTGGAGATGGTCGAACGCCCATTCCATGATCGCCGCCAGTTCATCGGCGAAGGCCGGCTCGAAGGCGGCGAGCCCGGGCTGGGTCATGCCGATCGCCGGCGTGCCGATCGACTGGTGCGCCCCACCCTCGGGCGCGAGGGTGACCCCGGAGGGCGTGCCGACCAGCAGGAAGCGGGCATCCTGGTAACAGGCGTAGTTCAGCGCATCGAGCCCGCGGGCGATGAAGGGATCGTAGACGGTGCCGATGGGGATCAGGCGGCGGCCGAACAGCGACCGGGCGAGGCCGGCGGCGGCGAGCAGCAGCATCAGGTTGGTCTCGGCGATGCCGAGTTCGAGATGCTGGCCCTCAGGGGCGAAATCCCAGCGGGCGGTCGAGGGGATTTTCTCGGCGCGGAAAAGATCGGCCATCGCCTCGCGGGCGAACAGGCGGCGGCGGTTGACCCAGGGGCCGAGCGAGGTGGTGCCGGTGACGTCGGGCGAGGTGGTGAGGATGCGCGCGGCGAGCGCGCTGTCGCCGCGGGCGAGATCGTCGAGGATACGGCCGAAGGCGGCCTGGGTGGAGATTTCCCGCTCGCCGGGGGAAGCGAGGGCGGGGACCGGCAGTTGCGCATCGTCGTGCCGGCGGCGGCCGGCGGCGAAGAAGGGCGCCGCATCGAGCCAGGCGCGGAAGCCCTCCACATCCGCGACCGCGGCGAAGCGCTCCCATTCCTCGCCCTGACCCACGCCCATGTGGCGCTGCCAGGCCTGCATCTGCTCGACCGTCATCACCCCGCCGTGATTGTCCTTGTGCCCGGCGATCGGCGTGCCCCAGCCCTTGATCGTGTAGGCGAGGAAGCAGGTCGGGCGGTCATGATCGATGGCGGCGAAAACATCCGCCATGGTCTGCACGCAGTTGCCGCCGAGATTTTCCATCAGCGCGGCCAGCTCGGCATCGCTGCGCCGGGCGATCAGCGCCGAGACCGCGCCCTGGTCGCCCAGCTCGTCGAGCAGGCGCTTGCGCCAGGCGGCGCCGCCCTGGAAGGTGAGTGCTGCGTAGCGCTGGTTGGGGCAGGAATCGATCCAGTTTCGCAGCGCCTCCCCGCCCGGCTCGGCGAAGGCCGCGCGCTGCAGCGCGCCGTATTTGATCCGCACCACATCCCAGCCGAACGCCTCGAAGATCTTCTCGATGCGCTGCCACAGCCCCTCGCGGGCGACGCCATCGAGCGACTGGCGGTTATAGTCGATCACCCACCAGACATCGCGCAGCCCGTTCTTCCAGCCTTCCTGGAGGCATTCGTGGATGTTGCCCTCGTCGATCTCGGCATCGCCCATCAGCGCGACCATGCGGCCGCGCCGCACATCCCGCCCCCATTGCTTCGCCGCGATATAGTCCTGCACCAGCGCGGCGAAGGAGGTGATGGCGACGCCGAGCCCGACCGAGCCGGTGGAAAAATCGACGTCGTCATCGTCCTTGGTGCGGCTCGGATAGCTCTGGGTGCCGCCGAAGCCGCGGAAAGTCTCCAGCCGCGCGCGCGTGGTATTGCCCATCAGGTATTGCATCGCGTGGAACACCGGGGCGGCGTGCGGCTTGACCGCGACGCGGTCTTGCGGGCGCAGCGCGGTGAAATAGAGCGCCGCCATGATGCTCACCATCGAGGCGGAGGAGGCCTGATGCCCGCCGATCTTGATGCCGTCCGCCTTCGGCCGGAGATGGTTGGCGTTGTGGATCATCCAGTGCGACAGCCAGAGCAGGCGCTGTTCGGCGGTTTTCAGATGCGGCGTCATTCGCGGTCTCCCGGCATGAGGGCGGTGCTCGGAGTCTAGGCAGGCGGGTGGAGCGAATCCTTGCGATTCACGCGACATTGGACAATATCGTGGCGATATTCTGCAAGGAGCCACACGATCATGGTGAAATCCGGCACGATCGATGATTTCGATAGGGATATCCTGTCCGCCCTTCGGAGCGATGCGCGTATCTCCATGCTCGATCTCGCCGAGCGGGTCGGGCTGAGTGCGACGCCGGTGGCCCGCCGCGTGCGCCGGCTGGAGCGGGAGGGCATCATCCGCGGCTATACCGTGATGATCGACGAGGCGGCGCTTGGCTTCGATGTCTCGGTGTTCGTGTCGGTCAAGCTCGACAAGCAGGTGGATGACGCGCTGGTGCGCTTCGAGGCGGCCATCGCCTCGTTTCCCGAAGTGGTCGATTGCTGGCTGATGACGGGCAACCGCGACTATCTGCTGCGGGTGGTGACGACGAGCCTCGCCGCGTTCGAGCAATTTCTGGTCGGGCAGTTGACGCGGGTGCGCGGTGTCGCCTCGATCGAGAGCTCGATCCCGCTGCGCCGGGTCAAGTCCGGGGTGTCGCGTTCAGCGTGAGGAGGGCAGCCTGAGGGGGGCAGCCTGAGGCGGGCAACCTGAGGCGGGCGGCGCGTCAGGTGCTGGCGAAGGAGGAGACGGGCGACGGATGCGGCAGCGCATCCGCCCGGGCGCACAGCCAGCCGGCGACATCTTCCTCGGGCATCGGCCGGCTGTACAGGTAACCCTGGAGCGAGCCGACGCCGAGATCGATCAGGTGGCTGTTCTGTTCCGCGGTCTCGACCCCCTCGGCCGTCACCTGCAAGCCGAGTGCCCGGGCGATGGAGAGAATCGCCTCGATCGTGGCGTAGCCGTTGCGGCCGGCATCGCGGACAAAGGACTGGTCGATCTTGATGACGTCGATCGGCAGATTGCCGAGGAAGGAGAGCGAGGAGAAGCCGGTGCCGAAATCGTCGAGCAGGATGCCGATCCCCTGGCGGCGCAGGCTGTCGAACAGTTGGGCGAAGCGTTCGGCGTCGTGCAGGAACATGGTTTCGGTGATCTCGATCTTCAGGCGCGCGGGCGGCAGGCCGGAGACCGCGAGCGCGTGCTCGACATCCTCGATGAGGTTGCCGACCAGCACGTGGCCGACCGAGATGTTGACGGTGACGGCGATCGAGGGATCGGGCCAGGCGGCGGCGGCGAGGCAGGCCTGTTCGAGCACCCAGCCGCCGATGCGCTGGATCTGCCCGCTCTGCTCGGCGATGGGGATGAAGGTGGCCGGGCTGATCGGGCCGCGGACCGGATGGGTCCAGCGGAGCAGCGCCTCGAACGCGGTGCAGGCACTGTTGCGCGCGGCGATGATCGGCTGGAAGACGAGGCGGAACTGGTCTTCGCGGATCGCATCCCGCAGCCCCTGCTCCAGGTCGTAGCGGTCCGCCATATCCTCGGCGAGGGCGGGGTCGAAGCGCTTCGCCCGGCTCTTGCCCTCGCGCTTGGCGGCGTACATCGCCACATCGGCGGCGCGGATGACGATGTCGGCGGAGCCGCCATTGTCCGGATAGAGCGCGACCCCGACCGACGCCTCGATCCGGCAGATATCGGTGCCGACGGTGATCGGCGGGCGGATCGCGTCGATCAGTTTTTCGGCGAGGCGCAGTGCCGTGTCGCCATCGCAATCGGGCAGGGCGACGAGGAATTCATCCCCGCCCCAGCGGGCGACATCGCCCATGCCGCCCACCGCGTCCGCCACCCGCGCGGCGGTGCGGCGGAGCACCTGATCGCCGATCTCGTGGCCGCGCAGGTCGTTGATCTGCTTGAAATTGTCGAGATCGACGAAGAGCAGCGCGACCCGCGCCGGGGATTGCGGGGCGCCCTCGATCATCGCGGCGAGCCGGCCGTTGAAGGTGGAGCGGTTGTAGAGCCCGGTCAGCGGATCGTTCGAGGCGAGACGGCGGAGCGCCTCGGCATAGCGTTCGCGCTCGGCCACCTCGTGAGCGAGTTCTGAGGTCCGCTCCGCCACTCTGCGCTCCAGCGTCGCGTTGGCATCGGCAAGGTCGAGCCTGACCCGTTCGAGGGTCTGCCGCTCCTGTTCCGACCGCAGGGTGAGCACCTGGTTCCAGCGGGTGAGACGCAGCCCGTTCAGCACGGTGCGCGAGGTGCGCCGGGCGAAGGAGAACGAGGCGAAGAAGGCGAAAATCCCGAAAATGGCGAATTTGCCGCCATCGTCCGGCCGCACGAACAGCACGAAGGCGACACCCGGGAGCATCACCGCGCTGCAATAGCCAATGATGAGCCGGAAGCTCGCGCTCAGCACCGTGACGCTGCCGCCGGCCATGGCGAAGAAGACCATGAAGGCATAGGCTTCGGAGAGCGGCGGCAGGCGCCAGAAGAACAGCCAGGAGAAACTGCCGAGCAGCAGGGCGAGGGTCATCGTGCCGATGCCGAAGCGGCGGATCATCCGCCGCCCGTCGAACGGCTGGTGGCGGAGCCGGGGAAACAGGATGAAAATGTCGACGAAGCGGCCCGCCGAGACCAGCAGGATGCCGGCGAACCATTCATAGAGGCCGATGGCGACGTCCGGCGTCCTGACCACGATGATCAGGATGGCCGAGACCGCGATGGTGACGAAGACGCTGCTGCTGCCCATCGAATAAAGCAGCGATGCACGGTCGCGCTCGATCAGCCGCTCAAGCTCGGGATCTGGCGGGGCGTCCGGGCTCGGGTGCGGGGCTGTCGTCCACATGGGGGTCCTAACGGGCAGAGGCAAAGGCGGCTGAAATGCAGTCCGACGGCGAAACGGGCATCGACCTCAAATGCGCCGGACGGGATTCTGTCCGGGTAATCACTATGCCGTGATTAGGCACGGACGGGTTAATGAAACATTATCGAAATGTCCGCGCCGCGGGAACCTACCTTGCGCACAGGGGATGGCCACCGCCTTGGGAGCCGGACCATCGCTCTGGCGCACGACATCCGATCGGGTTATTCCGTTTGACCGTAGGCGGCTCCAGTCGCGGCGGACGCGCCGGGCGCGCTTTGCCGGGGACGCCTCGGCAGCGATTTCGTCCATGCCGTCGGCCGCATGGGCGTCAGCATCGACAGTTCGTAGAGGTCGCTCGGCAGGGGGATGGGGTCTGACATGGGGCGACCATGTGCGGGGCGAAGCCGCTTCGTCGATGATCCTGGTCAAGCGGCGGCAGGGGATGCCCCGCCGCCGCCCGACCGGATGAGGGGCGCAAGCTTCCCCCTCAGGTCCCCGACCGAGGCGCCGCACCGCAGGCCGCATGCGCGGCCAGCAGGGTGACGACGCCACGGCAGGTCGCCGCGTGGCTGGCCATCGCGATGCCGGCCATGTTGATCGTCGATCGCGGCGAGAGATCGCGATTTTTCAGATAAGGCACGACCGAAACATTGCCCGCGGCGACGGCCGCTCTATTCCCGGCGAGTGCCGCGCTGCCACCGGCGCCGAGCGCCACGGCGCAGGAGGCTGGCAGCGAAGCCAACACGACAAGGGCCGACGTCACGCGACGATGTGTGCTGATAAACCTTTTCATCTTTTATCCCATTGAAAGCGTTGTCTGACGAAAAGATTTTTTCTTGGGAAGGATTTTCGCTGTTTATTGCTCTTGAAAGTGGATCCGGATTTTCGGCCGCAAATTCGTTTTTTCGGGGCCATCCTTCGCGAGACACTGCCGGGTGGCGGGGCCCGCGGATGGGGTTGGATGATGCGTTCATAGGGGCAGATGGTTAAGAGCTGGTTTCGAAACCGGACCGTTTTCAAGGCTCGATTTACTTGCTCCCGAGGTGTGATTAAGTCTGCCCGATGGACCAGCAGGGCGATTGGGCGCGCTGGCTGCGCGAGGCGCAGGCCGGGAATCGCCGGAGCTACGAGGCCGTGCTCAGGGCGGCGCTGCCATGGCTGCGTGGCATGGCCCGCCGCCGGTTTCCCTGGGCCGATGCGGCCGAGGCCGAGGATATCGTGCAGGACACGCTGCTGGCGTTGCACCGCAACCTGCATCTCTACGATCCGGCGCGGCCGGCGGCGCCGTTTCTCCTCGGCATCCTGAAACTGCGGGGGGCCGACCGGCGGCGCGCGCAGGCGCGGCATCATCTCCGCACGACGCCGCTGGACGATGTGCCTGTAACCTCGTCTTCACTTGCGACGAAAGAGACGCAGGAGGTCTCGATCGATGTCGGGCGCATATCATCCGCGGTCGGCGCGCTGCCGCCGCGCGAGCGGGAGATTCTGGAGATGCTGAAGCTGCGCGAGATGTCCCTTGCCGAGACATCCGCGGCTACCGGGATGAGCGTGGGCGCGCTGAAGGTGGCGACCTTCCGGGCCATCCGGCGCCTGCGGGCGAAACTCGGGGTGAACGATGAGGAGTGAGGAACTGATCGCATCGCTTGCGCAGGATCTGCGCGGCGTCAGGCCCCTGCCCTCGCCCGCGCGGCTTCTGGCGACCTGGCTCGGCGTCACCGTTCCGGTTCTCGCCGCGATCACGCTGATCATGGGGCCGCGCCCCGATCTCGCCGGGAAATGCGGCGAGGCGGGGTTCCTGATTTCGGAGGGGCTCGGCGTCGTCACCGCGCTGGTCTCGGCCTATGCCGCGTTCTGCGCCGGCCGCCCGGACCAGCCGGGGTGGAAACTCTGGCTGCCGATGCTGGCGATGCTGGCCTGGCTCGGCGAGTTCGGCCGGCAATGCGCGGTGCTGGGCGTGCAGGATGCCGGCGGCATGCTGCGCCTGACGCTCGACCCGATGTGCGTGCCGGGCATCGCCATTGCCGGCGTGATTCCGGCCGGCTTCATCGTGATGCTGCTGCGCCGCAGCGCGACCTTCCGGCGCGACCATGCCTGCCTGTGCGGCGCCCTCGCGGCGGCAGCGGCGGCGGAGGTGGCGCTGCGGCTGTTTCACGGCTCGGTCAATATCGTGACATTGCTGCTCTGGCAGATGGGCAGCGTGATTCTGTTCACCGCGCTCGGCTGGTTCGCCTCGAGCACGATCCTGAGCCATGCCGTGCGGGCGCCGCGCCGCCGGCAGGAAGCCGGCTGAAGCAGCGTCGCCCCCCCCCGGCATGCATCGGGATGTGTATCGGCATGCGCAGAGCGGCGCATGTTCAAAATTGCAGGCGAACACCGAAACGAATACGAAATGTTAATTAATTCGCTGTTATGGACAGCCCACGCGCCTTCCACCCCGACCGATTTCCTGAATACCGGTATCCCGAGAGGATGATGCAGATGCCATCGGCGGACGACCGCCTGCCTGAAACGTTTTCGACGGTGATGCGGGATCACGCGTTCATGCGGCTTCGGCGCGGATGAGCCTGCTGCATGCCGCCCGGCGGGTGATCCGGCTCAGCCTCGCGGATGGCATTCCCGCCAGCTCGTTGCGGGTTGCCATCGTCGTCGGCGTGATCCTCAACCTGATCAACCAGGGCGATGCGCTGCTCGGCCTCGCCCGGCCGCACTGGGTAAAGATGATCCTCACCTTCATCGTGCCCTACTGCGTCGCCACCTACGGCGCCGTCTCGTACCGGCTGCGCGAGAGCGAAGGCGCGCAATGATGTCCAACCGACGAACACACGGAGCGTCTCGATGACCGCCAAAAGACCCAAGGGCCTTGCCGCGTTGGCGATGCTGTCGCTCGCGCTGGCCGGAACCATGCTCGCCCTTCGGTCATCCCGCGCCGATCCCCTGCCCTTCGACCTGCCGGCCCCGCCGCCGCACATCACTGTCGGCATGCTATACAACACCTACAGTTCGGCGAGTTCGTTCTATACGGCGGGCGGCACGAAGATCGGCCATACGCGGATCTCGACGGATGTGCCGGTGCTGCGTGTGGTCAAGGGATTTTCGGTTGGCGGGATGGCGGCGGCGGTGCAGGTGATCGCGCCCTATGTGGTGTTTTCCGGCGGGCAGGAGATCGGCGGGCGGCAGCTGACCCACAATTCCGGCTTTGTCGAGCCGCAACTCGGTGGCTACATCTATCCGGTCAACGATCCGTCCGCCGATCAATATCTGGTGCTGTCCTATCTGGTCAGCCCGCCGAGCGGATCGTTCAGCCCGGCGGCCACGCTGAATGCGAGCACGAATGACTGGGTGAACGAGATGACCGCTGGCTATGGCCATGTCCTGCTCGGGCAGGCGCATGACGGGCGGCGGCTGGATATCGAGCTGTGGGGGGTGGCGCGGTTCCAATCCGGCAACAGCGATTTCGGCACGCTCGCCACACCGTTCGGCACGGTGCGCGAGCGGCTGGACACGCAGCCCTCCGGGAAGCTCTTCGTCTATCTCCCCTATATCTTCCAGCCGCGGACGGACGGGTATGTCGGGCTCAGCCTGTCGCAGTCCTTCGGCGGCAAGCAGACGGTGGCGTTCAGCCCGTTCCCGACCGGGCGGGTGGATACCGGCAACCGGACGGATGCGACCACGGTGGGCGTGTTCGGGGGTTCCTTCCTCAGCCGGACGATCTTCGCCTACAGCGCGCTGACGACAGATGTGCGGGTGCGCGGCGGGGCACGCAACGATGCCTCGTTCACCCTCGTGATCGGCCGGCTGTTCTGATTCCGGCCGCCGCGGCGGCGCCGCGCTCCTGAAAGGCGGACATTCCGCTCTTCGCCTGTAACCATTGTGTCGGTCACCGCGAATACGGAACAGCGGCATCGATGGACGCCGCCCCATATCGAGACAGGAGTTTGCCATGCGCGGCACCGGGAACAACCGTGCAGACCGCCTCGGTGCCGTGAAGGCCTTCACGGCGCGCGGCGTTCTGGCGGCTGCACTCACTTTGCCCTTCGCCGCTCCGGCCGGTGCGGCAGCGCCGCAGCCGCCGGCGTTTTCATCGGGCACGCTGGCGGGCTGGGCGGTGAAGCATTTCGACGGCCGGCATGTCACGCAATACGGTATCGCCCGGTCGGGGGGCAGCCCGGTGTTGCAGGCGATCTGCCGGGATTCGGCCTCCGGCCTGATCTGGAAACACCGGATCGATCTCGACAAGACCCCGGTGATGAGCTGGCGCTGGAAGATCGCCCATGTCTATGCCGGGCTCGACCCGCATGCGAAATCGGGGGACGACTATCCCGCGCGCGTCTATGTTGTGGCCGGCAATCCGCTGTTGCCCTGGACGCTGCGCAGCCTCGTCTATGTCTGGGCGAACGGCCCGGTCACAGCGGCGAAGCAGGGCCCGCACGGCACGAAATTCTATCCGGATCCCTATACCTCGCAGGCCGAGATCGTCGCCCTCCGGCAGGGGCCGGACGGTGCCGGCGGCTGGGTCTCGGAGCGGCGCAACCTGAAGGCCGATCTCGCCCGCGCCTTTGGCGGCCATCGGCACATCATCGGCGCCGTCGCGGTCATGACCGATTGCGACGATTCCCACAGCCATGGCCGCGCCTGGTATGGCGATATCAGGCTGGAGGCCGGCGGGTAGGGCACGTTCCGATCCTTCCGGATCGGATGATGCGCTATCTTACCGAGAACCAGAGCATCTTTATCCGATCCTTCCGGATCGGATGATGCTCTGGGCCGGCACAGGCTTGCCCGGCGCCGGGCGGCTGGCCTATCTCGGCGTCATGGTGAGGCCCCGACAGATGCGCGGTTCCGCCGCGCGGGCTTGGCGATGAACACGTCCGCCGGGGCGGGCGGCCTCGGCGTTGCGGCGCTGCGGCGCTATGTCCTGACCGTCGCTGCCGGCAACCTGGTCTGGGAGGTCTTGCAACTCCCGCTCTATCGCATCTGGTATCATGCGGACCCGCTGCGCCTTGCGTTCATCGCCCTCGCCGGGACAAGCGGCGATATCCCGATCGCGATCGTCTCGCTGGTTTGCGCCTTCAGCCTGTTCGGCAGGGAGCGCGCCGCGCCGCCGATCAGCCCCGCCGTCGCGTGGACGACGATCGCCATCGGCCTCGTCTACACGATCGGCAGCGAAATGGTGCATCTGCGGCTCGGCACCTGGCACTATGCGGCGCTGATGCCGCGCCTCCCGCTGCTCGGCGTCGGCCTCGGCCCGACGCTGCAATGGGTCGCCATCCCGCCGCTGGCGCTGCGCGCCGCAGGCGGGCGCTTCCTGCCCCGGGCCCGATCCGGCACCGGATGAGCCCTGCGGACCCGGCGTCGGGTTTCGCAGGATTACGCGCGATCGTCCCAGCTCGGCGCGGGCAGGCTGCGGAAGCCGGGTTTGGCGAAGATATAGCCCTGCATGAGCGCGATGCCGAGATCGCCCAGCGCTGCGCATTCATCCCGCGTTTCAACACCCTCGGCCACGACCGTGATCCCCATCTCCCGGCACATCGCGGCGCAATGGCCGACGATGCTCCGCCGCCGCGCATCGGTGTCGATCCCGCGGATCAGCTCCATGTCCAGCTTCACGAGATCGGGACGGAACTTGGCGAGCAGGTTGAGGTTGGAATATCCGGACCCGAAATCGTCGATGGCGGTGCGAAAGCCCATCGCCGCGTATTCCGCCACGATATTGGCCAGATGATCGGGCGCTGCGAGCAGTTCGCCCTCGTTGATCTCGAAGATGAGCTTGCCGGTGGGAAACCGGCTGCGGGCGGCGGCCTGCAGCGTGGTGCGGATGCAGGCGCGCGGCTCGTAGACCGCGTTGGGCAGGAAATTGATCGAGAGATCCCACGCCGTGTCGGCAAGGCCGAGTGACGCGGCGGTCTCGATCGCGGTGACGCGGCAGGCCTGGTCGAACGCATAGAGTTCCGCCTTGCCCACGCTGCGCAGGATGCTGGCCGCGGACTCCCCGGCGGGGCCGCGCACCAGGGCCTCGTAGGCGAAGACGGACCGCGCCGCGACATCGACGATCGGCTGGAACGCCATGGCAAGCGGCCTGTCGAACAGGCCCTGCCGGCAACCGGTGCAGGATTTCGTGCTTTCGGAACGCGTTTCAGTCACACTCATCAGTCACACTCATCTCGCCATCGCCATCATCGATACGTCTTCACGCCAAGCGTTCAGAAAGACAGAATTAAGGTTTCGCAGAATGCGACCAATTATTTAATGAAAAGCTAAAATGCTCTCGCATACAGGGCATGCAATCCTGCCCCATTTCGGTACTTCGCGCACGAAGCAACGGGCGCAGACCGCCGCCGACAGCGGCCGCCGGCCCGGAAGATAACGTATATTTGACTGTCCAGATCGAGGAACCGGTGACCATCATTTCCGACATCGCGAAAAGATGGTGGGTGCGACAGGGATTGAACCTGTGACCCCCGCCGTGTGAAGGCGATGCTCTCCCGCTGAGCTACGCACCCGGTCGGCAATTCTCTAGCGGCGTGGCGCGGCGAAGGCAAGAGGTCCCCCAAGAGAGGCCTAGACGAGGTAAGGCGAGGCGCCGCCCTGGAGCACTTTCCGATCCTTTCGGATCGGATTCAGTGCTCTATCATGTTGATAATTAGCCCCGCGCCGGCGGCGCGGTGGGGCGGATCGCGGCGAAGGCGATCCCGAGAAAGAAGGTCAGGCAGGCGACGCTGAAGCCGTTCAGCGTCGCGAGCGAGGCGGCTTGCGCCGCCGGATAGGTCGCGACCGGCGGCATCGGGGCAAGGCGCAGCGCGGCATAAGCCAGGAAAGGCAGACCGGCGAGGGCGAACATCGTCCGCCGTTCGGATTGGTGAAAGCCGAGTGTCGCCAGCATCACGCAGGGGATCAGGAACAGCGCCACCCCGGAGGAGAAGCCGAGCACATGGTTGCACCATGCGGTGTTCAGCGTCGCCACCGTGCAGAGCAGTGCGCGCGCGGCATAGCCGCTGCGCCGGGCGAGCAGCGGCACGGCGAGCCAGAACGGCAGCGAGGCCAGGGTCAGCAGCACGAACGGGCCGGCATTCCGCCCGAGCACGGCCCAGAGATAGAGCGGATAGAACGGCGTGTTGCCCGCCAGCACGAGGGCGACGGTGTTGCAGGTCGCGGTCAGCCCGTCCTCATGCGCGACGAAACCGGCAAGGGCGCGGGCGGCGGCGCGCATCAGGCCGGACGCAGCCGGTAGTGGCTGACCCCCCAGGATTCGCCGCCGGCATGGCCGAACAGCCCTTCGGTGGCGAGGAAGAACAGCCGCCAGCGCCGCTTCCACACCGCAGCCTCAGCGCCATAGACGCGGCTCAGAATCTCGTCGATCGGGCCGGCATTGCGGTCGTAATTCTCCAGCCAGAGGCGCGCGGTGCGGGCGTAATGCGTGCCGTTCCAGCGCCAGTCGGCCTCCAGCGCGAACAGGTCGGAAAACTGGCCGATCAGCCCGTGGCTCGGCATGATGCCGCCGGTGAAGAAATGCCGGGCGATCCAGTCCGCCGGATCGTCGTGATCGAAGCGGTAGGGGCCGGTGCGGTGCGAGAACACGTGCAGGAACAGCGCGCCGCCGGGGGCGAGCCACTGGCGGACGCGCCCGAGCAGGCCCTGCCAGTTGGACATGTGCTCGAACATCTCGACCGAAACCACCCGGTCGAATGTCCGCTCCGGGGTGAATGCGTTCATATCGGCGGTGACGACGCGCAGATTGGCCAGGCCAAGCCGCGCGGCCTCCGCCTCGATATGCGCGCGCTGCGAGGCGGAGTTGGACACCGCGGTGATGGCGGCGGCGGGGTAGCGTTCCGCCATGAACAGGCTCAGCGAGCCCCAGCCGCAGCCGAGTTCGAGAATCGCCTGCCCGTCGGCGAGGCCGGCATGGTCGCAGGTCTGCTCCAGCGCCTCGATTTCCGCCATCTCCAGCGTATCGGCCGGGGAGCGGAAGAAGCAGCTCGAATATTTCCGCCGTGGTCCGAGCACATGGCCGAAAAACGCCGCCGGCACCTCGTAGTGCTGGGCGTTCGCCGCATCGGTGTGCAGGGCGATCGGCAGGCGCGCCATGTCACGCGCGAAGGCGCGTTCGGCATCTTCCGTCATCGCCGCGAGCTTGCGGTCGGTCCGGCCGACCAGCCCGGCGATGCCGCGGCGGGTCAGCGCATCGGGGATCGGCAGGCGCTCGGCCATTTCGGCCATGGTGGCGGCGAGGTTCATCCATTCACTCCGAAGCTTGGGTCAGACCAGACCTGATACGGGGCCGGACGGCATACGGATGCACGCCGCTCAGCCCCGCCGGCGCGGCGGCCAGGGCACGATCGGGCTGACCCGCGCCTGATAGTCGCGATAGGCGTCGCCGCGCGAGGCCAGCATCTCGCGTTCGAGCGGCGGCACGCCGGAAATTTTCGCCAGCAGCCAGTACATGAACAGCGGCGCGGCGAGGCCCGCGAGGCCCGGCCACCACGGGCCGGCGAGCCCGATCAGCGGATAGGCGAGCCAGACCAGGATCTCGAAGAAATAGTTCGGATGGCGCGACCACGCCCACAGGCCACGGGCGCAGACCTTGCCGCGATTGGCCGGATCGGCGCGGAAGGCATGCATCTGCCGGTCCGCCAGCCCCTCGCCGGCGACCGATCCGGCGAACACGGCAAGCCCGGCCAGCGTCAGGCCGGGGGCGAGCGGGTAAGGGTTGCTCGCCGCGAGCGTCACCGCCAGCGCCAGCAGCCAGGCGACCGCGGCCTGGATCATCAGCAGGACGAACATCCGTCGTTCGAACCCCGCCCCCCATTCGGCGCGGAACCGGGCATAGCGCGCATCCTCGTGGCGGATGGCGGCGGTGCGGCGCAGGATGTAGCCGCCGAGCCGCCCGGCCCAGACCAGCACCAGCGCCGCCACCAGCAGCCGCCGCGCCGGCGGCGCCGTGCCGAGCGGCACCAGCGCGCCGACCGCGCCGGCAATGCCGGTGCCGAAGGTCCAGAACACGTCGACCCAGCCGGAATTGCGGGTCGCGCGCTGCGCCACCCAGGCGCCCGCCATCACCAGCATGAGAAAGAGCAGGAGCGTCAGCGCGAGTGCGGGATATGCCATGCGCAAGACATTCATCCGCCCCGCACTTCGTCAAGGGCCGGGCTGCGCGGCCGGCGCCGAAACGCTATATGACGCGGCAGACAGAAGGAGCCACGCCATGTCGCGCATCGACGAAAGCCGCAAATTCGTTCCCGTCGCCATCGCCGTGATGACCGTCTCGGACACGCGGACGGCGGAGACCGACAGTTCGGGCGACGCGCTGGCCGCGCGCGTGGTAGCCGCCGGCCACCGGCTCGCCGCGCGCACCATCCTGCGCGACGACGCCGACCTCATCGCCGCCCAGCTGCGCGCCTGGATCGCCGATCCGGCGATCGACGTGGTGATCACCTCGGGCGGCACCGGCATCACCGGGCGGGATGTGACACCGGAGGCCTTCTCCCGCGTGCTGGAGAAGGAAATCGAAGGCTTCGGCGAATTGTTCCGCATGCTGAGCTACCAGAAGATCGGCACCTCGACGATCCAGTCCCGCGCAATCGGCGGGGTGGCGGGCGGCACCTATCTCTTCGCCCTGCCCGGCTCGACCGGTGCGGTGAAGGATGGCTGGGACGACATTCTTGTCTTCCAGCTCGATTCCCGCCACCGCCCGTGCAACCTCGTCGAGCTGATGCCGCGGTTGCAGGAACATCTGACCGCCTGAACACCTGCCCCGCGCGCGCGCGCGCCCGCCGGTCAGATCGGCGGCGGGCCGGATTTCATCCGCTCCATCGCGAAGCGCGAGCTGACATTGCGCAGCGGCACGGCGGCGATCAGCCGGCGGTAGAACGCATCGTAGGACGGGATGTCCGGCGCCATGACGTGCAGCAGGTAGTCGACATCCCCGCTCATCCGCCAGGCGCCGACGATCTCGGGCATGGTCGCGACGACCTCGGCGAAGCGGGCGATCCAGCCATCCGAGTGATCCGCCGTCTCGATCGAGACGAAGACCGACACCGGATAGCCCAGCCGCTCGGGCGAGAGTGCGACCACCCGCCCCTGGATGACGCCGGCCTCCTCCATCCGCTTGATCCGCTTCCAGCACGGCGTTGCCGAAAGCCCGACCTCCTTCGCCATGATGGCGAGCGGCACGGTGGCATCGCGCGCGAGCAGGCGGAGAATCGCGCGGTCGATATTGTCGAGCGCGATGGCGGCGGCAGGCGCGGCGGCGCCGGCTGAAGCGGCCGCCGCCGGGCTGGTCCGGGCTTTGTCAGCCATTCCAAATTATCCTTCAGATTTAGACTCGTTTTTCGTATGCCCGGGGTAATTCAGAAAATCAAACTTATTTTCAGCTGAAAACGCCGAATTCGGAGAAACCTGTTTTCCTGCCCCGGCCGCGTTCCTATACTCTGGCGGTGCAGGAGATACCATGATCCCGATCGCGCTCGATCCTCGTCTGACCTCGCTCGGCGTTGCCGGCAACGGCCCGCTGGCGGTGCGCCGCTATCGCGCGTTGCAGGCGGCGGGGGCCGAGGGCGCGCTGCTGTTCTCCGACGATCCCGGCGCCGAGGCGGTCGAGGCGGCGGGGGCAAATCTGCGCCGCGCCCTGCCGGACGAGGCGGCGCTGGCGGCGCTGCACGTGCTCTGGATCGTCGATCTGCCGGCCGAGGTGGCGGAAGCGCTGGCGACGCGGGCGCGGGCGGCGCGCGTGCTCGTCAATGTCGAGGACGTGCTGCCGTTCTGCGATTTCCACTCGGTCGCCGAAATCCGCCGCGGCGACCTGCTGCTCACGATTTCCACCGCCGGCGCCGCCCCCGGGCTTGCCGGCGTGCTGCGCCGCGATCTCGAAACCCGGTTCGGCCCGGAATGGGCCGATCGCGTCGCGCAGATCCGCGCGCTGCGCCGCACCTGGCAGCGTGAGGGCGTGAAAATGCCCGAGGCCGCGCGGCGGATCGCCACTCTCGTCGAGGAAGAAGGCTGGCTCGCATGATCCGACATCCCGCATTCGCCCCCGGCAGCGTCTGGCTGGCCGGCGCCGGCCCTGGCGACCCCGCGCTGCTGACGCTGGCGGCGCTGCACGCGATCGAGACCGCCGACGTGATCCTGCACGACGCGCTGGTGCCGGCCGAAATCCTCGCCCTCGCCCCGGCGGCGACGCGGCTGGTGCCGGCGGGCAAGCGGGCCGGCGGCATCCACACGCCGCAGCTCTCGATCAACGAGGACCTGATCGCCCTCGCCCGGCAGGGCCTGCGGGTGCTGCGCCTGAAAGGGGGCGATCCGTTCATCTTTGGCCGCGGCGGCGAGGAGTGCCTCGCCCTCGCCGCGGCGAGCATCCCCTTCCGCGTCATCCCCGGCATTTCCGCCGGCATCGGTGCCGCGAGTGCGGCGCATATGCCGATCACCCATCGCGGCGTCGCCCGCAGCGTGGTCTTCGCCACCGGCGAGGCGGGGCCGGCCGGCGGCGAGGTGGATTTCGCGGCACTCGGCCGCGCCGCCGATACGCTGGTGCTCTACATGGCACGGCAGAATATCGGCCGGATCGCCGCCGCCCTGATCGCCGGCGGCCGCAGCCCGACCGACCCGCTCGCCTTCCTGCTCGACGCCACGACGCCGCGCGAGCGCGTCGTCCACACCACGATCGGCGCCGCCGCCGCAATCGCCGCCACCCTGCCGCCGGCCGCCACACTGGTGATCGTCGGTCCCGTCGCCGGAATCGGTGCGATGATCGCGCCGCACCGCCCGGAAGCCGAACCCTCGATCCGCTCCGCACAAGGTTGACATCATGACCCGCATCGCCGCCCTGCCCCATTCCGCCCCCTTCGCCCCCGAGGACATCGCCGTTCTCGACAAGGTGATCGGCCGCGCCTCCAGCACGCAGCGCGCCTGGCTCGCCGGCTTCCTCGCCGGGATCGACGCCGCGAAGGGCGACGCCGCCGCCCCGGCCGCACCGCCGGCGGCGAAGACCAAGCTCACCATCCTGTTCGCCACCGAATCCGGCAATTCCGAGGCCCTGGCCAACGCCGCGAAGAAGGACGCGCAGAAGCGCGGCTTCGCCCCCCGCGTGCTGGACATGGCGGATATCGCCCCCGCCGCGCTGGCCGAGGCGGAGAACCTGCTGGTCATCGCCTCGACCTGGGGCGAGGGCGAGGCGCCGCAGCGCGCCGCCCCGTTCATGCGCGCCCTGCTGGCCGAGGACGCGCCGGCGCTGGACGGCGTGACCTTCGCGGTGCTCGCCCTCGGCGATTCCTCCTACGCGCAATTCTGCGAGACCGGAAAGCAGATCGACGCGCGGCTTGAGGCGCTCGGCGCCCGCCGCATCGCCCCCCGGCTCGACTGCGATCTCGACTACGAGGCCCCGGCCGCGAATTTCATCGACAGCCTGTTCACCGCGCTCGCCCCGCAGGCGGATGCCGGCTCGGTCATCCATGTCGATTTCCACCGCGCCGAGGGGGTGGAGATCAGCAAGGCCAACCCGTTCGAGGCCGAGGTTGGGGCGCTGCACCCGATCACCTCGTCGCGCTCGGAGAGCGAGACGCTGCATCTCGAACTCGACCTCACCGGCTCCGGCCTGAGCTACGAGCCGGGCGACACGCTGGGCATCGCGCCCACCAACGCGCCCGCACTCGCCGATGCGATCCTCGGCGCGACCGGTCTTGCCGGCAACGCCGCGGCGCGCGAGGCGCTGATCCGCGAGCGCGACATCACCACCCTGACCCCGAAGCTGATCGCCGATTATGCAGCACTGACCGGCGAGGCGAAGCTCGCCGCCCTCGCCGCCGACGAGGCCGCGCGCCCTGGCTTCATCGCCGGGCGCCAGCCGGTCGACCTGTTCGAGGCGTTTCCGCACCGTCTCGATGCCGGCCAGCTCGCCTCCCTGCTGCGCAAGCTGCCGCCGCGCTACTACTCCATCGCCTCGTCGCAGAAGCTGGTGGGCGATGCGGCGCATCTCGCCATCGCCAAGGTCGCCTATGAAAGCGCCGGCCGGGCGCGGCTCGGCGTCGCCTCCGGCATGGTCGCCGAGCGGCTGCGCGAGGGCGACACGCTGCCGATCCACATCAAGGCGAACCCGCATTTCCGCCTGCCCGTGGATGCGGCCGCGCCGATCGTGATGATCGGCGCCGGCACCGGCATCGCCCCCTACCGCGCCTTCCTGCAGGAACGCGAGGCGACCGGGGCGTCCGGCCGGAACTGGCTGATCTTCGGCCATCGCCGCTTCACCCACGACTTCCTCTACCAGCTCGAAATCCAGGACTGGCTGAAGAGCGGCGTGCTCAACGAGATCGACCTCGCCTTCTCGCGCGACCAGCCCGAGAAGCGCTACGTGCAGCACGTGCTGTGGGAACGCCGCGCGGCGCTGCAGGCCCAGCTCGCCGAGGGGGCCACGCTCTATCTCTGCGGCGACGCCAAGGCGATGGCCCGCGATGTCGATGCAACACTCGCGCGCATCCTCGGCGGCGACGACGCGCAGAAGGGCCAGGCAGCAGTTGACGCGCTGATCGCCGCCGGCCGCTACAAGAAGGACGTCTACTGATGAGCGAACCCGTTTCCGACCGCGCGAGCGCGACGCTGGACATGCTGCGCGCCGCACTGCACGCCCATCACGGCAGGATCGCGCTGGTCTCCTCCTTCGGCACCGAATCGGCCGTGCTGCTCGACATGGTGGCGAGGATCGACCGCACCCTGCCGGTGATCTTCCTTGAAACCGGCAAGCTGTTTCCCGACACGATCGCCTATCGCAACGCGCTGATCGCCCGGCTGCGGCTGCACGATGTCCGCACCATCCGGCCGGACCCAGCACATCTCGCCGAGCTGGACCCGGATGGCGGGCTGTTCGGGCGTGACCCCGATCTCTGCTGCACCATCCGCAAGACCATGCCGCTGGATGCCGCCCTCACCGGGTTCGAGGCGTGGATTTCCGGCCGCAAGCGCACCCAGTCCGACCAGCGGGCGCGCATCCTGCCGATCGAGACCGGGCCGGACGGGCGGACCATCGTCAACCCGCTGCATGACTGGGAGCGCGCCGATATCGACGCCTATTTCGCCGCCCGCCGCCTGCCGCGCCACCCGCTGGAGACGGAGGGTTTCCCCTCGATCGGCTGTGCCACCTGCACCCGCCGCGTCCGCCCGGGCGAGCCGCCGCGCGCCGGCCGCTGGAGCGGCACCAGCAAGACCGAGTGCGGCATCTTCCTCGACCGCGCCGGCCAGGCCGCCTGACCCGACAACGCCAGGGCAATTTCCGATCCTTCCGGAGCGGATGCAGCGCCCTGTCATATCGATAAACTGAGCATCCCTGTCCGGTCAGATGGCTCCATCGGATCGGGTGATGCACCAACCGAAAGATTGCACCATGGCGGATCGTGACGTCATTCAGCTTTCCCGCAACGAGGACATCAAGGCGCGGAGCGACTTTCTCCGCGGCACGCTGGTCGAGGAACTCGGCCAGCAGGCGCTCGGCGGCCTGACCGAGGATGGCGGCCAGCTCGTCAAGTTCCACGGCATGTATGTCCAGGACGACCGCGACTTGCGCCCCGAACGGGCCAAGCGCAAGCTCGACCGCGCCTATTCCTTCATGGCGCGGCTGCGGATTCCCGCCGGCGTGCTGACGCCGCGCCAGTATATCGCGCTCGACCGCATCGCCGATGAGCGGGCCAACGGCACCATCCGCGTGACCACCCGCCAGACCGTGCAGTTCCACGGCATCATCAAGTCGAACGTGCGCGCCGCCCTGCAGGCGATCGACGCCGCCCTGCTCGACACGATCGCGGCCTGCGGCGATGTGAACCGCAACGTGATCTCCACCGCCAACCCCTATCTCTCCCGCGCCCATGCCGAGGCGGCGGAGGCGGCGCGGGTGCTCTCGGCGCATTTCCTGCCGCGCACCGGCGCCTGGCGCGAGGTGTTCATCGGCGATGAGCGGGTGCTCGGCGGCGAACCGGAGGCCGAGCCGATCTATGGCGCGACCTACCTGCCGCGCAAGTTCAAGATCGCCATCGCCGTGCCGCCCTCGAACGATGTCGACGTCTTCGCCCACGACCTCTCCTACATCGCCATCGTCGAGAACGGGGTGATCGCCGGATACAATGTCGTGGTCGGCGGCGGCATGGGGGCGACGCATGGCGAGCCTGAAACCTATCCGCGGGTGGGCGACGTGATCGGCTATTGCCCGGCGCATCTGCTGATCGACTCGGCCGAGGCGGTGCTGACCACCCAGCGCGATTTCGGCGACCGCACCAACCGCAAGCACGCCCGGCTGAAATACACGATCGACACCCACGGGGTCGACTGGTTCCGCGCCGAGGTCAACCGCCGGATGAGCACCCCGCTCGAACCCGCCCGCCCCTTCACCTTCGCCGGCAATCACGACCAGCTCGGCTGGACCACCGACGCCGAGGGCCACCACCACCTCACCCTGAACATCGTCAACGGCCGCATCGCCGACCGCGACGATGCGCGGCTGAAATCCGCCCTCGCCGCCATCGCCGCCCTGCCCGGCCTCATCGACACCGGCGCGATCGTGATGACCACCAACCAGAACATCATCATCGCCCGCGCGAACGATGCCGAGCGCGCCGCGATCGATACGATCCTCGCCGAACACCGGGTGAGCCAGGACGTGTCCCGCCTCGCCGAAGGGGCGATGGCCTGCGTCGCCCTGCCGACCTGCGGCCTCGCCCTGGCCGAGAGCGAGCGCTATCTGCCGACGCTGGTTGCGAAGATCGACGGGATTCTCGCCGGCCACGGGCTTGCGGAGCAGAAAATCACCATCCGCATGACCGGCTGCCCCAATGGCTGCGCCCGGCCCTATATCGCCGAGATCGGCCTGGTCGGCCGCAATCCCGGCAAATACAACCTGATGCTCGGCGGTGCTGCCGACGGCTCGCGGCTCAACACGGTCTATCGCGAGAATGCCGGCGAGGCGGAAATCCTCGCCGCCCTTGAGCCGGTGATCGCCGCCTATGCGAAGGACCGCCAGCCGGGCGAGGGTTTCGGCGACTACACGCGGCGCGCCGGCATCGTCTGAGCTTGCATGAAAAAACCTGGCCGGAGATTTCGCTCCGGCCAGGTTGGCTTCAACCCTGGAGCACTTTCCGATCCTTTCGGATCGGATTTAGTGCTCTACCACATTGATAATTAGAGCATCATCTGATCAGATGTTTCCATCTGATCAGATGATGCTCTATGTCGCGCGGTGGACTTATTTTACCGCGCAGACGCCGAACTTGTCCGGCGTGCCGGCCGGATGGGTCGGGGTCGAGAGTTTCACCGTCCCGAAACTGCTGCCGGGATCGGTCGGAAACGCGGTCTTGCCGGCGGGGAAGCAGTTCGCCGCCAGCAGATAGGCCATCACATCCGCATATTCCGCCGGCTTCAGCGAGCCGGGATCGTTGAACGGCATGTTCTGCGTGACGATCGTGTTCAGGATCGAGGCGGAATAGCCGTTCTTGTTCGCGGTGGTCAGGAAGTCCTTGCCGGCGATCGCCGGTGCCGCGACGCCCTGCAGATTGGCGCCATGGCAGCTTGCGCAATGCGCGGCATATACCGCCTTGCCGGCGGTGGCCTGCGCCATGGTGTAGGACACGCCGCCATCGCTGCTGGTGGCGGAGACGCGGATCAGCCGGGCGACCGGCGCTTTCGCGACCGGGGCGGCGGCGGGCCGGATCATCGCCTGGGCAGCGGCGTGGTGGGTCGCCTTGGCGGCGCAGAGATGCTGCACCATCGCGGCGACGGGCGTGTAGAGCACGAGCATGGAACCTTCCTTCCTGACCATGGCGGCGCCGGCGGTGGCGATCGGCGTGCTGCCGAGTTTCACGGCTCGCCATACCAGCCAGCCCTGCGCCATGCCATAGCCCGGCGCGCGCGGCGCCGCACAGCCATTCTCGACCGGCGCGCCGGAAGGCACGCCAAGCCCGGTATTGGCCATCGCACCGAGCATGCCGCCGAAGACGTCATGCGCGCCGGGGCGGCCTTCGGCCATCGCCAGCGTCTGCAACGCCTGCGACACGTCGACCTCATAGGCGCCGAGCCCGCGCGCCTTGGCCGCGTCCTGCAGGCTCGCGACCGAGGATTGCAGGTTGACCAGCACGCCATGCAGCATCGGCACGAAAGGCGGCGAGGCGCGGCGGTCGAGCAGGGTGTTGACCTCGCCGATCGCGCCAACCGGATCGCCGGGCAGGCCGGCGGCGGCATCGTAGGCCTCGTCCTTGGTGCCGACGAGCAGGTTGATCGCGCGATGGGCGGCCGCCTTGTAGCGGGCGGGGCCGTTGGTCGCGTCGTTCTCGACGGTCATGATCGTGCCGACCGCGAGACGGATATTGGCCAGCGTCGCCGCCGCCCGCGCCTGATCGGAAGCGGGTGCGGCGGCATGGGCGCAAGGCAGAGCGAGGGCGGCAAATGCCGCCCCCGCGATGATCAGGCTACGCGCAAAACCAGTCGGTGACATTACTTCGCCAGCGCAAACATGGTCAGCATGGTGCCCTTGTTGGTCTTCGGCATGGTCGGCAGCATCTGGTTGCCAGCCTGGCCGGACGCAACCGCGACGTATTCCGTGTTGCCCTGGGTGAAGGCAACCGGCGGCGCGATGATCGGGGAGCCGGTATCATAGCTCCACAGCTTCTTGCCGGAGGTTGCGTCATAGGCGTTGAAGTCACCATCCTCGAGACCGGTGAAGACGACACCGGTCGAAGTCGAGAGGGCGCCGCCCGCCATCGGCAGCTTGGAATTGTCGCGCCACGCGAAGACGCCGGTATTCACGTCGATCGCGTTGAACTGCCCGGTGTTCGGCCCGACGAATTTCGGGAACGCGCCACCGAGGTAGAACTGCCCGGCGATGTAGACCACCTTCTTCGTCGACCGCCAGAAGCCGCACTCGTTCGAGCTCGGCAGGTAGATCATGTTGGTCTTCGGATCGTAGCTGCCGCCGTTGTATTCGACGCCGCCATTGGTGTTCGGGCAGGCCACGTTGCCCTTCAGGCTCGGCGGCAGGTTGAGGTGGTATTGCATGGCAATGGCGAGATGGCTCACCAGCTTGCCGGTCTGCGAGTTCAGCAGCCAGAAATTGCCCGCCTTGTCGCCATCGGCGACCAGCGGCATTTCCTGCCCGTTCACCTTGCCGGTGAACAGGATCGGCGGCATCACCGGATCCCAGTCATGGGTGTCATGCGGGATGAACTGGTGCGCCCAGACCATCTTCGGCTTCGCACCCGAGATGTTAATCGCGAGCAGGCTGTCCGAATAGAGGTTCGAGCCCTTGCGCGCCGGGCCGTTGAAGTCCGGCTGCGGGTTGCCTGCATTGGCATAGAGCATGCCGGTCTTCGGGTTCAGCGCCATCATCGTCCACACGGCACCACCGCCGCGCTTCCACGAATCACCGCTCCAGGTATTGTGGCCCTTCTGGCCCGGCCCGGGGATGGTCTCGTATTTCCACTCGACCTTGCCGGTGGTCGGGTTGATCGCCTGGATCACGCCGATTCCACCCCAGTCGCCGTTGGAGATGCCGAGCAGCAGCACTGTCTTGCCGGTCTTCGGGTTGGTGTAGGGCAGCGGCTGCATCGTGTAGAACGAGTTCGCCGTGTCGGAGACCTCGACCTTGTCGAACACCTTCTTGCCGGTCGTCGCGTCGAGCGCGATCAGGTGGCCATCGAGCGTCGCGAGATAGGCCTTGCCGTCGAGCAGGGTGACGCCGCGGTTGGCGGCGAAGGAGATGACATGGGGATTGTCGGAGAATTCCCACTTCAGCTTGCCGGTCTTCACATCGACGGCATAGACGTGGTCATGCGCCGAGGTGATGTAGGCGGTGCCGTTCCAGATCACCGGAGCCGCCTCGATCGGGCCGTTGTCGGAGACCTGGAAGGTCCAGACCGGCTTCAGCTTGGAAACGTTGTCCGGGGTGATCTCGCCGATATCGACGTAGCGGTTGTTGTCGTAGTTCTTCGCACCGAGAATCCAGGTCGAGTTGCTGGCCGCGGTGTTGGTGTAGTCCTTCGGCGTCGGCGTGGTGTTGGAAATGGCGCCCGCATGGGCAATCCCGGCAATGCCGGCGGCGAGAGCGGCGGCGGCAACGCCGCCGACGAGGCCGCGGCCTCCCTTGATCCAATTCGACTTCATCTTCGTTTCCCCTGTTGAAAATCAGGCTGCGTGCCGGGACGCGGTGACGCACCCGTGGCTGCGTGATAACGCTATCATAAGCGGCGAAACGATCAAGCTTTCGTGTCCACTTTGCGACAGGCTGTTCCCAAACGGAGCAACGCCGCCGCGCGAGGGCGGCTTTCCCCGCCGGGAAATGGCGATATAGTCGGCCCATGCCAGACCTGATCGACCAGCTTGCGGCCGCACTCGGGCCGGGCGGCGTGCTCCTCGCCGCCGACGAGATCGCCCCTTACGGCGCCGACTGGCGCGGCCTGTTCAGCAACACCCCGCGCGCCGTGCTGCGCCCGCGCGATGCGCAGGGCGTGGCCGCCGCCCTGCGGCTCTGCGCCGCCGCCGGCGTGCCGGTGGTGCCGCAGGGGGGCAACACGTCGATGGTCGCGGGCGCCGTGCCGGCCATGGCGGGGCGGGAGATGGTGCTCTCGCTCGCGCGGATGAACGCGGTGCGCGCCCTCGACCCCGCGGGGCTGACCATCGAGCTTGAGGCCGGCGTGCCGCTGCGCGCAGCCCAGGAGGCCGCCCGCGCCGCCGGCGCGCTGCTGCCGCTGTCCATCGGCTCGGAGGGCTCGGCGACGATCGGCGGGGTGATCTCCACCAATGCCGGCGGCAACAACACGCTGCGATTCGGCAATGCGCGCGACCTCGTGCTCGGCCTCGAAGTGGTGCTGGCGGACGGCACGGTGTGGAACGGGCTGCGCCGGCTGCGCAAGGACAATACCGGCTACGCGCTGCGCCAGCTCTTCGCCGGCGCCGAGGGCACGCTCGGCATCGTCACCGCCGCCGTGCTGCGCCTCGCCCGCGCGCCGCGCCAGTACCAGACCTGCTTCTGCGCGCTCGACAGCGTCGATGCCGTGCTCGACCTGTTCGCCCGCTTCCGCAACGAGGACGAGGCGGCGCTCTACGCCTTCGAATACATCTCCGGCGCCGCCATGGCGGTGAACGCGGCGCACATGCCCGATTTCCGCCTGCCGCTGGCCGCCCCCGCGCCGCACTACGTCCTGCTCGAACTCGCCACCACGCGGCGCGGCGACAGCCTGCGCGACACCGCGGAGGAGGTGCTGGCGGATGCGCTGCGGGATGGCGTGATCGGCGATGCCGCACTCGCCGAATCGGAGGCGCAGCGCGCCGCCTTCTGGGCGCTGCGCGAGCATCTCTCCGAATCGCAGCGCCGCGCCGGCGCCTCGGTGAAGAACGACGTCTCGGTGCCGGTCGCCGCCGTCCCCGCCCTGCTGGAGCGCGCCGCCGCCATGCTCGCCGCCCGCCACCAGGGCGCCCGCATGGTCGCTTTCGGGCATATCGGCGATGGCAACATCCATCTCAACGCGCTGCAACCCGAGGGGGCCGACCCCGCCGCCTTCATGGCCGGCGCCGAGGCGCTGATGGAGGATGTCAACGCCATCGTCATGGAACTCGACGGCAGCTTCTCCGCCGAGCACGGCATCGGCCTGGTCAAGACCGAGGCCTTCGCCCATTGGCGCGCCGCCCCCGAGCGCGAGATCATGCGCCGCATCCGCGCCGCACTCGACCCGGCGGCGACGCTCAATCCCGGCAAGCTGTTCTGACCTGAGGTCGCCCGCGCTCCCGCTCAGAACCGGTAGCGCGCGCGCATCCCGATCACGAAATTCCGCCCCGGCGCCGGCTCGTAATAGGCGGCGTTGCTCGCCGCGATCACCACGGCGCCGACATAGGTGCGGTTGAACAGGTTGTCGATGCGGGCGAACTCGTTGAAGCGGATCGGCCCGAAATCCTCGCGGAACCCGGCGGCGAGCCCGGCGGTGAAATACCCCGCCGCATAGGCCGAATTCTGCGAATCGACATACATCCGGCTCTGCCACTGGCCATTCGCCTGGGCGTAGAACCCGCTTGCCGGATCGTGCCAGTCGAGCTCGCCATAAATGCGCTGGTCCGGCACGCCGGGCAGCGCCTTGCCGGCGAACTGGTTGGCGAGGAAATGCGCCTTCAGCAGCGAGTAGGAGCCGTAAAGTTCGAGATGATGCGGCAGATGCGTGTCGATGCTGAGATCGACGCCGTTGCGCGCCGTCTGCCCCTGGTTGGAATAGGCGGTGCGCGCATCCTTCGAGGAGGACACCTCGATCTCGTTGTTGGTATGGATGTGAAACACCGCGAGCTGGAGATAGGTATCGGCGCCGATCAGGCTCTTGATCCCGGCCTCGAAATTCTGGCTGCTGGTGGGGCGGAGTGCGGAATTGAACCCCGCCTGGCCATTGGGCAGGTAGGCAAGCTGATCGAGCGTCGGCGTCTCGAACCCCTCGCCGTAATCGGCGTAGAGATTGGTCGTCGGCGTCAGGTGATAGGTCGCGCCGGCAACGAGGCTCGTGTTTCCATAGCTGACCGAACCGGAATCGTTGGTCAGCGCGCTGGTCACGTAATTGTCGGTCACGCTGAAATAGTCGTTGCTGTGGCGAAGCCCGACGACCAATGTCGTGCGCCTGGTCAGGTGGGCGTTCACTTGCGCGTATTCGGCGATATTGCGCGCCACGTCCTGCTCGTTGCGGCGCAGCGCGCCGATCGCGCCATACTCGTTGACATAGCCCTTGCGGTGCTGCTGTTCGTAGCCGAAATCGACCCCGCTCACGAGGGTGAGCGGAATGCCGGCGACCCGGTCCTTATGGGTAAAGGAGGCATCGATCCCGCCGGATTTGCGGGCGAGATCCACCACGCCGCCGCCGGAGGCCGCGAAATTGCCGGTGAAGGGCAGGAATTGCAGCACCGAATGCGTCGCCTCGTAGACGACGACGCGCACGCTGTTATGCGCGTTGAACCGATGGTTGAAGACCAGCCCGAATTGCAGGTGGCGCAGCACCTTGCGGGTGCCGAATTTTTCGGTGTTGGTGCCGGCCTGGGTCGGATCGGCGTGATATTGCGCCGCGGTCAGCCCGCCGGGGTCTTCGGAATAGGGCTCGTTCAGCCCATCCACGAGCAGGGTGTAGCTGGTGTCCGGGCTCACCTCGACGCGGAACTTGCCATAGAATTGCTGGCGCCTTGCAGCACTGTGCTGGCGGTAGCCGCCGGTGTAGAAATCCGATGCGTTCATCATGTAGTTGAACGAACCGTCCTGCCCGAGGCGCGCCGTGCCGCCATAGCTCGCGCCGACGCGCCAGCCGCCATAGGAGGCGGCGGTGATGCCGCCGCTCACCGTCGGCCGGGCCGGGCCATCCTTGCTGAACACCTGGATCACCCCGCCCGAGGCATTGCCGTAGAGCACCGAGAACGGGCCGGTCAGCACCTCGATCCGGTTGATGTCGCCAAGATCGATCACCTCGGAATCGGTCGTCCCGTCCGGCCCGGTCAGCGTCATGCCATCGACGAGGATGCGGATGTTGCGCACGCCGAAGGGCGTCTGCGCGCCGAACCCGCGCGAGGTGATGCGCAACCCTTGGGCATAATCCTGCCGGTTCTGCACATCGATGCCGGGCACGCGGTTCAGCGTCTCGCTGAGGTTCTCCTCCTCGTTGGCGAGGCTGACCTGCCGGCCGGAAACACTGTAGATCGACACCGGAACATCGAAGCTCGGCTCCGGCGTGCGGGTCGCGCTCACCACGATCTTGCGGATCGCGATCTCCCCCGGCGAGGGCACGACCAGCGGCTGTGCCACCTGCCCGCGTGCCGGGGCAGCGAACGCCGTGCCCCCGAGAAGGGACACGGCGAACAGGCAGAGCCGGCGGGACATCAGTAGACGACGACGCTGCGGATGCTCTCGCCCTTGCGCATCAGCTCGAAGCCCTCGTTGATCTGCTCGAAGGGCAGGACATGGGTGATCAGGTCGTCGATGTTGATCTTGCCGTTCATGTACCAGTCGACGATCTTCGGCACATCGGTGCGGCCGCGCGCGCCGCCGAACGCGGTGCCGCGCCAGTTGCGCCCGGTGACCAGCTGGAACGGCCGGGTCGAGATTTCCTGCCCCGCGCCGGCGACCCCGATGATGATCGAGGTGCCCCAGCCGCGATGGCAGCATTCCAGCGCCTGGCGCATCACCTTCACATTGCCGATGCACTCGAAGGAATAGTCCGCGCCGCCATCGGTCAGGTTGACGATATAGGGCACGAGATCCTCGCCGATCTCGGCCGGGTTGACGAAATGCGTCATGCCGAATTTCTCGGCCATCGGCTTGCGGCCGTTGTTGAGATCGACGCCGACGATCATGTTCGCACCGGCGAGACGCGCGCCCTGGATCACGTTGAGGCCGATCCCGCCGAGACCGAAGACGACGACATTGTCGCCCGGCTGCACCTTGGCGGTGTTGATCACGGCGCCGATCCCGGTGGTCACCCCGCAGCCGATATAGCAGATCTTGTCGAAGGGCGCGTCCTCGCGCACCTTCGCCAGCGCGATCTCCGGCAGCACGGTGTAGTTGGCGAAGGTCGAGCAGCCCATGTAGTGCATCACCGGCTCGCCGTCGCAGGAGAAGCGCGAGGTGCCGTCCGGCATCACCCCCTTGCCCTGGGTCGCGCGGATCGCGGTGCAGAGATTGGTCTTGCGCGACAGGCAGGATTTGCACTGCCGGCATTCGGGCGTGTAGAGCGGGATCACGTGATCGCCCTTCTTCACGCTGGTCACACCGGGGCCGATATCGACCACGACCCCCGCCCCCTCATGGCCGAGAATCGCCGGGAACAGCCCTTCGGGGTCAGCGCCCGAAAGCGTGTATTCGTCCGTATGGCAGATGCCGGTGGCCTTGACCTCGACCAGCACCTCGCCCGCCTTCGGCCCTTCCAGCCGCACGGTGCCGAGTTCGAGCTTTTCGCCGGCTTTCCACGCAATCGCGGCGCGAACGTCCATCGTATCCATCCTCCTCGGCGCGCCGTCCGGCCTCGCGGGGCCGGCACCATCACGCCATGCTGTTGATCGGCGGAGCCTCTCTCGCTCCGACCGGGCGATGCCACCCGGCCGGATCAGGCTCCAGGGCGGTCAGGCCGCGAGCTTGCCGTTCGCCTTCGCGACATGGGTCGCGATGGCGTCCATCAGCGGCGGCGAGAGGCAGTCATACGGCTCAAGGCCGAGTTCCTTCAAGCGCGCGCGAATGGCGCCCATCTCCGCGGGCGGCGTGCCCTGTTCGATCACCGAGGAGACGAAGGCGGCGAATTCCGGCGCCGACCAGCCCTGGTCGGACGACAGCTCGGTATGCACGAAGTCGAGCCCGTAGAACGGATGGTCCTTGTTCTCGATGCGGCCGAACATGTGCACGCCGCATTCGCGGCAGGCATGGCGCTGGATGACCGCGTTGTGATCGACGATGTGCAGCTTGTTGCCGTTCTCGACGATGTGAACCTTGTCCCGCGGCACCACCGCGACGACCGAGAATTTCGCCCCTGCCGGCTTCCAGCATTTGGAACAGCCGCAGGCGTGGTTGTGGGCGGTCTGCGAATCGACGCGCACCACCACCTGGTGGCTCGGGCAGTGGCAGCGCAGCGTGCCGCCGGCAAAGCCGGACGCGCCCGGCTTGATTCCATTGTCGATGGACGGATGCAGCGAGATGGCCATGTTTCCGAACTCCCTTTCGTTCAGAGCGGTTTCCGATCCATCCGGATCGGATGTCGTGCTCTATATTGTTGATACCCAGAACATCCTGATCCGGCGCGGGGCATGGCCCCGCATCGTCACTCCTTGGGCATGGCCCCGCATCGTCACTCCTTGGGCATGGCCCCGCATCGTCACTCCTTGGGCATGTCCCCACATCGTCACTCCTTGGGCGTGGCCCCGCCCCGTCACTCCTTGGGCGCGCCGGTGCCGACGGCGCCGACCGCGCGTGCCTTCACATACTGGTAGATCACGTGGATCTGGTGCGGGGTGAAGAACCCGGCCCAGCTCGGCATGCCCTTCGCCTTCACCCCGGTCATCGCGACATTGGTGAAGCCGGCCTCGGTCATGCCGTTATTCAGCGACGCCCGCAGGTTGGGCGCGTAGGATCCGCCGACGGCATCCTCGCCATGGCAGCGGAAGCAGTAGGAGTTGAACAGCTCGTAGCCGCGGAAGACATCCTTGGTCACCTTTTCGGTGCCGGGCTGGAAGATCGGGAAATCGACCTTCACCGTCTTGCCGTTGACCTTGTAGCTGTAGGTCTTGCCGGACGCGGCGGCCGGCGCGCCCGCGGCTTGTGCCCCCTTGAGGCTCAGGATCCAGGAGACGATCTCCTTGGTGTCGGCCTCCGAGAGCTGCGGGTGCGCTGGCATCGGGATCTTGCCCCAGGTGCCGACATGCCCCTTGCGGATCGCGTTCACCAGCGTGTCCTCGGCGCCGGACTGGCCGGCGAATTTCTGCGCCACGGCGTCGAAGGCGGGGCCGACGACCTTCTGGTTGATCGCGTGGCAGGAGAAGCAGTCGCTCCCCTTGGCGAGCTGCTCGCCCTTCGGCATCGCGCCCGCGCCGCCGGCGGCAAAGGCCGCCGCGCTGAGCAGCCCGGCAGCGGCGGCGCCAATCACGCTCGCGCCGATGAATGATGAAATCGAACTCTTGGTCATGCGTATCACTTTCTCATGCTTCGGATCGTGGCGCGGCCCGTTTCAGCCGTTGGAGTAATTGTAGTGCCGCGGGTTCGGCATCAGACCGACATTGAATTTCGCGAGCGTCGCGGCGATCTCCGCCTTGTGGGTGGCGATCACCTTGTCGAGTGCGGCGCGCAGCGCGGTGTCGCCCTTCCGCACGCCCATCGACATCGCATAGGAATAATGCACCGCCGGCAGCCCCGGCCCGTATTCCTCCGACGGCACCCGGCGCAGCTGCAGATCGGGATAATCCTTCATGAACGCGCCGATCGCCGGCTCCCAGGTCACCATCACGCCGACCTTGCCATCCTGCACCGCCTGCAGCAGTTCGCGCGGCGAGGCGGCGGGATTGCCGGCGACGTGGAACACCACGGCATTGCGGATCAGGCCGAGAATCTTGACCGCGGTCTCCGGCGTGGTTTCCGCCTCGAACCCGATCTTGACCGAATGCATCGAGACCGAGCGCATCGAGCGGATGTGCAGATGCTTGTCCTTGCGGGTCACGAACACGTAGGAGGAGCGGTAATAGGGCTTGGTCGCCAGCTCCTCGTTGTCGCCGGCCGGCAGGTTCATGATAACGTCGCATTTGCGCGCGTCGAGATTGAGGGCGAGGAAGTTCGAGAAGCCGCCATGCGCGCGGTAGCTCGCCCAGGTATATTCGAGCTTGCGGCCCATCGCGTGGGCGACGAGTTCGGCGATCTTGTTCTCGAAGCCCTCGCCGGCGCGGTTCGAATAGGGCAGGTAGCCGGGATCGGCGCAAACACGCAGCACATGGCTGGTGCCGGAATGGCTGGTCTTGGAGGGCTGAGCGGTTGTGCTGGCCGCGGCGCTGCCCTTCGGTGTGGCGGCGAGGAAGGCGGCACAGCCCGCGAACATCATCCAGCGGGTCATCGACGATTTCATGGGTTTCACTCCGTCAGCATGGCCGGCCGGATATCGGGCCGGTTCCTGTCGTTGCAGGCGCCCGCCGCGCGTGGCCACGCGAGCGGGCAAGGCAGAAAAAGTTCCAGCCCGGGCAGGGGAGCGACCCGGGCTGGATGGTCAAGACGCGCCTCAGTTCGCGCTGGCCACTTTCGAGGGCAGCGAGAACACCATCAGCGTGCCGCCAAGGTTCGTGTAGTCGGTCAGCGTGGCGTTCAGGCCCACCGCGCCGAGACCGGCGGAGGATTTGTGCAGGTTGTCCGCCATGCCGATCGCGGCCCAGCCGCCGACACCGCTCAGCACCGCCACATACTGCTTGCCATCATGCATGTAGGTGATCGGATTGCCGATGATGCCGGACGGCGTCTTGAACTGGTAGAGGATCTTGCCGGTCTGGATGTCCACCGCGCGGAACATCCCCTTCAGCGTGCCGTAGAACGCGACATTGCCCGCCGTGGTCAGCGCGCCGCCCCAATCCTGGAACATGTCGTGGATCTGCCACTTGGTCTTGCCGGTCATCGGGTCATAGGCGATGAAGCGGCCGCGATAGCCGCCCGGCCCCGGGATCATGTTCACGATGGCGCCGACGAACGGGAAGCCGGATTTGTACTTCACGTTGAACGCCTGGTAGCTCATGCACAGGTGGTTCAGCGGCGCGTAGAACAGGCCGGTCTTCGGATCGTAGGAAACCGGCTGCTCGTCCTTGTCGCCCTGCGACGAGGGGCAGATGTCCTTCACGTTCTTGCCCGCCTCGGTCATCTTGGCGGGATCGACGATCGGCTCGTTGGTCTTCGGGTCGATCCCGGTCGCCCAGTTCACCGAGGGATCGTATTTGTGGATCGCGATCGGGCTGCCGTTCGCGCGGTTCATGACATAGCTGAAGCCGTTGCGGTCGAAATGCACCAGCGCCGGCACTTCCTTGCCATGATCCTTGACGTTGACGAGAACCATCTCGTTCACGCCGTCATAGTCCCAGCCGTCATGCGGGGTCATCTGATACACCCACTTGACCTTGCCGGTCTCGGGGTTGCGGGCCCAGATGGTCATCGACCAGCGATTCTTGCCGGGGCGCTGGCTCGGGTTCCAGGTGCCGGGGTTGCCCGACCCGTAATAGATCAGGTTCAGCTTCGGATCGTAGGAATACCAGCCCCAGGTGGTGCCGCCGCCCACTTTCCACTCGTCGCCCTGCCAGGTCTTGGTGCTCGAATGCGGGCCGACGGGCTTGCCGGTCGCGCCATCGATCGTCGTCGCCGGATCGATCAGCGTGTCCTTCGACGGGCCCTCGCTGTAGCCGCGCCAGACCATCTTGCCGGTATGGATGTCGTAGGCGGTGATGTAGCCGCGCACGCCGTATTCACCGCCGGCGATGCCGATGATGACGTTGTTGCCGACGACCATCGGCGAGCCGGTCATGGTCTGGCCATCAGTCGGGTGCCCGTTCTGGGCCGACCACACGACCTTGCCGGTCTTGGCATCGAGCGCATAGAGCTTCGCGTCGAGCGCGTCGACGAAGACCATCCCGTCGGCATAGGCCGGCCCGCGGTTGACGACGTCGCAGCAGGCGACCGGCGGCGCGTTCGTGTCGCGCGGCGGGGTGTATTTCCAGGCGATCTGGTCGGGGTGGTCCAGATTGATGGCGTAGACGTAGTTCGGATAGGAGGTCTCGTAATACATCATGTTGCCGATGACGATCGGCTGGCCCTCGAGGCCGCGATTGGTCCCGGTCGACATCGTCCACGCGACCTGCATGTTCTTCGCGTTCTTCGCGTTGATCTGGTCAAGCGTGCTGTAGCGCCAGTTATTGTAGGTGCCGGTCGGCATCACCCAGTCATTGGCGTTCTTCTGCATCTGCACCAGCGACTCGCTGCCGGATCCAGCCGCCTGCGCGGAAAGCACAAGCGCCCCTGCCCCCAGGATGCCGAAACTGGCCGCCAGCAGCGACCGCTTCAGCGATTTCGTCCCAAGTCTTGTCATTACGCTCCCTCCAGATGTGCGCCGGCGCCACATGACGACGGCTGCGGACGTTTGACGCGTTACCGGATTTCCCCGGCTGGCATCTGATCCAGCAATTCGCGTGCCAACCGCGCCGGCGGTGCCGGGGCGGCGCAAATCCTGAGGTTGTGCCGAAGCCTGTGGCGGAGCGCCGCGGAACAGGGTGACAATGTGTAATTTGTGTGGAACACTCTGTCTCGCGCTGTCGTCACCCGACAAGCCGTCACAAGAGCGGCATGCGAATGGCAGCGGATCCGGTCAGGGGAGCGACCAGAAGATGACCGACATGAAGCAGGGATGGGCGCGCGCCGCAGCGGCGCCGCCCGGCCGGGACTTCCGGCACGAGGACTATATCGAGGCGGCTTGGCGGCGCTGCCGCGACGAGTATGGACTGAACCCCGAGGCACCGCCGGCGGCCGTGCATGTGGGTGGCGCCGCACTGCGGCGGATCCGCGAGGAACACGCGCTGTTCGAGCGTCTCGGCCGGGTCGAGATGCACCGCCTGCTCGGGCAGATCGGCCAGCAGACCGCAACCTCCGCCGCCCCGTCGCGCTACGTGCTGATGCTGACCGACGCCGACGGCACCGTGCTCGACGTCTTTACCGACACCGCCAATGCCGGCCGCGCGCGGGCCGCGAACATGGTGCCCGGCTTCCTGTGGGACGAGCCGCATGCCGGCGTGAACGGCCCCGGCACCTCGCTGCACGACCGGCGCTCGCGCGTCGTCCACCGCGACGAGCATTTCTTCACCTGCAACAACAACATGACCTGTTCGGCGGTGCCGGTATGGGGTGCGAATGGCCGGCTGCTCGGCGCGATCGACGCCACCTGCCTCGATTGCGACGACAGCCGCGCCGCCCAGGTGCCGACCATCGCCCTGGTCAGCATGTCCGCCCGCATCATCGAACAGTTGCACTTCACCAACAATTTCCGCGACTGCATGATCATGCGCTTTCACGAGCGCCCCGAACTCGTCGGCCTGCCCTACGACTCTCTGCTCGCCGTCGATGGTGACGGGCTGATCCGCGCGGTGGACAATTCGGTGCCCGCCATGCTCGGCGCCAGCGGGCACGAGACGCTGGTCGGCCGCAGCGTGGCCGAGGTGTTCGACATCTCGCTCGACCGTCTGCTGGAACACGCCGAAACCCAGCCCTTCGCCATCTGGCCGATCGCCCATGGCAACGACCGGCACGGCTTCGCCAGCGTCTGGCCGGCGAAACGCGCCCGCGCCCGCCTCGCCGCCGGCGCCACCGCGCAGCGCCGCGCGATCGAGGTGGAACGCCCGGCGCGGACGCTGCCCGCCATGACCCGGCCGCGCCGCGACGCGCCGGCCCCGCTCGCCGCCCTCGCCGGCACCGATCCGGCAATGGCGCATAACGTCTGGCGCGCCGAGCGGGTGATGAACCGCGACATCAACATCCTCCTCCTCGGCGAGACCGGCACCGGCAAGGACACGTTCGCCCGCGCCATCCACGCCGCCAGCGCCCGCGGCGGCGCGCCCTTCATCGCCATGAGCTGTGCCGCGATCCCCGAGCAGCTGATCGAGAGCGAGCTGTTCGGCTACGAGGCCGGCGCCTTCACCGGCGCGCGGCCGGGCGGGGCGCGCGGCAAGGCGGCGGCGGCGCATGGCGGCACCCTCTTCCTCGACGAGATCGGCGACATGCCGCTCACCATCCAGGCGCGGCTGCTGCGCCTGCTCGAAGAGCGCGAGATCGTGCCGCTCGGCAGCACGACGCCGATCCGGATCGATATCAGGGTGATCAGCGCCACCCACCGCGATCTGGAGGCGATGGTCGCGCGCGGCGAATTCCGCATGGACCTCTACTACCGGCTCAACGGCGTCGCCCTCACCATGCCGGGGCTGCGCGAGCGGGCCGACCGCCAGCGCCTGATCGAGACGATCTGCGCCGAGGAGAGCGAGGACGGCGCGGTCGGCATCGCCCCCGCCGCGATGGCGGCGATGACCGCCTATGACTGGCCGGGCAATATCCGCGAGCTGCGCAACACGCTGCGGACCGCCATCGCCTTCGCCGATTCCGGCCGGATCGAGGTGCATCACCTGCCGCACATGATCGTCCGGCAGATGGGCGGCCCTGCGGCCACGCCGCAAGTAACCGTCGCCAATCCCGATCACGATCCCGGTCACGATCCCGATCCCAGTCATGATCCCGAACGCGCGCGCATCGTCGCGGCACTCGATGCGCATCACTGGCGCATCGGCGCCACCGCCGCCAGCCTCGGCATGAGCCGCAACACGCTCTACCGGAAGCTGCACCGCTTCGGCCTGATGAACGAGCCGAAGTGACGCGGAGGCCCATCGCCTATCTCGCCGGGCCAGACCTGTTCCTGCCCGGTGCTGCCGCCCATGCCGCGCGCAGGATCGCCATCGCGGCGCGCCACGGCATCGAGGCGCTCGCCCCGCTCGATGCGCCGCCGCCCGATTGCCGGCCCGGCGAGGCGCTGTGGCAGGCGATCTTCCGCCAGGACGTCGCGATGATGGAGCGCAGCGACATCGTCATCGCCCATCTCAGCCCGTTCCGCGGCGCCTCGGCCGATGCCGGCACGCTGGTCGAACTCGGCTGGTTCCTCGGCCGGGGCCGGCCCTGTTTCGGCTATTCCAACGCCGCCATCCCGTTCGCCGCCCGCAGCCGCATGCAGGTCGCGGCCCAGCCCGATCCGGTGGCCGGCACCGCGATCGAGGATTTCGGCCTCGGCGACAATCTGATGGTGATCGGCGCGCTCGAAGGCGGGCTGCTCACCCCGCCGGACGGGCAGGACCTGCCCTTCGACTCGCTCGCGATGTTCGAACGCTGTGTTGCGCGGGCGGCAGCGTTTCTTGCGGGCAGGTCGCCGCCAGGCTGAGCGTCGCCGCCGCCGGCGCGACGACGCGCCGGTGCAGCAGAGGGGCGAGGCCGCGCGCGACCAGCATGGAATGAAAATACTGGCAGGGCTGCGCCAGATGATCCTCGCTGTTGTAGAAATCGGCGCGCGGATAGCGGCTGCGGCCGGCGAGTTCGAGAAACCGCCCGCCATGAAGCCGATAGACGGCGCGGATCGCGCCTGTATCCGCAGCACTCAGCCTGACATCGCGGAAATCCGTCGGCAGCCCGCCGATCACGATCACCCCCCGCGCCGTCGCGGCGGCGACGAACCGGCCGATCAGCACCGTGCCATACCCGTCCCGGATCGCCCGCGCCGATGGCTCGACCCGATGCAGCCCGGCGAGGAAGGCGCGGTCGGCGGTGGCGAGCGACGTGCCGATCTCATCCCCCTGCGCATCCTCCTCGCGGGCAAGCCGCGCGCGCAAATGGCCAATCCCGCCCGTCCGCGCCGCCATCTCCGCCAGCGCCTCCAGCCCGTCCGGCATCGTGTTGTGGAAGGCCGCACCGAGTATCCGCCCCGGCTTCATGCGCCACAGCAGCGCGCGGTCGTGGCGAAACAGCATGGCGCCATCGACATCCATCCGGTTCGCCGCAGGGCTGACGTCGTATTGCTGCACCTCCATCGGCAGGTAGACGACATCGCCGCGATGCAGCAGGGGAAGCCAGCGGAGAAACAGATCGTCGAGCCCGATGCCGACGGCGATGCCGCCATTCTCGCACGGCAGCGCCAGCATCGCGCCGATCACCCGGCAGGAATGCGAATAGGGCCCGTTCGACCCGGCAAGGATCACCAGCTTCGGCGAGGGCAGCGCCGCGCCGCGGGCGAGTTTCTCGCGCATCTCCAGCCGCAGCAGGCCGAGCGAGAGCGGGCGGTCGAGCACGAGGGCGAAGGCTGCGAAATAGAGCGCGAGCGAGGCGATGGCGCAGAGAAACAACCGGCGCATCAGAACTGGAAATAGATGAAGGGAAGCGCAAAGGGCGCGAAGATCAGCGCCTGCGCGGTAAAGGCGAAACCGGCGATCAGCGCGGCATTGCGCCCGCGCACCCCGAGCGTGTGGATGTCGCGCGCGAGCAGCATGATCCCCCAGGCCAGCGCGATCAGCGCCGCCCCCTGCACCACGCTCATCGTCCGCGCCGCGCCAAGCCAGGGCAGCACCGCGACCGGCCGCGCGACCGCGCCGAGGGCGGGAATCGCGGCGATGAGCTGGCGCGGCAGCAGCACCCCGCCGGCGCCGACGAGCCCGCGCAGCACGATCCGGCAGGCGGCGAGGCTGTCGGCGCGGAACGGCACCCAGGCCAGCAGCACCGCCAGCAGCGTCAGCCCCTGCGCCGCCAGAAGCGGCAGGCGCACCCCGAACCGCCGCCACTGGTGATGGATCACGAGATACAGCCCGTGCAGCCCGCCCCACAGCATGAACGACCACGCCGCGCCATGCCACAGCCCGCCGAGCAGCATGGTGATCATCAGGTTGAGATTGCGCCGCACCTCGCCGCGCCGGTTGCCGCCGAGCGGGATGTAGAGATAGTCGCGCAGGAAGAGCGAGAGCGTGATGTTCCAGCGCCGCCAGAAATCCGAGATGTCGCGCGCCTGATAGGGGCTGCGGAAATTCAGCGGAAAGCCGATGCCGATCATCCGCGCGAGCCCGATCGCCATGTCCGAATAGCCCGCGAAATCGAAATAGATCTGCGCGCCATAGGCGAGCAGCGCCACCCATGCCTCGACGAGCGACAGCGAATGCCCTGCGGATGCCGCCGCGAAAGCGGGATCGGCGAAGCGGGCGAGACTGTCCGCCAGCACCAGCTTCTTGCCGAGGCCGAGGAGAAAGATCTCGATGCCGGCAACGAGATCCTCCTGCCGCACCCGGCCGCGATGGCGGGCGAATTGCGGAATGATCTCCCCCGGCCGGACGATCGGCCCGGCGATCAGATGCGCGAAGAAGGCGACGAAACAGGCATAGTCGAGAAAGCCGCACGCCGGCACCTCGCCGCGCGCGGTATCGACCAGATACATCACCTGCTGGAAGGTGAAGAAGCTGATGCCGAGCGGCAGCAGGATGCCGAGCGCCGGCGCGGGCAGGCCGAGCAGCGCCGCCCCGCTCGCCGCCAGCAAACCGGCATATTTGAACCAGAACAGCAGCAGCAGGTTCGCGCCAAGCCCGAAGATCAGCCAGCGCCGCGTCCGGCGCGACCGCCGCATCGCATCGGCCAGCAGGTAATTGCCGAGGATCGATCCTGCCAGCAGCGGCAGCAGCAGCGGCTTCCACCACCCGTAGAACACGAGGCTTGCCAGCAGCAGCACGCCGAGCGCGGCCCGCGCCCCGGCAATCCGCCCGGCCAGGGCGAATCCGGCGAGAAAGACCGGCAGAAACCCGAAGACGAAAAGGGGCGAGTTGAAAAGCACGATCGAAATACCCGCTTAGGTTGAAATCACCTTGCCACGCGGCGCGGGCGATTTCCACCCCGAATTGGCCCCGGCCGCACCGGATGCTATAGGCCGCGCAAGCCCGGCCCCTCCGGGCCTTTCCCACGCCGCGCCGGAACCCGTATCGACATGACCGACGACCTGCCGCCCCACCCCGCTCTGCTGCCCGCGGGCTTCACCGACCTGCTGCCACCGGACGCCGAGGCCGAGGCACGGCTGACCGAAACGCTGACGGCGAGTTTCGGCGCGCATGGCTATCAGCGGGTCAAGCCGCCGCTGGTGGAGTTCGAGACCACGCTGCTCGCCGGCAGCGGCGGCGCCGTGGCCGAGCAGACCTTCCGGCTGATGGACCCCGAATCGCAGCGCATGATGGGCGTGCGCGCCGACACCACGCCGCAGATCGCCCGCATCGCCACGACGAGGCTCGCCGCCGCCGCACGGCCGCTGCGCCTCGCCTATGCCGGGCAATGCCTGCTGGTGCGCGGCTCGCAGCTCGCCCCCGAGCGCCAGGTCGCGCAGGCCGGCATCGAGCTGATCGGGCCGGACGTGCCCGAGGCCGACGCTGAAATCATCGTCACCGCCGCCGCCGCCCTCGCCGCCACCGGCATCGGCGAGGTCAGCGTCGACCTCACCATGCCGCCGCTGATCCCCGCTCTGCTGGGCGACACGTCGGCCCACGCCGCCCTCGTCCGCGCGCTCGACCGCAAGGACGCCGCCGAGATCGCCGCCCATGGCGGCGCGCTGGCGCCGACCCTGCTCGCCCTGCTCGATGCCGCCGGCACCGCCGACACCGCGATCGGTCGCCTCGCCGCGATCGACCTGCCTGCCCCGGTCCGCACCCTCGCTGACCGGCTGAGCGCGACCGTCGCCGCCATCCGCACCCTGATGCCGGCGCTGCGCCTGACCATCGACCCGGTCGAGTTCCGCGGCTATCGCTACCATACCGGCGTCGCGCTCACGATCTTCGCGCCCGGCCGCCAGGCCGAGTTCGGCCGCGGCGGGCGCTATCTCTGCGACAATGGCGAATCGGCGACCGGCATCACCCTCTATCCCGACACGATCCTCGCCGTCGCCCCGCGCCCTGCCTTGCGCCCGCGGCTGTTCCTGCCCGCCTTCACGCCGGCCGATGCCGGTGCGCGCGCCCGCGCCGAGGGCTTCGCCACCATTCGCGGCCTCGCCGCCGCGGCGGATGACGCCGAGGAGGCGCGCCGCCTGTCCTGCTCCCATCTCTGGCGCGACGGACGCGCCGTTCCGCTCGAAGGATAACGCCATGGCAAATGTCACCATCATCGGCGCGCAATGGGGCGACGAAGGCAAGGGAAAGGTGGTCGACTGGCTGGCCTCCCGCGCCGATGTCGTCGTCCGCTTCCAGGGCGGGCACAATGCCGGGCACACGCTCGTGGTCGGCAACCAGACCTACAAGCTCTCCCTGCTCCCCTCCGGCCTCGTGCGCGGCAAGCTCGGCGTGATCGGCAATGGCGTGGTGGTCGACCCGGTGGCCCTGCTCGCCGAAATCGGCCGGGTGCGCGAACAGGGGCTGAACGTCACCCCCGAAACCCTGCGCATCGCCGACAACGCGCCGCTGATCCTGCCGCTGCACGCCGCCCTCGACGCCGCGCGCGAGGCCGCCCGCGGCGCGCGCCGCATCGGCACCACCGGCCGTGGTATCGGCCCCGCCTATGAGGACAAGGTCGCCCGCCGCGCCATCCGCGTCTGCGACCTCGCCGAACCCGAAACGCTCGACTGGCGGCTCGACGAGCTGCTGCTGCACCACAACACGCTGCTCGCCGGCCTCGGCGCGCCCGTGTTCGGCAAGGCCGAACTGATGGACCAGCTCCTCGCCCTCGCGCCGCAGATCCTGCCCTTCGCCGAGCCGGTCTGGGAACGCCTGGCCGAGGCGAAGAAATCCGGCGCCCGCATCCTCTTCGAGGGCGCGCAGGCGGTGATGCTGGATGTCGATCACGGCACCTACCCGTTCGTCACCTCATCCAACACCGTCGCCGGCCAGATCGCCGCCGGCGCCGGCGTCGGGCCGGATGCGGCCGGCCGCGTGCTCGGCATCGCCAAGGCCTATTCCACCCGCGTCGGCTCCGGTCCCTTCCCGACCGAGCAGGACAACGAGATCGGCCGCCTGCTCGGCGAGCGCGGGCATGAGTTCGGCACCATCACCGGCCGCGCCCGCCGCTGCGGCTGGTTCGACGCCGCACTGGTCCGCCAGGCGGTCAAGGTCGGCGGCATCCAGGGCCTCGCGCTGACCAAGCTCGACGTGCTCGACGGCATGACCACGCTGCAAATCGGCGTCGGCTACCGGATCGACGGCGAAACCCTGCCCCATCTGCCGCCCGGCGCCGCGGCGCAGGCCAGGGCCGAGCCGGTCTATGAAACCATCGAGGGCTGGTCCGGCTCGACCCGCGGCGCCCGCTCCTATGCCGACCTGCCGGCGCAGGCGATCAAATATGTCCGCCGTATCGAGGAACTGGTCGAATGCCCGGTGACCCTGCTCTCCACCAGCCCCGAGCGGGACGACACCATCCTGATGCAGGACCCCTTCGCCGACTGAGCGCAACGCGGCACAATCCCGCGCCGTGACAGGCGGCGCGGCGGCGGCAACGACCGCCCCGGACATGGAGGAAACGACGATGACGACGAAACACGCCTACCCCCGCGCGCTGCGCCTCGCCCGGCACGGCATGGCGGTGCTGGCGGCGTCGCTCGCCGCCGGCGGTGTCGCGATGGCGCAGGCCGCACCAGGCGCCGCCGCCCAGGCGCCCCTGATCGTCGCCCCCATCGCCCCCGCTACACCGCCGGCCACATCACCGGCCACATCACCCGCTGCCGGGGCAAAAGCGCCGATACCTGCCACGGCAAAGGCGCCGATCACGATCCGCACCATCCGGGTCAATGTCGCCCCGCTCGCCGGTGCTGCGATCAACGCGGCGAAATGGCCCGCCCTCGTGCAGCAATTCGACAGCCGGCAGATCAATGTCGGCGGCAACCCGAGCGTCGTCGCCGCCCTCGGCCGCTCCGCCTCCGGCGTCAACCTGCAAAACAGCCAGGCCAACCCCTACCAGCCGGACATCATCTATCACGGCTTCACCCTCTCGCCGATCCAGGGCACGCCCGAGGGCATCAGCGTCTATGTCGATGGCGCGCGCTTCAACGTCCCCTTCGGCGACCTCGCCCTCTGGAGCGTGCTGCCGCAGGCGGCGATCGCGCATATCAGCGTCGAGGACGCCAACCCGCTCTTTGGCCTCAACGCCCTCGGCGGCGCGCTCAGCGTGCAGATGAAGAACGGCTTCACCTATCATCGTGGCGAGGTCGAACTCTCCGGCGGCTCCTTCGGCACGCTGCGCGGCAACGGCCAGTACGGCATAAGCCACGGCGACACCGCCGCCTATATCGCGGTGCAGGGCGCGCGCTCCGGCGGCTGGCGCGACCTGCAATCCTCCGCCCTCGAAAGCGCCTATGCCGATCTCGGCTGGCGCGGCCCGCATGCCGAGCTGCACATCAACGCGATGTTCGGCCATTCCTTCCTCAACGGCCCGGCAACGGTGCCGGCGAAGCTGCTCGCGATCGCGCCGAACGCCGAATATACCGGCCCGAACTCGATCGAGGACACCTATAGCCGCGTCGCCGCCACCCTGAACGACCAGATCGACGATCACAGCTCGATCCAGGCCGTCCTCTATTACGACCATCTGCGCGAGCACCTGATCAACGGCAACGGGCCAGTCGATGCGCAATGCACCGACGGCTCGACCAGCCATCTCTGCGGGCTGGGCTCGTCGAACCCGGCGACCCTGCTCGGCGGCGGCACCGTGCCCTATTTCGCCGTGCCGTCCGGTTTCATCGGCTACGGCTCGCTCGCGGTGAACAGCACCAACACCGACGGCTACGGCGCCACCGCCCAGCTCAGCCGCAAGGACGTGCTGTTCGGGCTGAAGAACCACCTGATCGCCGGCGCCAGCTTCGATGGCGGCTTCACCACCTTCTCCGCCACCAATTTCGATGGCCTGCTCAACGCCGCCCGCGTCTACGCCCCGCCGCCGGGTAGCGGTCTTGGCTACCAGACCGACGAGCCGGGCGCCCTGCCCTCGGCCGAGAACATCCGCAACGCCTATTACGGCCTCTACGCCTCGGATTCGCTCGACCTGACCCCCCGCCTCACCCTCACGCTCGGCGGGCGGCTCAACATCGCCCAGATCGACCTGCACAATACCGAGGCCGCCAGCGCGCTCGCCGCCGGGCAGGTGCAGAACCCGGCGGATCTCAGCGGGCACCACAATTACGAGCATTTCAACCCGAGCCTCGGCTTCAGCTACCGGCTGACCCCGCTCGCCTCGCTCTATGGCAGCTATTCGCAGGCCAATGCCGCGCCCACCCCGGCCGAGCTGACCTGCGCCAACCCGACCGACCCCTGCACCCTGTCGAACTTCATCACCTTCGATCCCAACCTGAAGCAGACCGTCACCGACAGTCTGGAAGCCGGCATCCGCGGGGCGCTGCTGGTGGGCGGCAACGGCACGCTCACCTACAATCTCGATTATTACCACATCCGCGCCAACGACGACGTCGAGTTCCTCGCCACCAACCTCAACAACAACACCAACGGCTATTTCGCCAATATCGGCGGCGTGCTGCGCCAGGGCGCCGATCTCGCCCTGCGGCTCGATTTCCCGAAATGGGATGCGTATTTCAACGACTCGCTGATCGAGGCGACGTATCAGAGCAGCTTCCGGGTCGCCTCGCACAGCCCCTCGAATATCGGCGGGGTGATCACGGTCCGCCCGGGCGATCATCTGGCCGGCGTGCCGGAGAACCTGTTCAAGTTCGGCGCCGATTACAAGGCGACCACGGCCTGGAAGCTCGGCCTGTCGGCCAACGCGCAGACCGGGACGTATCTGCATGGCGACCAGTCGAACCAGCAGCCGAAGCTGCCCGGCTTCGTCGTGCTGAACTTCACCACCAGCTACCGGCTCACGCCGCGCGTCACCCTTTTCGGCGAGGTCGATAACTTCACCGACGCGCATTATTACGTCTATGGCGGCTTCTCCAACCCCGCCGGCATCGCCTATGTGCTCGGCCCGGCCTATGCCGCCGACAACCGCGCCTATTCCACGGCAGCACCGATCGCCGGCTATGCGGGGGTGAAGGTGAAGTTCTAGAGCATCATCTGATCGGATGGGATCATCTGATCGGATCAAGATGATCGGAATATCAATATGCTAGAGCACTACATCCGATCCGAAAGGATCGGAAAGTGCTCTACGGCATCATCCGATCAGATGGGATCATCTGATCGGATAAAGATGCTCGGAATATCAATACGCCATGGCGCGGCTCAGCCGCCGCGGAACGCCTGCACCGCGGCCGCCGCCCCCTGGGCGATGAAGGCGGCATCCGAGCCGACGGTGACGAGATCGAACCCTGCCGCGACCATCTTGCGCGCATAGGCGGGCGAGCCCGTATGCACCGCGGCGCGCTTGCCGTGATGCTTCGCCCGGGCAAGGATGTGCAGGATCGCGTCATAGACCGGCGAATTTTCCGGATCGAACCGCGGCGCCTCGCCGAGCGAGAGGGCGAGGTCGTTCGGCCCGATATAGACCGCGTCCAGCTCCGGGATCGACACGATCTCGTCGATCGCCTCCAGCGCCGCCCGCGTCTCGATCATCGCGAAGCCGGTCACCATGTCATCGGCGCGGCGCGCGTAATCGGCGCCATGCACGAGGGCGGCGCGGATCGGCCCATAGCTGCGCCGGCCGCGCGGCGCGTAGCGCAGGCAGGAGACGAAGGCCTCGGCCTCCGCCCGCGAATTGATCATCGGGCAGATCACGCCGAGCGCGCCCGCATCGATCGACTTCATCACGATTCCCGGGTCGAACCACGGCACCCGCACCATCGGCACCACCGCTGCGCTGGCCATCGCCGTCAGCATCGGCACCAGTCCGGAATAATCCACCAGCCCGTGCTGCATGTCGACCGTCAGGCTGTCCCAGCCCTGTCGCGCCATCAGCTCGGTGGCGAAGCCGGCCGGAACCGACAGCCAGCCATTCAGCACGGCGCGGCCGGCGTTCCAGTGTTGTTGCAGCGTCATCGCGTCCTCCCGCATCATTTGCCGCCAGCATTCCATAGCTCGGCGACGGAGACAAACCGCGCCGTGGGCGCGAGAGACAAACCGCGCCGCCCCCGCAGCGTGTCGGCCCTGCAACACTTCGTCGCGAAACCGCGCCGGTCCCCATCGCGCGATTGCGATCGTCGATCGACGAGGCTAGGATTCATTGAAATGACACAAAAAAGCCCCGCCGGATCACCGGCGGGGCAGTCAACAGGGAGGCTTCACGTCTGGGAGACGTCGGGATCCGAAGACCCCTATCCGGTCGGTCAGGACCGGATGGCAAACGGCATCGCTGCCGAAACACGTGGCCGGGATCAACCGGCCTTCCTATCAGATAATATTCGGAACGCCCCGGAAAAGGGGTGACGGCATGAAGCCGCCATGAACTTATCGCATAACCTGAATGTCTGCGGCGCGGCTCAGACCGCGGTAGCGAGGGCGTCGAGTTCCCGGTTGAACCGCTCGGCGAATTCGTATTGCGGCGTGTGCCCGCATTCGGGATAGAGCGAGAGTCGGCCCTGCGGCACCGTCTCGGCGATATGCCGCGCCATCGCCGGCAGCACGATATCGTCCTCCTCGCCCTGGGTTACCAGCACCGGCCGGTCAAGCTCGGCCAGCGTGTCGGTGAAGTCGAGCGTGCGCATCAGCAGGAAGGCGCGCACCGCCGGCGGGGTGAGCATGAAACCCGCCAGCGCCCGCTCGGCATCCGCCGCCGGCAGCGGAAGGTGGGTGGTGGCGTGGATCACGCTGCGCGCCCCCTCGATCATCACCGCCGGATCATCGCTCGCCGCCATCACCGCGCCCTCGATGAACCGGGGGCCGATATGCACCGGCGGATTCGAGGAAATCACCGCGGCGCCGACGAAATTCACCGCACTCACATTCCGCGTGCCATGCCGGGCCAGATAATCGCCGACGACATAGCCGCCATAGCTCGCCGCCACCAGCACCGGCCGGCGCAGGCCGAGCGCGATCATCACCGCGGCGATGTCATCCGCCCAATGCGCGCCGGTCTGGTACAGCTCGGGGTCGAGCGGCCGGTCGGAAAACCCGTGCCCGCGCAAATCCATGCAGACGAGGCGGAACCGTTCGCGCAGCGCGCTGTCGAACTGCCCGCGCCAGGCGAGATAGCAGGACGACCAGCCATGGATGAACAGGATGGGCGGCGCCGTTTCCGCCCCCCATTCGCGCACATGCAGCCCGACGCCGCCCGAGCCCATCACCCGATGGACCCGGCCGGCCTCGTGCCCGATCGTCCCGCCCACCGCCGGCGGCCGCTCAGCCCAGCCGGTTGCGCACGAGGTCGTCCACCACCCCCGGATCGGCGAGGGTCGAGGTATCGCCCAGGCTGTCGGTCTCGTTGGCGGCGATCTTGCGCAGGATGCGGCGCATGATCTTGCCCGAGCGGGTCTTCGGTAGGCCCGGCGCCCACTGGATCGCATCCGGCGCCGCGATCGGGCCGATCTCCTTGCGGACCCACATCACCAGCTCCTTGCGCAGCTCCTCGGTCGGCTCCTGGCCGGCGACGAGCGTGACATAGGCATAGATGCCCTGGCCCTTGATGTCGTGCGGGAAGCCCACCACCGCGGCCTCGGCCACGACAGCGTGCGCCACCAGCGCGCTCTCGACCTCGGCGGTGCCCATCCGGTGGCCGGAGACGTTGATGACGTCATCCACCCGGCCGGTGATCCAGTAATACCCGTCCTCGTCGCGGCGCGCCCCGTCGCCGGAGAAATAGAAGCCGCGGAAGGTCGAGAAATAGGTCTGGATGAACCGCTCGTGATCGCCATAGACGGTGCGCATCTGCCCCGGCCAGCTGTCGGCGAGGCAGAGATTGCCCTCCGTCGCCCCGTCCAGCACGTTGCCGTCGCCATCCACCAGCACGGGCTTCACGCCGGGCAGCGGCAGCGTCGCCGAGCCGGGCTTCTGGTCGATCGCGCCGGGCAGCGCCGAAATCAGGATGCCGCCGGTCTCGGTCTGCCACCACGTATCCACGATCGGGCAGCGCTGGTCGCCGACCACGCGGTAATACCACAGCCACGCTTCCGGGTTGATCGGCTCGCCGACCGAGCCCAGCACCCGCAGCGAGGCGCGCGAGGTCTTCTTCACCGGCCCCTCGCCGTCGCGCATCAGCGCGCGGATCGCGGTCGGCGCGGTGTAGAAGATGTTGACCTTGTGCTTGTCCACCACCTGCCAGAAGCGGCTGGTGTCGGGATAGTTCGGGATGCCCTCGAACATCAGCGTCGTCGCGCCATTGGCGAGCGGGCCGTACACGATATAGGTGTGCCCCGTCACCCAGCCGACATCGGCGGTGCACCAGTACACCTCGCCCTCGTGATAATCGAACACGTATTGATGGGTGAAGCTGGCCCAGACCATGTAGCCGCCGGTGGTGTGCAGCACGCCCTTGGGCTTGCCGGTCGAGCCCGAGGTATACAGGATGAACAGCGGGTCTTCCGCGTTCATCGGCTCCGGCGGGCAGTCGAGCGGCATGGTCGCCGCCGCCTCGTGATACCACACGTCGCGGCCGTCCTGCATGTCCACCGCACCGCCGGTCGCCTTCACCACGACGACCTTCTTGAGCATCGGGCAGGATTTCGCCGCCGCGTCGACATTCGCCTTCAGCGGCACCTTCCGCCCGCCGCGCCGGCCTTCATCGGCGGTGACCAGGATCGAGCTGTCGCAATCCTGGATGCGGTTGGCGAGGCTGTCCGGCGAGAACCCGCCGAACACCACGGAATGGATCGCGCCGATCCGCGCGCAGGCGAGGATCGCCACCGCCGCCTCGACGATCATCGGCATGTAGATCGTCACCCGGTCGCCCTTGCGCGCGCCGAGCGATTTCAGCACGTTCGCCATGCGGCACACCTCGGCGTGCAACTCGCGATACGTCACGTGCCTCTGGTCGTTAGGATCGTCGCCCTCCCAGATGATCGCGACCTGGTCGCCGCGCGTCGCCAGATGCCGGTCGAGGCAGTTGGCGGAAGCGTTCAGCACGCCATCCTCGAACCACTTGATCGAGACGTCGCCGGTGAAGCTGACATTCTTGATCCGGGTGGGCGGCGTCATCCAGGTGATCCGCTTGCATTCCTCGCCCCAGAACGCCTCCGGGTTCTCCGCCGCACGGCGGGCCATGTCGTCATACTTCGCGCGGTTGATCAGCGCGCCGGCGGCGATTTCCGGCTTCACGGGAATGATTTCGGGATGCGACATGCTCGGTTCCTCATCAAATTTATTAGGCTCGTTTTTTTTCCCCTATGACATGTTTGTGCGGGAACCGAAAGTATTGCGCTGCGAAAAACCACCGCATGCGCGCACGGGATCAAGGTGCCCGTGCGCGCAGGCGGGATCGTCCAGCCGATCCCGCATGCGCGCTCAGGGACGCCAGCGCTAACCTGCCCTCAGCGCGGCTTCCATCGCCGCGACCGCGCTCATGTTCACCAGCCCGCGCGCCGTCACGCTCGGGATCGCGATATGCAGCGGCTTCGACAGGCCGAGCAGGAACGGCCCGACCGTCACCGCCTCGCCCGCCGCCTTGAGCAGGTTGAAGCCGATATTCGCCGCGTCGATCGAGGGCATCACCAGCAGGTTGGCCGGGCCGGTCAGCCGGCTGTCGCACACCGAGCGGGTGCGGATCGGCTCGAACAGTGCCGCGTCGGCGTGCATCTCGCCATCGACCTCAAGCTCCGGGTCCTGCGCGTGGATCAGCGCCAGCGCCCGGCGCATCTTCCGCGCCGAAGCCGAGTTCGACGCCCCGAAATTCGAGTGCGACAGCAGCGCCACCTTCGGCGTGATCCCGAAATGCGACACCATCTCCGCCGCCAGATGGGTCATCTCGGCGATGTCCTCCGACGATGGGTCCTCGTTCACATGCGTGTCGCAGAAAAACAGGTTGCCGCTCTGCAGGATCAGCGCGGTCATCGCCGATACGCGCTTGATCCCCGGCTTGCGCGGAATGATCGGCATCGCGTAGCGGAATTGGCGCGACCAGTCGCCGAGCCCGCCGCAGATCGCCGCATCCGCTTCGCCGGCGGCGAGCAGCATGCCGGCGGCCACGGTCGGCCGGCGCGAGAGCTGGCGCTGTGCCGCATCCGGCGGCACGCCGCGGCGGTTGACGATATGCTGGTAATTTTCCAGCAGCCGGCGGAACAGCCCCTGCTCGCGCTCGAAATCGATGATGCGGAAATCCTGCTCCGGCTTCATCCGCAGGCCGAGTGCGGCGATCCGCTGCATGATCGCGGCCGTCCGGCCGACCAGCAGCGGCGTGCCCATCCGGTCATCGATCACGCTCTGCGCCGCGCGCAGCGTGCGCTCGTCCTCGCCCTCGCCATAGACGATCCTCACCTTGGCCGAGCGCGCGACCTCGATCACCGGGCGCAGCAGCAGGCCCGAGCGGAACACGAGGCGTTCGAGATCGTGCTGGTAGACGTCGAAATCCGCGATCGGCCGCCGCGCCACCCCCTCATCCATCGCCGCCCGCGCCACGGCCGGGGCGATATGCAGGATCAGCCGCGGGTCGAACGGCTTGGGAATGATGTAGTCCCGCCCGAACACCGGCGCGACGCCGCCATAGGCCGCCGCCACCGTCTCGGACGCCTCGATCCGCGTCAGTTCCGCGATCGCGGTGACGGCGGCGAGCTTCATCCCCTCGGTGATCGCGGTCGCCCCCACATCCAGCGCGCCGCGGAAAATGAAGGGAAAGCACAGCACGTTGTTGACCTGGTTCGGAAAATCCGACCGCCCGGTGCAGACGATCGCATCCGGCCGCCGCTCGGCGACCAGCTCGGGGCGGATTTCCGGCTCCGGATTGGCCAGCGCGAGGATCAGCGGATTGGCGGCGAACTTGTCCAGCCATTCGGGCTTGAGCACGCCGGGCGCGGAGAGGCCGAGGAAGATGTCCGCCCCGTCCAGCACCTCCGGCAGGGTCCGCGCCGCGGTGTCGCGGGCGAAGGGCTCCAGCGTCTCGTTCAGGTTCGGCCGGCCCTTGTAGATCACCCCCTCGATATCGGTCATCACGATATTCTCGGGATTGGCGCCGAGCGCGATCAGGATGCGCACGCAGGAAATCGCCGCCGCCCCCGCGCCGGAGGTGACGATCCTGACATCGTCGATCGTCTTGCCCTGCACGAGCATCGCGTTCTGCACGGCGGCGCCGACGATGATGGCGGTGCCGTGCTGGTCGTCGTGGAACACGGGAATGTTCATCCGCTCGCGCAGCGTCTGCTCGATGCGGAAACATTCCGGCGCCTTGATGTCCTCGAGGTTGATGCCGCCGAAGCTCGGCTCCAGCGCCGCCACCACCTCGATGAACTTGTCCGGGTCCGGCTGGTCGACCTCGATGTCGAACGTGTCGATCCCGGCGAATTTCTTGAACAAGACGGCCTTGCCCTCCATCACCGGCTTGGAGGCGAGGGCGCCGATATTGCCAAGGCCGAGCACCGCCGTGCCGTTGGTGATCACGGCGACGAGATTGCCGCGGATCGTGTAGTCGAACGCGGTGTCCGGATCGTCGCGAATGGCCAGGCACGCCGCCGCGACACCCGGCGAATAGGCCAGCGCCAGGTCGCGCGAGGTCTCCATGCGCTTGGTCGGCGTGATCGCGAGTTTGCCCGGCCGCGGATGGCGGTGGTAATCGAGTGCGGCCTTGCGTAGCGCTTCATCCATATCCGGTCCCTCCCTGGGTCGGACCAGAATGCGCGATCAGGGTCGCCCGGACAACCGGGCATTCACATGGCAGGATAGCGATGACGAGTTTGTCAGATTTGGCGCGTTTCGGGGCCAACCGCTTCGGGGGCCATTACTCCGGTCTCCACGACTCCGGGCTTCAAAGCTCCGGGCTTCAAAGCTCCGGGCCTCTCGGGCCGCTCCGGGCAAATCCCGGAGCGTTGGTGCGGTCGAGAAGACTCGAACTTCCACAGGGTTTCCCCCACAAGCACCTCAAGCTTGCGCGTCTACCATTCCGCCACGACCGCCTCGCAGCGGGAGCGCTATAGCCGATGGCGCGCGCCGTATCAACAACCCAGGACCACATCGAATGGGCAAAAGCGCCCGGCCTGACCGATTATCCCGCCGCACTGGCGGAAATGCAGGCCCGCGCGGCGGCGATCAACGCCGGCGAGGCGGCCGAGCGCGTCTGGCTGGTCGAGCATCCGCCGCTCTACACGGCGGGAACCTCGGCGCGCGAGGCGGATCTGCTGCGCCCCGGCGACGCCGCGGTCTTCCGCACCGGCCGCGGCGGCCAGTGGACCTATCACGGGCCGGGCCAGCGCGTCGCCTATGTCATGCTCGACCTGTCGCGTCCGCATGGCACGGTCCCGCCGCGCGACCTGCGGGGCTATGTGACCGGGCTCGAATCCTGGCTGATCGCGGCCCTGGCCGGATTCGGCGTGCGCGGCGAAACCCGCGCCGACCGGGTCGGCATCTGGGTCGCCGATGCTGCCGGCCGCGAGTTCAAGATCGCGGCGATCGGGGTGCGGGTGTCGCGCTGGGTGAGCTATCACGGCATCGCCCTCAACGTCGCCCCCGATCTCGGCCGCTTCGGCGGCATCGTGCCCTGCGGCATCAGCGCGCACGGCGTCACCTCGCTCGCCGCACTCGGCATCGCCGCCCCGATGGAAGCGGTCGATGCAGCCCTGGCCGATGCCTTCGCCGAGGTCTTCGGCACAACGCCCACACCCGCCTGAAGAAAGCCGCCGCCGTTCAGCCCGCGACCGGCACCGCCGGCGCGCGGCGAAAGGCCGAGGTCAGCCGCCGCGCCATGCCGGTCATCCGCCGTGGCGCGAGCGCCAGCATCACCGCGACGAACATCACCCCCGCCGCCCCGCCGCCGATGACGAGCTGCAACCGCAGCCCCGGCGCTAAGCCGAACGCAAGCGACAGTTCCGCCATCAGCGCCGCGGTGCCGAGCCGGGCGGCGATCAATGCGGCAACCGGTGCGACCATCAGCCGCAGCAGCGGCCAGGCCGGCTTGCCGATCCCGATCGACAGCGCCGGCAGCATCAGCAGCGCCACCAGCAGCCCGCGCGCCGAGAGCGCCCAGCCGAGCGGCACCAGCCCGAACGGCGCCGCGATCCAGGCGGCGAGCACGATCGTGCCGGCATTCATCGCGGCGAAGGCCGAAACCAGCCCCGGCCGGCGCAGCGCCGTCAGCATCGGCTTGACGAAGGCATAGATCGTCGAGGCCGGCACGATCAGGCTGAGTGCCGCGAATACCGGCGCCGCACTGGCCCAGCGCGCGCCGAACATCAGCGCCACCAGCGGCCCCGCCACCGCCCCGCTCACCGCCGCCGCGCCGAGCGAGAGAATGGCCAGACTGTCCATCAGCGCCAGCGCCACCGCGAAGCGCCGCGCGGGCTCCTCGCGCACCGCGACGAAAATCGGCAGGAACACCTTGCTCGCCGGCAGGATCGCGAGTTCCTGCAACACCTCGGCCAGCCGCTGGGCGATCCTGAACTCGCCCACCGCCACCACCGGCACCCGCATGCCCACCAGCACGACATAACCGGTATGGGCGAGGTAATCGACGAAGGCCGCCCCCATCATCGGCAGGTTGAAGCGCAGGGCGGCGGCAAGTGCTGTCCAGCGCGGCGGCGCCGGCGGCCGCCAGCCCGCGGCGATCGACGAGGCGAGCGCGTAGAACGCGATCCCCACCATGCGCTGGACCACCAGCGCCGCGAGCCCGTAGCCGCGAAACACCAGCGCCAGCGCCACCGCCCCGCCCAGAATCGTACTGCCGACCGACATGAGGCTGAGGGCGCGAAACCTGAACGCCTGCGACAGCCGCGCCGCCGGCACGATCAGGAAGGCGCCGAGCAGGATGTTGAGCGAAAGCGCGCGGGTCACCCAGCCGAGGGCTGGCGCGCGGTAATAGGCGGCGATGGGTGCGGCGGCGGCAAACAGCAGGCAGGTGACCAGCGCGGCGAGGAGCAGCTGCGCCCAGAACGCCCCGGCCTCGACCACCCGGTCCCCCGGCGCGGCGACCACCTGCTCGCCCGCCCCGCCGGCGGTGACCATGCGGGCGAGTTCGGAAATCGCCGAGGCGAGGGCAACCGTCCCGACATCCCGCACCGAGACATGCCGCAGCAGGATCACCAGCACGCCGAAGCCGAAACTCCGCTCGCCGAGCACGGTGATCAGGTTCCACGCGGTCCCCCTTGCCGCGCCGCGCTGCAGGCTCACCCTTGCCCCCTCGCCGCCACGCGGAAGCCGGCGCACAGGACCGGGACGCGCAGGACCGGGGCGCACAGGACCGGGGCGCACAGGACCGGGGCGAACAAGACCCGGGTGAACAAGAGCGGGGCGCGATATCCGCAGATCGTCATGGAAGAAGATTACATCCTGAAAAGATTTCTGCCCATCCACCGGGACAACCGGGCGTTACACCCTTTACGAACCCGCCCCGGCTCACTAAGAACACCCTTGCATACGCCGTGACCCCGGCGGAGGGGTGGCCGAGTGGCCGAAGGCGGCGGTTTGCTAAACCGTTAGACGATGTAGAGTCGTCTCGTGGGTTCGAATCCCATCCCCTCCGCCACTCCTACATCCACGAATTTTTTCTCGATCTGCGTCTGCCTACCCGGGCCAGAGCACGTCGCGATCCATCCGGATCGGATGTGGTGCTATCTCGTTGATTATCAGATCAGATGACTCCACCTGATCGCATGATGCGCTAATCCGGCCGGTGCGAGAACATCGGCTTGCCGGGGTGCTCAAGCCGCGCGGCCAGGATTTGGGCCGATCCGGCATCGGTGATGAATAGGGTGCGATTGTCGCGCCCGCCAAAGGCCAGATTGGTGACATGCGTGCTGCCGCAGGAGACGATGCGCTGCATCGGCTCGCCCAGCGGGCTCATCACCCAGACCGACCCCAGCCCGAAATGCGCGATGAGCAACCGCCCCTCGGCATCCAGCGCCAACCCGTCCGGACCACCGCCGCCGGAGAGCTGCACGAAATTGCCGACCTTGCCGACCGTTCCATCGCGCAGCAACGGCACCCGCCAGACGGCGTTCGCCCTTGTCACCGCGAGGAAAAGCGCCGTCTCGTCAGCATTCATGACTAGCCCGTTAGGGCTCGGCACATTGTCGAGCAGGCAGGTGATCTCCCCGCTCGGGCGTAGCCGGAACAGCCTTCCGGTCGGATCGTGCAGTCCGGTCATGCCCTGATCGGTGAAATAGAGATCGCCATTGGCGGCGAAGAACAGATCGTTCACCGCCTTGAACCGTTCGAGCCCGGCGCGTTCGAGATACGGCACGACGCGCGCGCTGCCCGGCTCATGCAGCATGATCCCGTGCTTGTAGTCGGCGATGAACACCCGGCCGTCGCGATGGATCTTCAGGCCGTTGGGCCAGCCGTCATACGCGGCGGCCACCGCGAATTCGCCGCCCGGCGAGACGGTGAGAATCCGCCCGTTGACGATATCGACGCACCAGAGCGTGCCATCGCGGTCAAACGATGGCCCCTCCAGCATCGAGCGCGCCGGCATGCCCTGCGGCTGGCCGCGTGTCCATTCGTTCTCCGCTCCCGCCTGGTTGAGCGCGTCCGGCAGGCGGGCGAAAATTTCCGTGTCGATCACCTGGGGTGGTGCGAAGAACATGGCGGATGCCTCTCTGGATGAAGCCGGGGAGAATCGTCAGTCGATGCCAAGCAGACGGCGCGCCAGCTCTGCATCGGGCGGCAGGTCGAGCCGCGCGGCCGTCCCCGCGAGCGCCGGCGTCGAGGCCGGAAACAGTTGCAGGACGATCGGATCATGCCCGGGAATCACATGCAGCGTCCCATCCGCCAGTTCCCGGATGCGGCGATACCCGTCGAGCATCTCGCCGATATGGAACAGGATCGGGAAGACCGCGCCGTGCAGGTAGCCCGAATAGAAATGCGAGGCGTCCGACGCGAGAACCACCTTGCCGCGTCCCGTCGCCACCCGCACGACCTGCAAGCCCGGCGCGTGGCCGCCGATCCTGTGGATGCTGACCCCGGGCGCGATCTCCGCATCGCCGTCATGGAACCGGACCCGGCCGCCAAACACCTGGCGAACCATGCCGACCACCTCATCGCACTCGTAAGGCCCGCGGGTGATCGCCCTGCCCATGTGCCGCCCGGTCGCGTGCGCCATTTCCCGGTCCTGCAAATGGAATGTCGCCTTCGGGAAAGCGTCGTAATTGCCTGCATGATCGTAATGCAGATGGGTCAGCACCACATCGGTCACCGCCCCCGCATCGATGCCGATCGCCGCCAGAAGATCGACCGGATCGGCGAGCATCGTGCGCCCGCGCCGCTGTCCCGCCGCGCTGCCGAACCCGGTATCGACGACAATGCAGCGCGACCCATCGCATATCGCCCAGACGAAATAATCGATGACGCCGCCGCCCGCCTCCGGCGCGCTGCCCAGCGCCACCTGATCGGCGCGCAGCACATGCGTGCCGTAGCGGAGCGCGTGGATCTCGTAGGCCGGCCCGCCGGTCATGGCACGCGCCCGCTGCTGCCAAGCCTGCTGTCGCCATGCTCGATCCCGCTGAACCCGCCGCCTGCGATCGATGCCATGCTCAGGCTCCGCGCGCCGCCCCGTCCGTCAGCGCGCCTTCGGCAACCAGCACCTCATGCGCCGCCTTGAACGCGTCGAGCCCCGCCGGAATCCCGCAATAGGCCGTGGCATGCAGAAGTGTGGCCTTGATCTCCTCGACCGAGAGGCCGTTGCGCAACGCGCCCTTGACATGCAGCCTGATTTCCGGCGCGCGGCCAAGGGCGGTCAGCATGGCGAGATTGAGCAGGCTCCGCGTCTTCCGGTCGAGTGTCGTATCGCCCCAGGCCCACCCCCACGCCCAGGCGGTGGTCGCGCGCTGGAACGCCATCATGAAGTCGTCGGCCCCTTCCATCGCGGCATCGACATAGGCGGGGCCGAGCACATCGCGCCGGATCGGCAGGCCGCGCTCGAACAGCGCCTGGTCGGGGCGTTCGTCATCCCTGTTGTCGGACACGGTGTCATCTCCCCTGTTTTCGGGCCGCTACCATCTCCCGCCGCGTCACCCGTATCATGCAGCCGAGGCTACCGGCCGGCCGACGAGCCTGTCAATCATCGCACAGCGTGCCAACATGGCCGCCGCTCGCTCGGATAATGCCGTAGGGCATGTTCCAATTCGGATGGATCGGAACATGCTCTATCGTGCTGACAACCAGAGCCTTCGCTCCAGCCGCGACCTACCAGGCGTAGTTCACGTCGACGCCGAGGTTCTGGACGTTCGTGCTGTCACCCCACGAACCACCCCAGTGGACATCGCCCCGCCAGTGGCCCTTCCCGATCACACGGACACCGACACCCCCCGTATATCCCGCAGAGGCCGACACGTTCGCCGCCTGGACAGATGTCGCCTGCTGGAGACGCTCCACATTCGTGTAATGACGCTGACCCACACTTCCATAGCCGCCAACGGACACAAACGGCTCAACCGTCCCATACCGCCGGTGCAACTCCATCCCCGCCGTGACACTTCCGCCGATACGGCCGACATCCGTGTTCAGCGCCGCGTAGGTCAGGCCGAGAGCGCCGCCCCCCGTCTCGGAGACGGCATTCGCCTGGGTGTGGACATAGGCGGCCTCCGCGGCAGGCGCCACGAAGAAGCGGCCACGATGCCAGTCATACGACAGGCGCGCCGCCGTCACGTCATACAGGCCGGACCCGCCAGCACGCGCGCCAATCCCAAGCTGCGGCACCGAGCGCTTGAAATTGTTGATCAGGTCGCCAAACGACTCGCTGAACGACACACGGACATGACCACGGTGATAGATCCCGTAACCCGTCACACCGGCTTGCGTGTCGTTCACCGTGCCATACATCCCGCTCGTGTCGGTGAACAGCGACTGAACGCCAACTCCCGCCGACCAGTGAGGGCTCACCTCGAAGCCACGCCCGGCGACAAACCCGCCCGTGTGGAAGCTGAACCCGTTCGCCGTGCCAAACCCGCCCAGCCCCTGCATCCACGCGCCATGGGAAACCGAGCCATCCGTACGGCCAAACCCGGAATAGCCGCCAAGCGTGGCATCCGCCGCCTGGAACAGCGCCTCGTTCATCGCAAACCGGCTCGCCACATAGGCCCGGCCACTCTCCACAAGCGCAGGCTGCGGGTTCAGCACAATGTAAACGTCACTCGGCTGATACTGCACGCTGGGGACGATGTAAGGTCCGTAATATCCCAGGCTCTGTGACGTGAACTGACCAGCGACGCCATTGACGGTATGAATGACGTCGTAGTGGCTGCCGATCGTATAGGTTCCAGCCGTCGTCTGCACCGCCAGATTGCCAGCCAAAGCGGCCGAGCCCGCTGAATCAATCTGCGAAAAGCCGCTGCCGGCAACAACACTTGGAGACACACGAACAACCAGCGAGCCTGTATTCGACTGGGTGTAACTCCCCGCCAGGCTCACCGGCGCCGTCGTCTGGCTGATGTCCAAAATGGCGTTGTTCGTCACCGCAGAAGAGTCGGCAATGCTGCCTGTTCCGGTCAGAGCCAGCGTCCCGGCATCGATCGTCGTCAGCCCCGTATAGGTGTTCTGGTTGGTCAGAACCAGCGTACCAGCGTAGCCAGAGGCTGCGTTCAGCACGAGATCACCGGCAGAGGCGCCATTAGCTATCACGCTGGAGATCGTGGTCGCCGTTCCCGTGGCAATGTTGTAGTCCGGGTCGCCGGTCATGTAGATCGGGTTGGCAATCGTCGTCGTGCCCGTCACGTACACTGTCGCCGGCGTCGTGGCATTCCCCACCAGGTTCAGGGCACCAGTGCCCAGGGACGAGGAAGAGGCAAACGACAGCGCCGCTCCAGCATCAACCGTCGTACCACCCGTGTAGGTGTTGGTTCCCGAGAGTGTCTGCGTACCACCGGCAATCGTCAGGCTGCCGCCGGTGCCGCTGATGGCACCCGATAGGCTGCCAGTGGCATTGGCGACCGTCAGCCCATTACCGCCAAGCACAACATTGCCCGCACCAGAGATCGCATTGACCGTCGTGTTCCCAGTCAGGGCAGAGATATCAAACGCACCGGCATCCGTAATACCAGCGGATGAGGCAATGCTCCCACTGCCTGACAACGCAAGTGTATCGGCCGTGATCGCTGTTCCACCCGTGTAGGTGTTAACTCCACTCAGCGTCTCGGTGCCACCAGATACAATTATATTACCGCTGCCGCTGATGGCACCGGAGTAAGACCCGCTGGCGTTGGTCAGCTGCAGCGTCTGGCTGCCAAGGGTCACCCCGCCAGCACCAGACAGCGACTTGATGCTCACAGGACCATTGGCAGCCGAGATGTCAAACGTCCCTGAATCGGCAACGCCGGAAGAGAAAGCAATGCTGCCACTGCCCGACACCGCCAGCGTGGAGCCCGCATCAACCGTCGTACCGCCCGTGTAGGTGTTGGTTCCCGCCAGTGTCTGCGTGCCCCCGGCGATCGTCAGGCTGCCGCCGGTGCCACTGATGGCACCCGACAGGCTGCCAGTGGCATTGGCGACCGTCAGCCCATTGCCGCCAAGCACAACATTACCAGCACCAGAGATCGCATTGACCGTCGTGCTCCCGCTCACGGCCGAAATATCAAACGTACCGCCATCGGCAACACCAGAAGACGAGGCAATACTCCCACTGCCAGACAACGCCAGAGTAGAGCCTACATTGATCGTCGTCACTCCCGTGTAGGCATTTACTCCCGCCAGCGTTTCAGTACCGCCATTAACCGTCAGGCCACCACTGCCACCGATAGATCCAGAGAAGTTGCCATTGGCACCATTCAGTTGAAGAATGTTGTTCCCGAGGGTTACAGCACCAGCTCCAGACAGAGACTGGATAGGAGCGAGGGCATACGATCCTCCAGGACCATTCAATCCCGAAACATCAAAGGTGCCTGAATCTAATACTCCATAAGAGCCTGCAATGTAGCCATTACCCGACAACGCCAGCGTAGAGCCTGCATCAACCGTCGTCGCTCCTTGATAGGCAGTGTTCCCACTCAGAGCCTGGTAGCCGCCAGCGATCGTAATGCCACCAGTGCCGGTGATATAACCAGAGAAGGTGTTGGAGTAGGGAGTGCTAGCGCTGTAGGTTGAAGCGCTGGTGGCTCCGTTCTGGATGGTCAGTGTTGCCGAGCCAAGGATGACATTGCCGCCACCATTGCTGCCGTCACCCAGCATGGAAATGGTTTGACTGATATTGTTCAGATCCATTGCGCCGGTCGTGTTGATCTCGACCGCGCCGCTGACCGCCGTGCCGGGAACGGCGCTGGCAGAACCCGCCGGCAAAGCTCCCGCGTTGCCGACCTGCAGCGTGCCATTCTCGATATCCGTACCGCCCGTATAGGTGTTGGTCGCCCCGGCAGCGGGCTGGAGGAGCAGCGTGCCACCACCCTGAACGACCACGTCACCGACCTGTCCGGTCACGTCCGAGACCTGTCCGGCCTGTGCCACAGTCTGGCCCGAAGCCACGGTGTAGGTCGGGTCACCCTGAACCTGGATCGCGTTGCTGATCGTCGTCGTGCTGGTGACATTCAGCACGGCGGGCGTTGTGGCGGTGCCAAGAAGTTGGACCGTGCCGGCGCCAAGGGCATCACCGTTGGCAATCTGAAGGGTTGCCCCGGCCTGGACCTGTACGCCACCGGTAAACGTGTTGGCGGCAGTAGGATCAAGAATAACAGCTCCTCCCTGCCCGGAGTCGGAGATCACCAGATAGCCTGGCGTACTGCCGCTGGCGTCAGAGAAGACACCGGCAAAGGTCAGCACATTCCCGGCAGCATCGATCGTGCCGCCATTGCCCGTGATCGTGAAATTACCCGTTGTGCCAGCGCTGGATGGATTCGTCGGCGTACCGCCATCGAATTCGGGATTGAGAGTAGAGCCAAGATCAGAAAATATATTACCAGATGTATTTGCAATATTTTGAAACTACTGCTTTACGACAGCTAAAAAAAACGGAGAACTCAATCCTTTTATAAGATGTGCATTAATCAATTGTCCACTAGTCGTGTATTCACTAATTATTCCATTACCCTGATCTGTTATAAAAATATTATTTCCATAAATTGCAATATCTGATGGTTTATTAACTCCCGTTATGAAACTAGAATTAACCACACCACCACTGGCTGTGTACTCACCAATTGTATTACCTTGGCTATTTGCTACAAAAATATTATTTCCAGAAACCGCAATACCTATCGGTTCATTAAATCCATTTACAAGACTGGAGTTAACAACTGCGCCGCTTGTTGTATACTCACCAATTGTATTGTTGCCAGAATTCGCAACATAAATCTGCGCATGGGCTGTTGAGGTGACCGACATGATTGCCGCCAAACCAATTGCCCCGACCACACCCGACATAGCCCGCCGCCTGCCCCGCCCTCGCTTCGTGAGCGTCTAAGAGCCGGACCGAAAAAGATAGTTGAGCGATTTCAGTAGGTTGTGATTCTGCCGGTTTGCAACAACAGACGGATTCGCAATGGCTTGGACTGAAACCGCTCGGCAACGATATTGCCGGGCCGGATTGCGCTACGCAAGCGACCTCACCGACGCCGAATGGGCCTTGATCGAACCATTCATGCCCTTGCCGCCGCATCGAGGCAGGCCCCGAACGGTGGCACTGCGAAGGATTGTGGAGGCCATCTTCTACATGCTGTCGACCGGTTGCCAGTGGCGGCAGATCCCGAAGGAATTCGCGCCGTTCACCACTGTGCAGGGCTATTTCTACCGCTTCTGTCGCGACGGCACGTTCGATCGCATCAATCACGTCCTGGTCATGCAGGCGCGGGAAATAGCCGGACGAGAGGCGTCTCCCACAGCCGGTGTGATCGACAGCCAGTCGGTCAAGACCACCGAGGCTGGCGGGCCGCGCGGGTTCGATGCCGGAAAGAAGATCAAGGGACGCAAGCGCCACATCGTCACCGATACAATCGGCCACCTCGTCGGTGCGATCGTTCATCATGCCGGTATTCAGGATCGGGATGGGGCGCCCGACGTGCTCAAATCCGTCAAATCCCTGTATCCTTGGTTGCGGCACGTATTCGCCGACGGCGGCTATGCCGGTCCCAAACTCAATGGACGCCTCGCCAAAATCGGCACATGGACCATACAGATCGTCAAGCGCTCCGACGCCGCCAGCGGGTTCGAACTTCTGCCGCGACGTTGGGTGGTAGAGAGAACCTTTGCCTGGCTCGGCAGATGCCGGCGCCTCGCAAAGGATTTCGAAGCCACCGTTATCAGCGCCACCGCATGGCTCTTCCTCGCACATATCCGCCTGATCACACGAAAAATCGCCCGACACAGGTAGCCACACTACCATTCAGATTCGGGCTCTCAGGCACGGGAACGATCATGGCTTTCACGGCCGACCACTTCAATCCAAACACTCGATTCATGATATATCCTGCAAATTGACCCGAACGCGGAATTTTTCGTTTTTTCCACCATTCATATTATTCCCGAGGACAGCACGATTTTATACTTATACAATATAAGCATTTATTATATTTTTATTTTATATTGTATTTCGATGTGTATATTTTACCCAGCCACGCAACACCCCGCCTCCCGACCACTCATCCCATCCGCTTGATCCATATCAAAGTGACATTTTCAACTGTCACTATAACTTGACACATCAAGTCACGGGGAGGGATGAATGCGGATCCTGCTGTTGCATCCGAACTATCATTCTGGCGGCGCCGAGATCGCCGGAAACTGGCCGCCCGCCTGGGCCGCCTATATCGCCGGCGCGCTGAAATCCGCCGGCTTCACCGATCTCCGCTTCATCGACGCGATGACCAACGACCTGTCGGACGATGCCCTGCGCGACATCCTCCGCGCCGAGCGGCCGGACATCATCGGCAGCACCGCGATCACCCCCTCGATCTACAAGGCCGAGCGCCTGCTCGAAATCGCCCGCGAGGAACATCCAGGCGCGCTCACGGTGCTCGGCGGCGTGCACGCCACCTTCATGTATGGCCAGGTTCTCGCCGAAGCCCCCTGGATCGACGTGATCGTGCGCGGCGAGGGCGAAGGGATCATCGTCGATCTCGCCCGTGCCGTGGCGGCGGGGACTTTCGCGGCAACCCGCCACGACATAAGGGGCATCGCCTTCCGCGAGGCCGGCAAGGTCGTCGCCACCGAAGCCGCCCCCACCGTCAAGGATCTCGACGCCCTCGCCCCCGACTGGGGCATCCTCGACTGGGACCGCTACCGCTACATCCCGCTCGGCACCCGTGTCGCCATCCCCAACATGGCGCGCGGCTGCCCCTTCACCTGCTCGTTCTGCTCGCAATGGAAATTCTGGCGCGACTACCGCTACCGCGACCCCGTGAAAGTGGTCGATGAAATCGTGCGCCTGCGCGATGAGCACGGCGTCGGCTTCTTCATCCTCGCCGACGAGGAACCGACGGTCAACCGCAAGAAATTCGTCGCCTTCTGCGAGGAGCTGATCGCGCGCGATGTCGGCCTGCTCTGGGGCATCAACACCCGCGTCACCGACATCCTGCGCGACGAGGCGCTGCTGCCGCTCTACCGCCGCGCCGGGCTCATCCACGTCTCCCTCGGCACCGAAGCCGCCGCCCAGATGAAGCTCGACCTTTTCAACAAGGAAACCACGATCGAGCAGAACCGCAAGGCGATCGCCCTGCTGCGCGCCGCCGGCATCGTGGTCGAGGCGCAGTTCATCGTCGGGCTCGAGAACGAAACACGCGAAACGCTGGAGGAAACCTACCGCATGGCGCGCGACTGGGCGCCCGATCTCGCCAACTGGTCGATGTACACGCCCTGGCCCTTCTCCGACCTGTTCCGCGAACTGGCCGACAAGGTCGAAGTGTTCGACTACGAGAAATACAATTTCGTCACCCCGATCATCCGCCCCGCGGCGATGGACCGCGCCGAACTGCTCGACCGGGTGATGCACAATTACCGCCGCTTCTACATGCGCAAGGCGTTCTTCTCCTACCCCTGGGCCGGCTCCGGCGCGCGGCGGCGCTACCTGCTCGGCTGCCTCAAGGCGTTCATGAAATCCGGCTTCGAGCGGAAATTCTACGATCTCGGCCGGGTCGGCTACTGGGGGCCGCAATCGAAGCGCAAGGTCGATTTCCATTTCGACGGCGCGCGAAGCAAGGCCGGCGCGGAACAGGTCGAATGGCGCACCATGCATGACAATAAAAAGCGTGCATTGGACAACAATAAAACGCGTGCGACGCACGATAACGAAACGCGTGCAACGCACGACAATAACAAGCCCCATCGCAAGGCGCCCAGCCCCGCGGAACCACCGCCCTGACCGCGCCCGACAATCCGGCGGGGCCGCGCATCGGGCCGAACGCGATCCTCCAGGTCTTCGCCGCCCTCGCCGCCTCGGGCGGGCCGGCCTGCGTCGCCCGTGTCGCGCGCGCGGCCGGCGCCGAACCCTATCTCGCCCATCCGCCCGCCGCGATGGTCCCGGCGGCGGATGTGCTGGCGCTGCATCGCGCGGTGCGCGCCTGCCTCGGCGCCGGGCCGGGCGGGGTCGTGCTGCGCGCGGCCGGTGCTGCGACCGGGCGTTATCTCCTCGCGCGGCGGATTCCGCGCCCGGTCCGCCTCGCCCTCCGCGCAGCCCCGGCGCCGCTCGCCGCCCGCCTGCTGGTCGCGGCGATCCGCCGCCACGCCTGGACCTTCGGCATGCCGGACGGGCTGGACGCCACCTGGCGCGGCGGCCTCCGCCTGACCCTCGCGACCAACCCGATCGCGGTGCCGGGCACCGCCGGGAGCGAAATGCCCGGCACCGCCAGACCTGAATTGTCCGGCACCGGCAGAACCGAACTGCCAGGCTCCGCCGGGAGCGAAATGCCAGGCACCGCCAGGATCGAGGAACCAGGCGCATGCAATCCGGGCTGCGCGTTTCACGCCGGCACCTTCGAGGTGCTGTTCCAGGCGCTGGTCGACCGCCGCCTCGTGGTGCGAGAGGAAGCCTGCCGCGCCGCCGGCCAGCCTGCCTGCGTCTTCACGATCGGGCGCGGCTGACCTCCTGGAAACAGGGCGCGAGCAAAAGATCACAGGGGCCCGATCGGAGGTAATGGACCCGCGGCGCGGATGATGCTCTACCCTCCCTGCCCCGAGCCACCCGGCCGCGCCCGCCGCGGCCCCGCAGGAGATCGCGACGTGACCGACTGTTCCACACCAAGCCCGGCCACCCCAAGCCCGGCCACACCAGGCCCGGCCGTCGCCGTGATCGGCGCCGGCGCCGCCGGCCTCGCCGCCGCGCGCCGCCTTGCCGGCACCTGCGCCGTCACCGTGTTCGACAAGGCGCGCGGCCCCGGCGGCCGCCTCGCGCATCGCCGCCGCGAGGGCTTCGCCTTCGATTTCGGCGCGCCGTTCTTCACCGCCCGCGACCCGCGCTTCACAGCCGAACTCGCCCGGCTGCGCGCGGCGGGAATCGTGACACCCTGGGCCTGCCGCTTCGCCGAGATCGAGGCCGCCGCCATCACCCACCGGCGCGACTGGGGCGATGCCCCGGCGCATTACGTCCCGATCGGCCGGATGAGCCGCCTCACCGCGCACTGGGCCGAAGGGCTCGACATCCGGCAGAATTGCCGCATCGCGGCGCTCCACCCCGCGCCCGCGGGCTGGACGCTGGAGAGCGAGGCGGGCGAGCGCTTCGGCCCCTTCGCCTTCGTCGTCCTCGCCCTGCCGGCGCCGCAGGCCGCCGCCCTGCTGCCCGAAACCTCGATGCTGCGCGCCACCGCCGCCTCGGCGCGGATGCAGGGCGCCTTCTCGCTGATGCTCGGCCTCGCCGCACCGCTCGATCCAGGCTTCGATGCCGCCCTGGTGCGCGATGGCGTGCTGAGCTGGATCTCGCTCTGCGCCGCGCGGCCGGGGCACGAGGGCGGGCCGGGCCTTGTCGCGATCAGCCGCAATTCCTGGGCGGACGACCATCTCGAGGACGATCCCGCGACCATCCGCGCCGCGATGCTCGACGCCCTCGCCGCCTGTCTCGGCGAAACGCTCGCGCCGGTGCATCTCGACCTGCATCGCTGGCGCTACGCCAACGCCCCGGCGGTCGCAGAGCGGCCCCGCCTGATCGACGCCGCCAACCGCCTCGCCCTTTGCGGCGACTGGACGGCGCAGGGAAAGGTCGAGGCCGCCTATCTCTCCGGGCTGGAGACCGCGGAGGCGGTTCTCGCCCGCCTCGCCGCCAGCTGACGCGGCGGGCCCGCCGGCGCGGCCCCCACCGCCGCCCCCGCCCCCGACCCCGCGTTTGAGGCCGCCAACACATCGACCGCGCGACCCAGCGCCGCGAGCGTGGCCACCTCGCTGTAGCGCGCAACGATGTAGGCGAGCCCCGCCTCGGCGAGACGGCGGTTCAGCGCCTCGTCCTCATGCACGCGGACGATCTTGGCGGCGAACTCCTCCGCCGAACCGGCAACCAGCCAGTCCAGCGGCGCCGGCAGATCGAGCCCCTCGGCGGCGACCGGGCTCATCACGCAGGGCAGCCCGTGCGCGAAACTCTCCAGCACCTTGCCCTTGATCCCGGCGCCGAAGCGCAGCGGCGCCACGGTGCAGCGCACCCGGTGCAGCACTTCCGCCAGATCGGGCACATAGCCCACCGTCACCAGCCCGCCCCCGTGCAGCCGGCTCACCGCCTCCGGCATCCGGCTGCCGACGATATGGCTCGTCGCCGCCGGCAGGCTCTCGCGCACCAATGGCAGGATATCCTCGGCATAATGCCGCACGGCGTCGACATTGGGCGGATGCCCGAAGCCGCCGACGAACGCGATGCCCGCCCGCTGCGCGAACGGCACCGGCGCCGGGCGCGGCCGCACCGCCCATGGCACCACATGGGTTTCGATCTCCGGCGCGAGCGTGTCGAGCATCTCCGCCTCGACCGAGGAATGGACGATCACCGCGTCCACCACCCGCATCACCGCGAGTTCCCCCGCCTTCTGCGCCGCCAGCCCGACCGTCGCCGCATCGCCCGGCGCCACCGCCGCCTGGCGTTCGAGGCGCAGGAAATGCAGGTCGGCGACGTTGTAGACGATGCGGGTTTTCGGAAAATAACGCCGCGTCAGCATCGCGTATTTGGCGGCGTTCGAGTAGCGGTGGATATAGACGAGGTCGGGCGCGACCAGCGCATCGCGGAACACCTCCTCGACCGACCGCGCGAACGGCGCGTGCAGGCACTCGATGCCGACCTTGCGCAGATCGCCGGTATAGGGCTGGTGATCCTGCATGTTATCGGCCGGCACGAAGGTCACCTTGTAGCCGAGTGCGAGCAACGCGCGCATATGCGCGACCGCCGCGTTCGATCCGGCATCGAGATCGGGCGTCGGCACGGTGTCGTCGATGAAATAGGCCCGCCGGCGCACCTGCCGCTCGGCCTCGAGGTCGGGGCACTCGCCATTGAAGCCGTGCCCGGCGAGCACGTCCTTCCAGCGCGCCTGGAACTTGCGCTGGTTGACAAGCTGGTAGCGCTTGAGCCCGCTGCCGGCGACATCGACGCCATTGCTGACGCCTTCGAGATGCACCACTTCCGACGCCGGCTGCACCACCACCCTTCGGCCGAGCTGGCGAACCCTGAAGGCGAGATCGACATCCTCGTAATAGGCCGGCGCGTAATGGGTATCGAAGCCGCCCAGCGTCTGGAACAGCACCCGCTCGATCATCAGCGCGGCGCCGGACACCCAGTCGGCATCGCGCAGATGCAGGAAGCGCGGCTCCGCCGGATCGGCCCCGCGTCCCCAGTTCCACCCGTCGCCGAGGCGCCAGACGATCCCGCCCACCTCCTGCAGCGTGCCGTCCTCGGCCAGCAGCCGCGACCCCGCGATGCCGACCCCCGGCACCTGCTCGAACGTGTCGACCAGCGCATCCAGCCATCCCTCGCGGACCAGCGTGTCGTTGTTGAGGAACAGCAGATACCGCCCGCGCGCCTCCCGCGCGCCGGCATTGCTCGCCCCCACGAAGCCGAGCTGCGCGGGCGTGCGCACCACCCGCACCGGCCCGGCGAGCACCAGCGTGCAGAACAGCGTCTCGTCGGTGGAGCCGTCATCGACGATGACGATCTCGCAGGAGCGGCGCGGAAAATGATCCCGGATCGACTCGAGGCAGCGATAGGTGTGATCGAAATGATTATGCGCGGGAATGATGACCGAAACCTCCGGCGCCGTCTCGGCCGCACCCGCGGGGCCGAGGATCAGCAGCGGATAGGCCTGGCCCAGCGCGTCGATGATGCCGCCGGTCCGGCCGTCGAGCTCGGCGCGCGGCACCAGCCCCTCGCGCGCCGCCGCCGCCGTCATCCCCGCCGCCTCGGCCAGCCGGTCATGCGCGTTGAGGGAATGGTTCAGCAGCCTGAACAGGAGGCCGATCCCGCCGGCAAGCTCGGCCGGCGCCTTCGCGGCGAGGCTGGCCTGCACGAAGGCCTCGGTCATGAAGCGCCGCGCCGGCTCGTCGAGAGCCGGCGGCGAGCGCACGATCCAGTGCGGCGAGCCCAGCAGGTCGAGCCCGTCCGATGCCCGGCGGATGCTCACCAGGTGCCGCGAATGCGGCAGCACCATGTCGAGCCCGACGATCGAGAACGCGTGTCGCCCGTTGCCATATCCCGCCTGCTCCAGATCCGGCCGGTAGAGATCGGCCCGCACCCGGAACAGCGTCACCCCGCCCTCGACAAGGTCGATGTCCAACGGCTCGTCCGGCCGCTCCGGATCCCAGATCCAGCCGGAAATGATTTCGTAATCGCAACGCTCCAGATATCCGACCGGCCGCCGCACCGTCGCCTCGTCGGATGACGCTGCCGGCGCGACATCCCCTCCCCGGTCCCCGGCATCGCCCGGCGGGAGCGCCTTCTCGTCTTTCGACTCGTCTCGATTTGTATTTTTAATATTGTTAGTTTGCTTTTTCTTCATATCGTCCAAATAATACGTTAGAGCCTCATCCGATCAGATGAAATCTCCCGATCGGATAAAGACGCTCAGGTTATCATCACGTTAGAGCATCATCCGATCAGATGGAATTATCTGATCGGATAAAGATGCTCTAATTATCAACACGATAGAGCACGACATCCGATCCGAAAGGATCGGAACGTGCTCTAGACCGCGAAATCCGATCCGTCAGGATCGGAACGCGCGCCAAGGCTAAAATGAAATGATCCAATTCAACTCTGGATTATGCCGCGCGCGCCCCATCCTGTCGAGCAACTTCGTGCGCCGCCCGCCGCCGCGTCTCAGCCGCCGGCCGGGCGCCCCTGATCGTGATCGGGACCGGGATCGAGATCTAACGAAAGCTGCCCCGGCGCGGCATTGGCGCGGGCGCTCCGTTGCGGCCGGGCCAGGGCCAGGCCCCGACCCCGGCCCCGGCGCGAGCCGTGGCGGCGCTGCACCGCATCCGCCTCGCGCTGCGCCTCGACCAGTTGCCGCCGCGCGAACAGCGCCGCCTTCGCCGCCCGCGCCGCCTCCTCATGGATCACGATCCGCGCCGGATAGTCCGGGCAGAGACGCGCCCGCTCGCCCGCGTCGAGCCGCCAGGGCTCATGCACCAGCGCCCCCGCCACCGCCGCCAGCTCCGGCACATGGCGGCGGATGAACCCGCCCGCTGGGTCCTGGTCGTGTCCCTGCTTGACCGGCGAATACACCCGCACCGTGTTGATCCCGGTCTCGCCGGACTGCATCTGGCATTGCGGCCAGTGGATTCCCGGCTCGTAATCGGTGAACAGCCGCGCCAGCACGAGGCCGCTCTCCTGCCAGGGCAGGAACAGGTCATGGCTCGCGAACGACATCAGCATCGCCCGCATGCGGAAATTGATCCATCCCTGCGCCGCGAGGTAGCGCATCGCCGCATCGATGAACGGATACCCCGTCCGCCCCTCCGCCCAGGCGGCGAGGCGCGCCGGGTCGGCCGGCGGCCGCATCCCCTCATAGATCCGGGCAAAGGGCCGCCACTCCGCCTCCGGCTCGGCCTCCAGCTTCTGGATGAAATGGCAATGCCAGTGCAGCCGGGCGATGAACGATCGCAGCGCCGCCCCCCAGCGGCTGGAAGCCGGCACCTCGCGCTGCCGCCGCCACGCCGCCTGCGCCGCCTCGCGGATCGAGACGCAGCCATGGGCGAGATAGGGCGAAAGCCGCGAGCACGAAGCCTCGCCCGACACCGGCGATGACATCGCCCTGGTATAGTCCTCGCCCCTCGTCGCGAGGAACGAGCCGAGCGTTGCCAGCGCCGCCGCCCGCCCCGGCGCCTGGCCGCACCGCAACCCGTCCGGCGCGAGGCCGAGGGACGCCGCCGCCGGAACACCTGCCGCCGCCAGCCCCTCCGGCGGCGCCGCCCAGGCGATGCCGCGCGGCTGCGGCAGCAAAGGTGCCGCCATCATCCGGTCCCACTGCGCCGCCCAGCGGTCGCGATCCAGCGCCGGGCCACGGATCACGCCGAACTGACGCAGCTCGGTCCACGCCACCCCCTGCGCCCGCGCCCAGCGCCGCACCGCCCGGTCCCGCGCATGGGTCCAGCGATTGCCGGTCTCCTCGTGCGACCACAGGGCGAACCCGCCCAACCGCCGGCGCAGCGCCTCCAGCACCTCGACCGCCGCGCCGACACACACCACAAGCCGCCCGCCCGCCGCCGCGATCGCCGCCGCCAGATCCTCGATGCAGCCGGCCAGGAACGCGTATTGCCGGTGCGACACATCCGGCAGCCGCCAGTATTCCGGCTCGACGATCACCAGCGGCAGCACGGCGCCCGCGGCGGCCGCCGCCGTCAGCGCCGCGTGATCGACAAGCCGCAGGTCGCGCTTGAACCAGACAACCGAAACAGAACTTCCCATCCCGCCCGAAATAATCGCCCGCGCGGATCGGACAAGACGGGGCGGACAAGGCGGGGCGGACAAGGCGGGGTGGGCCAACCGGACCGCTCAGGCGCGCAGCAACCCGCCCATCGGCGCAATCGCCGCACTCTCGGGGAAAATCCGCCCGAGCGCCGCCGGCCCCAGCCCGAACTGCGCCGCCAGAACGCCCTTGGCCAGGGCGCGCAGATCCGCCGTCGGCGCGAGATCGCGGTTCTGGAACAGCTGCCGGTCCTTCAGCCCCGGCCAGGTCGCCTTCACCCGCCCGCCCAGCACCGCGCCGCCGGCAAGAAAGGCGACCGTCGCGGTGCCATGATCGGTCCCGCGCGTGCCGTTGACCCGCGCGGTGCGGCCAAACTCGGTGATCACCAGCACCGCCGTCTTCGCCCAGGCCGGGCCCAGCGCCGCCTTCAGCGCCGCCACCCCGCGATCGAGGCCGCCGAGCGGGCCGGGCAGCAGCTGCATCTGGTTGACATGCGTATCCCACCCTTCGAGCTGGAAGGCGGCGATCCGCGGCCCCTGTGCCGCGGCGAGCAGCGTGCCCACCCGGGCGGCAAGCTCGGGAAACCCATAGCGATCGGCCGGGTGACCGGCCAGGCGATCGGCTGGACGACCGACCGGATGGGCAGGCCCCGCCGGGTTCATCATATGCTCATCCTCCATCGCCGGCGCCGCTCCGGCGGTGAAGGTCGCTTGGTCGAACCGCCGCGACCCGAGCCCGCGGGCGATTGCCGGGCCGAACACCGGATCGCCCGCATTGAGCCGGCCGATCGCCGCATAAAGCCCCTGATCCGGCTGCGCGAAGCCAACCGGCGCATAGGCGCCCACCGGCGCTGCCCCGCGCAGGATCAGCGGCGTGCCGATCCCCGCCGCCAGCCCGATCCCGCCCGGATCGCCATCCGCCGGCAGCTCGGCGATGAGCCGGTTGAGCCAGCCCGAATTCATGCCGATCTGCTCGACACCGGTCTGCAACAGGTCCTGCGCCTCGAAATGGCTGCGCGTCCGGTACGGACCGGCGATCGCATGCACCGCCAGCAGCTCGCCGGCGGCGTAGAGCGTGTGGAACCGCGCCAGCGCCGGGTGCAGCGCGTAGAACCCGCCGAGATCGTGCCACAACGCCGCCTGCGGCACGAGGCCCGGCCGCAGCCGCGCGAGATCGGGGTCGCCATGCGGAATGACGGCCTCCATCCCGTCGAGCGCGCCGCGCAGCAGCACGACGACGAAGCGCGAATCGGTCGGCGCGGCGGCGAGGGCGAGCCGGGTCCGGCCCAGGGTAGCGACGGTCGCGAGGCCCAGCAGCGTCGCGCGGCGGGAGAGGTTCATGTCGGTCACCGTCTGAGAAATTCGGGAGAAGCGAACAGCAGCGACAGCGCCTCGCGCGGCGAGCCGGCGGTGCTCACCGCCGCCAGCGTGTCCGGGCGCAGCTGCGCGCCGAGTGCGGCCGTGGCGATGGCGGCGGGGGCACGGTCGTGACTGTGCCCGGCCATGGTATAGGCGAAGTCGATCCGCGCCAGCACCGCGTCCGGCCCGCTCCAGTCGCCGCCGAGATCCGACCATCCATTGGGCAGCGGCGCCGCCCAGAGCGGCTGGCCGAGCCGCCGCAGCATCCCCAGCGCCGCCGGCACCTTCGCCTCGGTCTCGCCGAGCGCGCGGCCGACCGAGACGAAATACTCGACCGGCGTCTTGATCTTGCGCCCCGGTATCCACGCCTGCGGCAGATCGACCAGCGCCGCCGAGGCCGCCCGCAAATCGCCCTGCGTGCCGGCCAGCACGCCGGCGACATGCGCAACCGCCTCTGGCGGCGGCTGGTCGGCGACGAAATGCCGCACCAGCTTGGTCGCCAGCGCCGTCCAGGTGGTGTGATAGGTCGACAGGAACCGCAGCGCCGCGATGCCGCCCGCCTCGCCCGGCGGAAAGCTGCGCCCCATCAGCGTCTGCGGCCCCGGCTCATGGGCGAAGGGGTGGAAGCGGAACCCGGTCGGCTCCGCCCTGGGATCGACCGACCATCCGGTGAGCAGCTTCGCCATGGCGATGACGTCCTGCTGGCTGTAGCCGGCGCGCAGGCTCACCGTGTGCAGCTCCATGCACTCGCGGCCGAGATTCTCGTTGAGCCCGCGATGCCGCCGCACCCCGGCCCGGCTATCCGGCCCGACCGACCCGGCATTGCCGAGATAGAGCAACATCGCCGGATGCCGCTCCACCGCCAGCACCATGTCGGTGAACCGGCCGGTGACATGCGGGCGGATCGCCTCGCGCAGGAACGGGCCGATCAGCGCGGCGGTGCCGCCCTGGCGCATCGACACGGTGAAATGATTCGCCCAGAACCACACCAGCCGCTCGCGGAACGGCGCGTCGGTGCGCAGCGCCCAGCCGAGCTGGGCAGCGGCATCGGCGCGGAACATCTCCGGGACGCGCGGCTTGAAATGATCCTTGAGCGAGAGCCCCTGCCGCGCCAGACGCTTGCGCGTCATCCGGTCGTCGCGCAGGGCGGCGAGGGCGGCGGCCCCGCTCGGCAGGCCGGCGAAGGAGGGTGTCGCCAGCGCGGGGTCCGGCCCGTCGAGCTGGCCGAGCAGCCAGCCGCGCGGATCGGCCGGCGGCGCCTGGTCCGGCCGCCCGCCCAGGCCGAAGCGGATCATCGCCTGAGCAGGCGTCAGGCTTTTCGCCTGAGAAGGCGTCAGGCTTTTCGCCTGGGCAGGCGTCAGGCTTTTCGCCTGGGCGTATGCGAGGGTCATCGCCGCCGCCCGCTCAGCGCCAGCGCCAGTGGCCGGGAATCCACCTGCCGCGCCAGTTGTAATGCCCCGGCACCCAGACGCGCGGCGGCGGCGCGACATAGACGGGCGGCGGATAGACGGGCGCCGGCACGGCGATGCCGATGGCAAAGCGCGGCCCCCACCAGGGATGTTCCCAGGCGAGGGCGGCATGCGGCACGGCGGCGAGGCCGAGGCCGAGCGCAAGCCCGAGCGCGGCCCGCGCCGGGCGCCGGGAAGCGATGGTGCTGAACTTGTGTGTCATGTCGTCAGCCCTGTCCTTGAGCGTTGCAACGAGGCGGGATCGGCGCGATCAGCGGCAGCGATAGGGGTGCCAGTAGCACCAGCCATGGCGCGGCCCGCCGGGATAGACCACGCATCCCGCAAGCCCGCCGGCGAGCCCGGCGAGCAGGATCGCGGCCACCGCCCGCCGGGCGATCCGCGCCGCCCGGCCCGGCCGTGCATCCTGAGGGGGAATAAAACGGAACGTACGAGACAGCATGGGCAAGTTCCTCGATGATCTGTGACGCTTCGACCGCGCGGGGTCTGTATTCGGTTCAACGCGCGGGCGCCTGAAATCCGTCGCCCCTTCAGCCCTGCGGCGGCACAGATTTTTGCCCCTTCGGCGGGATAAAATTGCCGCCCTGCGGCGGGGGGGCAGAATTGCCGCCCTGCGGAGGAGGGGCAAAATTGCCGCCCTGCGGAGGAGGAGCAAAATTGCCGCCATGCGGCGGGGGGGCAGAAATGCTGCCCTGCGGAGGAGGAGCAAAACGGCCGCCCCGCCGTTGCAGCTCGCCGTGTTCGGCGAGGCCGCTCGCCAGTTTCCGCCGCTCGCCTTGCGGCAGGGTGGCGGCGAAACGCAACGCCGTATTGTCGAGCTTCGCCAGCAGTACGGCGCGATCCCGCCGCGCCCTCGCCAGCAATGAAGCGATCGCGGCGCGGTCGAAATCGGGGCGGACGAACAGCGCCCCCGCCTGCTGGCGGCGCAGCCGCGCGTCGCGGATCAGGTCGCGATTGTTGCGGATCACCGCGAGCATCGCGGCGCGGAAGCGGGCGCGGTCCGCCGGCTTCAGGGCGTGGCCGGCGGTCTGGATCGGGCCGGGATGGCGATGCGGCGGCCTGTGCCAGCCGCCCCGGTGCGACAGCACCGCGAGCCCGCCGCCGAAGGCGCCGATCATGAGGGCATTGAGGAGCAGCGAGGCAACGAGGCCGATCTGCAAGCGGCTGGTGGTCACAGCGTATCACTCCAGTTGGCGGCATTGCCGCAGGATGGCACCGGCGCGCCGAGCACGGTGAGGGATTGCGAGCAGGCCGCCCCGCCCGCCGGCACGAGGCGGGCGACCAGCACGGCGCCGATCGCCCCGCCGCTGGCCAGCGCGCCGGCAAGGCCGAGCCCGGCGAGCCAGAGCCGGCCGCGCCGCCACAAGGCCCGCCGCCGCGCGGCATCGCGGGCGATCCGCCCGGCCAGCGCCGCCCCCGGCGCCGGCACCGCCCAGCGCGCCAGCGCCGCATCCAGCACGGCCTCGGCGGCGAGAATGGCGTCCGCAGCCGCCGGATCGGCCTCGCGAAAGGCGCGGGCGGCATCGCGCTCGGCCTCGGGCCAGCGGTCGATCGCGCCGCCATAGGCGGCGGCAAGGGCGGCGAAGCGGTCGGGCGTCATGGTCGCAGATCCTCGAGCTGTTGGCGCAGGGCGCGGCGGGCGCGGGCAAGCAGGCTTTCCAGCGCCTCGACGCTGATGCCCAGCGCCGCGGCGGCCTCGATATTCGACAATCCCTGATAAACCTGCATCACCAGCGCCTCGCGCTGGCGCGCCGGCAGGGCGGCAATCGCGCGCTCCACGCGCAGCACCTCGGCATCGCGCGCGAGCATGAAATCCGCCCCCGGCGCCGGGTCCACCTGTTCCGGCGGCTCGGCGACGGCAACTTCCCGCCGCCGCCGCAACCGGTCGAGGCACAGATTGAGCGCGACGCGGTGCATCCAGGTGTCGAACCGCGCCGCCCCCGGCCGCCAGGCCCGCGCCTGCCGCCAGACCCGCAGGAACACCTCCTGGGCCACGTCGTCGGCCAGCGACGAGTCGCGCAGCAGCCGCAGCGCGAGCCCGTGCACCCGTGGCAGCTTGTGCGCCATCAGCGTGCGGAACGCCGCCTCCTCGCCCATGCCGATCCTCGCCAGCAGCGCCTCATCCGGGTCGCCTTCCGGGTCTGTCATATCCTCACGGAAGCCCACCCTGCGCCAATTGCCGCGCCGACCGGCCCATCCGGTCGACATCCAGCCCCTTTCACGCGCGAGTGTCCTGTTTCCGTCGCCGCCGTGGCGGCATTTTTCACCGCGCCCGCACCCGGGTCAGCCGCACCAGCGGCCCAAGCCCGGCCGGCGCGCGGGCAAGGGCGGCGAAGAGCAGACGCTGGCCGATCGCCGGGCGCTGCGCGCGGTAGAGCAGCGAGGCGAGGCGGATCTGCCCGGCAAGCTCGCCGGCGAGGCGGCGGTGATAGGTCGCGGCGTCCTGCCCCTCCAGCACCGCGGCGGCGGCGCGCCGCGCCCCGTGCAGCGCCATCGCCATGCCATCGCCGGTAAACGAATGAATCACCCCGGCCTGGTCGCCGAGGCGGAACAGCCCCGCCGGATCGTCCCGCCGCGGCCGGTGCAGGAAGCCATAGGGCACGCGGGCGATGCCGAGCGGCTGGTCGAGCAGCGGTTTCGCCCCGTCGAGCCGGGTGGCCAGCGTCGCCGCCTCGCCGCACAGCGCCGCCAGCAGGGGCGCGAACCCGCCGCCCGCCTCGGCCAGCCGGTCGCGCCGCACCAGCAGGCACAGATTGGCCCACCCGCCCTCGACCAGTTGCAGCCCGGCATAGCCGCGATCGAGCAGATGCAGCTCGACATGCCACTCCAGCGCCGCGCGCTGCGCCGGCGCCAGCGCGAAATAGGTCTTGAACCCGACCAGATCGCCCGCCGCCCGCACCGCGCGCCCGGCGCCGCGCAGATCGTGCTTGCCGGTGGCGAGCAGCAGCCTGTCGCTCTCCAGCCGCCGCCCGTCGCCGAGATCGAGGCCGAGCCGCCCCTGCCCCGCATCCAGCCGCCGCACCGCGACCCCGCGCAGCACCCGCGCCCCGCGCGCCTCGGCATGGGCGAGCAAGGCGGCGTCGAGCGTCCTGCGGGTCAGGCCGAGCGCGGTGAAGGGCAGCCGCGCCGTCACCTCGCGCCCGCGCCGGAGCAGCCGCACCCGCCCGATCGGGTGCCCGCCCAGCGCCGCCGCATCGATGCCGAGGGAAGCGAGCATCTCCTGCGCCTCGATGCTGAGAAACTCGCCGCAAATCTTGTGAACCGGCGCCGAAGCCCGCTCGACCAGCGTCACCGCCACACCGGCCCCGGCCAGGGCGCAGGCGGCGGCGGCCCCGGCCAGCCCGCCGCCGGCCACCAGCACCGGCGCCGCCCGGCTCACGGCAGCGAGGAGACGAGATGGCGGAACGGCAGCGTCCAGTCGATGCGCGCCCTGACCCCGGCGGCGTCGAGGCAGGCCTGCCAGTCCCGCCGGGTGAAGCCGCGGGCGATCGAGGCGGTGCCGTCGCGGCGGACGATCTCGTGCCACCCCGCGAGCCGCGCCAGCCAGCGGAACCCGTAATACGGCACGGCATGGCGGTGCAGGTCGGCGATCAGCCAGCCCTGCCGCGCCATCGCCGCGACCCGCCCGAGCAGCTCGATCACCTCTGCATCGGCAAGGTGATGGGTGAACTGGCTGCTGACGATGAAATCCGGCGGCGTCGGCGGGGTGTAGCGCAGCGCATCGGCGGTGACGTAGCGGATCGGCGCGTCCGGCGGCGTTGCCGCCATCGCCGCCGCGGTCGCCCGCGGGTTGAGATCGACGCCGATCAGCTCGGCCCGCCAGCCCCGCCGCGCCGCGAGGGCGGCGATCGCGCGCAGCTTGTCGCCATGCCCCGAGGCGAGGTCGAGCAGCGTGAATGTCCGGCCTCCCGGCCCGGCGCGCAGCGCGCGGTCGAGCCAGGCGAGGGTGGCGCGATGCGTCATCGTCACCCGGTTCACCCGCGCGAGATCGGCGAGGCAACGGCGATAGATCGCCGGGTCCAGCTCCGGGTCGTCCATCACCTCGGGCAGCATCTGCCGCCGCGACAGGTCGATCATCCCGCCCTCACACTCTCGAAAACCTGAACGTCTCGGCGACCATGCCGGGGCCGAACGCCATCGCCATGCCGCGCCGCCCGGCCGGCCCGCCGGCATCGAGCAGCCGGCGCAGCACGAACAGCACCGTCGCCGAGGACATGTTGCCATGCGCCGCCAGCACCGCGCGCGAGGCGGCGAGCGCCTCGCCCGGCAGGCCGAGCCCGGCCTCCACCGCGTCGAGCACGCTGCGCCCGCCGGCATGCACCGCCCAGTCCCCGATCGCGTCGATCGCGTCGCCGCGCAGCAGCCCCGCCGCGTCCCGCCCCTCCCGCGCCGCGCGCAAGGCGGCGGCGATCGCGGCCGGCACCGCGCCGGCGAGGTGCATCAGGAACCCCTGCGCCCCGATCCGCCAGGTGATCAGCTCGGCAGTGTCGGGAATGGTGGCCGAGCGGAAATCGTGCAGTGCGAGGCCCTGCGGCGCGCCGCTCACCACGGCGGCGGCGCAGCCATCGCCGAACAGCAGGAAGGTGAGCGCGGTTTCCAGATCGGCGGTCTCCTGCAAATGCAGCGTGCAGAGTTCGAGATTGACCACCAGCACCACCGCCCCGGGCTCGGCGAGCACCGTCTGCCGCGCCAGCCGCAGCGCCGGCACCGCCGCCGAACAGCCCATGAACCCCACCAGCGTGCGCTGGAGATCCGCCCGCAGCCCGAGCCTTGCGGCGAGATGCAGGTCGAGCCCCGGCGCGGCGAAGCCGGTGCAGGAGGCGACGATCAGATGCGTGATCGCGGCCGGGTCGATCGCGGCATCCGCCACCGCCCGCAGCGCCAGCGCCGTCGCCTCGCGCTCGAAAACCGCCATCCGCGCCGCGGTGTCGGGAAAACCGCCGGGGCGGTAGAACTCCTGCGCATCCGCCCCGCCGGTGGCGAGCGCGCCCGGCGCCAGCACGGAATGGCGATGCTCGATCCCGGCGCGCCCCGCCATCCGGGCGAACAGCGCGGCCGCCCGCGGTTCGAGACGCCGCGCCGCATAGGCGGTGAAATCGCGGTGGATGTCATGCGCCGGCACCGCGGTGCCGATCCGGTTGATGAACACGTCGGCCATGCAGGATAGATGTGGCGCCGCACGCCGCCGGCAAGAAGCCATCCCCTCCGCCGCGCATTGCATCCCTGCCCGCCCGGATGTTTCATCCGGAGCCCCGATGCCCTATGAGCCGCCATGCCCTTTTACATCGAGACCCCCGCCCTGCTTCAGGCCCTCGCCGAGCGGGGCTATGCCGAACCCACCGCGGTGCAGAGCGCCGTGCTGGAACCCGAGGCCGAGGCGCGCGACCTGCTGGTCTCGGCGCAGACCGGCTCCGGCAAGACCGTCGCCTACGGCCTCGCCTTCGCCGCCACGATCCTGGACGACGACCACCTGCCCCCGGCCGCCGCCCCGCTGGCGCTGGTGATCGCCCCCACCCGCGAGCTTGCCCTGCAAGTCCATGCCGAGCTGTCCTGGCTCTACGCCCATGCCGGAGTCCGCGTCGTCGCCTGTGTCGGCGGGATGGACCCGCGGCGCGAGCAGCGCGCGCTCGCCGCCGGCTGCCACATCGTCGTCGGCACGCCGGGCCGCCTGCAGGACCATCTGAACCGCCGCGCGCTCGACCTGTCGGCGCTGCGCGTCGCGGTGCTCGACGAGGCGGACGAGATGCTCGATCTCGGCTTCCGCGAGGAGCTGGACGCCATTCTCGGCGCCGCCCCGGCCGAGCGCCGCACCCTGCTCTTCTCCGCCACCATCGCGCGCGAGATCGCCGCCCTCGCCCGGCAATACCAGCGCGATGCCCTGCGGATCGACACCCAGCAGCGCAACCAGCCGCATGCCGACATCGAATATCGCGGCATCCGCATCGCCGTCGACGAGATCGAGCACGGGCTGGTGAACCTGCTGCGCTTCCACGATCGCGGCCCCTGCCTCGTCTTCTGCGCCACGCGCGAGGCGGTGCGCCGGCTGTTCGGAAGCCTGCAGGAGCGCGGTTTCGCCGCCGTCGCCCTGTCCGGCGAGCTGAGCCAGACCGAGCGCAACGCCGCCCTGCAATCCCTGCGCGATGGCCGCGCCCGGGTCTGCATCGCGACCGACGTCGCCGCCCGCGGGCTCGATTTGCCGAATCTCGACCTCGTCATCCATGCCGACCTGCCGACCGACAAGGCGACCCTGCTGCATCGCAGCGGCCGCACCGGCCGCGCCGGGCGCAAGGGGCTGTGCCTGCTGCTGGTGCCCTCGCCGCGGCGGCGGCGGGCGGAGGCGCTGCTGGCCTCGGCCGGCATCAAGGCGATCTGGGACGACCCGCCCTCGGCCGAGGCGATCCGCGCCGGCGACCAGGCCCGCCTGCTCGCCGACCCGCTGCTCACCGAAGCCCCGCTGGACGACGACATCGCCCTCGCCGGCGAATTGCTCGCCGCCCACGCGCCGCAGGCCGTGGCGGCGGCGCTGATCCGGCTCTACCGCGCCCGCCTGCCGGCGCCGGAGGACATCACCGTGCAGCCGGCGGAAGCCCCGCGCCCCGCCCGCGCCCGGTTCGGCAACGATCCCGATGGGCAGGAGCGGGATGGGCGGGACATGGTCTGGTTCCGCGCCGCGATCGGCCGCCAGGGCCGCGCCGACCCGAAATGGCTGCTGCCCCTGCTCTGCCGGATCGGCGGGCTGACCCGGCGCGATATCGGCGCGATCCGGATCTTCGATCGCGAAACCAAGTTCGAGATCGCGGCCGACTGCGCGGGCACCTTCGCCGCCGCCCTCGATGCCGGCGCCAGCCCCGACCTTGCGATCGAGCCGGCCGACGCCGCCCCCGCGACGCAGCCCGGCCGCCCGCCGGCGCGGCCCGGCTTCCGCCCCGCCGGAAGGGGCGGCTTCAAGCCGGGCGCCAAACCGCGCGCCAGACCCGACACAAGACCCGACGCCGACGCCGATGGCGCGCAAGCCAAAAAACCGTGGGACAAGCCAAGGGACAAGCCAAGGGAGAAGGTGGCAGGCAAGGTGGCCGGCAAGGCAGCGTTCAAGGCCGGAGCGAAACCGCATGCCAACCCGTATGCCAAACCGCATGCCAAACCGGGCGCGAAACCCGGTGCGAAACCGGGCGCGAAGCCGCGAGCGAAACCGGACGCCTGAATCGGACGCCTGACCTGCACGCCTGAAGCGGCGGCCGGCGCCGCTCAGGCCTCGTAGTCGACCACCCCGGTCAGCCGCAGCGCCACCTCCCGCGCCGGCGGCAATTCCGCCCGCCCGGCGGTCCAGCGCCACCCGTCCTCGGGCGCGTACCAGCCCGCCGCCAGCGCCGTGCTGCGCAGCATGTCCTCGCCGTCGAGCAGCAGCCGGTCGATCGCGATGCCGAGCGGGCGCTGGTCGGCGGTGTCGAGCGCGAAACCCCGCCGCGACGCCAGCCAGACCGGCCCGTCCGCCTCCGCCAGCCGGAACCGGTACCACGGCCCGTCGATCTCGGGCTCGATCCGCCCCCGCCCGGTGAGCAGGTGGATGTCCGGCTCCCGCGTCCACGATGCCGCCGCGCGCGAGAAGCCGCGCGCCTCCGCCTGCCCGCGATAGGTGGCGCCGCGCATGTAGTCGTGCCGCGCCGTCATGTTGTAGCGCGGATAATCGAAGATGTTCAGCAGCGAGAGATGGCGGTGCCTCACCCTGGTGCTGATCCCGGTGCGGTAGCCGAGCGCGCGCAGATTGTCGTGCAGGTCCGAATCACTGGCATGGCCGGCCCGCAGGATCGCCTCCCGGCGCAGCACCAGCAGCCGGCCGGGCGGGTTGTGCGGCGCGAACACCAGCTGCTCCGGCGTGTCCGGCCGATGGTCCCGCCGGCCCGGATCGCCGTAATAGATCATGTCGCCGACCTCCTGCGGCGGCCGGTCCGGCTCCAGCCGCAGCGCCTGCACGGGATCGACGAAATCCCCGGTATCGACGCTGGAGCCGAGCATCGCCAGCCCCGGATCTTCGCGCATCAGCCAGGTCATGTGGCCGAGCCAGCACTCGAAGGCGCCGGGCAGGATCACGGTGTCTGCCTCGACGAAGCCGAACAGCTCGTCCTCCGGCGTCAGCCGCTTCGCGATCTCGCCGATCACGCCGCCGATCTCGTTGGTCTCCAGCCAAACGACCTCGCGCAGCAGGCCGCGCCGCTCGAAGCCGCGCACCACCTCGCGCACCAGCATGTCATCGGAAGCGGAATCGATCAGCGTCACCGCCGCCGCACTCCGGGTCAGCCGGTAGAAACTGTCCAGACAGGCCCACAGATAGAGAGGACGATTGCGGGACGATACGAAAACCTTATACATTGAATGTGACCATTTTTGACAAATTGATTGTTTTGAAAACAGAGACGCATTTTGAAAACCACGCTGCCTGTCTACAGGCCCGTCCTGCCGCCGGTCGAGTCCCTCCTGCCCTATCTCGCCGGGCTCGACGCCAGCCGGATCTACACCAATCGCGGGACGCTGAACGAACAGCTTGAATCGCGGCTCGCCCTGCTGCTGGCCGGCCGGGCGGAGACGCTGGTCACCGCCGCCTCCGGCACCGCGGCGCTGCAAGCGGCGATCCTCGCCCATGCCGGCCGCCCGCGCGGCGGCCGCACCCTCGCGCTGATCCCCGGCTACACCTTCGTGGCAACCGCCTTCGCCGCCCTGGCCGCCGGCTACGAACCGCTGTTCTGCGACCTCGCGCCGGCGAGCTGGCGGCTGCGGCCGGACGACCTGCCGCCCGGCCTGCACACCGAGCACCTCGGCCTGGTGCTGCCGGTGGCCCCCTTCGGCGAAATGCCCCTGCAGGACGACTGGTCCGCCTTCCAGGCGCGCACCGGCATCCCGGTGGTGATCGACGCCGCCGCCTCCTTCGAGGCGGCGCTGGCCGCCCCCGGTGCGGCGGTGGGCGCGGTGCCGGTCGCGCTGAGCTTCCACGCCACCAAATCCTTCAGCACCGGCGAGGGCGGCGCCGTGCTCTGGGCCGACCGCGAGGGGCTGGTCCGCGCCGCACAGGCGATGAATTTCGGCATGATCTACACGCGCGAGAGCCGCACCGCCGGGTTCAACGGCAAGCTCAGCGAATACCACGCCGCGATCGGCCTCGCCTGGCTCGACGGGCTCGACCGGCGGATCGCCGCGCGCCGCCGCGTCGCCGCCGACTACCGCGCCGCCGCCGCCGCCCATGGCCTGGCCGACAGGCTGATCCTGCCGCCGGAGATCGCCTCCTGCTACGCGCTGTTCCGGGCGGACACCCGCGCCGAGGCGGACGCGGTGGCGGCCGCGCTCGCCGCCGCCGGGATCGAGACCCGGCGGTGGTATGGTCTCGGCGTGCAGGCCGAATCGTATTTCCGCGCCCACGGCGCAGCACCCCTGCCCGAGACCGAGCGCCTCGCCGCGCGGATCCTCGGCCTGCCGATCGCCGAGGATATCGGCGCGGCGGACATCGCGCGCATCCTGCGCGCCCTCGCCACGGGAGACGCCCATGAGTAACCCGGTCATCCTCTACGGCGCCACCGGCCACGCCGCCGCCGTCCGCGAGGAGGTCGAGCAGATCCTCGCCGACCGCGACCTGCGCGTCATCGCCTATATCGACGACAATCCCGAAACCCGGCCCGCCACGCTCGGCGGCCTGCCGGTGATCGATTTCGAGACCTGGCAGCGCTCGTTTCGCGACGTGCCGGTGAACGTGACCATCGGCACCCCGGCGCATCGCCGCCGCCTGGTCGCCCGGATCGAGGCGGCGGGCGGGCGGTTCGCCTGGCTGATCGGCGCATGGCCCTCCCTCGCCCGCGACCTCGTCGCCGGCGAGGGCAGCTTCATCGGCGGCGGCTGCTATGTCGGCCCCGGCGTGCGGATCGGCCGGCACGTCCAGATCCAGCCGCTGAGCTGCATCGGCCACGAGACCACGATCGGCGACTACACCACCATCTGCTCCGCGCGCATCGCCGGCTGGGTCGAGATCGGCAGCGACGTCTTCATCGGCATCGGCACCAGCATCGTGCATGGCAACGCGGCACGTCCGCTGCGGATCGGCGACGGCGCCTTCATCGCCGCCGGCTCGGTGATCACGAGGCCGGTGCCGCCCGGCGCGCGGGTAATGGGCAACCCCGCCCGCCCGCTGCGCGAACTGGCCCGCCGCAACGGCGGCTAATTCAAATCGCCGCAGCAGCGGCTGATGCGAAACAACCGCAACGGCGGCTAACCCAAATCGCCGCGGCGGCGGCTGATGCCAGACAAACCGCGCCCCCGCGGTTGACTTCCCCTCCCGGTGGCATATCTCCCGCCCGTCTCGCCATCGCAACGTTCCGGCGACGACCTGAGCGTAACCGCCACCCGGACCCGAAAGCAGCCCCAATGTCCTCCAAGACCGTCACCGAAATCCTCGCCGCCAATGCCGACTATGCCGCCAGCTTCGGCGCGAAGGCCGACCTGCCGATGCCCCCGGCGCGCCACTTCGCCATCCTCACCTGCATGGACGCGCGGCTCGACCCCGCCCGCTATGCCGGCCTCGCCGAGGGCGACGCGCATGTCATCCGCAATGCCGGCGGCCGCGCGACCGACGATGCCATCCGCTCCCTCGTCATCTCGCACAAGCTGCTCGGCACCACCGAATGGTTCGTGATCCACCACACCAATTGCGGCATGGAAACCTTCACCGACCAGCGCATGGCCGAGCTGCTGGACGACAATCTGAACACCGCCAGCCTCGACATGACGACGCTGACCTGGTCCAACCCGCAGCATGGCGGCGGCTGCGCCGATGGCCATTTCATCAAGTGGCTCTCGATCCGCAACCAGGAGGAAAGCGTGGTGCAGGATGTCCGGCACATCCGCGCGCATCCGCTGGTCCCGGCCAACATCGCCATCCACGGCTATATTTTCGACGTCCGCACCGGCCGCCTCAACGAGGTCGCCGCCGCCACCGCGCTCGGCCGTCCCGCCTGATCCACACAGCCTGATCCACACCAGACCCCGCCGCCATACCGGGCGGCGGGACCTCCCTCGCCTTTTATATTCCGCTCTGCGGAATATTTTTCCGCAAACTTGACAGAAAACCCCGCCCCAGCCTAAGCCCGGCCCATGCCGTCCGTCCGCCAGGGCGCCGCGCCATGAGACCGCGCAGCCCACGCCCCGCACACGCAGCCGATTCCTTGGCCAATCCCTTGGCCGATTCCGGGCCCGGCCCCGCACAGGACCGCGATTTCGTCGTCGCCCTCGCCCGCGGGCTCGACATCCTCCGCGCCTTCCGCCGCGAGGGCGAGGCCCTCGGCAATGGCGAGCTCGCCGCCCGCACCGGGCTCAGCAAATCCACCATCTCCCGCCTCACCTACACGCTGCACCGGCTCGGCTACCTCTCCCACCACGCCGACACCGCGCGCTACCGCCTCGCCCCGCCGGTGCTCTCGCTCGGCTATTCCTGCCTCGCCGGCCTCAAGCTGCGCGATCTCGCCCGCCCGTTCATGCAGGCGCTGGCCGATCACTCCGGCATGCCGGTGGCGATGGCCAGCCGGGACCGGATGTCGATGGTCTATATCGAGCGCTGCAAGGGCACCGACGCGGTGACGCTGGCGATCGAGGTCGGCGCGCATATCCGCCTCGCCACCAGCGCGCTCGGCCGCGCCTGCATCGCCGCCCACGCGCCCGAAGCCCGCGCCCGCCTGCTCGACGAGATCCGCGCGCATGAGGGCGCCGCCTGGCCTGCGATCCGCCCCGGCATCGAGGCTGCAATAGCGCAGCACGCGGCGCTCGGCTACTGCACCTCGTATGGCGACTGGAAACCCGGCGTCAACGCCGTCGCCATCCCCTTCATCCCGCGCGACGGCACGCCGATCATGGCCTTCAACTGCGGCGGCCCCGCCCAGTCCCTCACCCCAGCGCGGATCGAGGCGGACATCGCCCCCCGCCTGATCGACCTCGTCCGCCGCGTCGCCGCGGTTTCCCCCTGACAGAAGAGAGCGCCATGGCCCTGGATTCCGAAACCCTCGCCCAGTTCCTCGACACGCTGGACCGCTTCGTGAAGGCGCGGCTGATCCCCGCCGAAGACCGCGTCGCCGACGAGGACGACATCCCCGCCGAACTGGTCGCCGAAATCCGCGAGATGGGCCTGTTCGGCATGTCGATCCCCGAGGCCCATGGCGGGCTCGGCCTGTCGATGGCGGAGGAGGTGCAGGCCGCCTTCATCCTCGGCCAGGCCTCGCCCGCCTTCCGCTCGCTGGTCGGCACCAATAACGGCATCGGCGCGCAGGGCATCATCATCGACGGCACCGAGGCGCAGAAGGCGCACTACCTGCCGAAGCTCGCCAGCGGCGAGATGATCGCCTCCTTCGCCCTCACCGAGCCGGATGCCGGCTCGGATGCCGGCAGCCTGCGCACCACCGCCCGGCGCGACGGCGGCGATTTCATCCTCAACGGCACCAAGCGCTACATCACCAACGCCCCGCGCGCGGATCTCTTCACCGTCTTCGCCCGCACCAACACAGCGGTGAAAGGCGCATCCGGCGTCAGCGCCTTCCTGGTCGAGGCCGGCTCCAGCGGCCTCTCGCTCGGCCGGCCGGACCGCAAGATGGGCCAGAAGGGATCGCTCACCTCCGACGTGATCCTGGAGGATGTGCGGGTGCCCGAATCCGCCATCATCGGCGGTCCGGCGCGGGAGAACCAGGGCTTCAAGACCGCGATGAAAGTGCTCGACCGCGGGCGCCTGCACATCTCGGCGGTCTGCGTCGGCGCCGCCGAGCGGCTGATCCGCGACAGCCTCGCCTTCGCCCTCGACCGCCGGCAGTTCGGCGAGCCGATCGCCGAGAAGCAGCTCATCCAGGCGATGCTGGCGGACAGCCGGGCCGAGGCCTTCGCCGCCCGCTGCATGATCGAGGAGACGGCGCGCCGCAAGGATGCCGGCCGCAACGTCTCCACCGAGGCGGCCTGCTGCAAGATGTATGCGAGCGAGATGGTCGGCCGCGTCGCCGACCGCGCGGTGCAGATCCATGGCGGCGCCGGCTACATGCAGGAATACGCGGTCGAGCGGTTCTACCGCGATGTCAGGCTGTTCCGCATCTACGAGGGGACGACGCAGATCCAGCAGCTGCTGATCGCCCGCAACATGATCCGCGAAATGACCGGCGCCGCCTGATCCGCCCCACCTGATCCGCTCCACCTGGTCCGCCCCACCTGCTCCTCAGCATGGGGCACACCTGATCCGCGGCGTTCGCCACACCTGATCCGCGGCATTCGCCGCTGCACCTGATCCGCGGCATTCGCCGCCACACCTGATCAGCGGCATTCGCCGCTGCACCTGATCCGCGGCATTCGCCGCTGGGCCGCAGAATCGCTTGCCGTCGCCCCCCGCGCCGTGTCAGTCTTGCTGCAAATGCCGGAGAAGATCAGCAGCTTCGAGAAATCCCCCTCCCGCGCCGACGACCGTTCCTGGGCCGTGATCGCGACCATCGGGAGGGTGGTGCGGGTGGCGGACATCCACCCGAGCCACACGAGCGCCGAGGCGGACCGCGCCTGGCGCGAACAGCAGGTCCGCGCCTATCTCGGCTTCCTCCAGCGCTGCGAGCAGCCGGTGCCGCGCTACACGATCCGGGCGATGACCCGCGCCCAGCTGCCGCGCGGCTGGCGCCCGCTCCCCGCCCTCGGCTTCCTCAACGGGCGCATGTTCTGATCCCCTACCCCGCTCGCGGACCGGCGCAATGCCGCGCTCCGCCCGGGATCGCCAGCCCGAAACAGGCCGGAAAAAAGCGGGGAGCGGAGCGAAACAGGAGCAAAAACATTGCCCACCCCGGGGCAAGTATGTTCCTGTTCCGTTCATGGATGTCGCACTACGTTTCCGGATCCTGATCGACGTGCTGTGCGGTGCTGTGGCGCGCCGGGCCGCCGCCGGCGCCTTTGGTGCGGATGGCGGCCCGCTCGGCGCCCTGCTCTGGACCCGGCTGCAACGCTATGCGCGGCATTTCGCCCGCCTCTGCGCCGCTCCTGCGCCGCCGCCGCGCCCCCGTCGCCACCCGCGCCCGCAGCATGGCGACAATACGGGGCATAGTGACGAGACGGTTCAAAAAAAGAACGGCTGCAAGCCCATCCTGCCGCGCCGCCCCGCCTGGCTGCTGGCGCCGGTCCCCGAGGCCGCCGCCGCCGCCGGCCTGCTCCGCGCCTTGCTCGCCGATCCCGCATTGCAGCGCCGCATCGGCGAGGAACCCCGCCTTGGCCGCATCCTCCGCCCGCTCTGCCGCAGCCTCGGCCTGAAGCTCCCGGCGATGCTCCGCCTCGCGCCGCGCGCAAGGCGCACCCCCCGCCCCAAACCCGAACCCGTCCTGCCGCCCAGCACGGACGAATCAGTCGCAAAACTCCCGCGCCGCTTCCGCCCGCCCGCCTGGCTGCGCCGGCGCGAGCGGCTGCGCGACCCGCCGCAGGGCAAGAGCATCATCCGATCAGATGGAATCATCTGATCGGATAAAGATGACCTGATAAACGACAAGATAGAGCAGATCATCCGCGACCACCCTACCCGATTAGGTAACTGCGCCTGACCGGACGCTTGCCCATATCCGCCGTATGGCGCGCCGGCAGGACGAGGGCGGAGCAGGCAAACGGGAGCGGACGCGGCGCGCGGCCATGACGGCGCATGGCTGACCAGCCGGTAGCAGACCGGCCGGGATCAGACAGGCCGGGATCAGACAGGCCGGGATCAGACCGGCCGGGATCAGACCGGCCGGGATCAGACAGGCCGGGATCAGACCGGCCGATGGCTGACCCGCCGCCGGAGGAGCGCGCCGGCCTCATCGCCCTGGCGCTGGCCGCCGCCGCCGGTCTCGCGATCTGCGCCGCGCTGGCGCTGCCCTTTCTCGGCGCGCTGACCTGGGCGCTGGTGCTCGCCATCCTGTTCGCCCCGTTGCAGGCGCGGGTCGAACGGCGCATCCCCCATCGCGGCCTCGCCGCCGGGCTGACCGTGCTGGTGGCGATCCTCGTCGTCGGCGCGCCGGCGACGCTGGTGGTCGAGCGGCTGGCCCATGGCGCGATCGCCGGCGCCGCCTTCATCCAGGCCCGGCTCGCGGCCGAGGGCCCGCTCCGCTTGCCCGCCCTCGCCTGGCTGCCGGCGGAGCTCGATCTCTCCGGCCTGCTCGGCCGGCTGGTGGCGATGCTCGGCAATGCCGGCGCCGCCCTGCTGCGCGGCTCGGTGGCGCAGGTGATCGAGATCGTCCTCGCCTTCTACATCCTGTTCTACGCGCTGCGCGACCGCGCCGCCGCAATCGCTTCGCTGCGCCGGACCCTCCCGCTCGATGCGGCGGAGGTCGAGAGCCTCCTCGCCCGCATCGGCGGCACCGTGCAGGCGATCGTCTACGGCACCGTCATGGTCGCGGCGCTGCAAGGCACGCTGGCCGGGCTGATGTTCTGGGCGCTCGGCCTCGGCGCGCCGCTGTTCTGGGGCATCGTGATGAGCCTGCTCGCCATCGTCCCGGTGCTCGGCACCTTCGTCGTCTGGATTCCCGAAGCCGCCTATCTCGCCCTCGAAGGCCAGGAGACGAAGGCGCTGATCCTCGCCTTGTGGGGCGCGCTCATCGTCGGCGAGATCGACAACGTGGTGCGGCCGATCCTGGTCGGCGACCGGCTGCGGCTGCCCACCGTGCCGGTCTTCATCGCCATCATCGGCGGCCTCATCGTCTTCGGCCCGCCCGGCTTCATCCTCGGCCCCCTGGCCATGACCCTCACCCTCCTCGCCCTCGACCTGCTGCGCCGCCGCCGCGGCGGGCCCGCGCCATGACGCCGCACCTCGCCGGTCTCTGGCTCGGCTTCGGTCTCTGCGCCGCGCTGGTGGGGCTGGCCGGCCCGGCGCTGTCGCGCAACGGCGAGATTATCTCCGCGCGGACCAATCTCTCCGGCGGCTGGATCGGCCTCATCCTCGTCGCCTCGATCACCTCGCTGCCGGAGCTGAGCACCGGCATCAGCGCCGTCAGCCTCGCCGATGCGCCGGATACCGCGGTGGGCGACGTCTTCGGCAGCTGCATCTTCAATCTCGCCATCCTGATCGTGCTCGATTTCATGCTGCGCGAGGAAAGCGTCTATCGCCGGGTGCGGCAGGGCCACATCCTGTCATCCGCCTTCGGCATCCTGCTGATCGGCTTCGCCGGCCTCACCCTCGCGCTGCATGGCGAGGGGCTCGCAGTTTCCCTCTTCGGCATCGGCGGCTCGACGCCGATCATCTTCCTGCTCTACGGGCTCGGGGCGCGGGCGATCTTCATCTATGAACAGCAGGATCAGGCACTGCACCCGCCGATGGCGCGCGAGGCCGGCATTCCGCTCGCCGAGGCCCTGCGCGCCTATGCCGGGGCCGCGGCGCTGGTGGTCGCGGCGGGCAGCGCGCTGCCCTTCGTCGCGGTCGCCCTCGCCGGGGCGATGGGCTGGCAGCAGACCTTCGTCGGCACGCTGCTCGTCGCCGCCGTCACCTCGCTGCCCGAACTCGTGGTCAGCATCGTCGCGGCGCGGATCGGCGCCGTCGATCTCGCGATGGCGAACATCCTTGGCAGCAACATGTTCAACATGCTGGTCCTCGGGATCGACGACCTGTTCTACCGCCACGGCCCGATCCTCGATCACGCATCGCCGATCCACGTGGTCTCTGCCATGTCGTGCGTGGTGATGTCGGGCCTGCTGATCGCCGGCCTGCTCTACCGGCCGCAGAACCGGCTGTTCCGCACCGTCGGCTGGATCAGCTTCGGCCTGTTCGCCATGTATCTGCTCAACGCCTACGTGCTGTTCCTCTATGGCGCGCGCTGACCCCACCACGCCGCCGCCCGCCTGGCACGCACGCGACGCGGCTGCGGTGATCGCAGCCCTCGGCGGCGATGCGGCCCGCGGGCTCGACGATGCCGAGGCCGCCGCCCGGCTGCGCCGCCACGGGCCGAACGCGATCGAGGCCGCGAAGCCGCAAAGCCGGCTCGCCCTGCTGCTTGCCCAGTTCACCGATGTCATGGTCCTGCTGCTGATCGGCGCGGCGGCGCTCTCCGCCCTGATCGGCGCGCTGGAGGACACGGCGGTAATCCTCGCCATCGTCATCCTCGATGCCGTGGTCGGCTTCATCCAGGCCGCCCGCGCGCAGGACGCGGTGGCCGGGCTGCGCCGCCTCGCCGCCCCGGTCGCGACGGTCCGGCGGCAGGGCCGGACGATCACGCTGCCGGCGGCGTCCCTCGTACCCGGCGATCTCGTGCTGCTCGAAGCCGGCAACACGGTCCCTGCGGATCTGCGGCTGCTGGAGGCGCCAGGCCTGCACACCGGCGAGGCCGCGCTGACCGGCGAATCGGCCCCGGTGCTGAAACAGGTCGCCCCGATGGCAGCAGGGACGACGCTGCCCGAGCGAAGCTGCATGGCCTACAAGGGCACCTCGGTGCTCGGCGGCCGCGCGACCGGCATCGTGACCGCGACCGGCATGGGCACCGAACTCGGCCGGATCGCCACCCTCATCGGCGGCGCCGCCCCCGGCCCCACTCCGCTGCAACGCCAGCTCGCCCGGTTCGGCCGGCAGATCGCCGCCGCCGCACTCGCGGTCTGCGTCCTGATCCTCGCCACCGGGCTGCTGCGCGGCGAGGCGCCGCTGCCGATGCTGCTGACCGCGCTCAGCCTCGCGGTGGCGGCGATCCCCGAGGCGCTGCCCGCCATCGTCACCGTGCTGCTGGCCGGCGGTGCGGCGCGGATGGCGCGGGCGCAGGCGCTGATCCGCCGCCTCCCCGCGGTCGAGACGCTCGGCGCCGTCACCACCATCTGCGCCGACAAGACCGGCACGCTGACCCTCAACCGGATGCGCATGACGCGAGCCTGGCGCCCGCCCGGCGATGCGGATGCGACGGCGCTGCTCCGCGCGCTGGTCTTGTGCAACGACGCCACCGCCGATGCCGCCGGCACGAAGCAGGGCGACCCGACCGAAACCGCTTTCCTGGACGCAGCCAGCGCGGCAGGGCTCGATCCGGCCGCCGAGCGCGCCCGCCACGCGCGCTGCGCCGAACTGCCCTTCACCGCCGCGCGGCGGCGCATGACCACGCTGCACCGCGACGAGGACGGCGCGCTGGTCAGCTACACCAAGGGCGCGCCCGAGGCGGTGATTCCGCTTTGCACCGAAATGACCGGCCCGGCCGGTGCGGTGCCGGCCGATCCCGCCTCCCTCATGCGCGCCGCCGCCGCCATGGCGGCCGATGGAATGCGGGTGCTGGCCGTCGCCCGCAGGCGTCACAAGCCGGGGACAGCGGTAGCGATGGCGGCTTCAGAGATGGAAGGCGGGCTCGAATGTCTCGGCCTCGCCGGGCTGATCGACCCGCCGCGCCCCGAGGCCGCCGCGTCCGTCGCCACCTGCATCGCGGCGGGCATCCGCCCGGTGATGATCACCGGCGACCACCCGCTCACGGCCGCCGCCATCGCCCGCTCGATCGGCATCCTCGATGCTGCCGCCGGCGAGACAGCGGTGATGACCGGTGCCGCGCTGCAGGCGCTCGACGAGGGGGAACTGCGGCGGCGGGTGCGGGAGGTCGCGGTGTTCGCCCGGGTCGATCCGGCGCAGAAGATCCGCATCGTCACCGCGCTGCAGGACAATGGCGAGGTGGTGGCGATGACCGGCGACGGGGTGAACGACGCACCGGCGCTGGCACAGGCGGATATCGGCGTGGCGATGGGACGCGGCGGCACCGATGTCGCCCGCGAGGCCGCGAGCCTCGTGCTGCTCGACGATAATTTCGCGACCATCGTCGCCGCCGTGCGCGAAGGCCGGCGGATCTACGACAACATCCGCAAGTTCGTGCGCTTCGTCATCGCCTGCAACGCGGCGGAGATCCTGACGATCTTCCTCGCCCCCTTCTTCGGCCTGCCGATGCCGCTGCGGCCGATCCAGATTCTCTGGATCAACCTCGTGACCGACGGGCTGCCCGGCCTCGCCCTCACCACCGAACCGGCCGCGCCCGACATCATGGCCCGCCCGCCGCTTCCGCCACGCCAGCGTCTGCTCGCCGGCTTCATGGCCATCGAGGTACTGTGGAGCGCATTGCTGATGGCGGCGATCACGCTGCTGACCGAGGCCGTCGCCCGCCGGATGCAGGATGCACACTGGCAGACGATGGTCTTCGCCGTGCTGACCTTCGTGCAGCTCTGGCAGCTGATGGCGGTTCGCGCCGCGCACGCAAGACCGTTCCATGCCGATCTCGGCGCGAACCCGCCGCTGCTGGGCACCGTGCTTCTCACCGTCGCCTTGCAGATCGCGGTGATCTACACGCCCGGGATCAACCGCGCCTTCGGCGCGTCACCGCTCAGCCCCGGCGAACTCGCGGTAACGATCGCCGCCTCCAGCGTGATCTACATCGCCCTCGAACTGGCCAAATGGGCGCGCCGCACCACCGGGCGGACCACCCCTTGACCTGAGGGCCACCTCTTGACCTTAGAGCAACGTGCCGTATTCCGTTGGCGTCCGAAAACGAAAATTGTGCCCGCGCCCCTTTCAAGGCCGCAAGAATACTCATTTCAGATCCGTTCGCGCGGGCGGGAGGAACGCTGATGATCACGCTTGAACGAGGGCTGCCGACCCCGATCCCCGCCATCCACCCGCTGCCGGAATACCTGGCCGCTGGCGAGCGGAAGGCGTTCTACACCGCGATGAAGACCGCGCTGCAGGTGCCCTGGATGGGGGTGGTGACGATGGCCTACGCCCATTACCCGCATTTCTTCCGCCATTTGTGGCGGGGGCTCGAGCCGATCGTGACCAGCACCGCCTTCGTCGGCGAATGCCGCGACCTGCGCGCGCTGGCCGAGCGGGAGGCCGCACGCCTCGCACCGGCCGGGCTGCGCGGGACGCTGGACAAAGTCGGCTACGCGCCGGCGGAAATCGCCTCCATCCGCGACATGATCGAGATCTTTTCCCACGGCAACTACCCTTATCTGCTGATCGCGACACTGGTGCGGCTGCTGCTCGAAGGCGGCGCGCTGGCGCCGGATGTCGCGGTCGACGCGGCCCCCTTCACCGGCCGCCACGCGCCGGATGTCGCCTGTCCGTTCGTGCTGATGGAGGCGCATCATGCCGATCCGGCGACGAGGGCCGTTTATGAGGATGTGAAGGCGACGCTCGGCCTGCCCTTCGTCAACACCGACTACCGGGCGCTGGCGCGCTGGCCGAGCTATTTCGCCGCCGCCTGGGGCGGGATCAGGACGCTGGTCGCGACACCCGGATATGACGCGGCGTGTCGCAACGTGCATGACGCCGCACTGGCGCAGATCCGTCATCGCGTGCCCAATCCGGCGGGGCTTGACGCCGAGGGGTTGCGCGCGGCAGCGCTACGTGATGCGCCGATCGACGAGGTGCTGGCGATGGCGCGGCTGTTCCAGTTTCTGCTGCCCGGGCTTGTTCTGAACATCGCCCTGTTCGACCTGCAACTGCGATAGGCCGCCCCTTATCCGGCATCGCCGCGCAGGCGCCAGGCCAGCGTGTCGATCCGGTCCTGTCCGAAGAACGGTTCGCCGCGCCAGACCATCGTCGGCACGCCCCAGTGGCCGGACGCGCGCAGGTCCTGATCGTTCTGCGCCAGCACCGCCTCGTGCCCGTCGGGATCGGCGGCGACCGCTTCATCGAGCGCGGCGAGATCGAGCCCCGCGCGGGCCACGGCGCGGGCGAGATGATCGCCGGTATCCCAGCCCTCGACCTCGCCATCCCAGAGCAGACGGGAGACCTCGAGACAGAAGGCAACGCCGGCGCCGCGCCGCGATGCCGCAACGCCCAGCCGGCCGAGCCGGCGGGCGAGAGGCTGCGCCGGCGCGATGGCGAGGGTTGCGGGATCCTGCGCGACCGGGTCCGGCACGGGGCGGCGGAACTTCATGCCGCGCGCCGCGGCCTCGCGCGCGCTGTCGCGCAGGAAATAGGGACGCGCGAGAGGGTTCATGGTCCGGAAATAGTCGGGGTTGCGCAAGGCGGCCGGATGCACGATCCGCATCTCCAGCGCGACGCCCTGCGCCTGCGACAAGGCGATGAGGCGCGGCAGCGCGATGTAGCAATAGGGGCTGCGGAACGACCAGAACACCATGACCGGCTCGCTCATCTCGCACCCTTTCATTGCGTGGACCCCACAGCCTCTGGAGGGCTGGAACTTTCCGGCCCTGCGGTTGAGATATCATCGTTCGGCACAACAGGATACCGTATCTGGAATCGATACGTCCGGCTATTGACCAAGAATATCTTTCTGAATATCGTAAAAAAGATTGTATATTACTGTATTTAATATCTCGATAAGGTTAATAATTTATGTCCTATTCTAATTTTTTATCAAATACCAAAAAAGAAATAGTGATTTGTATCGGTGCCGGACCAGCTGGCCTGACCGCCGCATATCTGCTCAGCCGCAACGGCCTCGCCGTGACCGTGCTGGAACAGGATCCGGTTTATGTCGGGGGCATTTCCCGCACCGAGACCTACAAAGGCTTCGCGTTCGATATCGGCGGGCACCGATTCTTCTCGAAATCGCAGGAAATCGAGGAATTGTGGGACGAAATCCTCGACGAAGGGTTTCTTGTCCGACCACGGAAATCGCGGATTTATTATCGCCAGAAATTGTTCGATTACCCGTTGCGCGCCATGGACGCGCTGCTCAAGCTGGGCGTTTTCGAGGCAGTCCACTGCGTTCTGTCATACGCGAAAGCGCGGTTGTTCCCGATCGCCAATCCCACCAATTTCGAAGACTGGGTAACCAACAAGTTCGGCAAGCGCCTGTTCCGGATCTTCTTCCGCACCTACACGGAAAAGGTCTGGGGGATGGCCTGCAACAAGATTTCGGCAGACTGGGCGGCGCAGCGGATCAAGGGATTGTCGCTCTCGCAGGCGATCAAGCATGCGCTCCTTCCGCAATCGGGGAAGCAGCCGCGCGACAAGGTGATCAAGACCCTGATCGACAGTTTCCGCTATCCGCGACGCGGGCCGGGCATGCTCTGGGAAGCGGCGGCGGCGAAGATCGAACGTCAGGGCGGCGAGATCGTCAAAGGCATGAAGGTCGTCGAAATCAGCCGTGAAGATGGAAAGTCATGGAGGGTCGTCGCCGAGGACCCGGCCGGCAATCGCCACACGTTTCACGGAACCCATGTGATTTCGACGATGCCCATGCGCGAGTTGTGCCATGCCATCCGGCCGGGCCTGAACGAGGCCACGCTGGCGGCGGCGGACGCTCTGAAATATCGCGACTTTCTCACCGTCGCGCTGATCCTCAAGGACCGCTCGCTGTTCGACGACAACTGGATCTATATCCATGATCCGAGCGTGAAGGTTGGGCGGATCCAGAACTTCAAGTCATGGTCGCCGGACATGGTCCCCGACCCGGCGCTGAATTGTTATGGGCTGGAATATTTCTGTTTCGAGGGCGACGGGCTCTGGGCCTCGACGGATGAGGCGCTGGTCGAGCTTGCCACCAGCGAACTCGTCAGGCTCGGCCTTGCGACGCGGGAAGACATTCGGGAAGGCACCGTCGTCCGCCAGAGAAAGGCCTATCCGGTCTATGACGACCACTACCAGAAACATGTCGACACGATCAGGACGGATCTTGAGGAGACCTGCCCGAACCTGCACCTGATCGGCAGAAACGGCATGCACAAATACAACAATCAGGACCATGCGATGATGACGGCCATACTGGCCACCGAAAACATCCTGGCGGGAAAGCAGGTCTATGATTTGTGGAAGGTCAATCAGGACGCCGAATATCACGAGGAAGCATCATCGTCGTCGACCCGGACCTATGACCGGGCCTATCGGCAGGTGACCGAAACCTCGCCGCTCGTCCCGATGGCCGGTGCGGACTGAGGGGAACGCGTCCGGACGCGGGCCGCTGCGCGGCGGATCATCCGATCGGATGGGGGCATCCGATCGGATAACGATACGCTCCTTGTCGATATCATAGAGCATCATCCGATCCATCAGGATCGGACCGCGCTCTATGCCGAGATGGCGGTCCAGTCCACGCCGCTCTCGAAAGCGGCGGCGGCGCGGTAGATCGACCGCTCGTCATAATGCCGCCCGATCAGCATCATCCCGACCGGTAGCCCGTCCACCTTGCCGCAGGGAATGCTCATCGCCGGATGATGCGTGCAATCGAAGGGGCAGGTGTTCGGCAGCATCTCGAAGCCGCGTTGCAGGATCTCGGGGACCGGGGCATCGGCGTCCTGCAGCTTCGGCGCAACCATGGGGACGGTCGGCATCAGCAGGAGATCGAACCGTTGCAGGGCGGCGTCGTAGGCGGCGCGCAGCCGGCGGACGAGGTTCTGCCCTTTCGCGTAATAGCGGCCACCATGGGTCCTGGTCATGTATTGACCGAGAAGCATGGTGTTCTTCAGAGTGTCCGACAGTTCATCCGCCCGGTCGCGCCACGCGGCGTGGCGATCCATCAGCGAGGTCAGGTAAAGCCCCTGCCAGTTGAAGCCGAAACCGTTGCCGTGCATCATCTGCATCGTCGCGCCCTCGGCGGCCACGGCGAGCCAGATCGCCGGTCCGACCGTGTGCATCGGGATCGATACGGTTTCGACCTCGGCGCCCATCGCCCCGTAGCGCTCGGCGGCGGCGCGGACGAGGGCATCGCTCGCAGCCTCGGACTGGGCGTGGCCGAACCCTTCCTGGACAATACCGATCCGCATGCCCTTCACGCCCTGGCCGAGCGCCTCGACATGATTATATGCCCGATCGCCCCCATACTGGCGCGGGTCCAGCCCGTCGGGTCCGGCAAGGACGTCGAGCAGGCGGGCATTGTCCTCGACCGTCGCGGTGATCGGTCCGGTATGATCGAGGGTAAGCTCGATCGGCATGATGCCGGTATAGGGGACGAGCCCGTGCGTCGCCTTCATGCCATAGGTGCCGCAGAATGCAGACGGCATGCGGATCGACCCGCCCTGGTCGCCGCCGAGCGCCATGTCCACCTCGCCCGATGCCACGAGTGCGGCGCTGCCCGAGGACGAGCCGCCGGCCGAGTGCCCATGCCGGTGCGGATTGTGAACTGGGCCGCTCGAACTCGTGTGGCTGCCGCCGGAGAAGCAGAAATATTCGCAGACCGATTTGCCGACGATGGTGCCGCCGGCATCGAGGATGCGGGTCACGACGGTTGCGTCGATCTCGGGCATGTAGCCTTCCAGCGTCGATGCGCCGTTGGACATCGGCAGGCCGGCGACGCAGACATTGTCCTTGATCACCACCGTCTTGCCCTTGAGCGGGCCGGTGGCGGCGCCCTCGATCACGGATTTGACCGCCCATGCGCCGAGCCGGTTGTCCTCCGGGGCGACGCGCTGGCCGGGCAGCCGGGGATAGCGGACCTCGGGCAGTTCGTCCTGCATGCGGTCGACGAGTTGCAGGGCGGCGATGCTCGAGGCGATCGCTTCGTGGTGGCCGGCGAGATCGGTCTCGTCGAACGTCATGCCTAGCTCGGCCGCCACGTCGCGCAGTGTCGCGAGCGACGGAACCTTGACGGTGTGAAGTGTCATTCAGTCCTCCCAAAAAACGCGCTTCAGAGCGCGAGATATTCCTTCATGATCTCGCTGTCGGCGATATCGTCGCGATTGCCTTCGGCGACGATGCGCCCCTTCTCGAGAATGATGCAGTGCGAGGTGAGCGAGAACACCATCGGGACGTTCTGCTCGACGATGACGATCGTCATCTTTTCCTTGCGATTGATTTCCGCGAGGATTTTCGCGATCTGCTGAACGAGGATCGGCATGATGCCGTCCGAAGGCTCGTCGAGCAGCAGGACCTTCGGATGGCTCATCAGGCTGCGGCCGATCGCGAGCATCTGCTGCTCGCCGCCGCTCATCGAACCGGCGAGCTGCTTGAGGCGTTCGCCGAGGCGGGGGAAATAGCCGATCACCTCGTCGAGCCGGCTTGCCTTCTGACCGCCGCCGGCAATCCGCCCCATTTCGAGGTTTTCCCAGACCGTGAGCTTCGGAAAGATGCCGCGACCCTGGACGATGGTCGCGATGCCGCGCCGGGAGCGAAGATGCATCGGCAGATGGGTGATGTCTTCCCCATCGAGCACGACACGCCCGGATCGCGCCGGCAGCGAGCCGTTCAGGCCGCGGATCAGGGTCGTCTTGCCCATGCCGTTGCGGCCGAGAATGCCGACGATCTCGCCGGTCTCGACCGTGAAGTCGACGCCATGGATGACCTCGATCGGTCCGTAGCCGACATGCAGGCCGGTCGCGCTCAGCATTCCCACTCTCCGCCCAGATAGACGTTGCGCACATCCTCGTTCTCGCTGATCGCGGCGAAATCGCCCTCCATCAGCACCCGGCCGAGATGCAGCACGGTAACCGGCGCGCCGAGATCGCGGATGAAGTTGATGTCGTGCTCGATGATGACGATGGCGATGCCGAATTCGGCGGCGAGCGTCTTGATAAGTGCGGCGGTCGCGTGGGTTTCCTCAGCGCTCATCCCCGCCGTCGGCTCGTCGAGCAGGAGCAGCTCGGCACGATTGGCCAGCAGCATGCCGATCTCGAGCCATTGGCGCTGCCCGTGGGAAAGGGTGAGCGCCGGGTTCGATGCGAACGCCTCGAGCCTGGTCAGTTGCAGCACCTCGCCCATGCGGGCGCGCCGGTCTGCGCCTTCCGCGTGCTTGCCGATCGAGGCGAGCTCGATATTTTCAGCGACCGTGAGATTGTCGAACACTGACGGGGTCTGGAACTTGCGGCCGATGCCGAGCCGCGCCCGCCCTGGAACGCTCATGCCGGTGATGTCGCGCCCCTTGAACGCGATGCGGCCCGATGTCGGCGCGACATGGCCGGAAATCATGCTGATGAAGGTGGTCTTGCCGGCACCGTTCGGCCCGATGATGCAGCGGACCTCGCCGCTGCCGAGGGTGAAATCCACATCCTCATTCGCCACCAGCCCGCGGAAATGCTTGGTCAGCTTCGTGATCCCGAGAAACTCAGCCATGGGTGCCATCCTTGCGGGCGACGAGGCGGCCGAGCGCGCCGGCGATGCCGCCCTTGAAGGCGATGATCACGGCGACGAAGATCCCGCCGAGAATGAGCTGCCAGAAGACCGGCGACAATCCATCGAGATAGTTGGACAGCGCGGCCACGCCGAGGCCGCCGAGCAACGCGCCAAGCAGCGACTGCCTGCCGCCGATCGCAACCCAGATCACCACTTCGGTCGAAAACGCGACGCTGGCGAGCGAAGGCGACACGAATTCGGCGTGTGCCCCGTACAGGGCGCCGGCGAGACACGCGACCGCGCCCGAGATGGTGAAGGCGATGGTCTTGTACCAGGAGGTCTCGAAGCCGAGCGACAGTGTCCGGCCCTCGTTCTCGCGAATGCCAACCAGCACCTTGCCGAAATCACTGCGCGTGAGGCGCCGCAGCCCGGCATAGATCGCGATCGTGACCGGCAGGACCAGATAATAGATCGCGCGGTCATGCGCGAGCGACACGCTGCCGAAGGGGCCGAGCGCGAGGTCCATCCGCGGGATGTACATCCCGTTGAACCCGCCGGTGAGCGAGGACTGGCTGATGGCGATCTGCTGGACCATGATCGACAGGGCGAGGGTGATCAGGACGAAATAGATATCCCGCACGCCGGCGCTGAACAGAAAATAACCGACGAGGAAGGCAAGCCCGGCGCCGATGACGATTGCCGCCAGCAGCCCGAGATAACCATCGCTGGCGCCGAAGCTGGCTTTCATCGCGAGGCCCATCGCATAGGCGCCGAGGGCGAAGAAGGCCGCCTGGCCGAAGCTGAGAATGCCGGCATAGCCCCAGAGCATGCCGAGCGACATCGCGAGCACGCCATAGATGAGATATTGCGGCAGGACGTAGATGACATAGCCGCCCATCATCAGGGGCAGAAGTGCGAGGGCGGCGAAAACCACGATCGCCGCGGCTGATTCCGAGCGCAGATCGATGCGCGGCGCGGGTGCGACCGGTCGGGTGTTTGACATCGCGTTGCTCATTTTTCCTTGAACACTCCGGTGGGACGGAACCGCAGCACGACGATGGCAAGCGCGAAGACGACGGTCTGGGCGATCACCTGGCTGGAGAAGGCCCCGAAGATGGTCTGCGAGCCGCCGATCAGGAAGCTGCCGGCCAGCGTGCCGCCGAGGAGCTGGCCGATGCCGCCGACGATCACGACGAAAAACGAGCGGACGAGATAGATGTTGCCGATCGTGGGGTCGATGCTCAGGATCGGGGACATCAGCGCGCCGGCGAGCCCCGCGAGCATCGCGCCGGCGACGAAGACGATCTTGTAGGTCGCCGCGACATTGAGGCCGAGCAGGCCGGCGACCTCGCGATTCTGGGTCAGGGCGCGGATCTTGATGCCGTAGGACGTCTTGTAGAAGACGAGGCCGATGGCGCCGAGCAGTGCCGCGCTCAGCAGCGCGACGAGGGCTTCGTATTCGGGGATGTGAAAGCCAAGGAATGCGATGGCGCTGGGCAGGGGAGTTGGGATCGTCCGGATGTCGCTGCCGAAGGCGATCTTGATCAGCTCGGTCAGGATCAGGAAAAGCCCCCAGGTGAGCAGGAGCGTCTCGAACGGCTTGTCGTAGAAATGGCGGATCAGCGCGTGCTCGACGATCAGGCCGACAAGGCCGACGCCGGCGACCGCGACGAGAACGGCCAGGGCAAAGGGCAATCCCGCCGAGAGGCAGGCCCAGGTGAAATAGGCCCCGAGCGTGATCATCGCGCCGTGGGCCATGTTGATCACCCCGATCAGCCCGAAAACGACCGCGAGGCCGAGCGCGGCGAGCGCATAGACGAAGGTGATGAGCGTGCCCTGGATGGCGAGGGACAGGATGGCGTGAAACACCGTTTCGTGGGTCATGATCGATACATTGTTGTCGAAACCTCTTCTCGTTCCGGCCGCCGGGCGCGCGGACAGTCTCGCGGCGCGCCGGGGCCGGCGTTCAGGACATCCGAGGCGCGCGGGCAGGCAGGCGGCTGGCTCGCCCGCCCGCGCGGCACGGCGTCAGTTCAGCGGCAGATGGGCGCAGCTGGCCGTCGCCGGTGTAACATCCGGGAGGTATTGCACCTGCTCGAACATGTCTCCGGTTCCGCTCCAGTGGTCGCGGACGCGCATCAGATACGAGGGCAGGACCGCCTGGTTATCGATCGCGCGCATCGTGATGCTGCCTTGCGGCGCCTTGTCGAAGGTCAGGCCGGCGAGACCATGGCGCAGCCCTTCGGTCGAGACCTTGCCGCTTTTCGCGATCGCCATCGCCGCCATGTGGCCGGCATTGTACATCGCGACGCCCACCGTATCCATCAGCGCATTGTGCCCGAATTTCGCGCGGAACTTCTTGAGGAAGGCATCGTTGTTCGGCTGCTTGATCGACATGAAATAGTCGAAGCTGACATAGGTGCCGGCCGAGGCTTCGGGACCGAGCGCGCTGGTGACGACTTCCTCGTCATCCACCGTCCAGAGGGTGAAGTCCTTCTTCATGCCGGCAGAGACGAACTGCTTGCGGAAATTGATGGTGTCGCTGCCGGTGAGGGTGAGGAAAATCACATTCGCGCCGGAATTGCGGATCTTGGAGAGCACCGAGTCGTATTGCGGCGTATTGAACGGGATGTAGATTTCATCGACGACTTCGCCGCCCAGCTCGACCAGGCGCTTTTTCGTCACCGCGTTGGTCACCCGCGGCCAGACATAGTCCGAACCGACCATGAAGAATTTCTTCCCGTGATTCTTCATCATGTAGGGCAGATGCGGCCAGACCTGCTGGCTCGGCACCGGGCCGAACATGAAGATGTTGGGATTGCAGACGCCGGGGAAATATTTCTGCTGCTGGCCTTCATAGAAGGTGGGGTAGAGCAGCACCTTGTTCCCCGCGGTGACGACGGGGCCCGCCGCGTTGCGCTCGGCGCTCGAGAATGTGCCGGCCAGAAAGTCGACGCCCTCCTCGCGGATCAGCCGGTTGGCCTGCTCGGCGACGATGCGCGGCTCGGTCTTGGAATCCGCCATGATGATTTCGAATTTGCGGCCGAGCACGCCGCCGGCAGCGTTGATTTCATCGACCGCCAGCTTGAACCCTTCGGAATGCGCCTTGCCATACACCGTCCATGCGCCGGTGAGAGGCGAGATCACGCCGACCTTGATCGGTGCCGCGGCATAGGCGCTGCGGATGATCGCAGGCGCGCCGAGAGCGGAGGCGGCGCCAAGGCTGCCCAGCAGAACGGAGCGGCGGTTCACGCCGGAAACGGAATTCGGCTTTTCACTCATGTTATCCTCCTTAGGGTTGTGGGCTGGCGTATCCCGTTGATTTTCATATTATTATCGTTGGACGCTGGTGCTCAGTACCATCCTCGCGGCACGTCGGCGCCGAGCATTTCATCGTAGACATCCGTCCGCCGATCGCGGAGGACCTGGTTGAAATCGTTCCAGTTCCGGCCGCGGCGGGCATCCTGGAGATTCACATCCGCGTAGATGATCTCCTGCCGTGTCCGGCTGGCGGGCCCTGCGACCGGCCAGCCGGTGTAGCTGACGATCAGGCTCTGCCCCTCGAATGGCTGATCGCGTTCGGTGCCGACCCTGTCGGCCGCGGCGATGAACAGCGAATTCGAATGCGCCGCGGCCATGACAAGGATGTTCGCCATCGCCTCGCGCCCCTCCGCCTGGCCGGGGATCGGCACCCAGTTCGTCGGCACGCAGACGATGTCGGCGCCGGCGAGCGCGTTCAGCCGATAGGTTTCGGGAAACCAGCCATCATAGCAGATCGCCATGCCGATGCGGCCGATCGGGGTATGGAAGACCGGAAACCCGAGATCCCCCGGCTCGAAATAGAGCGTTTCCTCGTTCCAGAGATGCACCTTCCGGAACGTCCCGATATAGCCGGCAGGTCCGATCAGCACCGCCGCGTTATAGAGGCTGTCGCCGTCGCGCTCGGCGATTCCGGCGGCGATATAGACATTGTGAGCCGACGCCGCGGCTTCCCAGCGGCGGACCGTCGGGCCATCGGGGATCGGTTCGGCCAGGGAGAACGCCTCCTCGCGGCTCCTGAACACATAGCCCGAATTGCACAGCTCCGGCAGCACCAGCAATTTCGCGCCATTTGCCGCCGCCTGTTCGATCAGCCCGAGGCTGGTGTCGAGATTGGCATCCTTGTCGCCGACATGCGGCTCCATCTGGAGGCATGCCACCCGCACCATGTTGTGGCTTCCGGACTGCTCCGCCATCAGACAGCACTCCCCAAAAAAATAGCCCTCGGCCGGCCCCCGTGACGTGACGGAAGCGGGACGAGGGCTGACTTGCCCTTGATATGGTGGCAAGCAACCCTGCTTGCCGTTCCCCGGCATCCATTGCCGGGGCAGCGATCATGTTGTTCTGCCCATGCGACCGCTGTCAACTAAAAATTTGGAACATCAGGGCGCGTTGCGGATGCCTTCGAGCAATTCCTCGGCGCGGGCAACGGCATCGGCGATCGAGGCCATCGATACGCGCTTCTTCATGGCCTGGCGGCGAAGGAGGGTGTAGGCCTCGTTTTCGGAAATCGACTCCTTCGCCATGATGATCCGGGTGGCCTTGGCGATGAGGCGCTGCGATTTCATGGTCTCCTCGAGCTTGGCCACTTTCGAGGACAGCTTCGCCTCGTAGGATTGCAGCGCGCGCGCGAGCACGAGGTTGGTGAGGATGCCGATCGGGCGGATCGGTTTCATGATCACCGCATGCACGCGGGCATCCATCAGGGCGCGCAATGTCAGCGGACTTTCCGCGTTGACGACGGCAATCCGGGTCAGGCTCGTGTCGTCGTAATTGAAGCCGCGATGCGTCGCGGATTCGTGCTCGACGAGGAAGAAGACGACATCGGCGCGTTCGCTCGCCTTCGCCGCCGCGGGCCAGACATGGCTGACATCGCACCCGATGCGCCGGAGCTGGCGCACCAGCTCGTCGCCATCCCCGTCATGCGGATGCGCGATGAGAACCCGCAAGTCCCGCAGCTCGCGAAGGATCCGCAGGTCCATCACGCCGGGAGTTCCCTTGCGCCGGCCTGCCCCGGGCCGCGAGGGGCGAAGCCGTCGAGATCGTAATCGTAGCTGACGAGGTAGGGGTCGGGTTTGACCGGCTCGGCCTCCTCGTGGACGATCCTGAACGTGCAATCCGCCGCGGCGATTCCGATGCGCGGGGTGACATAGGCGTGATTGTTGTCGGGATCGATCGTCACCAGCCCCTGGGGCGCGTGAAACTCCGCGCCGAGCGCTTCCCGGGCGAGCACCTGCGGGTTGGTGGTGCCGCAAGCCGCAAGGGCCTGCGCGAACAGATGCACCTGGCAATAGGCGGCTTCGGCATACATGCTGATCGGGCGGGACTCGCCGAACTTCGCCCGAAAGCGCTGGTTGAACTGCCGGTTCGCCGGCGTTTCCACGGTGGAGAAATAGGGCGCCGCCGTGATATGCCCCGCGGCACGCTCGCCGCCGATCTCGGCGAGTTCGCCCTCCGCCATGGTCAGGCTGGCGATCGGGATGCCCGCGGCGAACAGCTTCGTCTCGGCATATTGGCGATAGAATGAAATACCGGCTTCGCCGACGAGCGTGGAGAAAATCGCGTCCGGCCGGATACGGCAGAGCCGATCGAGCGTTTCACCGAAGCTGCGATCGGCCAGCACGAGGGGAAAATACTCCTCGCCGACGATTTCGCCCTGCGCCGCATCGACCAGTTCCTTCATCACCCGGTTGGATTCGCGCGGGTAGATGTAGTCGGAGCCGATCAGGAAGATCCGCGATCCGTGTTGCCTGGCGAGATACCTGGCAAGCTGGATGCTGTTCTGGTTCGGAACCGCACCCGTATAGATGATGTTCGGCGAGTATTCGAAACCTTCGTATAATGACGGATACCACAACAGACCGTTCCAGCGCTCGATCGATGGCAGTACCGCCTTGCGTTCGGCGGAGGTCGAACAGCCGAAAATGATCTGCACGCCGTCGTCGATGAGCAGGCGCTCGGCAAGCTCGCGATAGGCCACGGGGTTCGAACCGGGATCGTAAGCGATGGGCTCGACGGGACGGCCGAGAATGCCCCCGGCGGAATTCACCTCCTCGATGGCCAGCGCGGTGCCGAAGAAATGCTCGGATTGGGGAATCCGCATCACGCCCGAGCGTGAAAACAGGATTCCGACCCGCCATGAATCCCGATTATTGGCGAGCGTATCGTTCTGCAAGCAACCCTCTTTGAACCTGGACGGACAAGACTGTCCGGCGCCGATAGTGCAGGTGTCGATCCTGCGATGCAAGCGGACATCCCCCGCCTTCCGCCCGCCCCGCTCAGGCAACGCGACGCTGATCGCAAGGCGGGGTTACTCGACGATGTAGCCGAGCCCCTGCCGGGTCCGGATGTGGTTGTCGGCGAAGGTGCCGAGCTTCTGGCGGATGTTGCGGATATAGATGCGGATGTAGGTGCGGTCGGAATCGTGCACCCCGCCCCAGCCGGCGCGCAGGATGTCGTCATGCGTCACCAGCTTGCCGCGATGCCGCACCAGGGCAGCGAGAATGCGGAATTCGGTTTTCGTGAAATGGATCTCCGCGCCATCGAGGCGCACACTGCGGGCCGCCTCGTCGATCCGCAATCCTTCGAATGCGATCACCTCGGTCGGCACGCCCTGCCCGGTGGCGATCAGGCGGAAGGCGTTGCGGATGCGCGCGAGAAGCTCGCCAAGGCCGAAGGGTTTCTCGACATAGTCGTTTGCCCCCGCATCGAACGCGGCGATCTTCTGTGCTTCCTGGTCGCGCGCGGAGAGCACGATCACCGGCACCTCGGAGAATTCGCGCAGCTTCACGATCACCTCCTGCCCATCGAGATCGGGCAGGCCGAGATCGAGCAGGATCACATCGGGCACCAGCGTCGCCGCCAGCCGCAACGCCTCCACCCCCCGGTCTGCCCGCAGCACGACATATCCCGCCGCCTCCAACGCCGGCTTGAGGAAGCGGTGGATCTGCGGCTCGTCGTCCACCACCAGCACGCGGCCGGTCTCGATGCGTTTCGCCCCGGTCATGGCTGTTTCAGCTCCACGCGGATGATCGTCCCCGGCAGCCCGTCCGCCGGCAGGTCGCGCCGGGGGCTTTCGGCGGCGATCGTCCCGCCCATCGCCTCGACGAAGGCTCGCGCGATCGCCAGCCCCAGCCCGGTGCCGGGCGCCACGCGGTCGCCGCGCACCACGCGGAAGAAACTGTCGAACACATGCGGCAGATCCTCGGGCGGAATCCCTACCCCCTCATCGGCGACCGACAGCACGACGCTGTCTGCGGTGCGGCGCGCGAACACCGAGATCGCCCCGCCCTCGGGCCCGTATTTCACCGCGTTCTCCAGCAGGTTGACCAGAACCTGCTCCAGCAGCGCCGGGTCGGCGCGCACGGTTGCCGCGTCGTCGGGGATGTTGACCGCGGTGTGGAACGCCTCCCTCACCCGCGCGACCGCGTGCTCCACCACCGGCGCGAGATCGACCCGCTCGTGCCGGGCGACGATCTCGCCGGTCTCGATCCGCGCCATGCCGGTGATGTTGGCGAGAAACCGCGTCATCCGCCCGACATCCTGGACGATGCTGGCCAGCAGGTCCCGCCGCGTTGCCTCCGGCAGGTTATCATCGGCGTCCGCCAGCGTCTCGGCCGCGCCGCGGATCGCGGTCAGCGGCGTGCGCAGGTCGTGCGAGAGCGAGGAGAGCAGCGCCGTGCGCAGGCGCTGGGTGGATTCGTGCGCCCGCGCCTCGGCCGCGCTGGTGGCCAGGCGCAGCCGCTCGGCGGCCAGCGCGGCCTGGTCGGCGAGCGCGCCGAGCGTCTGGATCACCGGCTCGGCGGGCGGGGTTTCGGGCCGCACGCCGAGCACGCCGATCGCCCCGGCCTCGGTCGCCAGCGGCTGGAACCGCCAGGCCGAACCCGGCAGCGTCGTCGTGCCCATGCCGGTGGCGACACGGTTGCGCCAGGCGAATTCCGCCGCCGCCAGCGCCGCCTCGTCGAAGCCGGCGGCGGCGGGCAGGCCATCCGACCGGGCGATGAGCAGCACCGCCTCGCCAGCCAGCGCCCGCGCCTCCGCTTCCACCACGGCGGCCAGCCCCGCCTCGTCCGAGACCTGCGCCAAAGCGCGGCCGAACAGGGTGATCCGTCGCAGCGCCTCGATCCGCATGCGCGCCGCCTCGGCTTCCGCCCGCACCCGGCCGGCCAGCGAGCCGGTGAGCACGCCGACGACGAGAAAGGCGAACAGCGCGGTCACGTCGCGCGGGTTGGTGACCGAAAACGTGTAGAGCGGGGCGAGAAAGAAAAAGTTCCACAGCACAAAGCCGGTCAGCGCGGCGAAGATGCCGACGCTGCGGCCATACAGGCTCGCCATGCCGACGACGATCGCGGTGAACACGTAGCCCATCGCCTCGGCCGGCAGCACGCCGCGCAGGGCGAAGCCGCCGAGGGTCGTCAGGATCATGATGGCGAGGCTCAGGCCGAAGGGCACCAGCTTCGGCGGCGGCGCGCGATGCGGCGGGGCCGGGCGATGCGCTGCCGGATCGGGCACGACATGCAGCGCATAGGCGCGTGCGAAGCGGGCAAGCCGTGCCGCGAGGCTGCGCCGCCACCGCCACCGCCACCCTCCATCGCCACGCGCGATCACGATATGCGCGACGTTCTGCCGCGCCGCGGCGTCCAGCAGGGCTGCGAATACATCCGCGTTCGTCGTCGTCTCGACGGTGCCGCCAAGCTGGATCGCGAGATCGAGCGCCGGCTGCACGGCCGGGCCGGTGACCGCCCGCTCGGGATGGAAGGCGAAGAACGGCGCGCGCAGCGCCTCGGCCAGACGCGCGGCGTGCCGCACCACCTGCTCGGCCGCCGCGCCGGCCTCGACCACCGCCATCACCCGCTCCGCCGCAGGCCAGGGCCCGGCGATCGCCTGCGCGCGCATATAGGCGGCGATGTCGCGATCGACATGCTGCGCCACCCGCCGCAGCGCCATCTCGCGCAGGGCGGCGAGATTGCCCGGCCGGAAGAAGCCGCCCAGTGCCCGCCGCGCGACATCCGGCCGGTAGACCAGGCCCTGCTTCAGCCGGGTTCGCAATTCCTCCGGCGGCAGGTCGATCAGTTCGATCTCGTCGGCAAGGCCGAGCACCGTGTCGGGCAGGGTTTCCGCCACCCGGATGCCGGTGATCCGCGCCACCTGGTCGTTCAGGCTTTCGAGATGCTGGACGTTCAACGTGGTCCAGACATTGATCCCCGCATCGAGCAGTGCCGCCACGTCCTGCCAGCGCTTGGCATGGCGCAGGCCGGGGGCGTTGGCATGGGCGAGTTCGTCGACCAGCAGCAGCGCCGGGCACCGCTTCAGCGCGGCATCGAGATCGAATTCCTCCAGCAGCCGGCCGCGATAGGGGACGATGCGCCGCGGCAGCAGCGGCACGTCGCCGAGTTGGCCGGCGGTTTCGGCGCGCCCGTGCGTCTCGACCAGGCCGGCGACGACATCCGTTCCGGTCTCGAAGCGCCGCCGCGCGGCAGCCAGCATTTCCCAGGTCTTGCCGACCCCGGGGGCCGCGCCGAGAAAGATCTTGAGCTGCCCGCGCCCGTCGCCGTTCGCGCGGGCGAGCAGCGCGTCAGGATCGGGCCGGGTCTCGGGCGATGCGGATCCCATGCGGAATGATCACGCCATCCCCAGCAGGGGCGCAAGCCCCCGTGCCTGAGCGTGCCGCGTCATGCCGGCGGGCGCGCCGCCAGGGCGAGGTTGAGCCGCAGCACGTCGACATGCGCGGTGCCGATCACGCCGAAGGCCGGCCGCGTGGCGAGGCGACGGACGAGGCGCAGGAGCATCGCCGCGTTCATCCCTCGCGCCCGTGCCACCGAAGGCGCCTGCCGCAGCGCATTCGCCAGCGAGATGTCCGGATCGAGGCCCGAGCCCGAGGAGGTCGCCGCGTCGTCTGGCACTGGCCCCGGGCCGTAGGCCTTGCGATAGGCGGCGATCCGCGCGGCGACATGGGCGATGAGCGCCCGGCTGGTCGGCCCGAGATCGGAGCCGCCGGATTCGGCCGCGTCATAGGGTGTCGCGATGATGTGGCCTTTCGCATCGGTTGCGGTCAGTGCCGAGGGGCGGGAGTGGAACCATCGCGCGCCGTGGAAATCCTGCCCGATCAGCGCCGAGCCGACCGCCTGTCCATGCACGCGGATCAGGCTGCCATTCGCCTCGAAGGGAAAGACGAGCTGCGCCAGCGCGGTGAGCGCGAGCGGCGCCGCCAGCCCGAGCAGCAGGGTGAAGACGGCGACAAGGGAAACCACGGGGCGGAGTTCGCGCAACATGACGGCCTCGCTCGATCAGCTGAAAATGTGGAAGCTGTTCAGGATCAGGTCGATCAGCTTGATCCCGACGAAAGGTGTGACGATGCCGCCGAGCCCGTAGATCAGCAGGTTGCGCCGCAGCAGCGCCGCCGCCCCCATCGGGCGGAAGGCGACACCGCGCAGCGCCAGCGGCACCAGCACGACGATGATGAGCGCGTTGAAGATCACCGCCGCGAGAATGGCGCTTTGCGGCGAGGCGAGGCCCATGATGTTGAGCGCGCCGAGACGCGGGTAGCGCGCGGCAAAGATCGCCGGCAGGATCGCGAAATATTTCGCGATGTCGTTGGCGATGGAAAACGTGGTGAGCGCGCCGCGGGTGATCAGCAGCTGCTTGCCGATCTGCACGATCTCGATCAGCTTCGTCGGATCGCTGTCGAGATCGACCATGTTGCCCGCCTCGCGCGCCGCCTGCGTGCCGGTCTGCATCGCGACGCCGACATCCGCCTGCGCCAGCGCCGGGGCGTCGTTGGTGCCGTCGCCGCACATCGCGACCAGCCGCCCCTCGGCCTGCGCCTTGCGGATGTAGAAGAGCTTGTCCTCCGGCGTCGCCTGCGCGATCACGTCGTCCACCCCGGCCTCGGCGGCGATCACGCTCGCTGTCACGCGGTTATCGCCGGTGACCATCACGGTGCGGATGCCGATCCGCCGCAGCGCCTCGAACCGCTCCCGGATTCCCGGCTTGACGATGTCCTTCAGCTCGATGACGCCGAGCAGCGCACCCTCCGCCACCAGGCCGAGCGGCGTGCCGCCGGCCCGCGCGACGCGGTCCACCGCCGCGGCGAACGCTTCCGGCGCGGCGCCGCCCACGAGGTCGAGAACGGAGTCGACCGCCCCCTTGCGCCAGCGTCGCTCCCCGGCATCGATGCCCGAGAGCCTTGTATTCGCGCTGAATGGCACGACGACCGCCCCCTCCGGCAGCAGCGGATCGGCGCCGAATTCCTCCCGCGCCAGCCGCACGATCGACCGCCCCTCCGGGGTTTCGTCGCCGAGCGAGGCCAAGGCCGCCGCCGCGGCCATGCGCCGCACCTCCACACCCGGCACCGGATGGAAAGCCGAGGCCATGCGGTTGCCGAAGGTGATCGTGCCGGTCTTGTCGAGCAGCAGCGTGTCGACATCGCCGGACGCCTCGACGGCGCGGCCCGAGGTCGCGATGACATTGAAGCTCACCAGCCGGTCCATCCCGGCGATGCCGATGGCCGAGAGCAGCCCGCCGATCGTGGTGGGGATCAGGCAGACGAACAGCGCCGCGAGTTCGGCAATGCCGAGCCGGGCGTGCGCATAGGCGGCGAAGCCAGGCAGGGTGACGACCACGATCACGAACACGATGGTCAGGCCGGCGAGCAGGATATCGAGCGCGATCTCGTTCGGGGTCTTGCGCCGCGCCGCCCCTTCGACGAGGGCGATCATCCGGTCGAGAAAGCTCGAACCCGGCTCGGCGGTGACGCGGACGACCAGCCAGTCCGACACCAGCTCGGTCCCGCCCGTCACCGCCGAGCGGTCGCCGCCGGCCTCGCGGATGACGGGGGCGGATTCGCCGGTCACGGCACTTTCGTTGACACTGGCGATGCCCTCGACGATGTCGCCATCGGCGGGAACGAGGTCTCCGGCCTCGACGAGCACGAGATCGTCCCGGCGCAATTGCGGCGCCGGGATGAGGGTGAAGGCGGCGCGGTCCGCCGGATCATCGAGCCGCTTCGCCATCGTGTCGCTGCGCGCGCGCCGCAGGCTTTCCGCCCGCACCCGGCCGCGGCCTTCCGCGACGGCTTCGGCGAAGGTCGCGAACAGCACCGTGATCCACAGCCAGATCGCGATGACGATCGAAAAGGCGGCGGCGCGGCCTGAGACCAGTTCATGAAGGCCGACGAAACTCGTCAGCAGGGCGATGATTTCGGTGACGAAGATCACCGGGTTGCGGATCAGCGTTCGCGGGTTCGTCTTGGCGAGGGCATCGCCCATCGCGCGGAGCAGGATATCGCGATCGAACAGCCCGATCGTCTCGGCGTTGCGGGGCATGGCGGCGCTCCTCAGAAGGTCTTGCCGGCGAGCAGCAGGTAATGCTCGACGATCGGGCCGAGCAGGTCGGCCGGCATGAATTGCAGCCCGACCAGGATCACGATGACGCCGATCAGCAGGCCGATGAACAGCGGGCCGTCGGTCGGGAACGTGCCCTCGGAATGCGGCAGAAGCGGCTTGGCGCCGAGCGAGCCGGCGATCGCGAGCACCGGGATCATCACCGCGAAGCGGCCGAGCAGCATGGCGATGCCCAGCCCGTAATCGAGCAGCGTTGTGTTGGCCGACAGGCCGGCCAGGGCGCTGCCGTTGTTCTCGGTGGCCGAGGTCCAGCCATAGAGCATTTCGGTGAGGCCATGCGGCCCCGCATTGGCGAGCGAGGCCAGCCCCGACGCGCTCGACAGCGAGACTCCGGCACCGACGAGGATGACCAGCGTCTGCACCAGCAGGGCGAGCATCGCGAGCTTCATCTCCCGCGCCTCGATCTTCTTGCCGAGATATTCCGGCGTCCGGCCGACCATCAGCCCGGCGACGAACACCGCGAGCAGGGCAAAGAGCACGATGCCATACAGCCCCGAGCCGACGCCGCCGGGCGCGATTTCGCCGAGCTGCATCATGAACAGCGCCGCCAGCCCGCCGAGCGGGAGATAACTGTCCGTCACCGAATTGACCGCGCCGGTTGAGGTGCCGGTTGCGGCGATGTTGAAGCTGGTGGATTGGGCGATGCCGAAGCGCGCCTCCTTGCCGACCATGTTGCCGGGATGCGCTGCCAGCCCGGCATGGACGAGGATGGGGTTGTTCGCCGCCTCCGCCGCATAGGCGCCGAGCATGCCGCAGGCGAGGATCACCGCCATCACGACGAACAGCGCCCGCCCATCGCGCCGCCGCCCCGCCACATGGCCTAAGGCGATCGGCAGGGCGAAGCCGATGACGAGGATCAGCCAGATTTCCAGAAGGTTCGTCCAGGCGGTCGGGTTTTCGAACGGATGCGCGGCGTTGGCGTTGAAGAAGCCGCCGCCATTGGTGCCGAATTCCTTGATCGCCTCCTGCAGGGCGACCGGCCCGCGGGCGATGGTCTGCACCCCGCCCGCGAGGGCGTGGACATGGGCAGCGGGAGCGAGCGTCATCGGCACGCCGGAGGCGATCAGCAGGATCGCGGCGATGAAGGCGACCGGCAGCAGGAGATAGAGGGTGATCCTGACCAGATCGACATGGACATTGCCAAGCGTGCGGAGGCCACCGCCGGCAAAGGCGCGCATGAGCGCACCCGCCGCGGCGAGGCCGGCGGCGGCGGAGAGGAAATTATGCACGGCGAGGCCGAACATCTGTGCGCCATAGGACATCTGGCTCTCGGGCGCATAGGCCTGCCAGTTGGTGTTGGTGGCGAAGGAGATCGCGGTGTTGAAGGCGAGCCTCGGGCTCATGCCCGTGATGTGTTCGGGGTTGAAGGGCAGGAAATACTGGAGCCGGAGGATCGCGTAGAGCAGCAGGAAATGGACGAGGCCGAGCAGCAGCAGGCCCACCGCATAGGCGCTCCAGCTCATCTGGCGGGCGGGATCGATGCCGCAAAGCCGGTAGAGCGGCACTTCGATCGCCGCGAGGAAGCGAAGCTCGCCGCGATAGAGACGGGCGAGCCAGGCGCCGAGCGAAACGGCGCAGGCGAAGACGAGGGCGAGCGCGAGGGCGATGAACCCGAGTCCGTGCAGGGTCATGATGGGGAAAGTTCCGTTTCCGTGGCGCTACCGGTCCTGCCGATGGCGGCGGACAAGCTGTTGGGCCACCTGCCAGATCCACAGGAGAGCGAGAGCGATGGCGAAGGCGCTGCCGAGGCAGATCAGGGCATCGGAGACGAGGCCGGTGATGTTCGCCGCGACATCCATTGCGGTCAGAAATCCTCAGGCCGCAGCAGGGTCCAGACGAGATAGGCGAGGACCAGCATGGCGACGACGCCGGAGAGCCAGAGATCGATCACCTTGGCTGCGTCCGTCAGATTGTGTCACAGGCGTTCACATAGAGGAGAAAGGCGGCGAACATCGCGGCTGCGAGGCAGAGTGAAAGAAGGTCTGGCATGATGCGTGATCCCGAATGTGCCTTGTGGTCCGGTGGCTGAGCGATCCGGAGTATGGGCGGCGGGACGGTAAAGATTCGAGGCCGAATTCGGGCGAGAGTGTATAGAAATCGTATAGAGCATCATCCGATCGGACGACTCCGTCCTGTCGGGCAGAGGTGCTCCATGATATGCGGATATCGTATTCCGCCCCCACTGATTGCACATCCGGTCCGATACACCATGTCCTCTCTCACCATGCGCAAGATTGCCGCTTTGCCCACGCTCCTGTTCCTTGGAGGATGTACCGTGTTCGGAATCCGGTCTGGCACGCCGCAGCCCGGCTACAGCGTCACCGGACAGGTGGGCGCGGTGCAGCTTCGCGCCTACGCAGCGCGGCTTGCGGCGGAGACGACCGTCTCGGGCGGGGAGATCGACTCCCGCTCGACCGGATTTCGTCGGCTCGCCGCCTATATTTTCGGCGCCAACACGAAACCGGGTGGCGGCAGCGGCAAGATCGCGATGACTGCGCCGGTCGAGCAGGATGGCGCTGGCGGCAGCAGGATCGCGATGACCTCGCCGGTCGCCCAGCAGGGCGGCAACGGCAGCTGGACCATCCGCTTCTTCATGCCGGCCGGCATGACGATGGCCACCGCCCCTCGCCCGCGCGACCCGATGGTCCACCTCGTCGAGGTTCCTGCCGTGACGATGGCGGTGCTGCGCTTTTCCGGCAGTCCTGGCGCGCATGCGGTCGCGACGCACAGCGAGAGGCTGCTCGCGACGCTGGCGCACTCCCCCTGGAAGCCGGAGGGACGCGTCGTCGCCTGGTTCTACGATCCGCCCTGGACACTGCCCTGGCTGCGCCGCAACGAAGTCGCCGTTCCCGTCGAGCGCCGATAGGACGGCTAGAGCACTTTCCGATCCGGATGGATCGGAAAGTGCTCTAGCCCCGCTTCATCCATGCCTCGCACCAGCCCGCCGGGCTGATCCGGCCGGCGACGAGGTGGCAGTGGCTCGCCGTCGAACCCGGTGCTGGCGGCTTGAACCAGACGCAGGCGCCGCAGACTTCGCCATGGCGCGACCTGTCGACATAGCCCACCGCTCCCTTCGAAACGCTGGGCACCATCGTGCCGACCGCCGCCCGCGCGCGGGTTGCCAGGGCAGCGAGGCCCGCGGCGGCGGCAAGAATGGCATGACGGCGGGTTGGGGCTGAAAGGGTCATGATACGCTCCCGTCAGTAATTCGCGGTGCTCAGCGCGATGCGCGCCGCAAGCTTGCGCCCGCCGCCAAGCCCGCCGGTAAGGGCCACGGCCACCAGCCGGTCATGGCGGTAGACCTGTCTGAGATCGAGGGTCATCGGGTGCGTGTCCCCGCCGATCGTCGCACGGCCGATCAGCCGGTTGCCCTGGGCGGCGCAGGCGCCCGCGAGCCGCACCGGCCGCCTGCCATACTGGGCCGAGAGCGAAGCGGTCATGCGACAATCGGTGCGGTTGCCATCGATCCAGATCCGGCCCGAGATGTCGGTGAACCGGCGGGCCTTGCCGCCCTGCGACAGGGTCGCCGTCATGCTGCCGGTATCGAGATCGACCTCGATCGTTTTGAGCGGGCGCAGTGCTGCGACGGTGTTCGCCGTGGCATCGGCAATGCCGCGATTGCCCCAGCTGGTCCGGACATAATTGGCGATCGCCGCGATCTGCGCATCCGAGAGCATCGCGCCGAAACGCGGCATGGAGGACTGGCCCGGATGCCAGGGCTGGAACCCGCCGAGGACCATGCTGACCAGGTCGTCGGCCGGGCCGTTCCAGACGGCCTCATTATGCGCGAGATTCGGAATGTTGGCGGTGACGCCTCGCCCATCGTCGCCATGGCAGCGGGCGCATTCGGCGTGATAGAGGTGTTTCCCGCGCGCGAGCGAGGCGGCGAGGACCGGCCCCGCCGACGCGCTCTGCTGCGGATGCACCGTCCGCAGATAGTCGACGATGTCGTTGACATCGCGCTTCGGCAGCCGGCTCAGACTGTCATCGACCACCGTTTTCATCTTGCCGAAGGGCGCGCCTTGGCGCATGTCGCCGTCCTCGCGCAGATAGGCGAGGAGTGCCCGCCGGGACCAGGCGCCGATCCCGTCCGATTTCGAGTCGGTGATGTTCGGCGCGTACCAGCCCTGGTCGATGATATGGCCGCCGGCGAGTTGGCGCGAGGGGATCGTCGCCATCGCGAGATTGCGCGGGGTGTGGCACGCGCTGCAATGTTCGAGCGCCTGCACGAGATAGGCGCCGTGCCGGACATTGCGGCTCCAGCCGGGCTGATATTTCATCGCATGCGGATGGAAGAACATCAGCCGCCAGGCGAGCAGGCCGGCCCGCAGATCCGCCGGGAAGGCCATCGTGTCCGGCCGGTCAGGGATCGCGGCTGGCGCGAGAGTGTCGAGATAGGCCTTGATCGCCATCACGTCGGCATGGCTGAGCTTCGAATAGGCGGTGTAGGGCATCACCGGGTATTCGTATTTCGGAAACACGACGAGCGAGCTTCCGGGCTCGATGCCGTCATGCATCGCGCGCCAGAACTGGCGGTCGGTCCATGCTCCGATGCCAAATCGTTTGCTCGGCGTGATATTGGGGGAAAAGACGGTGCCGAAGGGTGTGCCGACCGCGCGGCCGCCGGCAAAAGCGGGCTCGCCGGCAACGCTGTGGCAGGGCAGGCAGTCGCCGGCAACGACGAGGAAGAATCCCCTGCGCACCATTGCCGCCTTTCGGGGATCTTTCGGCATGTTGACCGGAAGCGGCAGAGCGGTGCCCGCCATGCCGGGGCGAGGCGTCGCCGCGACATCGGTTGCCGCCGCAGGCCAGCTTGCCACGCCGGCTACGGCGGCAGGTTGTACGGCGGGCGGAGTGGCGCTGGCGGTGACACACAAGGCTGTGGCCAGGGCGGCGACGAGGGCGGCGGCGAGACCGCCAAGGATGAGTCTCGTGCTGGGGTGGGGCATTCCGGGCATCCGCATCTCCTTCCTCATATTCCATGAGGAACGGCGCGACCCGGTTTCAACGGCGGGATTGGTCAGTCACGGGAAAAAGGCATTAGAGCATTTTCCGATCCTCAAGGATCCGATGTAGTGCTCTATCATATTGAGAAACCGAGTATCTTTATCCGATCAGATGTCTCCATCTGATCGGACGATGCTCTAATTCTGACGGAATCGTGACCGGATCGCCACTGCACGATTTTTCGTTACGATTTCAATTCATTTTATATGTATGCAGAGTCCGACGCGGCGAAACCGGCACGTACCCTGCCGGTCGCGTGGGCCGGTGAGGCGGGTCAGTCGGCGGCTTCCTTCATCTGCGCGCTGCCGTGCCGGTAGAGCGCCTGGGCCGCGGCGACGCCGGCGCCGAGGCGGATGTCGAGACCGAGATCGACCATGCACATCTCGGCGACGGCAAGGCCGGAGAGCGCCATCGCATCGGTCAGCATGCCGAGATGGCCGATGCGGAAGACCTGGCCGGCGACATCGCCGAGCCCCGCGCCGAATGCCATGCCGTAGCGGTCGGCGGCGTGGGTGACGATGCGCGCGGCGTCGAACCCGTGCGGGACGCGAATGGCGGTAACCGAGTTCGAATAGAGTTCGGGTGCTGCGGCGCATGGTGCCAGGCCCCAGGCGGCGACCGCGGCGCGCACGCCATTGGCGATCCTTGCGTGGCGGGCGAAGACGTTGTCGAGCCCTTCATCGAGTAGCATCCGGCTCGACAGCGCGAGCCCGTTCAGGAGCCCGACCAGCGGCGTGTAGGGATACCCGTTGGCGGCGTTGGTGGCCCGCATGTCGTCGATATTGAAGAAATTGCGCGGCAGTTTCGCATCCCGGCTGGCGGCGAGCGCCTTGTCGCTGAACGCGGTGATGGCGAGGCCCGGGGGCAGCATGAAACCCTTCTGCGAGCCGGTTACCGCGACGTCGACGCGCCAGTCATCGAATTCGAACGGCATCGAGCCGATCGAGCTCACACCATCGACGAGGAGCAGCGCATCGTGGCCGGCCTCGTCCATCACCCGGCGCAGGCCGGCAATGTCGGAGACGACACCGGTCGCGGTTTCGTTGTGGGTGGCGAGAACGGCCTTGATCCGGCCCGCCTTGTCCTCGCGCAGAAGCTCGGCGAAGCGGGGCAGCGGAATCCCCTCGCCCCATGTCACGTCGACCTGGATGACTTCGAGGCCGAAGCGCCGGCACATCTTGATCCAGCGGTCGCTGAACATGCCGTTGCGGGCGGCGAGAACAGTGTCGCCGGCGCTGAGCGTGTTGGAGATCGCGGTTTCCCACCCGCCGGTTCCCGTCGCGGGGAAGATGAAGATCTCGCCGTGCGCCGCCTTCATCACGCCGCGGCAGCCGGCGAGCGCCGCTTGCAGGATCGGCGCGAAAGCCGGCGACCGGTGATCCATGGTCGGCATGTCGCACGCCTTGCGGATCGCTTCGGGAATGTTCGTCGGCCCCGGGATGAAGACAGGGTTTTGCAGGCTCATCGGGCGGATCCTTCGTCGGTTGGGAAAAATATAGGGAGACGCTCGACAGCACGCAATTTTTTTGAAAATATTTTTCAAAATCGTGATTTCAGCAGAAAGTTGAATTGAATCATCGGGTTGTTTTTTTCATCATGGGGCAACTGCCCGACCAGGAGGACCGATGACGAGGCCGCCCGAGCCTGCCGGCACCGAACGCCGCGCCCGCGGACGCCCGCGCGCATGGGCCGACACGACCAATCAGAACCAGATCAAGTCGCTCGACCGCGCCATGGAGGTGCTGGAGCGGCTGAGCAAGATGGGCAGCGCGACGCTCTCCGACCTGGCCGCGGCGCTCGGCCAGTCGCCGGCCAGCGTCTATCGCGTCCTGTTCACGCTGGAGGCGCGCGACATCGTCGATTTCGAGGCCTTGAGCCAGACCTGGCATATCGGCGCCGGCGCCTTCCTGATCGGCTCGCGCTTCCTACGGCGGACCTCGCTGGTCGAGCGGGGGCGGCCGGCGCTCCGGGACCTCGCGGAACGCACCGGCGAGACGGCGAATCTCGGGATCGAGCGGAACGGGCTGATACTGTTCGTCAGCCAGGTCGAGACCCATGCCAACATGCGGGCTTTCTTTCCGCCGGGGACGACGGCGCCGATGCATGCGTCGGGGATCGGCAAGGCGCTGCTCGCGGAGATGGACGAGGGGCGGCGCGCCGCGATCATCGCCCGCCATGGGCTTGCACGCTTCACCGCCCACACGCTGACCACGCACGACGCGCTGATGGACGATCTCGCGGCGACGCGGGCGCGCGGCTATACGGTGGATGCGGAGGAGCGGGACGAGGGCATGCGGTGCATCGCCGCCCCGATCTTCGACATGCATGGCGAGGCAATTGCCGGGCTGTCGATCTCGGGGCCATCGTCGCGGATGCCCGATTCGGCGATTGCCGGCCTTGCGTCATCAGTGATGGAGGCGGCGCAGGCGGTGACAGCGGGCATCGGCGGCCGGCGGCGGGAATGAGGCGGGCGCCTTTCGCCCGCCTGCTGGGTAAGGTGAACCGCGATCAGGCCAAGGTGCCGCGGACAGGGTAGCTCTTGCCGATCACGAAGCGCAGCCCGGCGACCAGACGGTCGAGATTCGGGCGGAGGAACGGGGCGTTGGAGATGTCGACGAGGTGCAGTTCGCCCTCGGGGTTGACCACGAACAGGCCGGGTTCGGGGAAGCGATGGTCGGTTTCCTCGGCGGAGCGGGGCTCGGACACGTAGAGGCCGAGCGCCTTCATCGCCGTTTCATCCATGCCGTAGAGCAGCGGAAAGCCGGGCTTCGCCGCCGCTTCGGTCAGGCGGGTCTGGGCTTCGCTGTCGGCCGAGACGGCCGCGACGGACACGCCGAGCTCGGCGAGGGCGCCGCGCTGCGCCTCGATTTCACCGAGGAAGGTCTTGCAGATGGGGCAGTGCTGCCCGCGGATCACGAAAAGCGCCTGCCATGAACCGGGCGCGCCGAAGGTGACGTCCGCACCGTCGAGCTGCTTGAAGGTGACGGGCGTAAAGGGCTGCCCGGGATGAAGCTTGGGTGTGGTCTGCATGATCTGTCTCCTGTTGTTCAGGCGGCGAGGCGGTCGGATTTGAACTGGGTGACCGCGGGGAAATCGTGCTCGGGATCGGCAACGTGCCGCACATACTGGATCAGGGTGTAGAGGCCGATAACACCGACGGTCTCCAGCAGCGCCTTGTCCGAGAAGCCGGCGTCGCGGGCACGGGCGAGGGTTTCGGGGCTCACCTGCCCGCGGTGGCGCACCACCTCGCTCGTGTAGTCGAGCAGGGCCTGGGTGGCGGGGTCGGCGGCCTTGCCTTCCATCGCATCCAGCATTTCGGCCTCGGTCGCGCCCTGCATGGTGCCCACCTTCATGTGGACGTTGACGCAGTAATCGCAGCTGTTGAGCGCGGAGACGAGCATCGCCACCTGCTCGACCTGCTTGCCGCTGAGCTCGATGCCGTCATTGATGTTGCTGTTCAGGGCAAGAAAGCCCTTGAGGACGTTGGGGGCGTTGCCGGCAACGCGGAACAGGTTGATCACGCCGCCGAACTGGCGGGTGGCTTCATCGAAGGCTTCCTTCGTCGCGCCGGACGCGGCTTTCGGGTCGAGCTGAGGCATGTTGGGCATGGGAATCTCCGGGTTAGATATCAACTGACCGATCAGTTGATTCGAGGGGTAAGAAAAGGTCCCATTCGCCAGCTTGTCGCATCTTCATGAAGCTGGAGGTCGGGACGAGGCCAAGGCGCGAAGATGCGACAGGGCGCCGGGCGCGAGTATCGTGATCCTGGACGGGTCGTTGTGGACTTTCGCAAGCAGGATACCGCCCTGCATGAGGGCGATCACGATCTCCGCGGCTGCGGCACGATCGATGTCCTGCAATGTCCCTTCTGCGACCAACGCGTTGATGACATGGCCGATGGGCATGCTCCAGCGCGCGATTGCCCGTTTGATGGCGTGCTGCACGTCGGGATCGACCACAGCGAGTTCGAGACTGATATTGCCGATCAGGCACCCTTGGGCGAACCCATGCGTGCTTTTCCACGCGCGGTTCGCCTTTGCCGGCACATCGAAGAAGCGTTCGAGCCGGGTGGACGCCGGCGCGCCGGACAGGGCGATATCGTTGAATTCGGCGGCGAAGCGCTCGCTGTACCGATCGATGGCCGCGACCATCAGCGCCGATTTCGAGGGGAAGAAGTGATAGAACGTACCCTTGTTGATCCCGCTCGCCGCGCAGAGTTCGTTCGTGCCGACAAGACCGAAGCCGCGACCGAGGAAAAGCTCGGTCGCCGTGTCGATCAAGGTGTCCCGTGTCGAGATCGAGGCAGCGCGCATGCGTCTGGATAGAGCAGAAACAGACCGGTCGGTCAACTCCGGCGGGGCGTGAGGGGGGCGCTGTGCCGGCAACCTGCCAGAGCATCATCCGATCCGAAAGCATCGGAAAGTGCTCTAACGCCCAACCGCGCGGCCGAACGCGATTATCCGGCCGGGCTGGACGGGAACAGGTGGAGCCGGTCGGAAGCGACATTCAGGGCGACGGCGCCGCGCGGCGGCGGGCTTGTACACTGGACCGGAACCGGCGCGGCAAGGCCGTCGAGCCGCAGCAGCGCCTGCCAGTGCCCGGCCTCGAAATGCGCGCCGATGCAGGTGGCCGGCACGCCCTCGGCGGCGAGGGCCAGCGCGCCGCGCGGCCAGAACAGCAGCGCCTGCGCGGCACCGGCGAGGCGGGCGCCACCGCCGGGAATGGCGAGCAGCGCGCTGCCGAGGACGATGGCGGCGTCGCTCCCCGCCTGCCGCACCTCCACCTCGACACCGCCGCACAGCCCGGCGAGACGTGCCGCATAGGGGGTTGCCGGCCGGGCGAACATGGCATCCGGCGTGGTGCAGGACGTCAGGCGACGGTCTTCGAGGAGGGCGACACGGTCGGCAAGGCGGGCGATGTCCGCCGGATCGTGCGAGATGCAGAGCGCGCCCAGCCCGGTTTCGACGATCAGCGCACGCAGTTCGGTGCGCAGGGTTTCCCTGGTTTCGACATCGAGGCTGGAGAACGGTTCGTCGAGCATCAGCAGGCGAGGTGCTGCGGCCAGCGCGCGGGCGAGGCCGACGCGTTGTTGCTGCCCGCCGGACAGGGTTGCCGGCAGGCGGCCGGCGCAGGAGGCGACGCCGAACTGGTCGAGCAGGGCGAGCGCCTTGCGCTCCCGTCCGACGCGATCGCGGATCACCACCGCCACGTTCTCCAGCACGGAGAGATGCGGCCACAGCGCGAAATCCTGGAACACCATGCCAAGGCCGCGCAATTCGGGGCGGATGAAGGTGGCGGCGGCATCGTCCACCACGACGCCGGCGATGCGGATGGTGCCGCGGGCCGGCCGGTCGAGCCCGCCGATCACCCGCAGCAGGCTGGTCTTGCCCGATCCGGACTCGCCGGCGAGTACGACGCACTCGCCGGGGGACAGGCTCAGCGCCGCCTCCTCGACGATCAGGCGGCCACCGCGCTGCACGGCAACACCTTCGATGGCGAGTGCGGCGCTCATGCCGGGCGCAGGCGCCGCGGCGCGGCGAGCAGGGTGACGCCGGCCGCGAGCACGAGGGCGAGCCCCGCCATTGCCGCGAGGCCGAACAGGGCGAGCCGCGCCGAGGCGGCGTAGTCGCTCATCTGGTCGAGGGTGACGATGGCGACGCCGAGCGGCGTGGCCCCCGGCGGATAGAGCAGTTCGGAGACCGGCAATTCGAACATGATCGCGGCGGCGACCAGCAGGTAGGCGTAGGTGAAGGGGCGGATCAGCAGCATGCCCTCGATATCCACCAGCCGCGTCAGGCGCGGCAGGCCGTGCAGCCGCGCGGCCGCCACCAGATTGGGGTCGAGATCATCCAACGCGCCCTGCATCATGCGCAGGGCGAGCGGCGCCATGCCGGCGGTGTAGCCGATCAGCAGCAACAGCCGGCTGCCGTAGAGCGGGAGAAAATCGTTGTTGAAGGCGACGATGTAGCCCGCGCCGAGCACGAGGCCGGGCACCGCCATGTTGGCGACAAGGGCGACGTCGAGCACCGCGATCATGCGGCGGGCGCCGGCGGCGCGCAGGCGCAGGATCAACACGGCGACGCCGAGCGACATCGTCGCGCCGACCATGCCGAAGCCGAGCGAGCGCAGCACCGCGCCAGCATGCGGCATGGATGCCGCCAGCGGCTGGAGTGCGCGGACGAACAATGCCACGACCGGGATGACGATGCCGACCAGGGCGAACAGGCCAGTGAGCGCGGCGAAGGCCAGTTCGCGCCGCAGCGTTGGCCGCTGCCGCGCGGGCGGGCGCATGCGGCCGTGCTGGATGGCCGCACCCTGCCGCCGGCAGGCCATGGCGAGGCCGCCGAACACCGCGGCGACGGCGATCAGGCGCCAGCACAGGATCGAGGCGCCGGCGAAATCGGTGGGGGTTTCGGCGAGGTGCTGGTAGATCGCGTAGGTCAGGATCGGCACATGGCTGGTCACGCCCAGCGTCGCCGGGATGCCGAATTCCTGCATCGTCTCGATCACCGCGATGGCGAAGCCGACCGCGATCGAAGGGGCGAGCAGGCGCAGGCCGATGCGGACGCGCAGGATGAAGGGGACGCCGTGGATCGCGGCGGCCTCGGCCGGGGCGGAATCGGCGGCGGCGAGGGTCGCCCGCGCAACCAGGGCAGAAAACGGCAGCGCCTTGACCACGTACAGCATCAGCAGGCCGCCGACGCCGAAGAAGGCCTGCCCGGCCAGCGTGGCGCGCAGGGCGTGACTGCTGAAGATGATCATCCAGCCGGTTGTCAGCATGTAGCTCGGCGTCAGGAACAGGCCCCAGAGCGTCAGCGTGGCGGCGCGGGCGACCGGGCCCTCTGCCATCGTGGTGAAGAGGGCGAAGACCGCGCCGAGCGGTGCCGCGATGATCGCGGTGCCGACCGAGAGCAGCAGGGAGACGACGAAGGCCGGCCAGTTCCCGGCCGCGCCGTGACCGGAGAGGAACGGCATGACCAGCAGGCGGACCAGCGGGTAGACGAAGAAGGTCGCGATCAGCCCTGCCATGATCGCGGCACGCAGGCCGGCGGCGCCGAATTTCATCGGCAGCCGGCTCCGTGCGCCGCGGTCAAGATCCCGCCCCATCGATCGCGTGCGCGAACCAGGCCAGCACGGACTTCTCCCGCGCCCCCCAGCGCGTCGCGTCGAGCGTTGCGAGATCGAGCGTCGTCAGCGCCGGCAGGGCGTGGCGGGGTGCGGAACGCGCGGTGACCGGCCAGTAATAGCTGTCGCCCTCGCCCTCGTGCTTGCGGATGGCCTGACCGGCGGGGCTTTCGGCAAAGGCGATGAAGGCCTTCGCCTCGCGCAGCGCGCGGCCATGCAAGCCCTTCGGCAGGACGATGACGTTCGGCAGCACGTAGGCGGGGCGCGGATAGATGACTGTGAGATCGTGATCGATGTTGCTTGCCGCGTTCACGGCGGCGGAGGACTGGACGATCGCCAGCTTGATCGTGCCGTTGCGCAGGGCGGCCAGCGTCGCGTCGTTCTTGGCGAACACCTGGAGCCCGTTGGCCTTGAGCGCGGTGATGAAGCCCTTGCCCTGCGGCCAGCCGCCCGCGTGCTTGAGCATGCCGGCGAGCGCGGGGTAGGTCGGCCCGGAAATCGCCGGATCGTTCATGCCGACGACGCCATGATAGGGCGGCGCGGCGAGATCGTCCCAGGTCGTCGGCGGCGGGAGGGTGGATGATTTGTTCATCACGAACACGCCGGCCAGTGTGAAGCCGGTGGGGACATAGGCACCGTCGGGCGGCAGCATGGAGCGGCCGGTCGCGGTCAGTTGCACCGGCGGACGCAGCCCGTGGGCCAGGAGGCCGGCCTGATCGAGCGAGACGGCGGCGGTCGCGCCGTCGAACCAGCCGATGTCCCAGTCCGGATGATGGCCCTCGGCGGTGATCCGCGCCAGCAGCGCGCCGGTCGACAGGCGGATGACGCGGACGGGGATTCCGGTTTTTTTCGTGAAGGCCTTGCCCATCGCGGGCGCGTAGTCGAGCGCGGCGTAGAGCACGAGTCCGGCGGTCGATGCGGGCCAGAGCAGAACCGCCGCGATGACGATGATGGCCACGCCGAACCCTGCCGCAATCAGCCGTTGCATCACGCTCTCCCTGCCCCGCCTGTCGGTTTCGTCAACAACACCGCCGAGCGTCTATAGGGCGGAATGCAGGCGGACAATCGGCACCGGCACGTGGCTCAAGAAGATGTCACTCGCTATGGCAAGTTTCACTGTAGTGTCATCAAATCGCGCCCCCAATGGCCGGCGCAAGGGCGGTCGGGGAGCACAGCGCCGGCCCCAACAGCCGACTTCCGCGTCTCCATGATTCCAACCGCCCGAAAAGTGCAGCCGCCGGCAATGCCCGACGCGGTTCGGATCGTGGCTCACCCCTCGAGCCACGCACGATCGCCGTCGAGGCGGAGTTGCAGAAACGGGGCGGGCACACCGCCGAACTGTGATCTGGCCAATTCCGGATGATTGGCCAGCTTCCGTCCCCGAAGCCCCCAATAATCGACGAAACTTGTCACGGAGAGATCGCCCATGACCCACCAGCTATACGCCTGAGTGGGCTCCGATGGCGGATTCGCCAGCACCAGCCCGGAGCCGTTGATTGGCCGGTACGGCCCGAACAGGGAGGGTGCGACCATGCCATACAGCCCGGTTGGCCCCACCGGCCCGCCCTGTTCGAACACGCTCGCCTGCGTCGACCAGAAGACATAGTATTGCCCGCGATATGACACGGCGTGAGGGCGCTCAAGCTCGTTGCAAACACCATCCGCCGTGATCAACGGATCCAGCAGGGTCCAGCGCATCATCGAACGATCTTCGGATCGGGCAATGCCGATCATGCCATTGTTCTTGTGCGACGATGGCTTGTACGACGCCGCGAACAGGACGTATTCGTTGCCATCAGTCGGATCACGGAAATATCCCGGGTCGCGAAACGCCTTGAGCTCGCCGGGCACGCCCTCCGCCTGATTGACGAGGGTGTAAATCCTGTCATCGCTGACAACGAATTCGTACGGCGCCGACCATTGGACGATGCACGGATATGCGCCCGACCGGTCAAGCATTCCGCTGGTCTTGAAAAGCCTCTGCTCGACGGTGAGGCGCGCCTCGCCGGCCCGGCCGGCGGCGGTGAAGAATAGTGTGACACGCCCGCTGTCCTCATCGAGGATCGCCGAACCGGACCAGTCGCGGCTGCCCGGCGCGAAACCGTTCTGGAATACCGGCCCGCCATCATGCCATGTTCCGTCGCGCAGGATCAGCAGATGTATGCGCGCATGACCATGGCGCTCGATCGGGTCCGGGTAGCGGGGAGCGGCCAGGGCAAACCACAACGTGGCCCCCGCAATGTCGACCGTCATCCCATCGCGACGGGCGAGTGGCCACATGTCCCATACGTCCATGCCGGGCAAGACCGGCACGACATCCCCTGCCCCGATGACCGGCGGCACCATGTCCTCCCGCACGGCGACCGCCGCGACATGGTCTGGACGCCACAGGCTCGGCCCGCGAGCCATTTCGACTATTTGAGTGACAGACATATTGTTTCCATTCCAAGAGCTCAGGAGCGGACGCCAGGGCGCACCAACATCGTGGACCCTGCCGCAAGGAACATCAGCACGCCGCCGAACAACAACGCGTCGGGCGCATGATCATGGAAGAGCGTGCTGTAGATCAGAGGCATCGTGATACTGAACAGGATCATCGGAATGACGATGAACATGTTGAAGATCCCCATATAGACGCCCGTGCGGGCAGCTGGGATCGAGTCCGCGAGCATGACATAGGGATTTCCCATGATGCTTCCCCATCCCAGGCCGACGCCGATCGCAGCGACGAAAAGCCAGTCGCGATCGTGGATGAAGGGGATGGCGAGCATCGTCAGGCCTGCGGCGACCAGACACAGCGCATGGACCTTGTCAGGGCCGAACCTGCGGCTGACGGGCACCATTGCGTAGGCGGCAACGGCCGCAATCAGATTGTAGAATGCGCCAATGTCGCCATTCGTCAGAACTGCGCTGCGAAACCCGCTGGATGCAGCAATATTCGTATCATATACGGTCTCGGATATTGAATAGATGACATAGCCCCAGTAGCAGCTCATCGCATACCATTGAAAAAGACTCATCAACCCCATACGGCGCATCGGGCCGGGCATTTCCCGAATGGCGCTGAATATCTCACCGAACGTCGAATGCCGTGCCTCGACCGGTGGGGCTGGCAATTCGGGGACGGCGAGAACCGACCAGAGAATGGTCGAAATCGAAACCACCGCCCCGATCACGAAGACGATATGGGTGACAACCGGTATCCCGTTGGCGGCCACCGCGTTGCGGCCGACGCCCAGGATCACCAGGACGGCTGGCGCAGCATAGGCGAGAGTTTGAGCAAGACCGGTAAAGGAACTTTGCGTGAGAAACCCCAATTCGCGCTGATCGGCCGACAGGCGGTCGGAAACATAGGCGCGGTATGGCTCCATCGTGACATTGTTGGCCGCCACCAAAATCCAGAGCAGCGCCGCAGCGACTGCGATCGAGCCGCTATAGGGCATCGCAAACAAGCAGAGGCTGCAGATCAGCGCGCCGACAATAAAATACGGCACGCGACGCCCCCAACGGGTTCGCGTCCGGTCGGAGAGCGCCCCGATCAAGGGCTGCACGAGCAGGCCCGTTACCGGGCCCGCGAGATTGAGCAACGGCAACACCGCCTGACTGGCCCCGAGATAGCTGTAAATCGGGCCCATATTTCCCTGCTGCAAGCCGAAGCTGAACTGCAGACCCAAAAAGCCGAAATTCATCAATAAAATGCGCCAAAATGACAGAATTGGCTTTGACTTCTCGCCATTTGCGACTTCGGTCACGTCTCTCGTTCCACCCATATGGCCTATGCGGCCTTGTTAGAGCACGACCCGACCCCGATGGACCGGAGAGTGCTCAATATCGTTGATAGGCAGTGCATCTTTATCCAATCCGAGAACGCCATCCGATCGGATGACACCCCAGAGATATGGCATAAACACTCGACGCCTGCAATCGATTGCACTACAGTTTGTTTGTTTGTCCGGATGAATTGGGAAACGCCATGGAAGACACGCTGGAAATCGTCGTTGCCGATATCGGCGGCACGCATGCGCGCTTCGCGCGGGCGCAGCTGCACGCAAGGAAAGTTGCGTCGCTTTCACCGCCGGTCACGCTGCAGACAAACGATTTCGCATCGCTTCGTCTCTGCTGGGAGGCCTTCGCCCGCAGCCAGGATACGCCGCTACCAAGGGACGCGAGCATCGCCGTCGCCTCGCCGGTATCCGGAGATGTCGTGAAATTGACTAACAGCTCCTGGCTGATTCAACCCGCGCATCTGCGCGACGAGCTTGGCCTCGACACAATCATCCTTCTCAATGATTTCTCTGCCGTTGGCCATGCGGTTGCACATCTTCCGCCCGAGGGGTTTTCGCATCTCACCGGCCCGGGCAGGCCGCTTCCTGAAAGCGGAGTGATCAGCGTCATCGGCCCTGGGACGGGGCTTGGGGTGTCGCATATTCTCCGCGAAGCCGGCCAGACCTTCATCGTCAGTGGCGAGGGAGGACATATCGATTTCGCGCCTCTCGACCGGTTCGAGGATTATCTGCTGACAAGACTCCGCAGCCGATATCCCCGCGTTTCAATCGAACGTGTCAACGGCGGATCAAAACCAGGCCGGCGTGGCGGCGTAAAAACCAGCCACTGGATTGTGACGTGACGGATATGAGAACGGCCCCTGCAGGGGCCGTTCTCATATCCGCAGCCTGCTTGGCGGTGGGTATCAGCTGTCGTTGATTTCGCCGGTCTCAGGATCATGAGGCAGGTCGTCACCGGTCTTTTCGATATCTTTCCGGCGCCGGGCGCGGGATTGCTTCAGGCGGTAGCTTTCGCCGTTCATCTCCAGGATCTGGACGTGGTGCGTGAGACGATCGAGCAGCGCGCCGGTCAGCCGTTCGGCGCCAAAGACGCTCGTCCAATCCTCGAAGGGCAGGTTTGAGGTGACGATGGTCGAGCCGCGCTCGTGCCGCTGGCTGAACACCTCGAACAGCAATTCTGCACCGGTCTGCGACAACGGCACGTAACCCAGTTCATCGATGATCAGGAGTTTGAGACTGGCAAGCTGCGCCTGCAGTCTCAGCAAACGGCGCTCGTCCCGTGCCTCCATCAGCTGGTGCACCAGGCCAGCCGCCGTCATGAACCCCACGGACAGTCCGCGCTGGCAGGCCGCCAGACCAAGAGCCAGAGCGACATGCGTCTTGCCGGTGCCGGAATTCCCGAGAGCGATGATGTTGTCGTGGGCATTGATGTAGTCGCAGCGCGCCAGATCGAGCACCAGCATCTTGTTCAGCGACGGGATCGCGGTGAAGTCGAAGGTATCGAGGCTTTTGACCGCCGGGAAGTGCGCCGCACGGATCCGCCGCTCCACCAGCCGGCGTTCGCGATCGAGCAGTTCCAGCTCCGCCAGCCGCAGCAGGAATTTCGGATGATCCGCGCGATCCTTCGCGCACTCGGCAGCGACCTTGGCATATTCGCGCAGGAAGGTCGGCAGCTTCAACGCCTTCAGATGATGCGCCAGCAGCACCTGCGGCGTCTCGATCGCGCCGCTCATGCCGCGTCTCGGCTCAGCAGGACGCCATAGTCCGCGGCAGAGGTCATCCGCACATGCGCCGCCGGCAAATAGGGATAGCGCGTCAGGTCCAGCTGTGCCGGCCGTTGCTCGACCCGTGCCAGAACCAGCTGCTTGACCGCGTCAAAACCGATCGCGCCAAGCCGCATCGCATCATTCACCGCGGCCGAGACAACCGTCTGCGGAAACACCTCCATCAGCCGCAGGATCTGGATGAACTCCCGCTTCCCGCGCTTCCCCATCCGCGCCTCCAGGAGTCGCCGGATCCTCTGAAACCCTTCCGGCAGAGCCCAGTTCTGCAAGGGGGCCGCCTGATCCAGCGCCCCAGGCTTCTGCTCGATCAGCGCCAGATAATGCAGCGGATCGAAGATGAACTCGCCGCGGCCATACACCCGCTCGTGGCGAGCGATGACCTCAGCTCCGGCCACGACCAGCACCCGATCGACGAAACCTTTGACCAATACGTCCCGGAAGGCATAGCTCGCCGGCACCGAGTAGTCGTTCATCCGGTAGCGGACCAGCGCCGTCGACGAGACCCGCGCCGGCTTCTTCTCGCAGGGCTCGAACGGTCCCGCCGGCAACACCCTCAATGCCGCGAGGTCGCGCAGCAACCGCTCGCCAATCGTCTCTTCATGGCGTCCGGCATGCTCATCCTGCCGCGCCAGACAGCGCGCTTCCAGCGCCGCGTTCAGGGCATCGAAGCTCACCGCATGCGGCAGCGGCGTCATGAAGCGCCGCTGCGTATACTTCACCAGACCCTCGACTTTACCCTTGTCGTTACCTTTGCCAGGGCGGCCAAACCGGTCCCTGAACAGGTAGTGGCTGATCAACTCCGTGAAGGCGCGCGTCCGCGTCCGTTGGCCATCGCCAAGAATCCGCGCCACCGCCAGCTTCGTGTTGTCGTAGAGGATCGACAGCGGCACCCCGCCAAAGAAGGCAAAGGCCGACACGTGGCCGTCCAGAAACGCCTCCGTCGTCTCCGCCGGATATGCCTTCACGAACGGGGCATCCGAGTGCGGCAGGTCCATGCAGAAGACGTGCATCACCGTCCGCACACCGCCGATGAAGCCAATGCACTGGCCAAAATCCACCTGCGCATGCCCCGGCGGATGAGACAGCGGCACGAATGCCTCGCGCAGCCGCAGCCGGGCCGGACGGACGTAATCCTTCACCACCGTGTAGCCGCCCGTATAGCCGTGCTCGTCGCGCAGACGCTCAAATATCCGCTGCGCCGTGTGACGCTGCTTCACCGGCGCCCCCCGATCAGCCTCCAGGATCGCGTCGATCACCGGAATGAAAGGCCCAAGCTTCGGCTTCGCAGCAGGCCGCTCGCGCCGATATCCTGGAGGCACAGAGAACCGGCAGATCTTCGCTACCGTCTCACGGTTCAGACCAAAAACACGCGCAGCCTCCCGACGGCTCCGCCCCTCGACAAATACAAATTGCCGAACCGCCGCATAAACCTCCACCGAATACATCCCCCGTCGCCTCTCCCTCCATTCCGAAAGAGGCAACTCTACAAGTGGCCGGCTTTTGCCCCGCCACGCAGCAGCATTATGCCGCCGCTACATGGCCTACTTTTCCACCGCCGCGTACATCTTATCTAACACAACAATCGATTGCAAGATAATTTCGGACAGAAAATGCCTTATTAATTAGGCACTTGTCCAAAAACTCGGAAATTTACGCAAACGTTTGCACAACGCCTTTCCGATCAGGCTGTCGCAAGCTTTCCCCGGCGGCGGCGCGGACGAGGTGCAACACTTGCGCCGCAGGATGCACGGACGATCAGACGCACCGGCACGATGCTGGAACGCACCTCTTCCCCCGCCATCCGCTTGAAGAGCTTGCTCACCATCAGGCGGGCCCCGGCCGCCAGATCCTGGTGAACTGTCGTCAGGGCGGGCGTGTAGGCCGCGGCCAGCATCAGGTCATCGAACCCGACGACCGCAACGTCGCGCGGGACATTCAGACCATGACGATCGAAGATGTTGATCGCGGCACCCGCCAGCTGGTCGGACGCGGCGAACACCGCATCACATGGCGTCCCTTTGGCGAGGAATTCGCTGATCGCGACGTGGCTCCCCGCTTTCCTGAACGTCACGCGGCACTCCAGGGCAGGATCCAGGCTCACGCCGGCCTTGGCGAGAGCCTCATGATAGCCGTCGAAACGCGCGGCCACTTCCGGCAGTTCACGGTCGCCGAAAAAGGCGATTCGACGATGGCCGAGTGCGAGCAGGTGCTCGACCGCCATCCTCGCCCCGGCGCGGTTATCGGACCCCACGGTTATGTAGGACTCATCCCCCATATTGGCGCCCCAGACCACCAGCGGCTTGTAGCGCTGGGCCATCGCCTTGATCTGCGCGTGCTGATTGCTCTGCCCGATGAGCAGGATGCCGTCGCTGCGCCGTTCGATCACCAGATTGGCGAGCCCGTTCGGTTCGGCGGCGCCGATTTTTCGCAGCAGGAGATCATAGCCGCGATCGGCCAGCTCATCGGCCAGGAAGCCTAACATTTCAAGGAAAAACGGATCCGATATCCCCTGATCGACTTCATGGTGCAAAGGAACGGCGACGGTAATTGTGCCGGTTCTTTGCAGCCTCAGGTTCCGGGCCGTGTTGTCGACCGTATAGCCGACAGCTTCTGCAATTTCGCGAATTCTCTCGCGTGTCGCCTGGCTGATGAGCGTACTGCCCCGCAATGCCCGTGAGACAGTCGCCTCGGAGACGCCGGCAAGACGGGCGATATCAGACATTTTTCTTGACACGTAAGCGTTACCCTATTTCGTTTTTCCACACGATTGCAGTGGGCACTGCCAACCAGGCCCGGCGCCGGGCGGCGCCCACCCGGAAGCGGATCCGGAACAGGAGCGCTCCACGCGCATGACCTCGGATTTCAATAGCACCGCGGTGTCCACTATGTCGAAATGCCCCCTGCCGATGCAAAGGGCGCTCGGAACCGAGGGGCCAGCAACCCACATGACACGAGCGAGGGCGCAGGAGCATCATCTGATCAGATGATGCTCTATGGCTTTGATTTGAGTAATCTCCCGATCTTGTCAGCATCTTCGGCCGTTGCGGGATTGTAGATCACCATGGTGAGATCGGGCCGACCGTCTACCGCGAACCCCGAGAACTCCATCGAGAGCGGACCGGCGAGAGGATGATGCAAGATTTTCACGCCATCGCCGTGCGCTTGCACATCGTTGTCGGCCCACAATGCCGCGAATTCGGGGCTGGTCGCACTCAGCTCATCGACAAGTGACTGGACGTCACGTGCCGCGCCGGCGCGGGCCACATCCGCGCGGAACGACGCCACCACATAGCGCGCAACGCTTTCCCAGTTGGATTGGGCTGCTCGAACGCGCGAATCACGGAACATCATGCGCAACACATTGCGTTGCCCGTCGGGCAGCGTGCTGTAGTCGGTCATCACCGCGGCGGCGGCCTTGTTCCAGGCAATCACGTCCCAGGTCGCCGTCCGGATGAAAGCGGGGCTATGGTCAAGCGTGTCGAGCACGCGTTGCAAGCGTGGGGTGATCCCTTCAGGCGCACGATAGCGGGCTTCCGGCAGCCTGCCCAACCCAATCAGAAACAGGTGTTCGCGCTCGATATCGGTCAGCATCATGGCGCGGGCGATGCGGTCCAGCACATCGGCGGAGGGGGCTCCGCCGCGCCCCTGCTCCAACCAGGTGTACCAGGTGGTGCTCACATTCGCGCGCTGCGCCACTTCTTCCCGGCGTAGCCCCGGTGTGCGCCGCCGTACCGGTGTAAAGCCGAAAGCGGCAGGATCGAGCCTCGCGCGACGGTCCTTCAGATAATTTCCAAGCGCGTTCGTGCCCATTATCCTGTTGGTCATTATACCATTATAAGATCACTACTTTACCCCGATAAATGGTCTAGCAATATCTTTCCTGTTTTAACAGGAGAGGTCTCATGCGTGTGTTCGTCACCGGTGCTTCCGGCTTTATCGGCACCGCCACAACCAGGGAATTGATCGGGAACGGGCACGAGGTGCTCGGCCTCGCCCGCTCCGACGATAATGCAAAGGCGCTTGAGGCTTTGGGCGCTGAAGTTCATCGCGGTTCCCTTGAAGACCTCGAGAGCTTGCGCAAAGGTGCCAAGGAAACGGATGGCACCATCCATCTTGCCTTCATTCACGATTTCTCGAAATTCGCGGAGAACGGAAAGATCGATAAACACGCCATCGATGCGATGGGCGACGTTCTGGCCGGATCGGACAAACCTTTCATTGTTACCTCCGGGACGTTGCTTGTGGCGCCGGGACGGCTCGCCACGGAACAGGATGCCGTGATGCCAGGCTTGCCACGCGTATCCGAAGCCTCAGGTCTGGCCCTCGCTGCGCGCGGCGTGCGCGCCATGGCGATACGCCTGCCGCAGGTGCATGGCGCCGATGGCAGATGCGGCTTGGTCAACTACCTTCTCAATATCGCGCAGGAGAAAGGCTTTTCCGCCTATATTGGCGATGGTAGCAACCGTTGGTCCGGCGCACACAGGTTGGATGTGGCGAGATTATACCGGCTGGCGCTGGAGAAAGGCCGGGCCGGTACCAGCTATCACGCCGTCGCGGATGAGGGTGTGACGGCACGCGACATTGCAGAGATTATTGGTCGCCATCTGCGATTACCGGTTGTCTCGATCCCGCAGGAAGAGGCCGCCGCTCATTTCGGTGTGATGGCGATGTTCGCTGGAATGGATGGCGCTGCCTCAAGTGCGCTCACGCAGCAATGGCTGGGATGGAAGCCTACCCAGATCGGTCTGATCGCCGATATCAGCAGGCCGGGTTATTTTGATGTTTGACCTGCCTCAGACGCCGGCCATAGTTGCCATCTCCCGATGCAGACACAGCCGCTAGAGCATCACCCGACCATACGGAATCATCAAGCCGGATAAAGATGCTCGGTTTATCAGCATGATAGAGCTCTAATACCGTGTCTCGCTGATCGCGACCCATAGTATCGGGTCTTTGCGTTCGCGCGCGCCGCCCGCCAACCCGCACACATACCCAATCTCATGAGTCAAGGCTTATGAGATTGGGTATAAATCCGAACCAGAAGGATCGGAAAGTGCTCCAAACACCGAAGCCGGCGACAGGGCAATCTCAAAATCGTCGACGGCCGCACATCCACCATATCCCAGTCACCCTCGATTGACGACACGATACGCCGAGGCATATACACGTTTTCGTGACATGCTATATAACTTAACTAAAAGTTGCATTCGACTTTCTCTTTTCTCAATCGTAAGGACCTTGAAAATTGAAGCATTGTTCTGCCTTGCGGATGCTCGCGCTGACCGCCGTTGCCACCACGTCTTTGCTCGCCGCCACGCAAGCGGCTTTTGCATCGCGCGAACTCGCTCATATCGGTGCCTGGTCGGCCGAAATGGGGGGCAATAGCCCGTCACAGAAATTTTGCGTGATGAAAGAAACCTTCAGGGATGGTGGCGCGTTCGGATTCCGGTTCGACCATGCAGGGGTACATATGTATGCCTACAAGCCGCAGTGGCATCTGTCCAGAAAAGGCAAAAACCTGCAAATGATTGTAAACGTCAATGGCGTTGATTCCAGTCAATCTGCGCGTGTCGCCACACAGCATTTGGTCAAGACGGATAATATCAGCGAGAAGACTTTTGACTCGCTCATGAACAGCAAGCGCGCACATTTGCGAATCATGTTCACCCATCCGGTGACTTGGACCCTCAATATGAATGGGGCCCGACAGATCGCCGGAGTTATGGATCGCTGCGTACATCAGCAAGGCGTCTAGAGCACCATCCGATCAGATGGAGTCATCTGATCGGATAAGGATGCTATACTTAACAATATGGTAGAGCACTATATCCGATCCGAAAGGGTCGGAACATGCTCTAACGTCGCGTTTTTTGGCTAGGACGTATACGGACTCCCGATGCGGTTTTTCCAGGCCGCTTCGCCAGATGATGGCAGCACGGCCGCCCTCCTCCGCCGCTTCGCTTCACCGACGGCCGGCCGTGGCGATGGAGGGGGAAATGCTTCAACTTTTATCTCGGACCATTCATCGGGGCCGGTCACATGGAAGCGACCGGCAGACGATGATATCGGAACTCGAACCCGACCTCAGGCATAAAGGCACACAGCGGCCCCTCGAAGTCCCTTCCTGAACCAGTGTTGTGTTTTTGCCCCTATGCGCCCATAGTCTGGCCCGGCACTTTTCTTGCCGGGGTTTGTGTACCCTCACATGCGGCGCTGATCCGTCGGTTTCCCCTCTTGGAAGGTAAATAGGTCTGCATCCTGCGGACCGCCGAAACGATGGAGATACGCCATGTCCCAGGGCACGGTTAAATGGTACAATTCCCAAAAAGGCTATGGATTTATCATGCCGGACGACGGTTCGAAGGACGTGTTTGTCCACGTGTCGGATGTCGAACGCGCGGGGCTGGGCAGCCTCAATGAAGGACAAAAGCTGAATTACGAATTGCAGCGTGGCCAGCAGGGTAAAATGTCGGCCGTGAATTTGAAGGCCGCCTGAGCTGATGTCTATCGCACCCCATCGGCTAGCCGATGGGGTGTTTCTGATGGTCCGAAGCTAGTCGTGCAACGAGCATTTGCAGCGCCTCAGCTTTGTCTCCCCGGATTCATATGATCGGCCACGGACCAACGAACGCCCGGCAGCATATGCCTCGCTGATACTTCGTGGATTTGGGATCGTGACTAGAGCATCATCCGATCAGATGGATCGGAACGTGCTGTAGAATATCCCGGATCATTCTGCATAATGCCGTCACGCTGTCGGTCAGGAAGGTTGTGGATCATTGAGATCCAGTATGTATCCTGGCGTCCATGATCAGCATTGAGTTTCGAAACGCCGGCATCTCTACGCCGCAGTTCAACAACAGCCAGATAGCTCCCGAGCATGAGCGCTGAATTGGGTCGGATCGACCCAATTGATGTCTTGTTCCGGAGATTAAGGGAAATACAAGTGGTCTTCAGGCAGAATTACAGCGGGCAACGCGCAGAGCGCAATCGTCTTAAGCAGGCGAAGAAGGAAGCCAAAGATCAGGAAAGGCGAGATGCTGTGTTCCGGCGCAAGGCTGGCCTGGACAGTGATATCGCGCCCCAGACGACGGGAACACCTGCTCCAGTTGATGCCGATGCGACAGAACTCTCCGAAGATGCGGTAAAGCAATGAAACGCCGCATCGATAGAGCAATGGTCATGTTCGACGTGACTTATGCCGATGGCAGCCGCAGTTCCCGCCGCAAGATCCTGAAGTCGATCGTCGATGGTCCGGACAGCGAGGAGGCAGTGAAGGCCGAGATCGAGACACAGGATCGGGAGATCGAACGGTCTTCGGGGAAAGTCCGAGACGCCATCAAATCGATCGCACGCAGCCCTGTTTGACGTCCTCAAACCTCGATACGGGTCGTTGGGGCATCACGGACGACACTCGAACCAGCAAGAGACGTCGAACTGATTCTGGGTCAAGCCGAACGCCACTGATCCATTTCGCGAGATGTCAGTTGTCGTAAACCGGCCCGGCAGAAATCCATCCGACCTGGCCGATCACCTACCACCAACCCACGACGATTGTATGACGATCGTGTCGACAAGGCTGAAAACAGTATCGTTATGGCCCGACGTCAACGAGTAAGTGGCCTTGATACTTTTGCCATTCAATCGCTACGGCCGCCAAGGGCGGTAGCCACCACAGGCCGTTGCCGCGCCGATGGATCATCGCATGCCAAGAGGCGGCGGCAGGGAATGCGGAGGCCCGTGATCGGGCTCCAGGGAGGCACGCTATCTGCCGCTGAACCGCGCGAATACCATATCGTCGCGATTTTTCTGCATCAGCAGCGTGATGCTTGGGACTTTTTCGAAACCAAGGCCATGCGGCAACTCGTCTTCCGCGCCCGCCACGACATCGGCGTAGCTCTCACCAGCCACTTTTTCCCATTTTCCCGCCGGCTTGCGCACTTCGAGATTGACGACCGTCGCCTTCATCACGAGACGCACGATGGGATCGTTGGGCGCGCCCGGCTTTGTCAGGCTGGGATGGCCGGCGATGATCCGCCAGCCATTCGCCAATGCCCAATCGGTCAGCTCTTCCTTTGTCACTGCAGATATCCTCCGTGATATGAACGAGGCTCAGGAACGCGATGATCGCTTCCCCTTGCTCGCTTGCATCGACCGTTCTTGCCAGAACGCCATATCTGCCGCTTTGCTGAATGCAACTCGGACGCCGGTGCTCCCCCGGCTCATCCGGATTTTGCCCCCGTTCCGCGCCTTGTGCTCGGCCAGCCAGCTCATGACTTCCGAGTCCTCGCTGTCCCTGCCTTCGAACTCGAGCACACCCACGATTTCTTCCTCCTTGCGGCGCTTTACCATCCTGCATGCTTTCCTGAAATTTCGCGGGGGCGCTTCGACGCGCCATTCAAAGCCCAGCGTTCAGAACAGCGGCGATCTGCTGCTCTGTCACGCCATGACTGGATATCGACGTCTTACGCCCTCTGCCCGAAAGCCGCCAGTCCGGTTTCGGCCGCAATCGGACAACTCGTCGACCTCATCATACCCGCGGAATGCCAAGACATATTCGCAGCAGCCTGGTATGATCCAACACGATCGCCGACCGCTCCAAAACAGATCACGAGCCATTGAGAAGGGGCAGATGAGGCCATGTTTTCAAGGCACCGCTAGGCGCAAATAATTTTTATATCTAAATTATCGAATTTAGTGATATATTTGATCTCCCAAGCAATTTGATTATTTATATTATTTTAGGGGATCCTGGAAACGAAGGAGATCGTCGATGCAAATGCGCCATCAGAGATCGTCGAGATTTGCTGTCATCAGCATGGCTCTCCTCGGCAGTTCCATATCCTTTGGAAACGGCGCTGCAGCGGCACCGCCACAAATCGCGACATGCGCTAGTTGCCACGGTGTCAACGGCATGGGCAACCTGAGCGCCGGCTTTCCAGCCCTGGCAGGCCTGCCGGCATCGTATATCGAGCGGCAACTCACCGCCTTCAAGCATGGCGAACGCAAGAACGCCGTAATGCAGTCAATGGCAAATCCACTCGATGCCAAGGCGCGCGCGGCCATCGCCGCGTATTATGCGACGCTGCCGGTACCCGCCACGCCCGAGCCGACGAAGAACCTGAACACCCAGGGCGAAGCCCTTGCCATGAACGGTGCCTGGGGCGGCAAACTGACAGGTGTTCCTGCCTGCGATTCCTGCCACGGTCCCTTCGGTATCGGTGTCGGCGTCGCGTTCCCGCGCCTTGCAGGGCAGCCGCAATCCTACATCTCGGCGCAACTGACTGCCTGGAAGAATGGCAGCCGCACAGGCGAGCCGCTCCACCTGATGAGCAATGTAACGAGACAGCTGTCGGCGGCCGAGATTTCTGCGGTCAGCGCCTTTTATGCCAGCTTGTCGCCGAACCCGACCACCCTGCCCGGCCTTGTGGCGGACGGAGGCAAACAATGATCCGTCGGACAATCGCCGCACTTCTCGCCGCTCAACTGCCGATCGCCGCGGCGCTGGCCACCACCCCCACACAACCCTCGTTTTCACCGCCGCCGCGCGCCGACATGCCCAAAGGCCCGTTCGGCGACGCCGTCAAACTTGGCGAGAATATTTTCCGTCATACCACGGTCTATGCCCATGGCGTGATCGGCAACGCGCTGAACTGCAGCAACTGCCATCTGGATGCCGGCCGCCTCGCCGGTTCGGCACCGATGTGGGCCGCCTACACGGGCTATCCGGCATACCGGCAAAAGAACCGCAAGGTCAACAATTTCGGCATGCGGCTGCAGGGCTGCTTCCGCTTCAGCGAGAACGGCAAAGTTCCAGCGCTCGACAGCAAGACAATCATCGCGCTCGAAGCTTATTCCTTCTGGCTCGCCACAAACGCGCCGACAGGCGCGCACCTCGCCGGCCGTGGCTACCCCAGGCTAGCCGCGCCAGCGGAAACACCGGACTATGCTCGCGGCAGGATTGTCTATCGCGAGGACTGCTCATTGTGCCACGGGGCCCGCGGGCAGGGGCAATATGCGCGCGGACAAACCGTCTTCCCGCCGCTCTGGGGCGCGAAGTCCTTCAACTGGGGCGCCGGCATGGGCAGCGTGAAGAACGCTGCCGAATTCATCTATGCCAACATGCCCTTGGGCGCCGTCGGCACACTGAGCGTCCAGCAAGCCTGGGACGTCGCGCAATATGTCGACAGCCACGATCGGCCGCAGGATCCGCGCTTCTCCGACAGCGTCGCGGCAACACGGAAGGCATTCCACGATAGCAAGTTCTCGATGTATGGACGCACGGTGAACGGCCATCTGCTCGGATCGAATAAATGATTGGCAGGTCCGCACCGCAGCTGGTCCCGCTGCGGCCACAGCCTTCAAGGCCGCCCGCATCGCCCTGCCGCCACGTCTGCCGCCCCACTCGGATGATGCTCTAAATTGAGTGTGGCCGTGGGATGTATTTGCCGACGGCGGCTATGCCGGACCCAAGCTCAATCGACGCCTCGCCAAAATCGATAAAACCAGCATACAAATCGTTCCACGCACAGCGTGAATCGCAGCCACACCCGAATGGGAATCTTAGAGCACTTTCCGATCCTTCCGGATCGGATGTAGTGCTCTATCTTGTTGATAAATAGAGCATCTTTATCCGATCAGATGATTCTATCTGATCGGACGATGCTCTAAATCCCCGCAAATCCAGATTGGAGTACGCGAGAGGTTGATGTGGAGTCCCGATTCAGGCGCGAACCGCGCGGCCGGTCAACGCCGATTCGAGCGCGCAATCGGCGAGCCATAGTGCCTGCCGGCCGTCGCGTGGCGTCACCGGCATCGGCGCGCCGGTTTCGACCGCAGCACGGAACATCTCGAACTCGGTGTGGTAAGCGTCGGCATAGCGTTCGAGAAAGAAGTTCAGCAGCGGCTCGCGCGCGTCGGTCGCCGCACCGCTCCAGCGGCGCACCGTGGTCGCGTGCAAATTGTCGTTCATCAGCATTCCCGCCGAGCCGAACACCTCGAAGCGCTGGTCATAGCCATATACTGCAGCGCGACAGCAATTGATGTGGCACTGCCGGCCGGACTCCGTACGCAGATTGACCATCACCGTGTCGAAGTCACCAATTTCCGCCAGGTCAGGATCGATCAGCCGGCTCGCCGTCGCCATCACCTCGACAGGCTCCTCGCCAAGCAGGAAGCGCGCCATGTCGAAATCATGGATCGCCATGTCACGGAAAATCCCGCCGGAATGTTGGAGATAGGCGCGCGGCGGCGGTGCCGGGTCGCGGCTGGTGATGATCACCTGACGCACTTCGCCGATCTCCCCGGCCTCGATCGCGCGGCGCAACTCCTGCGATGCCGGATCGAAGCGCCGGTTGAACGCCAGCATCACCCGTCCGCCGACCTGCTCGACCTCGGCGACGGCCGCATCCGCCCTGGCGATGTCGAGATCGATCGGCTTCTCGCACAACACGGCCTTGCCGGCGCGCACCGCGGCGAGCATGAGCGTGACATGCGTGTCGGTCGGCGTGCCGATCACCACGGCATCGACATCGGCACGCGCCAGCACGGCTTCCGGATCGGTCGACGCAGCACAGCCCAGTTCCCGCGCGAGATCCTCCGCCGCGCTTCCGAACGGATCGGCGATGGCAACGAGTTCCGCCCGCCGGTTGGCGGCGGCATTGGCGGCATGGACCCGGCCGATACGGCCGGCGCCGAGAACGGCAACCCTCAGCATTCGACGATCTCCGCGATAATGCAGCGTGATTGATGCCAGCAATGATGAGAAGCGCACCACATTCATGTATCTCCCGGTTGCGACCGGTTGAGTTCGTGCTGGAGCGCGTTGAGCCCGGCGCCACCTGCCATGTGGAACATGAGGTTCTCGAGGGTGAGACCGTCGCGGGCGGCGTCGAGTTCGACCTCGCCGCGGGCGAGGATGATGAAATGGTCGCCGACCATGTAGGCGTGGTGGGGATTATGGGTGATGAAGATGACGCCTGTGCCGTGTTCGCGCGCCGCCTGGGCGATGTAACGCAGCACGAGGCCGGACTGGGCGACGCCGAGAGCCGCGGTCGGTTCGTCGAGGATCAGTACGCGCGCGCCGAAATGGATCGCCCGCGCGATCGCCACCACCTGCCGTTGCCCGCCCGAGAGCGTGCCCACAGGCTGGTCGAGATCGGCGACGTTGATGCCCATCCGGCGCAGTTCACGGTCGGTGATCTCCCACATGGCGGAGATGTCGAGCCGGCGGAACGGGCCGCGCCCGATGGTCAGTTCGGACCCGAGGAAGAAGTTCCGCCAGATCGGCAGCAGCGGCACCAGCGCCAGCGTCTGGTAGACCGCGGAGATGCCGCGATCCAGCGCCTCGCGCGGGGAGCCGAACGTTACCGCCTCGCCATCCACCGCGTAGGTGCCGGCGCTGTGCTCGCGCAGCCCGGCAATGATGCTGATCAGCGTCGACTTGCCGGCGCCATTGTCGCCCAGCACGCAGGTCACTTCGCCGCTGCGCACCGTCATGCTCACACCGCGCAGCGCGCTGATATTGCCGTAGCTCTTGCCGATATCGGTAAGCTGGATGATCGGCGCACATCTCTCGCTCATCTCACTTCCCTCCGCTCGCCCGCAAGCGCAGCCAGGTATTGACCACCGTCGCTGTCAGCAAGGTCGCGCCAACGAAGAACATGAACCAGTCGGGGTCCCAGTCGGCATAGATCACCCCTTCCGTCGTCATGCCGAAGATGAACGCCCCGAAGCCCGAGCCGATCGCCGAGCCATAGCCGCCGGTCATCAGGCAGCCGCCAACCACCGCCGCCGCGATGTAGAGCAGTTCGTTGCCGACACCCGCGCCGGACTGCACCTCGTTGTATTCGAACAGCATGTGCATGCCGAGAAACCAGGCACTGAGGCCCACCAGCATGAACAGTGCGATCTTCATCCGCCGCACCGGCACGCCCACCGCCCGCGCGCTCTCGTCACTGCCGCCCACGGCGAAGATCCAGTTGCCGAAGCGCGTGCGCAGCAGCAGCCAGGTCGCCACCAGGATGAACAGGAACCAGTAGAGGATCGCGATGCTGACATCGACATTGCCGATGCGGACCGTCGAGGCAAAAATCGCATGAGCGGAGGCAAAGCCGGGAAGCTGGCTGATATCGCCGGTCGCGACATTTCCCGTCACCACCTTGGTGAGCGCGATATTCAGCCCCTGCAGCATCAGGAAGGTCGACAGGGTGACGAGGAAGCTGTGCAGCCGCGTGCGGATCAGCAGGTAGCCGTTCAGCGCGCCGATCGCCAGTGAGACCAGCAGCGCGAGCGCGATCCCCACCCACAGATTGCCCGCTACCTGTGTCGCGAACATCGACGCTGCGAGCGAGGACGTCGTCACCGCGACACCTGCCGTCAGATCAAACTCGCCGCCGATCATCAGCAGCGAAACCGCAACTGCGGGAACCCCGATCGTCGCTGACTGGTAGAGCACCGTCGTGAGCGCATCAATCTGCCGGAATGGCGGCGCGACCACGAAGAACAGAAGAAAGACAAGTATGGCCCCACCTAGCGCGCCGGCCTCCGGTCGCTTCAGCGTCTTCCGCCAGAAGGCCTGCTTTGCGACAGGCGGGCGCTGAGCGCGCGACGCGTCGTTTCCGGTCATCGTGCCATTGGTCATCGTCATCATCTCTCCTCCCATCCCGGGGCTTTGCACGGCTGGCACCCTCATCGGCGCCAGCCGGCAGGAAGTCTCAGGATCGGGCCAGGATCAGCGGGTGCCGCGCTTGGTGAACTTCAACACCGCCGCGACGTTCTTCGATGTCACGAAGGTCGGGCCGGTCAACACCGGCTTTCCGCCGCCGACCACATCGCCATTCGTCTTGTAGAACCACAGGAAATCGACAGCCTCGTAGCCCTGCACGTAAGGTTGCTGATCCACGGCGAATTGCAGCTTGCCCTGCTGGATCAGCTGCGCCGCTTGCTGGCTGAGGTCGAAAGTTGCAACCTTAGCATTGCTGTTCGCCATCTTGACAGCCTGGATCGCCGTCGGCGCGAAGGGTGCACCCAGCGTCACCACATAATCGATGGCGTCGTCCTGCTGCAGCTTCGCGACAATCCGCGACTGTGCAACGGCCATGTCGAAACCGCTGAGATACAGTACCTCGGCCTGGCCATGGAAGGTCTTCTTGATCCCGTCGTAGCGATCCTCGAGGTTCGTTGCGCCCTGCAACTGATCGACCACGAGCACATGCTTGGCGCCGAGCATGTTGAGGCGCTTTCCAACGGCCTCTCCGGCGATCGTTTCATCCTCGCCGACATACATCAGCAAGCCGGCCTTCTTCCAGACATTCAATCCCGCATTGAGCCCGACGACTGGAATGCCGCCCGTCTCCACTTTCTTCAGCATCGGAATTTCAGCATCAGGGAAGGGAATCGTGACAGCGATGCCATCGACATGTTGCTGAGCCACATTGGTGATGAGCTGCGCTTCACCGGCGGCGTTCGGATTGTTCTGGTAGATGAGCCTGACATGATCGTTTTTCGTGGCGGCTTCAGCACCTTTGCGAACGATCGACCAGTAGGCGTCACCTGTCTGCGCGTGCGTGACCATTGCAAATGTCAGTTCATGCGGCTGCGCCGAAGCCACCCGCATTCCTCCCGCAAGAGCCACTGACATACACACCGCACCCACCACAACATTCGGCCTTGTATTGATTTTACGTGCACTCATCTTGGCTATCCTCTCATGTGAAGAACTCGATTGAAGCGGGTATTTTATTTATATCCTAAAATATTATTCAAATATTTTGTAAAATACGCCATCAAATTCCCCGTTAATTCAAGTATTTTTCATTTGGAAAATTTTGGCTAAAAAATAGCTAAACCAGCGAGGTCATGGCGCTCTGCGCCGCAGCACATACCGGCGCGATCGTCTTCTCCAGAATCCGGATACGATCGAATGCCGACATGTCCTCTGACAGGATACGGCGCAGGGAAGCACCAAACGCCATGCGCAACTCTGTTCCGATATTGACCTGGCAGACATTCGTATTTGCGGCGACGAATTTCCGCATCGAGCGCCCGATGCCAGACCCCCCGTGCAACACAAGAGGCAAGCCGGGCGAAGCAGCCTCGATTGCCGCGAGGCGATCGAGGTCGATCTCTGCCCCGGGCGATGTCATCAGATGGCGGTTGCCGACGGAAACAGCGAGCGCATCCACTGCAGCTTCCCGAACGAAGCCGCCAACATCCTGCGGGTCCGTTCCTCTGGATTCGTGGCCATCCTGATAGCCGACGAAGCCGAGTTCGCCTTCCACCGAAAGGCCATGTGCGTGGGCCCAGGCGCAGATCTCGCCGGTCTTGTCGATATTCTCCCCCAATGGCAGGCCAGATCCGGCGAACATCACCGACGAGAAGCCGCTCTCGAACGCGAGCTTGCAATCATCGAGGCTGTCGCCATGGTCGAGATGAATCACGACCGGAACTGCCGCCCTTTCAGCGAGATTGCGGAGCATCGCGCCGAGAACAGGCAGCGGCGTATGGGATCGGCTACCCGGCCCTGCCTGCAAGATCACCGGGCGGCCCAGATGTTCCGCCGCCCGGACATACGCCACGGCATCTTCCCACCCCAGAACGACAAGGCCGGCAACAGCCGTATTGTCATCAAGGCATGGCGTCAGCACATCCCGCAGGGTCGCGACTGTCATTTGAACTTGGCGATCATGTCTTTGATGCCGGGAATGGTTTCAACCTGATCGGCATGGCTGGGCTGGAAAAACTGGATCAGCGGCCGTTGCGACAGCCCGCCCAGGATGGTGAAGTAATACATCTCGTACCCCGGGAGCGCGCAGCAGGGGTGATATCCCTTGTCGAGCAGGATCGTTGAGCCATCGACGATGTGATAGGCATCTCCAGGCTTGCCATCCTCCCTCTGGAGCATCTGCAAGCCGGAGCCGCGTGGCGGGTTGAAGCGGAAATTATACGCCTCGTCGTGGCGGCTCTCGATGGGCAGACGATCCGTGTCGTGCTTGTGGCTCGGAAAGCCGGACCATCCGCCGGCCCCGACGGTGTAGAGTTCGGAGACCAGCAGCCTGCCAACCCGGTCATGATATTTCTGTCCGAGAATGTGCTTGATCTTGCGATGCGTCTTGGTCTCGTCCGAGCCGTATCGCACGGGGTCGATGTCGGCGGCACGGACGGCGAAGGGCGGCAAAACCTTGTCAAAGCGCGCACCGGCGATGAAAATCTCGGCGGGTCCTTGCGTACAGGTGATGATCGCAGTCTCGCCCGCACCGACATAGACACCTTCGGGCTCACCGTCCCAGACATTCAAACGGCGCTTGCCGATATCGGCGAAGGTGTGGCCGGCAGTTGCCACGTCGATTGTCCCGGTTGCGGGCACGATGCAGGTTTCGTAGCCCGGGGTTGTCGATTCAAAGCGTTCGCCGCCATTCAACTTGACGATATTGAAATAGACCTGCGCGTTCCGGTTGATTGTGAACATCGATTCCGTTTGATTGTGAACGCCTAATCCGGTTGATCATGAACGCGGATTCCGGCGGATCGTGAACACCGGTTCGGGTGCTCATGAACGTGTCCTGGAGTGCGATGGTGGGGCGCCGCTGCTGACAGTCTTCAACCAGGGGTAATCCCGATCCTTTGCTGAGCAGCGAGGGATGGGAATGCCGGGAGAGAGATTGTCGATGCGGAAGATACGTGATGTTTTGCGGCTGCGATTTGCGCAGGGACTGAGCCAGCGAGCGATTGCGGGTAGTACGGGTCTGAGCGTAGGAGCTGTGAACAGTTACCTGAGCCGGGCGCGGCTGGCGGGATTGAATTGGCCTCTGCCTGAAGACCTTGGCGACGCGCAGCTTGAGACGCTGCTATATCCGCCGCTGCCGGATGTTGCGCCGGACCGCCGGCCGGTGCCGGATTGGGCGGCGGTGCATCGTGAATTGCGCCGGCCGAATGTGACGCTGTCGCTGCTGTGGGAAGAATACCGGGCCGGCACCGGCGGCCAGGACGGGTTCAGCTACTCCTGGTTTTGCGATCTCTACCGGGAATGGGTGGGTCGTCTGAAGCCGACGCTGCGCCAGGTGCATATGGCGGGAGAGCGGCTGTTCGTCGACTTCGCTGGCCACGCCATGGAAGTGATCGATGGGGCGAGCGGGGAGATCCGGCGGGCCGAAATCTTTGTTGCCGTACTCGGTGCCTCGAGCTTCATCTACGCCGAAGCGACCTGGAGCCAGGGGCTGGCGGACTGGATCGGCGCGCACGTTAACGCGTTGACCGCGATTGGCGGCACGCCGCGGCAGATCGTCAGCGACAATCTGCGCGCGGGGATCACGCGCGCGTGCTTTTATGAGCCGACGGTGAACCGCACCTACGCCGACATGGCGGCGCATTACGGCACCGCGATCATTCCGGCGCGGCCTTACAAGCCGCGGGACAAGGCGAAGGCCGAGGTCGGCGTGCAGGTGGTCCAGCGCTGGATCCTGGCACGGCTGCGCAACCGCCGCTTCTTCTCGCTGGCTGAATTGAACCAGGCGATTCGCGAATTGGTCGATCAGGTGAACGATCGACCGATGCGCGGCTGGGGCACCAACCGGCGGGCGCTCTATGAGCAGCTCGACCGCCCGGCCCTGCAACCACTGCCGCCCACGCCTTACGAATACGCGGACTGGAAGCGCTGCCGCGTGAACCTCGATTACCATGTCGAGATCGACAAGCACTTTTACTCGGTGCCGTTCCGGTTGATCCGCGAAACAGTAGAGGCACGGATCACGGCGAAGACGGTGGAAATCTTCCACCGGGGCAAGCTGGTGGCCACGCACCAGCGCAGCTTCCGCCAGCACCGGCCGACCACAATCGCGGATCACATGCCGAGTTCGCATCGGCGCTATCGCGATTGGACCCACGAACGGATATTGCGCGAAGCCACTGCGGTCGGTGACGACACCGCCGCCCTGGTCGAAATCATCCTGCGCTCGCGCCCGCATCCCGAACAGGGGTTCCGCTCCTGCATTGGCATCCTCGGATTGGCAAAGCGCTACGACCCCGAGCGGCTGGATGCCGCCTGCGCCCGTGCCTTGGCACTCGGAACCCGCTCCTACGGCTCGGTCGCTGCGATCCTGAAGAATGCTCAGGAGAGGAAGACCACGGACAAGACCGAACAACCCAGCCTGTTCCACGAGAACATCCGTGGCCCCGGCTACTATCACTGAAAGGAAACAAGATGCTGATCCATCCCATGGTGGAGCGCCTGCGCGGCCTCGGCCTGACGGCAATGGCCGACGCGTTCATCGAGATGCAGAACCAATCGGCGGCTGACGATCTGACCCGCGAGGATTGGCTCGGGTTGCTGGTCGACCGTGAGGCAACCAGCCGGGACAACAAGCGCCTCGCCCGCAGGCTGAGCCAGGCGCGGCTGCGCCAGAATGCGGTTGTCGAGGATACTGACTTCCGGACACCGCGCGGTCTGGACCGAGCCCTGTTCCACAAACTTGCCGGTTGCGAATGGATCTCGCACAGCCAGCATCTGGTCATCAGCGGCCCGACCGGCGTGGGCAAATCATGGCTCGCCTGCGCGCTCGGCCACAAGGCGTGCCGGGAGGGCTTCTCGGTCCTCTATCGGCGGGCGCCACGCCTGTTTGCCGAACTCGCGACGGCGCGCGGCGAAGGAAGATTGCCCCGGATGTTGGCGGCCCTTGAACGCACCCGCCTGCTCATCATCGATGATTGGGGACCCGAGCCCCTGACCGCCGAGCAGCGCCGCGACCTACTGGAAATCGTTGATGATCGTTATGAAAAGGGCTCCCTGCTGGTGACCAGCCAGGTGCCCGTGAATCGCTGGCATGACCTGGTGGGGGATCCCACCCTGGGAGATGCGATCCTGGACCGCGTCGTGCACCGCGCCCATCGCATCGAACTGAAGGGACCGAGCCTGCGCAAGCGTCACGCCGTCACCACACAATCCGATCAGGGCGCTTGACGAACCCCACGGAAAAATGAGACGGCGCAACCGTCAGTGGCAGCGATCCACCATGACCGCCGGCCGCCCGTCAGGCCCCGTTCAGGCCAGAGCGAGCAGGTGTTCATGATCGCCGGAATCGGTGTTCACGATCGAACGGATTGACCGTTCATCATCACCGGAATGCGCAAATAGACCAGCGGCACCAGCGGATGATCGATGTTGACGATTGGCTGGTTCATGTTTTCGTACGGTGCGGTATGCATGAGGGATCCGGTCCATGTCCGTTAGAAGGATTGAATGAAGCGCCTGAGCGTTGCCTCGTCAGGCGAGGCCGGTGCGCAGCCAATGCCAGCGACGACCAGTGCCGCGGTGGCCGATCCGCGCCGCACGGCGATGTCCAGCGCCTCGCCCTGCGCGAGCCCCGCGAGCAGGCCGGCCATGAAGCCATCGCCCGCACCTGTGGGTTTGAGTGCCGTGACTGGAAAGATCGGGGTTACGAAACTGGCGTCGCCGGCATAGGTGACCGAGCCCTCCGCCCCCTTCTTGTAGATGGTAAAAATCGCGCCGCGCTTCACCAGATCCGCGGCGAAATCCATCCCGAGCGCGGGCCCGCCCGCAAGCAGCCCGAACTCCAGATCATTGCCGATGACGATGTCGGACAGCAGTGCCGCATCCCTGCACACGTCCGCGGCCTCGTCTGGCGTGGTCCAGGAATAGGCGCGATAGTCTATGTCAAGGACAATGTGAGCGCCGGCGGCGCGCGCAAGGGCCATCGCCCTCCTGGCGGCACCGCGGGAGGGGGCGGCCGCGAGTGCTGTTCCCGTCACGACAAGGGCGACGACATCGGCAAACCCGATGGATTGGACATCGGAGTCACGCAGGAAGAGGTCAGACGCCCGATTTCGGTAGAGGACTGTCTGGCAGTCGACAGCCACCGTTTCGGTTACTGCAAGGGATGTTCTTGTCTCTCCGCCAATCATGCTGACATGGCGTGTGTCCACGCCGTAGCGGCATAACTCGGCGAGGCAGAACCGGCCGACCGCGTCATCCGAAACGCATGTCACCAACCCAACTGTAACCCCCTGTCGCGCCAGCCCGACCGCGATATTACCAGCCGAACCGCCGATGGCCGCGACATATCGCCCGGCGTGATCGATCCGCGAACCCGGCGGATCGGCATACAGATCCATCCCAACCCGGCCAAGGACGACGAAGCGATCACGGTTGGAGCGGTGCCAGGGCAGTTGCATCACGTCCCCCTGCGCTGGGCTGCACGTCCGGCTTCGATCGCCGCCCGCGCGGCGGTCACTTCAGCGCGGGAGCTGATTGCAGGCGTGCCGACTTCCCACCAGGCGTGACCGCGCTCGGTCCAGCCCTCGACCGGATCGACGCGCATGACAATCACGGCGGTCCGGTCGGCCTCACGCGCGCGGTCGAAGGCAGCGACGAACGCGTCGAGTGATGAAACATGCTCGGCCACCGCGCCAAGCGCGCGTGCATGCGCGGCAAAATCGACGGTGAAGGGCTGCGGAATCGTCGGGCAATAGGCAATCAGCGTGTTGAAGCTGGCGTTGCCTGTGTTTTTCTGCAGTTTGTTGATCACCGCGAACCCGCCGTTATCGAGCACGATGATGATCAGCTTGTGGCCGGTGAGCACGGAGGAATAGATGTCCGAATTCATCAGAAGATACGAACGATCGCCGACGAAGACGATGGTCTCCGCGTCCGTGTCCAGTTCCGCCTGGGCAATCCTTGCCCCCCAGCCGCCGGCGATCTCGTAGCCCATGCAAGAAAATCCGAACTCGATATCGACCGTGCCGATGCCAAGCGTCCGCCAGTTGGCGGCCAGCTCGGCGGGCAATCCACCCGCCGCGGTGACGATCCGGTCGCGCGGCGTGCAGCGCGCGTTGACGGCGCCAATCGCCTGCGCGTAGCTCGGCGTTCCATTTCGCGGCGCCGTGTTCGATGCGACGTAGTCGTTCCAGTCCCGCCGCCTTGCTTGCGCCGAAGCCAGCCATGAAACAGGTGCGCGATAGTCGCCGAGCGCTTGCGACAGCGCGGCGAGGCCGGCCTTGGCGTCGCAAACCAGCGGCACGGAGAGGTGTTTGGCGGCGTCTCCACCCGACGCGTCGACGACCTGGTGCAGGCCATGGGGCTGAGTGGCATTGGCAAGAGCACGGTGAGCAAGCTGTGCAAGGATATCGACGAGCGGGTGAACGCCTTCCTCGAGCGCCCGCTGACCGGTGACTGGCCGTATCTTTGGCTCGACGCCACCTACCTCAAGCAGCGCGAGGGAGGGCGCATCGTCTCGGTGGCTGCGATAATCGCCGTGGCCGCTAATACCGAAGGCAAGCGCGAGATCGTCGGGCTGCACATCGGCCCCAGCGAGGCCGAGACCTTCTGGGCTGCCTTCCTCAAGAGCCTGGTGCGCCGCGGTCTGCGTCAGGTAAAGCTGGTCATCTCCGACGCGCACGAGGGCCTCAAGTCCGCAATCCGCCGCGTCATGGGCGCGTCCTGGCAACGATGCCGCGTTCACTGGATGCGCAATGCCCTGGCCTATGTCGGCAAGGGCCAGCAGAGCATGGTCTCGGCGGCGCTCCGCCAAGCCTTCATTCAGCCTGACCGGGCTGGCGCTAGCCAGACGCTGCGCCACACCGCCGACCAGCTCCGCGCCAAATGGCCCAAGCTCGCCGCTTTTATCGATGATAGCGAGGTCGATGTCCTCGCCCACATGGACTTCCCCGTGCAACACAGGGTCAAGATCCACTCTACCAACCCGATCGAACGCCTGAACAAGGAGGTCAAGCGGCGCGCTGATGTCGTCGGCATCTTTCCAAACGAAGCCGCCATCATCAGGCTCGTGGGCGCCGTGCTCCTCGAGCAGAACGACGAGTGGCAAACACAAAATCGCTACATGCAGACCGAGCCAATGGCCGAACTTACACCGCACGCAATCGAGGTATTTCCACCCCAGATCGCCACCGCAGCCGAATGATCCACGGTCACCTTAACCCATCTATAATTTCCACCACATCGACGGACGTGACCCTCCCGAACTGGTTGAGCGTTTCGTTGAGAGCTATGTCTCCGAGGTGAATGCAGCGAACCGCGAACAAGCTGCACGACGGGCGCGTCTGGGAGCTGAACAGGCCAAGGTCGCCCGGCAAATCAAGACGATCTTGGATACGATCAAGGAGATTGGCGGGAGCCGAAGCCTCGTTGAAGATCTGCGCAAGCTTGAAGCGAAGCAGGACGAGATCGTGGCGGAACAGCAGCGCGAAGCGTCGCCTGAGCCAATGCCCGACCTGAACACAAATCTGCCCCGAATCTATCGTCGTCGGGTTGAACTGCTGGAACAGGCTTTGGCCGACCCTGACACAATGGCGGCAGCGGCGGAAGCGCTGCGTGCGCTGATCGATGCGATCACGCTGTATCCGGAGGAAGGGCGCGGCAAGTACCGCCTGGAACTGCGCGGCGACCTTGCGGCGTTCATGCATCTTGCGGACTGCCCGGCTGAGGCTTCGGTTGAACAGCAAAAAGCCCGCGGCATTTCTGCTACGGGCTTTAGTAGTTCTAGTATTATGGTTCCGTTGGTTGCGGGGACAGGATTTGAACCTGTGACCTTCAGGTTATGAGCCTGACGAGCTACCGGGCTGCTCCACCCCGCGGGTGATGATTTATTTTACGATAGATTGGAGGACCTGGCGGCGACCTACTCTCCCGTGCCTTAGGACACAGTACCATGGGCGCTGGGGGTTTTCACGGCCGAGTTCGGGATGGGATCGGGTGCAGGCTCCCCGCAATGGCCACCAGGTCGTCCAATCTATCGTAGACTATGGACTGGTGTGAATTTGGTGTGTTGTGTGAGTTGTGTTGGTGTTTGTGCATGGTGGGGGTGGTTGAGATATTCAAGTTCTATCGGGTGATTAGTACCGGTTAGCTGAGCGCGTTACCGCGCTTATACACCCGGCCTATCAACGTGATGGTCTCTCACGACCCTCAGGGAGACCTAGTTTTGAGGTGGGTTTCCCGCTTAGATGCTTTCAGCGGTTATCCCGTCCATACTTAGCTACTCGGCTGTGCCACTGGCGTGACAACCGATGCACCAGAGGTATGTTCATCCCGGTCCTCTCGTACTAGGGACAAATCCTCTCAAGTCTCCAACACCCACGGCAGATAGGGACCGAACTGTCTCACGACGTTCTAAACCCAGCTCACGTACCACTTTAATCGGCGAACAGCCGAACCCTTGGGACCTGCTCCAGCCCCAGGATGTGATGAGCCGACATCGAGGTGCCAAACCTCCCCGTCGATGTGGACTCTTGGGGGAGATCAGCCTGTTATCCCTAGAGTACCTTTTATCCGTTGAGCGATGGCCCTTCCACGTGGAACCACCGGATCACTATGGCCGACTTTCGTCTCTGCTCGAGCTGTCGCTCTCGCAGTCAGGCGGGCTTATGCCATTGCACTCAACAGCCGATGTCCGACCGGCTTGAGCCCACCATCGCGCGCCTCCGTTACTCTTTAGGAGGCGACCGCCCCAGTCAAACTGCCCACCATGCAGGGTCCCGGACCGGGATAACCGGCCACGGTTAGACATCAAAAGCGCGCAGGGCGGTATTTCAAGGTTGGCTCCACACAAGCTAGCGCCCATGCTTCAATGCCTCCCGCCTATCCTACACAGCACTCTTCTGATGCCACTGCAAAGCTGCAGTAAAGGTTCATAGGGTCTTTCCGTCTGACCGCGGGTACCCCGCATCTTCACGGGGAATTCAATTTCGCTGAGCCGATGCTGGAGACAGTGGGGAAGTCGTTACGCCATTCGTGCAGGTCGGAACTTACCCGACAAGGAATTTCGCTACCTTAGGACCGTTATAGTTACGGCCGCCGTTTACCGGGGCTTCAATTCAAGGCTTGCACCTCTCCTCTTAACCTTCCGGCACCGGGCAGGCGTCAGACCCTATACGTCGTCTCTCGACTTCGCAGAGCCCTGTGTTTTTACTAAACAGTCGCTACCCCCTCTTTTGTGCCACCCGCACATGGTTGCCCACATACGGGTCTCGCTTATCCCGAAGTTACGCGAGTAATTTGCCTAGTTCCTTCAACATCGTTCTCTCAAGCGCCTTGGTATACTCTACCAGTCCACCTGTGTCGGTTTAGGGTACGGTCTATACGCTGGAGCTATTTCCCGGAATGCTCAAAAAGCCCGCCCAATCCGATAAGGACAGACAACATCTCGCATTCGTCACTTCCAGCAGGCGGAGGAATATTCACCCCCTTCCCATCGACTACGGCTTTCGCCCTCGCCTTAGGGGCCGGCTCACCCTGCGCGGATTAACCTTGCGCAGGAACCCTTGG